>DIWJ01000068.1 GCA_002428445.1 Syntrophaceae bacterium UBA6109
GTGATGACGCCCTCCTTGCCAACCTTCTCCATCGCTTCGGAGATGATATCGCCGATCGTGCTGTCGTTGTTCGCCGATACCTTGCCGACCTGGGCGATCTCCTTCTTGTCCCGGATCGTCTTGCTCATCTTCTTCAATTCCGCCACGACGATGGCGACACCCTTGTCAATGCCGCGCTTGAGCGACATCGGATTCATCCCGGCGGCGACCAGTTTCGACCCTTCGCGATAGATGCTCTGCGCGAGCACGGTCGCGGTCGTGGTGCCGTCTCCGGCCGTGTCCGAGGTCTTGGAAGCGACTTCCTTGACCATCTGGGCTCCCATGTTCTCGAACTTGTCCTCCAGCTCGATCTCCTTGGCGACCGTGACGCCGTCCTTGGTGATGTTCGGGGCGCCCCACGATTTTTCGATCAATACGTTCCGTCCCTTCGGCCCCAGGGTAACCTTGACGGCATTGGCCAGGGTGTCGACACCCGTCATGATCCTTTCACGGGCAATCCCGCTGTATTTGATTTCTTTTGCTGCCATCTTCTCCTGTCCTCCTTTTCGCTATGATTCGATAACGCCGAGAATGTCGTCTTCACGCATGATAAGGTGCTCCACGCCGTCGATCTTGACCTCATTGCCGGCATAGCGGCTGAAGAGGATCTTATCGCCCTTCTTCACGTCGAGGGGAACGAGCGCGCCCTCTTTGTCTCTTTTCCCAGGTCCGGCGGCAACAACCTTGCCCTCCTGGGGCTTTTCCTTGGCCGTGTCGGGAATGATGATCCCACCCGCCGTCTTTTCGTCCTTTTCCGTCCTCAACACCAGTACTCGATCCTGCAAGGGTCTTATTTTCATGCTTCTACCTCCTTGAACTCATTGGATCATTCGCCGCTCCTTCTAAATGGCGGCAAATGCAAGAACTTCTACGGGAAACTGGTCCGGCCAGGGGTGAGCGCACCGACGCGCGTCCGGATCCTGCGACAAACTCCGATGAAAACGAAGGATTTCTCTGCCCTTTCTACCATCATTCCCCTATTTTCAAAGGATTATGCCCCAATGTAATCATTGTTTCCTGCGTGTCAACATCGGCGCCTCATTTTCTCCCTGCACGCCTTCTTCACAGGAATTTCAATGATGACAGAGAGTTGTCCACCGATCAGGGCGGCGGAGGCACGGCGGAGGCACGGCGGCGGAAGGATTTGACAAAAAGAAGCCGACACCGCTACAATGCGCGGCCTTCCGGTTCCTCCCCCCCAGGCGGAACGGAAAGGCCCTATGCGCCACAGGAGGTCGTCGTGAAACTGCAGGACATGTTCAAGCTGGGCGGGAAGATGGCGCTCGTCACGGGCGGCGGGCGGGGGATCGGAAAATTCATCGCGGAGGGATTCGCAGAAGCCGGCGCGGATCTGGTCCTTGCGTCGCGCAAGATGAAGAATCTCGAAGCGTCCGCAGAGGAAATCCGGCGGAATTTCGGCGTGCGGGTCCTGCCGGTCGCCTGCGACATGGGGAAGCCGGAGGAGATCGATGCCATGATCGGGACGGTCCTGGAGAAATTTCCCCGGATCGACATCCTCGTCAACAACGCCGGGGCGAGCTGGGGGGCGCCGACGCTGGAATTCCCGCTGGAGCGCTGGGACCAGCTGTTCAATGTCAATGTTCGCGGCGTGTGGATCCTCTCGCAAAAGGTCGCAGCCGTCATGAAGAACCAGGGCGGCGGCAACATCATCAACCTCTCCTCCGTCATGGGATTCCGGGGCACCGACGAGGCGACCCATCCCGCCGTTCCCTATAACTCAACCAAGGCGGCGATCAACCTTCTCACCATGAACCTGGCGGTGAAGCTTGCTCCGTACAAGATCCGCGTCAATGCCATCGCCCCGGGTTTTTTCCGCACGGACATGATGTCCTATATCGAGAAGCCGGAATTTCAGGCGGCCCGAAACCGGATACTGGAGTTGATCCCGATGCGCCGCGTCGGCGACAGGGACGACATCAAGGCCGTGGCGGTTTTCCTGGCCTCCGACGCCTCGGCCTACATGACGGGCCATGTCCTGGTTGACGACGGCGGCATGCTGGCTCGATGAGCACAGAGTGAAAAAGATTCCACTCCTTGGGGTGGGTGAAGATCTTCGGGAGGGAACCGATTCCGACCATGCTGAGAGAATTCCTGAAATCGCCGACGGCGGTGCCAGTCGAACCGTTCGATGCGGCGACCGTCATCATCGTCCGCGAAGATCCCGGGAGGCCGTTCGAGGTGCTCCTCATGCGCCGCCACCGGCGTCAGACCTACATGGGAGGAGCCTTTGTGTTTCCCGGCGGCCGGCTGGATGATGCCGACATGGCGGATGAACTCCTCCCCTGCCTAGACGCCCCGCCGCCCGGCGTAAATCTCCTTCTGCAGGAACCTTCGCTGGCCGTCGCAAAAGCCCGCGGTCTTTTTGTGGCGGCCGTCCGGGAGACCTTCGAAGAATCGGGAATCCTGCTGGCCAATGCGCGCGACGGCCGTCTGCTCGATTCCGCAGGTCCGGCCGCGGCGGTGCGCCGCTCGGCCTGCCGGGGCGGGCTGCGCAGCCGCTCGCTGAGCCTGGCGGACATCGCCCGCTACGAGAAGCTCCGCTATGCCCTCGACCGGCTGGTTCCCTATTCCCGCTGGATTACGCCCGCAGTGGAGCCGCGCCGTTTCGACGCGAGGTTCTTTCTGGCGCGCCTGCCCGCTGGACAGACAGCCCTGCAGGATCATGCCGAAATGACGGAATGCCAGTGGCTGACGCCCGGGGAGGCCCTTTCCCTCCACCGGGAGAGGATGATCGTTCTCATGCCGCCGACGCTGAGGACGGTGGAGGAACTCGCCGCCTTTGCGACGGCGGATGCGTTGTTTTCCGCCGCCTCGCACCGCCGGATCGAGCCGATCCTCCCGGAGGCATTCGCCGAGGGGGAGATCTACGGCGTTCTCCTGCCCAACGACCCGAAGTATTCCTTATCGGGCCGCCGGTCGCCTTCAGCACCCGGCCAACCCTCGCGGATCGTCATGGAAGACGGCATCTGGAAGACCAGGCCGGCACCGAGCGGCGCGCCGCAAGGACTCTAATCACCGGGGATTTGCAGTCGAAGGCCAGACGAGGTGACGAGAAGGTTGTTTCCCTCCGGGCTGTTCAGAAATGCCCGGATGCAAGGCTCCCGAAATCCTGAGCCGTGAGGCGTACTGGAACGTACGTTGAACGGCTGAGGGTGGGTGAAACGCAGCAGACGGGCGTTTATGAGCAGCCTCCTATCCTAGAGATCTGCTGTGGCCAAGTCCGTCAAATCCCTCTCCCTCAGCAGACTCCGCTTCCAGTTCCGCAGCGACGGAACGATGAAGGGCAGGATTCGCATGGAATAGTAAGGAGGGAGAATGGGCAGACCGATGAGGTCGCCGAAGACGGCGAGCATGAAGAGCCTCTCCACCTGGGCTCGTTCCTTCCTTAATTCCAGGCTCAGTTCGTGGGTGGTGTATCCGTAGAGGACCTCGCGCAGGAACTGTAAAGCCTTCCCGGCACGATCGGAAATTTCCTTCACCCATCGCCGCCCGCTGCTTTCTCGATTCATCCCATCCACCCGGGATTCCCCCTCGTGAGATTTTTGGAGAATTTGAGGATCGCCGCCCTGAAGCTCTCCGGAGCAAGGTCCGGAGAGCCTTTTGACTCCCAAGGAAGAGTTCCTTCCACATGGGCCGTCTTGTTGGCGCAGCTTGGCCGGCAAAGACGTTCCTGCCGACCGTTTCAGCCGTCCCGGGGCGAAGAATGTCCCCGGGAATCCTTCACGGCTTTTCGGCGTAGGGCGCGCGCACCGTCAGAACCGGACAGGGCGCAAGCCGGACCACGCGCGCCGCGACCGATCCGAAGACAAGATGGCGCCAGCCCGTTTGTCCGTGGGTAGCTAGGACGATCAAGTCGATGCCTTCCTTCTCCGCAATGCGCACGATCTGATCGGCGGGATTGCCGTGCAGCAGCTCGGAACGGACTCCGCCGTTCGGAAAGTGCTTCCGGATCAGGTCGTCAAGGGCCTGCCGCGAACAGGCGATCAGCTCCGCCTGGTACGTTTCAACGTCGAAGGAGGACGTCCCCTCCATGACCGGCAGCAGCGGCACGGCCGAAACGACGTGAACGACGGAGAGTTCGGCGGAAAACTGCGCAGCCAGCTCTTTGGCGGCCGCCAGCGCCACCACGGACGGATCGCTGAAATCCGTGGGTTGAAGAATCTTCCGGAAAGGCAACATGCTCGGATTCCCCCTTTCGTTCTCCTTCCCCGCTTTTCACGGGGGAGGGGCTGTCGCGGCTGTGCGCCGCGGGAAAATCCGCAGGCTAGAACTTCACCTGCGGGGCGGACTTCGCAGCGGCAGGCGCCTCAAAAAAGGCCGCCTTCTCGAAGGAGAAGAGGCCCGCCAGCAGATTCGCCGGGAAACTGCGGATGGCGACGTTGTAGGCCTGCACGGCTTCGTTGTAACGCCGGCGTTCGACGGAGATACGATTTTCCGTCCCTGCCAGTTCATCCTGCAGACGCATGAAGTTCGCGCTGGATTTCAGATCCGGGTAGCGTTCGACCACAACCAGCAGCCGGCTCAGGGCCGAAGAAAGCTCATTGTTGGCGCTGATCTTGTCGGGGACCGTCGCTGCACCGCCCACCCTGGCCCGCGCGTTCGTCACCTCGACGAGGACGTCCTTTTCCTGCTTGGCGTATCCCTTCACGGTTTCCACCAGATTGGGGATCAGGTCGTAGCGGCGCTGCAGCTGATTTTCGACCTGCGCCCAGGACGATTTCACCGTCTCATCCTTCGCAACGAACGTGTTGTATGTCCCCTGGAAAAATCCATACAGCGAAAGGCCGCCGAGGACGATGACGGCCGCCACTGCAATCAGAATCATCTTTGTCTTGCTCATCTGTTCCTCCCCCGTCTTCGATTTTGTCCCGCTATGCTAAAGCTCGGCCCGGTCGATGCTTCCGCAGAGCCGTTCGATCTCTCTCATGTAACCTTGAAAAACCTCTTTCACGCCCGCCGAAGACAGGCCGTCCGAGCCCTCGCGGATATCCAGGCAGCGGAGGAAAACCGTCTCGTCCATCGGCAGGATACGGGACACCGCGCGCACGATTTCCCTGCGGTCGGAGGAAACGGCGGCGCCCTTGAGATACAGGAGGGCGGTGAAGAGCGACAGGAAGGCCGTCAGGGAAACACGAATCAGCTCCCGCAATTTCCTGGCATCCCCTTCCGCTTCGAGAAAACCGGTGCGCAGGTGCAGGATCTTCCCCTTCAGCTCCCGCTCGATCTGGAGCCTCAGGTGCACCGGCTCGAAGGCCAGATCCTGGAGCACGTCCTGCCCGCAGACCAGAACGTGCTCGCGTTTCATGTTCAGAAACTCAATCGGATAGGAATCCAGGGAGTCCCGCACATAGGGCGGCGTCATGAAGAGCGGCGTCGAGACCCCGCGCTTCCGCCAGCGCTTGACGGTGTCGATGGCGCGATCGATCCGCTCCACGCCCGCTTCCGTCAGGACGATGAGGAAGTTGATATCGGACCGGCCGGGAACATATCGGCCCGCAGCGCCGCTTCCGTACAGAATGATCGCGACGAGTTCGCCTCCGAACAGCGTTTGGAAATCCTCACGAAATTCCGGAAAGATCTCTTCCGGCTTATCGGGCCTCTTCGCCATGCATTCCTCCCGACCGCCACTTCGGCCTTTGCAGAATTGAAGCTCTCGGAGCAAGCTCCGGAGAATCCTCGATCCCCAAGGAAGGGATCTTGAACATCATTCGCTCGCATCCCCCCGCGGCACGCCGCGGGGAATGCGCTCGCTGCCGGATTCAACTTCAGAGGAGTTGATTCTGCCGCGATTGCCGATCTTTTTCAACAACGATTAAAATCCCCGACTGGCGCCGCCGCCGCCGCTGCTCCCGCCGCCGAATCCGCCGAAGCCGCCCCCGCCGAAGCCGCCGAAACCGCCCCCGCCCCGGCCGGCCCCGCTGGCAAGCAGCAACAGCAGGAACGGCAGGACATCTTCGCGGCCCCTCCGCGTTCCAAGAAGCACCGCCGCAACCAAGATCAGGAGAACCGGCGTCAGCCAGTTCCCATCCCGGACGCGTTTTCCTCCGGCACGGGATTCCCGGCGGGGCAGACCCGTCAGTTCGACGCCTGCATCCTTTGCGACGACCGCGGAAACGGCGGCAAGGGCATTATAGAGGCCGGGACCGAAATCGTTCTTCTTCAGCTGCGGGATGGCGTAGCGGTCCAGAATCTCGCCGGTCAGCCCGTCGGGGAGAATGCCTTCCACGCCGTAGCCCGTCTCAATGCGGATCCGGCGTTCCCGCACGGCCAGCAGGATGAGAACGCCCCGGTCCTCGCCCTTCTTTCCGATCCCCCAGGCGGAATAAAGGCGGTTTGCATAATCATTCACATCGCCTTCCCCGATCGTTTCCACGGCGGCCACGACGACGGAAACACCTGTCTTCTGAAGGACCTCCCTGCTCAGGTCCTCCATCTTCGCCCGCGTTTCCTGGGGCACAACGCCGGCGAAATCGTTTACCGCGCCGGCCGGTTGCGGAAAGGCTTCAGACGAAGCGGCAGGACCGGCGGCGACTCCGAGGACCAGCCCCGCGAGCAGCAGGCAGGCCAGCATCCTGCACTGCCTTGGAGAAGATTGTGCGGGCTGCGCCCAAGCGCGAAAAACTCTCAAAAGTCCTGCTATTGCGCGATCATCGAACGCCGTCATGCGGTTTCCCGTCTCGCTCCGATCCCCGGCAATCCCTGGGGACGGAAGCAGGATATTCCCTTTCTGCAGTTCTTCCAAAGGAGGCATTTCAAGGCAAAATTTCGTCTATATTAGCTATCGATTCGTCAAATGGCAAATCTTATTGAAAAAGGGTTAAAGAATTACCGGCAACGCGACGATATAGCACAGTAGAAACCTGCTCGGTTCTTATTGGGTATCGAACCATGGGGCTCATCAACATCACCGCATTGAAGGAAGGCATGGTCCTTGCCGAGGACGTGCGCGACCGCAACGGCCGCTTCATTGCCGCCAGCGCCACGGCGCTTACGGACAAGCACATCCGGATCCTGAAGATGTGGGGGGTCGTCGAGGCGAACATTCAAGGAGTCACGAAGGAAGAGGTCGAGCAGCAACTGACCGAAGACATCGACTCCGCGACTCTGGAGGCGGCCGAAAAGCTGACCCGCGACCGCTTCGCGCTCAACGACATCGAGCATCCCGCCGTACGGGAGCTCTATCATTTGTGCGTCGCCCGCAAGGCCCGCGAGATCCTGCAGGGGGATGAAGCCGCATCGGTCGGCGGCAACGGCAACGGTCTTCCGGCGCCTCCGCACATCGCGAAAGCCGCGCCTCCGAACGCCGCGGCGCTCCTGAATCATGAAATCAAGCTGCCGACCCTGCCCGGCATCTTTCTGAAAATCAACGAAACCATCACCCGGCCCAACAGTTCGGCCTTCGACATCGCCAACCTCATCAGCAAGGATACGAGTCTTTCCGCCCGGCTGCTGAAAATCGTCAACAGCGCCTTTTACGGATTCCCCTCCAAGATCGACAGCCTGTTCAGGGCCGTCTCCATCGTCGGCACGAATCAGCTCAGCACGCTCGCAACGGGCGTCAGCCTCATCGACGCTTTCCGCAAGGTGCCCTCCGCCTACATCGACATGCGGATGTTCTGGCGCCACAGCATCATCTGCGGAACGGTCGGGCGCATCCTCGCCGGCTACAAGAACATTCAGAACAGCGAGCGCCTTTTCGTTGCCGGACTGTTCCACGACATCGGCCGCCTCCTGCTGCTCCAGCATGCGCCCGAAATCTCCTGTGAGATGCTTCAGGCCGCGAAGCGAAACGGCCATGTCCTTTACGAACTCGAACGGGACCGGCTGGGTTTCGACCATGCAACCATCGGCGGGAAGCTCCTGGAACAGTGGAAACTGCCTTTTTCACTGGAAAATGTCGTGACGCATCACCACGACCCATTGGCGTCCAGAAGCCCGCTGGAACCGGCAATTCTCAATCTGGCGGACATCGTGACCCATGCCGTCGCCGGCGGCTGCAGCAGCCAGAGGTTGATCCCCAAGCTGCACGAGGCCGTTTGGAAAACAATCAACCTGTCTGAAAACACCCTGCCTCTGATCATCAAGCAGGCTGACCGCCAATCAGGCGAGATTTTCAGGTTTTTTTATGGCAACGCGGGCAAAAACTGATTGCATCAAGAACATCCCCTACCTTGAGAAGCGTGTCCGCTTCCTGGAGAAGGCGAACCGCTATACGCTCGATGCGCTGGAGATGGCGGCCTCCCTGGGGGATTTTCAATCCAGCATCAACAAGCTCCATAGTTCCGAGGTGATTCTGCAGGAAACCCGCAACCGGATCCAGACGCTGATGGAATTCGAGGCCATCTCTTTTTTCCTCGTCAATGAGCAGAATCAGGAGTTCACGGCCGTTCATACGAACCCCGGATCCTTCGGCCCCTACATGGCCGGAGAGGTGGACGTCCTTGTCGAAAACGAGGTCTTCGCCTGGGCGCTCCGCGAGAAACGGCCGGTCATCGTGGCCACTGCGGACCGCCAGAAACAGATCATCCTGCACGTGATGACCACTTCTTCGCGCACCCGGGGGATGTTTGCCGGCCTGATCGGCGGGGAAACCCCGCATATCCCCGATATCTTCCTTTCGCTGCTGTCGATCATCCTGCTCGCCAGCGCAAACGCCCTGGAGAGTTTCGAGCTGTATCGCATGATCCGCGACATCACCCGAAACCTCGACAAGAAGGACAATTACAAACTGCTCTTCGAAGCCGCCCCGGACGGCGTGGAGGTTCTGGACGGCCGCGGCTACCTCCTGGACTGCAACCGGACGCAACTCACCCTGCTCGGCTTCCGCCGGGAGGAGCTGATCGGCCGGCATACGAAGGAAACCTTCGCCGAAGCGAGCCGGTCGGTCTTCGAGCGCAAGTTCAACCAGCTCAAGGTGAACGGCTACGTCGAAGGCGAGGTGGAACTCCTCTGCAAGAGCGGATCCGTCCTGCCCGTCTGGCGCAAAGAAAAGGCGATGTACGACGGCGAGGGCAACTTCATCGGCTGCGTCGTTTACAATCGAGACCTGTCCGTCCGCAAACAGACGGAGGAGGAGAAAAAGCTCCTCGAGGCGCGCCTGCAGCGGTCCCAGAAGATGGAAGCACTGGGCACGCTTGCCGGCGGCGTGGCGCACGACCTGAACAACATCCTCGGGGGACTGGTGAGCTATCCGGAACTTCTGCTCATGCAGCTCCCGCCGGACAGCCCCCTGCGGAAACCGATTCTGACGATCCAGAAGTCCGGTGAGAAGGCGGCGGCCATCGTCCAGGACCTCCTGACGCTCGCAAGACGCGGGGCCATACCCGACGAGGTTTTCAATCTCAATACGATCATCGCCGAGCACCTTCAGACGCCTGAGCATGAAAAGCTCAAGAGTTTCCATCCGCACGTGACGTTCGAGGCGAACCTGGAAGCGAATCTCCTCAACGTCGCGGGTTCTTCCGTCCACCTCTCGAAGACGGTGATGAATCTCCTCTCCAACGCGGCCGAGGCCATGCAGCAGGCCGGAACAATCACCATCCGGACCCGGAACGCCTACATCGACCGGCCGGTCCGCGGCTATGACGAGGTGACGGAAGGGGATTACGTCGTTCTCTCGGTGTCTGACGAGGGCATCGGCATTTCCGAAGACGATCTGGAGAGGATCTTCGAGCCTTTTTATACCAAGAAGGTGATGGGCCGCAGCGGTACGGGCCTGGGACTCGCCGTCGTCTGGGGAACCGTCAAGGACCACAGCGGATACATCGAAGTCGCCGGCCGTGCGGGCGGCGGCACCGTTTTCTCCATCTATCTCCCCGCCACGCGCCGGGAAGTGCCGCGCCACTTCTCCACCTTCAAGATGGAGGAGTACCAGGGCGCGGGACAGTCGATCCTCGTCGTGGACGACGTGGAAGAGCAGAGGGAAATCGCCTCCATCCTGATGCGCCGGCTCGGTTACCGCGTGTCCACGGCAACGAGCGGCGAAGAGGCGCTGGAATACCTGAAAGCGAACAGGGCCGACCTGCTGCTCCTGGACATGGTCATGGATCCCGGCATCGACGGGCTGGAGACCTACCGCCGCGTCCTCGACCTGCATCCGGGGCAGAAGGCGATCATCGTCAGCGGCTACTCGGAGACCGAACGTGTGAAGGAAGCCCAGCGCCTCGGAGCCGGGGAGTATGTGCGGAAACCCTACCAGATCGAACGGATCGGGCTGGCCGTGAAGAATGCCATGGAAACGCAGCCCGCCTCTGCCCGCGTCTGAACGTCCAAGCCTCCCGGAAACCATCCTCTGACGGATTCTTCCCCATGAACCTGCCGTACGGTTTTGCCGCGCGTTGTGGTATTGAGCAGACAAAGAAAGATTTTGAAGAAGACCTCGATGACGCTCGTGAAGAAAAGACGCCCGCTGGCCGCCCTTGCCCTTTCGCTTGCGGGCATCGGACTCGGGCAGCTTTACAACGGCCGGCCCGCCAAGGCGATTGCTGTCAATTTGTGCTGGACGGCCTTTTTCCTTGCGTCGGGACTGACCGACCTGATCTCCACATTCGCCGGCGCCATGGCCGAACTGCTCGTGACGGGGGCGATCTACCTGTACGCGGCCGCCGACGCCCTCTGGGATGCCCGTTATCCCGTTCCCCGCCGCCTGCAATGGTATCAGCGCTGGTACGTCTACGCCGCCGTCTTCGCCCTCCAGCTCTCGCCCGACTGCCTGCCTTCAACGGGCATCTTCACGAACCCGCTGTCTTACAGGGCCTATCGAATCGAAGGGCTGTCCATGTTCCCGACGCTGACGGAAAATGAGACGGTCGTGATGCGCGCCTTCGGACCGCAAAATCCCCCCCGGCGGGGAGAACCGGTCATCCTCGCCTTCCCGGGCGATCCCCCGGAGGATTTTCTCAAGCGCGTCATCGCTCTTCCGGGCGAGCGGATCGAGATCCGCAACAAAACCGTCTTCCTCAACGGAATCCGGCTGAACGAACCCTATGTCCGTCATGAGGACGGATTTTCCCTGCCGGCCGCCGTCAGCCCGCGCGACAATCTGGGTCCGCAGACGATTCCTCCCGGTTGTTTTTTCGTGATGGGCGACAATCGTGATCGCAGCTATGACAGCCGCCATTTTCAGTGCGTCGAGGGTTCGCGTTTCAAGGGCCGTCCCCTGTACATCCTGCGGTCGGAGGACGGGACGCGGACAGGGCGGGATATCCGGTGACGACGGCGGCCGGAAGTACGCGCCGCGATTCTCCCGCCGGCACGGGGACGCTCATCCCAGCCGCAGGATCCGGTTGATACAGCGGGGGAGATCCTCGGGGTGGTGGGTGACGAAAAGAAGCTGGGTCCGCCCCCCGCAGCCGATCGCCTCGATCCGTTCCAGAACCCGGCGCCGGTTCGTCCGGTCCAGCCCGCTGCAGGGCTCATCCAGGATAAGGAGCAGCGGGGACTTGACCATCGCGCGGGCGATGAGGACCATGCGCCTCTCGCCGTAGGACAGGTGATCGAAGGGCGCGTCCGCCAGCTGCCCGATCCCCAGCCGGGCGACCGCCTGCCCGACGAGATCCCGCCCTTCCGGCGACAGGAGCCGGTAGAGTCCCACGGAGTCGAACAGCCCGGATGCCACGACGTCGCGCACGGAAAATCCCTTCCGGTAGAGACTCTGCAGCTTCGGTGAAACAAACCCGATCTTCTCACGGATCTCCCAGAGACTCTCCCCGGACCCCTTGCGACGCCCGAACACGTACACGTCGTTGGCGTACCCCTGGAGGTTGTCTCCGGTGATGAGATGCAGCAACGTCGATTTTCCGCTCCCGTTCGGTCCGACGACGGCCCAATGTTCGCCGCGTTTCATGGCCCAGGAGAAGCCGTCGAATACGACGACCTCGCCGAAGCGCACCGACGCATCGACGATCTCGACGAGCGTCTCGGGAACTTCGCCGCCGGAATCAGCGGTCTCCTGCCGCCCCTCCGGCGCCGCATCCGCCTCTTCGCGGCCGTAGAGCTCCTCGAGGAGCCCGGTCGTGAGGACTTCGCTCCGGGGTCCCTGACGGACAACCCTGCCGTCCTTGACGCAGAGCACATGGGTGATGCCGGGGGAAATTTCCTCCAGGCGGTTCGCCACCAGAACGATCTGCGCCCCCGACGACATCAGGCGGTCGATGCCTTTCGCCGCCTCCCGCCGCGCGGCTTCGTCCAGTCCGGCGAAAGGCTCGTCCAGCACGAGCAGTCCCGGAGAGCGCAGCAGAACCCCGGCGATCAGCACTTTCCGCATTTCCCCGGTGGAAAGGAAACGGACGTCCCGCTCCAGCAGCTCCGTCAGTCCCAGGATTTCCGCAATCTCCGCCATGCGGCCGGGCGCCGGACCTCTCAAGCCGTCGGCGATCGTTTCCCGCACCGTCGGGCCCTGCCCATCTTTTCCCGAAAAGGCGCGGGCGTCATCGCGCAGCTCCTCGCGGCAGAGGAGACGGTCCTGAAGCTCCAGGGAAACGGCGGCGACATCCCCCGGCGGACCGCCGTCCCCGCCGCCGCGCCGGATGACGCGGCCCTGCACGCAGGGAACGTCGCCGGTAAGGACTCCGACCAGGGAGGACTTCCCCGCCCCGTTCGGACCGATCACCGCCCATTGCTGGCCGTCCCGGATTTCCCAGGAGGTATCCTGCAGGAGGCGCCTGCTGCGGACGCGGACGGCGATGTTTTGCAGATGGATCAGCGGTTTTGCAGCCATGGCTTGGGGTTTGCGGTCAGAAGAGCTGCGGATAAAGTTTCTTCGCGCAGATCGGGCAGATGGTGTGGGTCAGATCGGCTTCCGTGTTCTCCGAAAGGTAATTGGAAAGGCTGATCCAGGTGTCGGTCCCTTCCTCGGAAGTCTTGCGGATCCGTTTGCAGCTGGAGCAGATGGGGAGAATTCCCCGCAGCGTCCGGACTTCCAGGAGGGCTTTTTCCAGCTCACGGTTGCGGCTGTCGAGGGCGTCGCGCGATTTCTTCAGCTCCAGATAGGTCCGGACGCGGGCCAGGATCTCTCCGATATGGAAGGGCTTGATGATGTAATCCACCGCCCCCTGATGGAAACCGGCCAGGACTTCGTTGGCTTCGCTTTTCGCCGCCAGGAAGATAACGGGGATGCCGGCGGTCCGGGGATCGTTCTTGAGGCATCGGCAGACTTCACAACCGTCCATCCCCGGCAGCCGGAAGTCCAGCAGGATGAGATCATACGACTCCGCACCCGCCATCTCCAGAGCCTGCTCACCGCTCATCGCAAAGGACAGCGTATACCCTTCCCGGCCCAGCAGGGGCCCGAGGACCTGTAGGTCGGGGGGAACATCGTCGATGATCAGGATGCTGCAGGTTTTGCGTTCTTCGGAATTCATGGCCGTCTCCCGGACCCGCCATCCACGCCGGTCCCGGCGGTTCGTTTTGCGGCCGTTTCCGTACAAATCCGGCGCTGCAGCAGGATTGGCCGAAGCGCTTCCGAAACCCGGCGCCAAAACTCTTTCGTGGGTTGTTTCTCGTTCCGCGATGGGAAGAGAAATGGACGGCACTTCCTTAGCAAAAGCGGGGCGAGAAGGAAAGATCTTTTGCAGGGGGAGGATCCTGAATCTCCAGGAGGCGGCATCGGCGCGATCGCCTGCGCTCCCGGTAAGCCTCAAGGCGGGACATCAGCGATCATGACGCGGCCCGTCCCGTTCCTCTGTCCGCGAGTACGTCCCGGACTTTGAGCGAAAGTTCCTGAACGGAAAAGGGCTTCTGGATGAAGCCCAGGCAGCCGCGTTCCATGATTTCCCGCGCCTGCCCGTTGAGGCTGTAACCGCTGGCCAGGAGGACCTTCACGTCCGGACGGACGGCCCGGAGTTGATCGAAGGTCTCGGCGCCGCTCATGCCCGGCATGATCATATCCAGGATCACCAGGCTGATGTCGCTGCACCGCGACCGATACAGTTCAATCGCCTCCCGGCCGCCCTGCGCCGTCAGAACGCAGTACCCCAAGGCGCTCAGGATGTCTTTCGTCACGTTGAGGATGACTTCCTCGTCTTCCACGACAAGGACGGTTTCCGTCCCCGGGACGATTGTCTCCTTCTCCTTTGGCTCGGGAGCGGGGGCCTTGTCCGTCGCGGGGAGATAAATCATGAAGGTGGTGCCGTGTCCCTTTTCGCTGTAAACGTTGATGACGCCCCCGTGCCCCTGGACGATTCCGTAGACGGAGGCCAGCCCCAGACCCGTCCCGCGCCCCATCTCCTTGGTTGTGAAGAACGGCTCGAAGATCCTCCGCCGCGTGCTTTCATCCATGCCTACGCCGGTATCGGTCACACCGATCTTCACGTAACGGCCCGGAGCGATGCCCAGGGAGGCGGTATAGAACTTGTCCAGGACGACGTTCTGAGTCTCAAGGAAGATTTCGCCGCCGGCCGGCATCGCCTGCCAGGCGTTGACGAAGAGATTCAGCAGGACCTGTTCGATCTGGGTTCGGTCCGCCTCGACGAGCCAGAGTCCCTCGCCGAACTTCTCGTGGAGCGAAATCTCCTTCTTCGTGCGCCCGAACATCCGGGCCGTCTCGCCCACGACGAGGTTCAGGTCCGTTGCCTGGACTTCATATTTTCCTCCGCGCGCGAACCCGAGGAGCTGCCGGGTCAGGCCGGCGCCGCTCTGCACCTGCCGCTCGATCGCCTTGAGCTTTTCGTAGCAGGGGTCGGAAGGCGGCATGTTCAGAAGCATGATCGAGGCGTACCCCTGGATGCTCATGAGGAGATTGTTGAAATCGTGGGCGATCCCGCCGGCCAGCGTACCGATGGCCTCCATCTTCCGGGCTTGAAGGAGCTGGAACTCCAGCTGTTTCTGGTGCGTGATGTCGCGGATCATGTTCAGCGTCGCCGGCCGGCCTTCCCAGAGGATCTGCGTGGCGCTGAGCTCGACGGAATATTCGACACCGTGGCGGTTGATGATCCGGAAGGGATAGGTGCCGGGCAGCGCTTCGCCGCGGATTCGTTTCTCGTGGGCGGAAAGGACCATGTCGCGGTCCTCCGGGTGGACATGTTCGATGAAGGGAATGCGGGCAAGCTCTTCCGCCGAGAATCCGGTCATCGCCAGCACCGTGGGATTGGGAAACTTGATCACGCCGTCCTGGGCAACGAAGATGGCATCGCTCGCCTTTTCGGAAATCAGGCGGTACTTCTCCTCGGAGATTCGCAGCGCCTGCTCCGCCTGGATGCGCCTGGTGATGTCCAGGAGGGAGGCGACGCTCTGCCTCGTCCCGGGAATGACGGATACGGTGTTGATCACGTTCTTTTCATTCCCGCGCCGGTCCAGAAGCCGGAATTCGTACTGGCGGGGGGCGGATGCCGGGTCGCTGCGCCGCCCCTCGTGGTAGGATCGCATCTTCTTCAGGTCGTCGGGATGCACGAACTCCGTCCATTTTTTCCCGGCGATCTCGCCGCTCGAAAAACCCGTCAGCGTCTCGATCTCCTGGTTCGCAAGGACGATGGTCGCGTCTTCCTCGACGATGATCGTGGCCGTCCCCGTATTCTCGAAAATCGTCCGGTAACGCGCTTCCGACTGTTTGAGGGCCTCTTCCACGGCGACGCGTTCGGAGATGTCGCGGACATATTCGATGATGCCCAGCGTCTCGCCCGTGGACGGATCCTTGATGAACGGGATGGAATACAGGTGGAGCCATCCCGCTGTTTCTCCGCCGGGTCCGAGCCGTGGAACGGTCTCGTCGCTGCCGTTTCCCGAGGCAAGCGTTCTTGCCGTCGGACAGAGCACGCAGGGCTCGGATCGTCCGTGGTAGGCTTCAAAACACTTTCTGCCCACGAGCGGCATGGCATGGGCGTACCATTGTTCCATCACCGGATTGGTCAGGAGGATCGTCAGATCGCGGTCCAGGATGCTGATCCCGTCGGGAAGACCCGCGAGGAGACTGTTGAGGAAATGCATGACGATCTCCTGGGGCGCCGCTCCGTCCCGCCCGGCAGGTCCGCCGCGCCCCGCCACGGCGAAGATCCAGCGCCGAACCGCTTCCAGTTTGTCGACCATCGCTCGTTCTTGTTCGTCCGTCATTTCCGTCACTCCTGCACGGATCGCACCTGCCGGGAGGCCCCTTGAAAAATGGACCTGCCCGCCCGAAAGACACCCGAACCCGCTTTTCCGCCGTGCCGCCGCTCCCCCACCGCCATGGGAGCACGTCCGCGAAAATGACCGGGATGCGATGATAATACAATGATATTGCATGGAGAATACCTTGCAGCCCGGATGCGGTCAAGAGCTTTTGCAGGGGCGGGGCGGCTTCTTGACAGGGGCGGCGAATTTGATTATGTTGGGCAACCTCGAAAGTCCCCGCTCGCCAACAGAAGACATGCCGGGGACGGGCGTTTCCTGCCGGTGAGGATGGTCGCTGCATCGAATCGGATTTCGCTAGTCATCAGGACAGGAAAGGAGATTTTCGGTATGAAGAAACGGTTATGCGTCTTAGGCATTGCGCTGTCGGTCCTCCTGATCGCCGCTTCGTCGGGTCTTGCCCAGGACAAGGTTCTTATCAACGGCATCGACGCCAATTTCCCCCCCTTCGCCTACGTGGACAAAACGGGCGCCCCGGATGGATTCGACGTAAAGGCGCTCGATTGGATCGCGAAGGAAATGGGCTTCAAGGTCAAGCACCAACCGATGGACTGGGACGGAATCGTCCCCAGTCTCAAGGCAAAGAAGATCGACATCATCGCCTCGGGCCTGAGCATCACCGACGAGCGCAGGAAGCAGGTCGCTTATTCCATTCCCTACTGGACGATCAAGCAGGTCCTGGTGGCCAAGAAGGATGCGAAGATCACTCCCGAGAAGGCGCTTTCCGGCGGCAACAAGATCGGCGTCCAGCGCGGCACATCCGAAGCGAAATGGATGGATGAGAACCTGATCAAGAAGGCCGGAAAGAAATTTTCTCTCGTTCAGTACGATTCCGCGCCGCTGGCGGTCGAGGACGTTTTGAACGGACGGATCGTCGCTGCGGCCATGGATGACGCCCCCGCGATGGACGCGGCAAAGAAGAAACCCGTCAAGATCATCGGCGGCTTCGGGATGGCGGACGAACAGTTCGGTTACGCCGTACGCCAGGAGGACAAGGAGCTGCTCGGCAAGATCGATCAGGGTCTGAAAAAGCTGATGGCGACCCCCTACTGGGGAGAGTTGAAGAAGAAATATCTCGAAGCCAAGTAGGCCCCCTGGATGCCTGTTCCGCACGGATGGAAGGCCCCGGCACGGCACGGCGCCTTCCATTTTTTTGCCAGGGACAATTTCTCTGCCGACGCCCGGAAGGTGTTCGTTCTATGCCGGAAAGTCTGATCGCCGTCATTGACGCCCTGCCCTACCTCCTGGAGGGCTCCTTCGTCACGATCGTTGTCGTCCTGGGCGCCATGGGCTTCGGCTTTCTACTCGGCGTCCCGCTGGCCGTGGGCCACGTCTACGGGACGCCGGCGCTGAAGCGGGCCGTTTCGGTCTACGTGTGGTTCTTCCGCGGCATCCCCCTTCTGGTTCTTCTGTTTCTCTTCTACTTCGGACTCTGCACGCTGCTCGACATCAACCTGTCGGCATTCGTCGTGGCGATCGCCGTCCTGGGGCTCATCAGCTCCGCGTACCAGTCGCAGATCTTCCGGGGCGCGATCCTTTCGCTCCCGGAAGGTCAGTTCAAGGCCGCCCGTGCGCTGGGGATGAGCGACCGGCAGGCCCTGACGAACGTCATCCTGCCGCAGGCTCTGCGGCTGTCGATTCCGGGCTGGTCGAACGAATATTCCATCCTTCTCAAGGATTCGGCCGTCACCTATGCCCTGGGGGTTGCAGAGATCATGGCCCGCGCTCATTTCGTCGCGACAAGGACCTATCAGCAACTCCCCCTGTACCTGGCGGCGGGAGTCCTGTTTCTCGTCCTGACCTATCTGGGCGTCAAGGGTCTTCGCCTGCTGGAAGAGAAGATCCGCATTCCCGGGTACGCCACACACGGAAGTTGATCATGCAAAACGAAACACCCATTCTCCGCATCGAGAACGTCTCCAAGCGCTATGGGAAACGGGAGGTCCTCCAGGGCGTCTCCCTGTCCGTCCGCAAGGGCGATCTCAAGATCCTGATCGGTCCCTCCGGCGCCGGCAAAAGCACGCTTCTGCAGTGCATCAACTTCCTCGTGAAGCCCGATGAAGGCCGCGTCTGGCTCGAAGGGGAAGAGGTGAAGCTCTCCCACAAGAAGGACCTGTACGCCTATCGCCAGAAGGTGGGGATGATCTTCCAGGACTTCAACCTCTTCGACCACCTGAGCGCCATTGAGAACGTCATGATCGGCCTGATCAAGGTCAAGGGGATGACCCGGGAGGCGGCGCAGGCAAGGGCCCAGCTGGAACTGGAACGCGTCGGCCTCAGGGACCACACCGCCAAGTATCCCGCGCAATTGTCCGGAGGGCAGAAACAGCGGGTCTCGATCGCCCGGGCGCTGGCCATGGACCCGAAGGTCATGCTCCTGGACGAGCCCACCTCCGCGCTCGATCCGGAACTGGTCGGGGAGGTCCAGGCCGCAATCCGCGAACTGGGAAAGAACGGCATGACGATGATCATGGCCACGCACCAGCTCTCCTTCGCCAGCTCGTTCGCCAGCGAGATCGTCTTCATGGAAGAGGGCCGGATCATCGAGACCGGCCCGCCGGAAAAGATCCTGATGCGGGCCGACTGCGCGCGGACACGGGAGTTCTGCGCCAAGATCACCGAACTGTACGGAGAGGCCCGCTGAAAATGGAGGAGCTGCTGTACATCCAGAGCGAAGTGGCGCCGGCCCTCTGGCGGGGCCTGCTGGTGAGCCTGCAGCTCATCGTGCCGTCGGCGGTCTGCGGAATGGTCATCGGCATCCTTGTCGGGGTGGTGCGCGTCTACGGGAGCAGGCCCCTGCGGGCGCTGGCGGACGTCTACGTGATGCTCTTCCGCGGGATCCCCCTGGTGGTGCAGCTCTTCATCTGGTACTTCGGGCTTCCCTATCTCAACATCTATCTGACACCGTTCGTCGCCGCCGTCGTCGGCTTCTCGCTTTGCAACGGCGCCTACCACTCCGAGTATATCCGGGGGGCGCTTCTTTCCATCCGCAGAGGCCAGATGCTGGCAGCCCTGTCGCTCGGTTTTTCCAAGATCCAGATGGTCTTCTCCGTCGTCCTCCCCCAGGCGATGCGCCTCGCGCTTCCCGGGTGCGGAAACGAATTCATCTACCTCATCAAGTATTCTTCACTCGCCTACATGATCACCTGCATCGAGCTCACGGGGGAAGGAAAGATTCTGGCCTCCAATTCCTTCAAGTACACGGAGATCTTCCTTCTGGTGGGGGCGTGCTATCTGCTGCTGACGTCCCTCGCCGGCTTTCTCCTGAACCGCATCGAAGACCGGCTCATGATCCCCGGCTTCGAACACCACAGGATGGGATGATGTCGATTTTTCTGCCGATCGGCGAAGAGGTGCTGAAGGAGATCCGGGATGCCCTCGGAAGCGAAGCCGTCGTCGCCGAACCGGAACAGATCGCCCCGTTCGCAAAAGACGAAACCGTCGGCCTCGCCCGGATGCCGGAGCTTGTCGTCGAGCCGAGCGAAGTGGCCCAGATCCAGGCCCTGCTGAGGCTGGCAAACCTCCATCGCTTTCCCGTGACGCCGCGGGGCCTGGGAACGGGTTTGGCGGGAGGCGCCGTTCCTTTCTGCGGGGGCGTCGTCCTCTCCATGGCCCGGATGAACCGGATCCTCCTGATCGACGGCCAGAACTTACTGGCCGAGGTCGAACCCGGCGTCCGGACTGCTGCCCTGCGGGAGGCGGCGCGGACGCGGGGCCTTTTCTACCCGCCCGATCCCGCGAGCATCGACAAGTGTTCCGTCGGCGGCAACGTCTCGACCAATGCCGGCGGACCGGCCTGCGTGAAATACGGGACGACGCGGGACTACGTCATGGGACTGGAGGTCGTCCTGCCCACGGGAGATCTCATCTCCGCGGGCGTGCGGACGCGCAAGGGCGTCGTCGGTTACGATCTCGCCCGCCTGATCGTCGGGTCCGAGGGGACCCTGGGCGTCATCACGCGGCTCGTCCTGAAACTGCTCGCGGCGCCTGTATCGGTTGCCACGATGGCCGCGGTCTTCGACAAGCTGCCGGAGGCCCTGCAGGCAGTGACGGCCCTCCTGGCAGCCGGACATGTTCCCTCCGCCGTCGAGTTCCTCGACCGGCGGTGCCTCTCGCTCGTCGCCGACCTGCTTCCCTTCCCGGGCATGAAGGAAGCGGGCGCGTTCCTGCTCGTCGAGACCGACGGGAATCCGGAAGTCGTCGCAGGAGAGGTTGACGCCATGGCGCGGATCTGCCGGGACGGCGGGGCGAAGGAACTCCTCAGCGCGCCGGAGGGCGATATCCGGGAGCGGATATGGGAGGTGCGCCGGGAGATCTCCAAGCGCATCGAGGAACGCCATGCAGAGCTCGACATCCACGAAGACATCGCCGTCCCCATCGGGCGCATCGCGGAGTTTGCCGGCGGCCTGCCCGCCCTCGAAGACCGCTACGGCATGATGATCTATACCTTCGGCCACGCCGGAGACGGGAACCTGCACCTCAATATCACCGCCGAGGGAACGCCGGAGCCGGGGCGCATCGAAGAGGGAATCTGCGCGGTCCTGGAACGGGTGCTCGCCATGGGCGGGACGATTTCCGGAGAGCACGGCATCGGGCTCCTGAAGAAGCCCTACATCGGCATGGAGATCTCCCCGGCGAGCCTCCGCCTGCAGCGGGGCATCAAGCGCCTGTTCGATCCGCGCGGGATACTGAACCCCGGGAAGATCTTTCCGGATTGACGCGGGAAGGATAGAGATGCGGCCATCGATCCTCCCGGCTCTGTCCGGACGCATGCAACGGATGCGCTGATCCGGTGTTTATCCCGCTTACGCACCGCATCCAAGCGTTTGATAGAGCGTAATGGTGTTGGTCATCTGAATGAGGCGCAGGGCGATCAGCCCCTGCTGCGCGCTGAAGAGCGTCCGCTGCGCGTCAAGGACGCTCAAATAACTGTCGAGTCCTCTGGAATAGCGCAGATCGGCGAGACGATAGGTTTCGGCGACGGCCTCGACCAGCGACTGCTGCGCCGAGATCCGCCGGTTCACCGTGCCCCGTACGGCAAGGACATCGGCGACTTCCCGGAAGGCCGTCTGGATCGCTTTTTCGTATTGCGCCACGGAGATTTCCCTTTCCACCTTCGTGACGTCGTAGGCCGACCAGGTGCGCGCATCAAAGATCGGGATGGCGACCTGAGGTGCGAACATCCATGTTCCCGAGCCGGATTGGAAGAGCCCCGACAGGTCGGCGCTGGCGGTCCCGATCGCGGTGGTCAGGGAAATGCGGGGGAAGAGGGCCGCGCGGGCGGCGCCGATATTGGCGTTGGCCGCCTTGAGCCGGTGTTCCGCCGCCAGGACGTCCGGCCGGCGAAGCAGGATCTCGGAAGACAGACCGGCGGAAATCTCCTTGAGCGGGCGGACACCCGCCAAGACGGACGGCAGGACCTCCCTTGGCAGCGGCGATCCCACCAGGAGATTCAGGGCGTTTTCGTCCTGCGCCGTTACCTGCACGAAGCGGGCGAGGTCCCCCCGAACCGCATCCACCAGGCTCTGCGCCCGGCGCAAGTCCAGCTCGGTCGCAAGCCCGACATCGCAGCGCTTCCGGATCAGCTGATAGGCGTCTTCCTGCGTCTTCAATGTGGATTCCGTCAGTTGGAGGTTTTCCCGGTCCGCGGCAAGGGCCAGGTAGGCGCCGGCGACGGCGGACACCAGCAGGATCTGTGTGCTGCGGCGGGCTTCGTCCGTGGCCAGGTATTCTTCCAGCGCCCGGTCTTTCAGGCTGCGGATGCGGCCGAAGAAATCGATTTCCCAGGAACTGATGCCGAGATTCACGCCGTACTTCTCGGAGGTTCTGGCGCTTCCGGTGGAGGAAAGATCCGCCGGAACACGTTCGATCGATCCGCTTCCGACCGCCTGGACCGCCGGGAAGAGCTCGGCCCGTTGAACGCCGTAAAGCGCCCGCGCCCTCTCGACGTTCAAGGCAGCAAGGCGCAGATCGCGGTTGTTCTTCAGGGCGGTCTCGACGACTTCTTGCAGGCGTTCGTCGGCGAGGAATTCCCGCCAGGGCAAATCGGCCGCTGCCGGCGCCGATGGAGCAGGCTTCGTCTCGTCGTAGGCCGCGCCCGCAGGCCATCCGGCGGGAACGGGGGCGGCGGGCCGCGAGTATTCAGGGGCCAATGTGCAGCCGCCGAGGAAGACGACGATCATGCCCGTGAGAAAAAACAGATTTCTATTCATATCATCGACCCTCTGTTGGAACTTCATCAGTCGTTTTGGCCGATTCGCGTTTTCCGCGTTTGCCAAAGATCCTCTCGATCAACACATAGAAAAGCGGTGCGAAAATAACCACCAGGACCGTGGCGGTCACCATTCCCCCGAGGACGCCGGTGCCGATGGCGTTCTGGGCTCCGGCGCCGGCGCCGGTGGTGACAGCCAAAGGCAGGACGCCGAATCCGAAGGCCAGGGACGTCATGACGATCGGCCGGAAGCGCAGTTTTGCGCCTTCGATGGTCGCGTCGATCAGTCCCATCCCTTTTTCCAGTCCGGCCTGGGCGAACTGGACGATCAGGATGGCGTTCTTGGTAGCCAATCCCAGGGTTGTCAGAAGGCCGATCTGGAAGTAGACGTCATTGGCCAGTCCCCGCATGCTCGAAGCGATGACGCCGCCGATCACCCCCAGAGGGAGGACCAGCAGGATTGAAATAGGAATCGTCCAGCTTTCATAAAGCGCCGCCAGGCAAAGGAAGATTACGAAAACCGAGAAGGCGTACAGGAGGGGCGCCTGGGAACTGGACATCCTTTCCTGGTAGGAGAGCCCCGTCCAGTCGAAGCCGAACCCTTTGGGGAGCTTCTCAACGGCTTCCTCCATGGCCTGCATCGCTTCGCCCGAACTTCTTCCCGGCGCCGGTTCCCCCCAGATGTTGATGGACGGGAAACTGTTGAAGCGCGCCAGTCTCGGGGGGCCGAAGGTCCAGCGTCCGGCGGCAAAAGAGGAGAAGGGGACCATCTTCCCCACAGTATTGCGGATGTAGATCCTGTCCAGGTCCTTGGGCAGCATGCGGTAGGGAGCGTCGGCCTGGACATAGACCCTCTTGACCCGGTTGCCCTTGATGAAGTCGTTCACGTAGGCGCTGCCGAAGGCCGCTGAGATCGTCTGGTGGATGGAGGCGATGGGAACCCCCAGCGCGCCGGCCTTGTCCCAGTCCACGTCGATCCGGTATTCGGGCACATCCGCCATGCTGTTGGGCCGGACGGCGGTCAAGCGCGGGTCCTCGGCTACGATGCCAAGAAGCTGATTCTGGGCATCCGTCAGGGCTTGGTGCCCGAGGCCGCCCCGATCAAGCAGTTCGAAGTCGAATCCCTTGGCCATCCCCAGTTCCATGACGGCGGGCGGCGGAAAGGCAAAGACCAGCGCGTTGCGGAGACTCGAAAGGGCCCCCATGGCCCTTCCCGCGATGGCCTTCGCCTTCAGGTCGGGCCGGTCTCTCAGCTTCCAGTCCTTCAGCTTGATGAACACCATGCCGTTGTTCTGCGCCCGTCCGGAAAAGCCGACGCCCGTGAGCACCATCGTGGAGGCTACCGCCTCTTTTTCGTGCTCGGTAAAATACCGTTCGATCTTCCTGCTGACTTCCTTGGTCTGTTCGAACGTCGAACCGGTCGGCATGATCACCTGGGCGAGCAGAACGCCCTGATCTTCATCAGGCAGGTAGGCCGTGGGCATGCGCAGGTACAAAAACCCCATGACCGCCACGATCAGGATGAAAATGACCAGGTAACGGAATTTTCGCGAAAGGGAGTTGCGGACCAGGCCGACGTAACGGCGGCGGAAAAGAAAAAAAATGCGGTTGAACGCAGCGAAAAACGGCCGCAGGAAAAAGACGACATTGTCCGCCTCGTGTCCCCCCGCCGGCACCGGCTTGAGGAGAGACGCGCAGAGAACCGGCGTCAGGATCAGCGCCACGACCACCGACAGGAGCATCGCGGAGATGATGGTGACGGAGAATTGCCGGTAGATGACGCCGGTGGAGCCGGGGAAGAATGCCATGGGGCCGAACACCGCCGAGAGGACCAGGCCGATGCCGATGAGGGCGCTCGTGATCTGATCCATCGACTTCGCTGTGGCTTCGCGGGGCGGCAGCCCCTCTTCGGCCATGATCCGCTCCACGTTCTCCACCACCACGATGGCGTCGTCCACGAGCAGACCGATGGCGAGCACCATGGCGAACATGGTGAGCATGTTGATGGANNTGGCGAACATGGTGAGCATGTTGATCGAGAAGCCGAAGAACCCGATCACGGCGAAGGTGCCGAGAATCACGACCGGCACGGCGATGGTCGGGATCAGAGTAGCCCGCATATTGCCCAGGAAGAGCCACATGACCAGGAAGACCAGGAGGATCGCCTCGAGAAGCGTCTTGACGACTTCATCGATGGCCACCCGGATGAAGGGAGTGGTGTCATGGGGATAGACGACTTTGAGTCCGGGCGGGAAGAAGCGGCTGAGCTCCGCCATCTTCGCCTTGACGGCGTCGGCTGCGTCCAATGCATTGGCGCCGGCGGCCTGGCGGATCGCAATGCCACCGATCGGTTTGCCGTTGTAAGAGGATTCGATATCATACAGTTCGCTCCCCAGTTCGGTCCGGCCCACGTCCCGGACCCGGACGACGGAACCGTCCGGACCGGTGCGGATGGGAATGGCGGCGAACTCTTCGGGGGTCCTGAGCATGTTCTGGACGACGATCGAGGCGTTCAGGCGCTGCCCCTTGACCGCCGGCATCCCGCCGAACTGGCCGGCGGAGACCTCCGCGTTATAGGCCTTGAGCGCCGCAGTCACGTCCGCCACCGTGAGCTGGTAAGCGGTGAGCTTGTTGGGATTGAGCCAGATCCGCATGGAATACCCGCGGCCGAAAATCTCCGTCTCGCCCACGCCGGGCACCCGCGCCAGGACGCTCTCCAGATTGGTCTGGGCGTAGTCGATCAGGTCCTTCACGTCCATGCTGCCGTCTTCCGAAACCAGTCCGACGACCATCAGGTAGTTCCGGGTGGATTTGCTGACGGAGACGCCGGTGTTCTTGACCACGTCCGGCAGGCTCGCCATGGCGAGCTGGAGTTTGTTCTGCACCTGGGACCAGGCGAGATCCGGATCGGTGCCCGCCTGGAAGGTCAGCTCGATGCGGGAGCCGCCCGCAGAATCGCTGGTGGCGGACATGTAGAGCAGGTTGTCGAAGCCGGTCATCTTCTGCTCGATAATCTGTGTCACGCTGTTTTCCACGGTTTCCGCCGACGCCCCGGGATAGCTGGAGGAAATGGCGATGGAGGGCGGGGCGATCGGGGGGTACTGCGAGATCGGCAGGTTGTAGATCGCCAGCCCCCCCACGGCCATGATGATGATGGCGATGACCCAGGCGAAGACGGGACGGTTCAGGAAGAATTTCGACAGCATCTCTTACCTCCGCCCATTCGCCTTGGCTGCCGGTGGCTTCGCCTTCTCTTGACTTCCGCCGTTCTTTTCAGGCCCCGTTTCGAAAGGCACCGCCTTCACGGGGGCGCCGGGTCGAACCTTCTGCAACCCTTCGACGATCACCCGCTCCCCCGTCGCGAGACCCGCGGTAACGAGCCAGGCGTCGCCGATCGCGCGGTCGAGCGTGAGCGTGCGCTGCTGGACCTTGTTTTCGGCATCCACGATCAGCGTCACAGGGTTTCCCTTCGGATCCCGCGACACCGCCTGCTGCGGAACGAGGAGAGCCTTGGGATTGACCCCTTCATCCACCACGGCCCGGACAAACATGCCCGGCAGCAGAACCCCCTTCGGATTGGGAAAGACAATCCTCAAAATGACCGATCCGGTCGTCGGATCGACGGTCACGTCGCGGAACTGAAGCGACCCCTCCAGAGGATATTGAGAGGCGTCTTCCAGAACGAGGTGGACCCTGTTCGGGAGCGTTCCGTCCCGCTGGAGCTCCCCTTCCGCCAGGCGTTTCCGCAGACGCAGCAGCTCGGCCGTCGATTGGGGTACGTCGACGTACATGGGATCCAATTGCTGAATGACGGCCAAGGCGACGGGTTGATGAGCCGTCACGAGCGCCCCCTCCGTAACGTTGGACCTCCCGATGCGGCCGGAGATAGGGGCCGTGATCGAGGTATATTTCATGTTGATGCGCGCCGTCGCGACAGTGGTTTTCCAGTATTGGATATCGGCTTCCGTCTGCTTCAAGGCGGCCGCCGCGTCATCGTAATCCTGCTGGCTGACCGCCTTATCGGCCAGCAATTCCTGCAGGCGCCCTGCTTTCGAGCGGATGGCCTGGAGGTTGGCCTCGGATCTTACGAGGGCGGCGTTGGCGCTGTCCAGCGCCGCCTGGTAGGTCGCCGGATCGATCTGGTAGAGCACCTGGCCGGCCTTGACATCGGAGCCCTCTGTAAAGAAGCGCTTCTGGATAATGCCGCCTACCTGGGGACGCACCTCGGCAACCAGGTTCGCGGATGTCCTCCCGACCAATTCGGTGGTGATCACCACCCGCTGCGGCTGGATCGTCACGACGGCCACTTCCGGAGGCCCGCCCTGCGGCGGTCCGCCGGCCTGCTGCCCGCAACCTCCCAGTATCAGGATCCCCGTCAAAACAAACCCGGTGGCGATTCGCTTGGTCTTCTCATTTCTCTGCATGCGGCACCTTTCTTACGTTTTTCTGGCGGAAAGAGTTGTTCTCCTGCGCAAAAGTCTATACGTCACCTTTTGATGGCGTCCCAGCAGGCTTCCGTGACCCGCCGGATCATCGCCTCGTCCAGGACGACGAAGCCGGAGATGTGGTCTCGCACCAGGGAGATCAGGGGACCGAAGGCCAGAGAAAACAGGACGGCGGTCGGAAAATTCTTCAGCACCCGCTGTCCGGTCCCCTGCCTGAAGATCTCCATGGGCAGATTCCCGGCGTCTGGTTCGGCCATAAGCCTGTCCCGATGCAGGGAGATGCCGTAGGGAGAGTTGAAGTACTGCTCCAGGTAGCGGAAATGGAGGGGATTCCGGATCAGATAGCGGAGGAGTCCCCTGGTTAGGTGGAGAAATCTTTCCCGGACTGGCTTTCCAGTCGGGTAGCCGCCCTGCAGAAACGACAGGATTTTCCCTTCCAGTTCCCGGTGCAGCCCGTTGATGAGCGCGTCCTTGCTGTCGAAATAACGATAGATCGTCCCGGCGGCCACACCCGCCTTTCCGGCGATCTCGGCCATCGGGGAGCCGTGAAAACCCCGTTCGGCGATGAGTTCCAGCGCCGCCCGCATGATATCGGCACGCTTGTCTGTATTTTTCATTCTTCAACTTTCCGTGCATAAAATGAGTGAACGTTCATTCTTGTTTTTGGCCAATACCGCGACAGCAGGATGCTGTCAAGAATTTATTCGTAAAATATCGCCGCTGAGTTGCCGGCGCCCGCCAAAAAGGATGCGCTGAAAACGAGAAATGCAGGTTCCGCAGGACCCCGGCGTCTCGCATCGCCTGCGACGCCTGGAACTCGTCGGACACCGGAAGCGTTCCGTGTATCGGAGACAGCGTCCCGCGCCGTCCTTGACAGGCCTGCCCCTTTTCTTTATAGCATAGCACATCGTCCGCGGGGACGATGCCTCTGCGTTTTCTGGACGCTGCGGCGGAGCGGAGCCCGGCGACTCCCGAAGAACGGCGGGCGGAGGATGGAATGAACGGATCTTCCTTTGCTTATCTCGACGAGAAAGAGCTTGGCGGAATCGATCTCTTCCGCCAGGTGCCCCTGGAATCGATCAAGGGCCTGATCGATGCCTGCACCGTGCTGGAGCTCCAGCCGGAAGAAACCCTCATCAAGGCCGGCCAGCCGAACCATACGATGTACTTCGTTCTTGACGGCCGCCTACGCGTCCACCTGGACGATCCGGGGAAAAAACCGGTGGCCCTGCTCGGTCCCGGGGAAAGCATCGGCGAGATGTCGGTCATCGACCAGCAGCCCGCGTCGGCCTTCGTGATCGCCGATACGCCCTGCCGCCTTCTGGTCATGGAAGAAGAAATCCTCTGGTCCCTGGTCCAGTCCTCCCACGAGGCCGCCTGCAACCTGCTGTTCATCCTGACGCGGCGCCTGAGGAATACGGATTCCGTCCTGGTGGACGGCCGCCAGGTCGCCTGGGAATTCCGCCGCCTGGGCACTGTGGACGCCCTGACCGGGCTTCACAACCGGGAATGGCTGGACCAGGCGATGGCGCGCCAGTGCGCGCGTTGCGATGTGGCGAAGCAACCGCTGTCCGTCGTCACGATCGATATCGATCATTTCAAGGAATTCAATGACCGTTTCGGACATGTCTACGGAGATCACATCCTCTATTGGGTCGCCCATACCCTCACGGAACTGCTCCGCCCCAACGAACTGATCGCCCGTTACGACGGGGACAAATTCGTGGTCGTCCTGCCGGAGCAGGGTCTCGACACCGCCAAGAGAATCGCCGACCGCCTGCAGCAGGGCGTGCAGAACGCGATCCCCGCCACACCGGACGGGCGAACCGTCCCGCACCCCACCATCTCGATCGGAATCGCCGAGATGAAGATGGGCCAGGCGCCGGACAGGCTCCTGGAAGAGGCCGGCGCGGCGATGCGGCGGGCCAAAGAGCAGGGACGCAACCGCACCGCGGAGTGAAATCAGCACTCCGGGCTGAGAGGACGCCTTTGAATCCGGCAGCGAGCGCATTCCCCGCGGCTTGACGCGGAGTAAGCGAGCGAATGAAAACCTGGTCTCCTCCTTGGGGATCGGCGATCCTCCGGTTTTTTCCGTAGGATCAGTCCAATCCGGCAGCGAGCGCATTCCCCGCGGCTTGACGCGTGGCAAGCGAGCGAATGATGTTCAAAATCCCTTCCTTGGGGATCGAAGATTCTCCGGAGCTTGCTCCGGAGAGCTTCAAAGCTTCTTCGCCGGAATTTTCCCGGGACGCCGACCTACCCCGCTACCGGCCCGGACAAAAGACGGGCTTCTACGAAAGTTTCTTTTCACGGGCCAACCATCCCGATCGTCCCCTCGCTTTCTGGATCCGCTGCACGCTCTTCAGCCCGATCGGCCGTCCCGATGATGCCGTGGGAGAACTCTGGGCGGTCCTTTTCGACGGGGAAACCCGCCGCAACATCGCCGTGAAAACGGAGATCCCGCTGCAGCAATGCGACTTCAATCCGGAGACGTTCTCCGTCCGGATCGGCGAAGCCCTGCTGGAACAGGGCCGGATCATCGGATCGGCCGCTTCGGGCGGCCACCACATCTCCTGGCAACTGCGGTTTTCAGGCGATGAAGCCCCCCTGCTCCTTCTGCCGCCGGCGATGTACCAAATGGCCTTTCCCAAGGCCAAGAGCCTCGTCAGCCTTCCCATGGCCCGCCACGAGGGATTTATCGCCGTAGACGACCGGCGGATCGAGGTGAACGGCTGGATCGGCAGCCGGAACCACAACTGGGGCGAGCGCCATACGGACCGTTACGCCTGGGGCCAGGTCGCGGGCTTCGACACGCACCCCGACGTCTTCCTCGAGGTCGCCACGGCATCGGTCAAGATCGGCCCCATCTGGAGCCCCCGATTCACGCCGCTGGTGCTGCGCCGCGGCGGCTCCGAAATGGTCCTCAACAGCCCCCTGCAGATGCTCCGCGCACGCGGTTCGTTTTGCTTCTTCGTCTGGACGTTCCGAACGGAATCGCAGGATTTCCTGGTCGAGGGAACAGTCTCGGCCCCCCGCGAGGCTTTCGTCGGGCTGCGCTACGCAAATCCTCCCGGAGGAAGCAAGACCTGCCTGAACACAAAACTCGCCGCCTGCGAACTTCAACTCACCGACAAGAAGACGGGGAAGAAGGAAATCCTCTTCACGCGCCATCGCGCTGCCTTCGAGATTCTGACGGATGAGCATGACCACGGAATCGACGTGAAGTTCTGAGCGGCCCTGCAGAAGGCTCACGGGCTGCGTTGCGCTTCCTCCTTCGTCGCTGCGGCGTACACCCCAGTACGCCTCGCTCCTCTGGCCTCGCGCGCCCTGCCTTTCCCTTACTTCAGCCCGCCTCCCAATTGCCGGCTCTCCGGCATGCGGCGCAGGCGCCAGGACATCAGGGGGCCGGGGAGGGCGCCGATGCCGAGCACGGTCCAGGCAAGCCCCCACGCCCAGACATCGGACGGCGGCGAGAAACTGCGGACAAGATCCAGGACGGCGCCGAACGCCCATGGGCTGACGGCGCCGGCGCCGAAGCCCAGGACCGACCGCAGGGAGTAAGCGGCGCCGAGGTGCGAGGGAGGAACCAGCTCCGTGAGGGCCGTTGAGTAGACCGACGAATCGCCGATGGCCGAAAAGTTATACAGCATCGCAACGGCCAGAAGTACCGACAGCGGCAGTCCGACCATCCAGCCGAAGGCGAACGAGCACCCGAGACTGGTGAGCGCCATGAGCAGCATGACGTAGGTCCTGCCCCTGCGGTCGCAGAGATAGCCGGCGGTGATATTTCCCGCGACGCTTGTAAGGTAACTGACGCCGCTCAGGGTCACCCCGAGGCTCGCCGCCCGCACGCTCGCACTTCCGCCTCCGGCCGCCGACGACAGATACGCCGGAAGCCAGGCCCACAGGCCCATCAATTCCCAGCAGTGGAAGGTATAGGCCCAGACGGCGAGCATCGCCGGCCGGTTCTTCCACACGGCGGCGATCGCCGCCAGGCCGATTTTGCCTCCAGCCGCCGGATGTACGATATTGGGCGTGCCGCGCAGGACGCCGTAGCCGATGCAGGCGCCGATCAAAGGTGCGCTGCCGGTGACGATCAGGGCCATCCGCCAGCCTCCGACCGGAAACAGGGCGCTGCTGGCGAAGAGGCACATGGCGTAGCCCATGGAGGAAGCGGCCAGGAAAAGCCCCATCGCCCATCCCCGCCGGCCGGCGGGGAAACGTTCGGCGACAAGCGTCAGCCCGGGTGTGTAGGATCCGCCGGAACAGAGGCCGGCCAATCCGTACAGGACCAGTGCGGATAAAAAGTCGCTTGCGAGGAAACCGAACAACAGCGCCGACAGCGATGCGGCGGCGCTCGTGATCAGGAACGTGCGTTTGGCGCCGAAACGGTCGGTCAGAAATCCGACCGTGAAGAGCGAAATCAGGGTCCCGACATGAAATGCGGACTGGACGATGCCCGCCTGGCCGGCCGTCATGCCCCAGTCGACCTTGAGCAGGGCCAGGGAGGCCGAATACGCTACAACGATCGTGGAAAAGCAGGCCCGTCCGGCGCAAAGCCAGAAGAGCCACGCCGCATCGCTCACTTTCGCTCCTTGAAGGGTGCTCTATCGCCCGCCGGCGATTGACAGGGGCGCCTTGTCCCCCTATACTCGAAGCCCCGAAAAAACGCGAGCGCCGAGATCGATCCCATGCTGCTTGTCCATCCGCCCCTTTCCAAAGCATCCGAACCTCCCGCCGGGATTGCCGCGCTGGCCGGCGCCCTCACTAGACACGGGGTTCTCCTGCAGGTCCTCGACGCCAATCTGGAAGGATTGCTGTACCTGCTGGAAAAGGACGGGTTGGGCGCCGGAGACGCCTGGACAAAACGCGCCCTCCGGCAGCGCCGGCAGCACCTCTCCCTCCTCCGCTCTCCGGAAGGTTACAGAAATATCGACCGCTACGGACGCGCCGTCTCCGACCTGGACCGCGCCCTGAGCGCCGCCGCCGGACGGCGGCTCACCTTCTCCGACTACGACGACCCCGGCCTCTCCCCCCTGCGCAGCGCCGATCTGCTCCGATCCGCCGAAGCTCCCGAGAGGAACCCCTTCTTCCCCTGGTTCAGCCGCCGCCTGGAATCGCTGCTCGCAGAGGGCTCCGACCGCATCGTCGGATTTTCCCTGAATTACCTGAGCCAGGCCCTCAGCACCTTCGCCATGATCGGATGGCTCCGCAGGGAGATCCCGCGATGCACGATTGTCCTGGGCGGCGGTCTCGTCACATCCTGGATGAACCGTCCGGACTGGCGCAATCCCTTTGCGGGTCTGGCGGACCGCCTCGTCGCCGGCCCCGGCGAGGGGCCGCTTCTGGAAATGCTGGGGAAATCGATGGAAGGTACCGCCGCGCCGCCGCGGTTTCAGGACCTGCCGCTTGCGGACTATCTCGCTCCCGGCCTCGTCCTCCCCTACGCAGCCTCCCGCGGATGCTGGTGGCGGCGGTGTTCCTTCTGTCCCGAACGGGCGGAGGGGAATGCCTACCGCGCCCCCGCTCCGCGCGATGTCTTCGCGGAGCTGCGGAAGCTCGCCCTGCCGGCGAGGCCCGTTCTCCTCCATTTCCTGGACAGCGCCCTGAGTCCTTCGCTGCTTGCGGCCCTGAGCGGGCAGTCGCCGGGAATCCCCTGGTACGGTTTCGCACGCTTCACCTCTGCTCTGTGCGATTTCGATTTCTGCCGCGGTCTCCGGCAGTCGGGATGTGTTCTGCTGAAATTCGGCCTGGAATCGGGGGATCAGGGGGTTCTGGATGCCCTGGAAAAGGGAATCGACCTGCGAGAAGTCTCGATTATCCTCGGGAATCTGAAACGGGCCGGCATCGCAACCTACATCTACCTGCTCTTCGGGACGCCCCCGGAAGCGGAGGTCGAGGCCCGGCGCACGCTGGAATTCGCCGCAACGCACTCGGACCGGATCGGTTTCCTGAACGTCGCGCTTTTCAACCTGCCGGCGCACGCGCCCGAAGCGAAGCGGCTCGATACGCATCCCTTTTCCGAAGGCGACCTGTCTCTGTACAGGGATTTCCGCCATCCCCGGGGATGGAACCGCAGGGAGGTGAGGCGATTTCTGGACAAGGAGTTCCTGCGGCATCCCGCCGTTGCGGCCATCCTCCGGAGGGACCCGCCGGTCTTCACGTCAAACCACGCCGCCTTCTTCACGGAGGGCATGGCCGTTCCGCCGGGAAACGCCGGCCCGTACTGAAGCCCACCGCGAGCGCAGCCCGCTGCGGACACGATATGAGCTGAGCTCGGACTGAAATATACCCATCACACGTATGCCGCACAGGAAATCGTCTGCTGAACCTATTGGGTCAGAACAAAATCGATGCCTCCGATAGGAACCCATGACGATTCCTCCCAAGCGGGTTTGTCGCGCTCCCGAAGCAGGAATTCGATGCGATAGCGCCCCAGTTTCCTGACGTCAAAAGTGAAAAGAACGGCTCCCGGATTATTGCAATATGAACTTGTGCGGTGTTGCGGATTCAGCCCGTTGTTATCCCCGTCGGGATGCTTAAGGATATATCCGAAAACATATAGGGGCAGTTTGTTGGTATTGACGTACGTGTTGACGGGCGGTCCTTCCAGCATTGCGCCGAACTTGTGTCCTTTGCCCCAGGCATTCATGGCTTCCTTGACGGAAAAAGTGTCCCGGACATCAATCGCTCGAATTTCCCTGTCATAGGTATTCGAGCCTATGGAAACCTCGTCATAGATCCCGATGCCCCAGCTCTTCAATCTCCATTGCTTGTATTGAAAAGCAGGAACGGGAAAGGGGTTGCCGCTCTTTCTGGATGAACCGACCTCCGGCGGTGGCGTCTGTTTTTTTCCATCAGTAAAGGCGACAGAATACTCCTTTACGGAAACTTCTCTTTTGGATTCCTTTTCTATAACCGCCGTTCTGACTTTCCACGTGCCGAATGATGGAGCCAACTTATTCGGACTCCGGTCATAGAAAAAAATCGGGAAGGTCAGCTTCTGGTCGGCATATCCTTCCACGTCAAATCCGTATGTTGTATTCCAAACCTCCGAGCCGTCGGGTCGGAAAACCTGGGCCTTAAAGTAATATTGATAAATACTCTGCTTCTGCACACGAAACCAGAACGTGACTTCTTTATTTGAGTCGCGAGCATCACGGTCAAACGCCCACACGGTTTGGTTGGGGCTCATGCCGGCATCGATCACAACCGACTGCGCAAAGACTTGCGGCGTCGCTGCCAGCAAACATAAGAAAAACGACAAAAGGATGACTGTCTTTTTGAAAATTATTTTCATGTTCCTGTGAGAAAATCTGCTTTTCATGTTTCAAACCCCCATGTCCTTGACCTGCTCCGGATGCTTATACTGGATTTTTTTAAAGTTCATTTTCTAATTATTTTCAAGTGAAATGTTGTTTGCATTGGGAAAACAGGAAAAACAGCATTACGGGAAGAACAACGTGCAACGTTCCGGTTCAGCGGCGGCTGATATGCCGTCCGCTGAACCGGTTGTTCGCTGACTGTTTTTTCGCTGCCCTGTCAGAACCCCCCGAAGACGCTTGTGCGACGATCAGGCGAGATCGAAACGGTCAAGGTTCATGACTTTGTTCCACACCGCGACAAAGTCGTGCAGGAACTTCTCCCGGGAGTCTTCGCATCCGTAAACTTCCGCCAAGGCCCGGAGCTGTGAGTTGGAGCCGAAGATGAGGTCCACGCGGGTACCGGTCCACTTGAGATCGCCCGTCTTGCGGTCATGCCCTTCAAACACGCCCCCTTCCTTCGAAGCCGGCTTCCACGTCGTGCCCATGTCGAGCAGGTTCACGAAGAAGTCATTGGTGAGAGCCTCCGGCCGCTTGGTGAAAACGCCGTGCGGGGACTGTCCGAAGTTGGCATTCAAGACGCGCATACCGCCAAGGAGAACTGTCATCTCGGGAGCGGTCAGGGTCAGCAATTGCGCCCTGTCAACCAGCAGTTCCTCCGCCGATACGCTGTATTTGGCTTTGAGGTAGTTGCGGAAGCCGTCGGCTTTCGGCTCGAGGACGGCGCATGACGCCGCGTCGGTCTGCTCCTGCGACGCATCCGTGCGTCCGGGAGAGAAGGGAACGGTCACGTCGTGGCCGGCATTTTTCGCCGCCTGCTCGACACCTGCGCATCCGCCCAGGACAATCAGGTCGGCGAGCGATACCCTCTTCCCGCCGGGCTGCGCGCTGTTGAACGCGCTCCGGATGCCCTCCAGGGTCTTGAGAACCTTCGCCAGTTGGGCAGGCTGGTTGACTTTCCAATCCTTCTGCGGCGCCAGACGAATACGGGCACCGTTGGCACCGCCGCGCATGTCGGAGCCGCGGAACGTGGATGCCGACGCCCAGGCCGTCGAGACCAGTTGGGAGACGGACAGACCTGAGGCGAGGATCTTGCCCTTGAGGGCGGCAATGTCCTTCGCATCGATCAGTTCATGATCGACGGCCGGCACCGGGTCTTGCCAGATCAGGACCTCTGCGGGGACCTCCGGGCCGAGGTAGCGAGAGCGGGGCCCCATATCGCGGTGGGTCAGTTTGAACCACGCCCGGGCAAAGGCGTCGGCGAAGGCCTCGGGGTTCTGCAGGTAGCGCCGAGCGATCGGCCCGTAGATCGGGTCGAAGCGAAGCGACAGGTCCGCCGTGGTCATCATCGGCCGGCGCTTCTTCGCCGGGTCGTGTGCGTCAACCACCATGTCCTCTCCGGCCACGTCCTTGGCCAGCCATTGATTCGCGCCGGCCGGGCTCTTGACCAGTTCCCACTCGTATTTGAACAGCACCTTCAGAT
>DIWJ01000019.1 GCA_002428445.1 Syntrophaceae bacterium UBA6109
CAAAAAAAGGGGCCGTGCATTTCTGCATGGCCCCTTTCCTGTGGGAAGATCTGCTACTTCTTGATGATGAACTCCGCCGCCGCCTCGACGCGGCGGTTCTGCTGCTTGCCCGCCTTGGTCTTGTTGTCCGCGATCGGTTTCGTCGGACCGAACCCCTTGGCCGTCAGACGCGCCGGATCGATCTTGTATTTCTTCACCAGCACGTTCTTCACCGCCTCGGCACGCTTCTGCGAAAGATTCATGTTGTACTTCAGGGCGCCGACGTTGTCCGTATGCCCCTCGATCATGATCTTCAGCTCCGGATGCCCCGCCATCGCGTCCGCCAGCTCCTGGATGTCCTTCTCATAAGCGGGTTTGACCACCGCCTTGTTCGTGTCAAACTGCACATTCAGGGTCACGCGCCCCTTCTCGACGATCTGCTTCTCGATCGCGGAGGCTGCCTTCGGCGCCACCCGCGCCTCGGCCATTGGCGGGGGCGGACAGCCGTTCGCATCCACCTTCACGCCCTTCTTCGTGCCCGGGCATTTGTCCAGATAATCATAAACCCCGTCGCCGTCCGTATCCAGCGGACAGCCGTTCGCGTCCACCTTCACGCCCCTGGGCGTGCTCGGACAATTGTCCAGATAGTCCGGCACCCCGTCCCCGTCCGTGTCCAGCGGACAGCCGTTCAGATCCACCTTCACGCCCGCCGGCGTGTCCAGGCACCTGTCAAGGTCGTTGGGTACCCCGTCCCCGTCCGTATCCAGTACCACTGCCGGCGCCGCCGCCGCTTCCCGCACAATCGCCTTCTCCGCTACAGGCTTCGAGCCGCCGAAAAGAAACGTCACTCCAAAAGTCCATGCCAGATTGTTCTCGATGCTCGCAAATCCCAGAACGTGCCGAAGATCCGTCCGCAAGGCCACGTTCTCCGTCACGAAATACTTCAGCCCCACTCCGTAATCGCCGGCAAAATGCGTCGAGTTCGACTTGGACGTGTCCTTGTAGTTCAGTGTCTGGCCGCCAAGTCCCACCGCCACAAACGGCACCAGCTTCTTCTCCGGAAAGAAATGATAGAGGGCCTCCAAACGGTAATTGTAGAGGTTCGTGTCCCGGTCGGGGGCTACTTCCGTGTAGTTCGTTCTCACGTAACCGAGATCCAGCTCCATGCCGAAACGCTTCGTGAAATCATACCCAACCCGGACGCCGTAGATGGGCTTCGTATCCAGGTCCAGATTCCCCTCAAACTTGTAGATCCCGATATAAGGAGAAACCGAATACGCTCCCGGCCGCATCTCCCCGAAACCGCTCGCCGCGATGACGAGGATCCCGACAACGATCAACGAACAGATTACCTTCTTCATACCAAACCTCCTTGGTTACATCATCATCATAATTTCGGCCGGTTCCCCGCAAAACCAATTTCTTCACATCCAGGCGAACGATGGCCCAATAGCATTGCGGCTCACTTCTTTCCTTTTCCGCTTCTATCTTTCGATTTGCCTTCTTTGCCTTTCGAGGCTTTCTTTCCCTTGCCGGCATCCATGTCATGGCCGCGTTTCAGAGCGTGAAATTCCGCGGAACCGGGTTTGATTCCCAGATTCTTGGCCAGGACGCCCCAACCCTTCCCCTTGTTCTTGTTGTACTCTTCCATCACTCGCTCAACCGGTTGGTGGGACAACTCTCCAAGCCGGAGCGCCATATAGGCATGCGCCGGTTCCGGCATATTGCTCAGAACGGCGCTGATTTTGGCATCTCCAACCTGAAAACGCGTGGCGAGCCTAGCCCGGAATCCTGATGGGTCCAGCGAAGCCTGGGCGCTGAAATCCTTCATCCAGTCAAAATCCCCTGCCAGGGCTGCAGGTGACGCGACAAGCAGCATCGCGAAAACCAAAACCGCCGTCCTGAATGTCTTCATACATTCCTCCTTGTTCATCTTCAGGACCGGCAGAACCGCCAGGACTTTATTCTCCGCGTTGCAAGGCGTATGAGAAGTCGTCTTTGCGAAACACTAGTCCTGTTGCCGACGGCAAGTCAAGAATAATGCCATTGTATGTGAACAATACCATGCATTTTATGTGAACAATAGCACACAATCTGCGGACATGTTGAATTGCGATATGACGGGCCCGTCGTCCTTCGACGGGCATGCGGAGGAGGCTGCAGAAATCATCCCGTCATTCTGCAACAGGAACCATGACAGAAGACTGTCCGCGCTTCTTCAAATGCTCTCTTCACAAGGAAAGGCGATCAGGGATCGAGCTGCAATGGCGCCGTCTGAACAGACGGGGTTTGTGGAAGGGGCAGGTCTTGAATCCAGACCTGCGCCCTTTCTTTTCGGATCAATTGGCTTTCTCGGACGGATAGATTCGCTTCCAGTCCCGCTTCATGTCCACGATCGTCCATCCGCGCTTCGATGCTTCATCCATCGCTTTATCCAGACGGCCTACACCGGATTCCCGGTCATAGGCCCACTCCCGTTCCGCATCCGTGTGGTGAATAAGCGCGAGGAACCGCAGTCCATCTCCGGCACCCGTCCATTGGAGCATCTTGAAATCGCTGTCTGCGTTCCCGAAGGCGGCAATGGGCCGGCGGCCGATGTGCGTCTGGATACCGATGGGCTTGCCGTCGTCTTCACAGATCAACTGCGGCTGCGGCAGAAGAACGAGAACGGGTTTCCCGTCTCGCAGTTCGTATCTCATATGCTGGCTGGTTCCCACGATCCGCTCGGGCGGAATGTCGTAAACCCGCTGAGCCCAGGGGCGCATGAAATCAATGCTGCCGCCGGACACAAGAAATGTCTTGAAACCGTTATGCTTCAGGTGCGCGAGGAGATCGAGCATGGGTTGATAGACGAGATCCGTATACGGCCGGTTGAAACGGGGATGTCTCTCTTTGGCCATCCACTCCAGAACGCTGATTTCGAATTCCGCCGTGGTCATTCCGGAATGGGTTGCAATGTAGATTTTCTGAATGCCTTCCTGACCACTGTCATGAAACGCTTTCCAGTCATTTTCCAGAATGGCCTTGAACGGCTGTTGCGTCTTCCATTCGGGGCGGCTCCGAGCAAGGGCCTTGATCCGATCCGCAATGAAAAGCCATTCGACGTAATTGGGTTGCTCCGACCAGAGCGTGCCGTCGTTGTCGAAGACGGCGATCCTTTGATCTTCCGGGACAAACGATGGGGCTCCCGTGGAGACGACTCCTTGAACAAACCGCACGATGGATGATTTGACGGGCCCATCGTTCCAGGACGGCAAGGGATCCGGCCTCTCCGCGGCCGCGAGCGGGGCCGCTGCCATCCACAGAGAAGTCAGCACCAACACAAAGCGGAAACATAGTTTTCTTTTTCTGGCTGTTGCCATTTCTTTTCACCTCTTGCGACGATGTGTGTCGCCCGTCTTCGGTGGATCCGGGACCTGGCGGCCCTTGCCGGATGGTGCGATGCCGCCGATGCGTTCACGAGGAACGCTTGCAGCCTCCGGGTTCAGAACTTCGCCTGCAGCAAGTTGTCCGTTCAGCCAGGCCGTAAGTTGGTCTGCAGCGATCTCGGTGAACTCATTCAATACCTCGCTTACCTGCCACCCGATGTGCGGCGTCAGCAGAACATTCGGCAGGGTCCTCAACGGGCTCGACGCGGGCAGCGGCTCGGAGGCGAAGACGTCCAGACCGGCTCCGGCGATGCGATTCCCGCGCAGCGCATCGACCAGCGCGTCCTCGTCGACAATGGCCCCGCGAGAGGTATTGATCAGAATGGCGCCGGGTTTCATCTTCGCGAGCCGTTCGCAGTTCATCAAGCCGCGCGACTCTGCCGACAGGCGCAGATGGATGGAAACCACGTCGGAACAGGCAAGCAAATCATCCAGGGGCAGGCGTCTGATGCCCGGATCATCCGTTTTGTAGATGCCCCCCCGATCCCATGCCACAATCTGCATGCCGAATGCCGCTGCGATCCGGGCAATCGGGCGTCCATGCCTGCCGCAGCCGAGAATGCCCAGCGTACGACCTGCAAGCAACGTTCCCATCGACCGGGGCCATTCTCCCTGGGACATCGTCGTCGCCAGTGGATGGACATTCCGTGTCAGTCCCAGCATGAACGCAAAGGCCAGTTCCGGCACGGCGACCGTCGGTTTGGTTGCACGCCGTCCAAGCGCCACAACGATTCCCCGCCTGGTTGCGGCGGCTGCATCCAGATGGTAGGCGTGCCCGCCGGTTTGCAGCACGAGCTCCAGCTTCGTGCCGGCGGCAAAGAAGCTCTCATCCAGCCGGGTGCGCTCCCGCAGGGCCAATAACAAATGAAAATTTCCCAGGCTCTCCAGGTCGGAAGATTCCATGGGCCGATCAAGGATTGTCACGTCGGCGAGGTTTCGCAGCCGGGACATGGCTGGCGACGCCGCCAGCCGGCCTTCATAGTCATCGAGAACGATGAGTTTCGGCAGGGTCAGGTTCATGCAACTCCTCCGGATTGCTGAATGCGGCCGGCTCTTCCTCTGCGGATGCTTCCGAAGACGGCGGCCCGCATCCGGCATGCCGACCCATCGGCGCGCGTTGCCGGTATCGCCGTACGCCCTTCCCTCCGAGGTTCTTGACGCAGAGACGCCGCTTGCGTCCGAATTCACGCCCCGTTCGGGAAGACCGGGCTCTTCCCGCCGAACTCAGATGGCTTCGATCGTGGATGGCGGCTTCCGGGTGATGTTGTACGTCACGCTGACGACACCCGGCACTTCCCCGACAATCTTTCCGGCAAGGTCCTGCAGGATCTCGAAGGACAGTTTTGTCGGCGATCCCGTCCGTGCGTCCGAGCTGTCCCAGCAGCGGATTTCGATCTGCTGGCCGTAATCCCGCTTCCCGTCTCTCATGCCCGTGACGCGGTCATTGTGGAGAATGGCAAGATACTGGAAGGCGCCGGAATTTTTCAAAATCTCTTCGACGATTCTGGTCGCCCTGCGAACGGTCTCGACCCTTTCCGGCGTCACCTCTCCGATCACCCGCGCCGCCAGTGCCGGCCCGGGGAAGGGCGGGCGGCTGAAAACGGACGCAGGCAGACCGAGGGCTTCCGCCACCTTGCGGACGGCCGGTTTCCGCAGCTGAATGAGGGGTTCGAGGACCGTGTATCCGTAGACTTTCTGTGTATCGATGCCGAGCTGCGCAAGGATGTTGTGCTGCCGCTTGATGCCCGCGACGGTCTCCTCGACGTCGGTGAAGATGGAGCCCTGGAGGAGGTGGCGGGCGCCGCTCTGGCGGACCAGTCTGCCGAAGACGTTCTTATAGAAAGTCTGGGTGATCGCCTCTCTCTTTTCTTCAGGATCGGTCAGTCCCTTCAACGCCGCAAAAAATTCCTTCCGCGCATCGACGAGCTCCACGGTCACGCCGAGGGACGCGAAGAGTGAAACAATCTGCTGCGGTTCATCCTGCCGCATGATTCCGTTGTCGACGAAGTAGGTTTTCAGCCGCTTGCCGAGCGCCCGATGACCGAGCATCGTCACGGCGGAGGAATCCACTCCTCCCGAAAGGGCGTTGACGGCGAATCCGTCGCCGACGGTCGCAGAGAGTTCCTCCGTCTTCTCGCGGAGGAAGGAATCCATTTGGAGATCTTCCAGCTTGATTTCTTCCAGACTCACAGTTCTTGTCCTCCTTTTCTGTCGAAGTTGGTTTCCCGCAAAAAATTTGCCCGATGGCGGTATAACCGTGTGCCGGTCATCGCATGCTTTCGCTCACAATTCCAGACCGGAATTTCCCGATCTTTCTCCTTCCGAGGGTTGCTTCCGCGTCGATTGGTCTGGAACCGTCCGCCGGCCCCCTGCGTCGAGAAAGCAGCCGACCGTGCAGTAGCGCAGACAATCGCCGTTGCAGGGTTCGATGTGGATTGTGACGCCAGCATCGGGAAAACGTTCCTTGATCTCCCTGACGAGACTGTCCGTGATGCCGTGAGACTCCTCGAGCACGGGCACACCGATCGCCGCCGCCGGATCGAGCCAGTGGAAACGGGAACCCGGAAAGAGGCGCCTCTGCGATCCTCATGACCGCGAGGCTGGCATGATACGCCGACGGAGGTGCAGCCGTCCGATACGGAAAAGCATGTTCGAAACGGAATCCGCGCTGTCCGTCTCAGTCCATTCTCAATACCGGAAGATCGCTGCAAGAGGCAGCCGGTCGGGGACGTCATCGGGCGCAAGGGCGTAAACTTTTCCTCCGCTCAGAACGGTCTGGAGCGCAGCAAAATCGAGCAGATCGACGTCTCCTGGCTGCATGGTTTCGTGCAGCCGGACTTCGCTCCGTTCGGTGTCGAACGTGCCGAAACGCTGCATGTCCAGGGCGACGAAAAGCACGGCGATTCGTCCATGGAGGGCGGCCGACAGGATTTCTTCGATCCGGCTCGATGTCAAACCCGTTCCTGAGGACTGACGATACTGCGCGATCGCCTCGGTCTGCGCCTTCGCGAAGGTGGGCTTGACGATCTGCCATGCGGCCTTGTAAAGCTGGTCCACGTTCATTCCTTTCGGATTGCCGGGTATCCCCTCGCCGACGAGATGGGGGTAGGTGTTCGCCTCTTTGTAGATCGGGAGGAGGTACTCCACGCCGGCCAGTATCAACGGAACCCGCTCCTCTTTGAGGAAATCGCGCAGGCCTTTGTCGACCTGGCGGAAATATTTCAGGATGTTGTCCTTGCTGTCTTCAATATCGGCGCCGTGTCCGGAAATCATAGTCCCCTGGCCGCCTGCGGAGCCGGCGCGAAAACGGACCTGTCTTTCCGGCTGATCCAACTGGAGCGCATCGGCCAGGTTCTTCGGTATCGTTTCGAGGTCGACTTCTGCGGCGCTGAAAGCGGAGCCCTCCAGAATCCGCACGCCGTTCTGGCTCAGCGCCAGGATGTAGAACCGCCCTTCCGAGCTCAGCACGGGCAGCAGTGGTTTCAGGTGGAAACGATCGTCCACGACCGCCAATTCCGGGAATGCAGCGGGCAGGCAATAGCGGCGAAAGATTCCCGCGGCAGCGAAGATCGCCAGCCCGTCTTTCTGCTGTCTCCAGAAAAGGACATTTCCGACAAGGGACTGGGCAGGTTCGAGGAGAGATTTGGCATCCTGGAGGCGACAGCCGCGGGCGACAAGCTTCTCCTCGGCTTCGCGCAGGAGATTCCGCAGGCGGATCTGATTCTGCTGGCTTTCGGCGCCGGCCCTGTAGGTCGGCATGAAGATCGATACGCATAACCCTTTCTGTGTCTCGGTCAGGTTCTTCAGCTCATCTTTGGAAAAGGTATTCATAGGCTGCTACTCCCTTCTCGTGGATATTTCTCTTCGGATGGGAAACGATGGGGAAAAACCTTTGAAGCTCGGGTTGCAGAGAAGCATCGCCGGTGCAGATACCGATTTTTCGAAGAACCGTATCCGGCTTCGCGGTGTTGCGAAACCGTCGATTCTCTAGCAAAAACTATAGTGAATGTTGGCGCCGAAAAGCAAATACTTTTTCGCAAAATTCAATTTGGCCGATCGTTGAAGATGTGCTAGGACTCCAGCCGACCTTCATACGGTCTTGGCCAAGGGAATACGGAAAATGGACAGACTACCGATCGCCGCTCTTCTTCGAAGCCGCAAGTCGCCCGAGTGGAAAAGCTGGGAGTGGCAGTACGGACAACGCATCCGGACGTGGACCGACCTGTTTCGCCGGACGGGTCTGTCGCCCGCGGAGGCGAACCGCCGCCGGGACGTTGTCCGCCGCTATCCGGTTTCGATCACACCGTACTATCTGTCTCTGGCGGACTGGTCGGTGGAGACGGACCCGATCCGCCGCCAATGCATTCCCGGCACCGAAGAGATCGATGTTTCCACCGCCGGCGTCCCGGATCCTCTCGAGGAAGAAAGCCGCATGCCGGTGCCCGGGCTGATCCATCGATATCCGGACCGATGCCTCCTCCTCGTCACGAACCGCTGCGCCACCTACTGCCGGCACTGCAACCGGAAACGGCTTTGGAAGAAGCCGGACCCGTCGCGGCGGGAGGGGTACTACCGGCGCATGACCGACTATATCTCCCGTACTCCCGGGATCCGGGAGGTCATCCTTTCAGGCGGCGACCCGTTGGTCCTGCCGGAGGCGACGATCGAGGCCCTCCTCTCCCGGCTGTCGGCCATTCCCCATGTCGAGGTGCTGCGCATCGGGAGCCGCACACCCGTCGTGATGCCGATGCGGATCACTTCCGGGCTGTGCCGGATGCTCAAGCGGTACCGGCCCCTGTGGTTCAACACTCAGTTCAACACGGCCCGTGAGATTACGCGCGAATCCACGGAGGCCTGTGACCGCCTCCTGAACGCGGGAATCCCGGTGTCCAATCAGTCGGTCCTCCTGAAGGGCGTCAACGACGATCCGGAGGCAATGCGAAATCTTCTTCATGCCCTGCAGCGCATCTCCGTCCATCCCTATTACCTCTTTCAGCTGGATCCTGTCGAAGGGATCGATCATTTCCGCGTGGACCTGAGCAGAGGGATCGAACTGATGGAGAAGATCAGAACCACGACCTCGGGCCTGTGCATCCCGAGATATGTCCTGGACACGCCCGGCGACAGGGGCAAGGTTCCGCTCCATCCGGATTCCCTGCCCGGGTGCCGTGATGCGGGGGAACCGCACAATTTTTTTGACAATTGCCCGGAAATGAAATAAGTGTCGCTTGAAAAAAACCGGAAGCCTTTTGAGGGGCCGACACCCGGTTGACAGAGACGACCAAAGGAGAAAGTCCATGCTGTACACAGCGAGCGATCTGAAGAAGGGCCTTCGGATCAAGATCGATAACGAACCCTATATGATCACCGAATTCAATTTTGTGAAGCCCGGGAAGGGACAGGCCCTGTACCACTGCAAGCTGAAGAACATGATCAACGGCAACCAGTTCACCCGTACGTTCCGTTCGGTCGACAACTTCGAGGCAGCCGATCTCCAGCATAAGAAGATGCAGTACCTCTATAAGGAAGACGGGAAATACTATTTCATGGACAACGAGAACTACGAGCAGGTTTTCCTGACGGAGGAGCAGATGGGGAATGCCAAGAATTTCCTCATTGAGAACATCGAAGCGGAAATTCTCCTCTTTGAAGACCGGCCCATCGACATCAGCCTCCCGAATTTTGTGGATCTCGTCGTCACCGGCGCCGAACCCTGGGCGCGGGGCGACTCGGTCACGGGCAATACCAAGCCGGTTACACTGGAGACCGGATACAAGATCCTGGTCCCGACCTTCATTGAAGAAGGGCAGAAGATTCGCGTCGACACCCGCACCGGCGAATATCTGACCCGGGTGAAAGAATAGACGTCTTCATGAACGACTGGCGGGCGGCCCGGAAAACGACAACCCTGCAAAAACGGGCCCTGATGATTGAGGCGATCCGCCGCTTCTTTACCCGGCGCGGATATCTGGAAGTTGAAACCCCCAACCGCATTCCCGCCCCCGCGCCGGAGCATCATGTCGATGCCGTCGCCAGCGGCAACTGGTACCTCCACACATCTCCTGAACTCGCCATGAAACGCCTGCTGGCAGCCGGATTCCCGCCGCTGTTTCAGATCTGCAAGTGCTACCGCGATGCCGAGCGGGGGGATCGTCATCTTCCCGAATTTACGATGCTGGAATGGTATCGTCCAGGCGCCGATTACCGATATCTCATGACGGAATGCGAGGAGTTGATCTGCTTTGTGGCAGCGGAACTCGGCCTCGGGCTCCCCATCCCATATCGGGACGAAACCATCGATCTGAGGCGGCCCTGGCCCGTTCTGACCGTCCGGGAGGCCTTCGCCCGATTTGCATCGCTGTCCCTCGACGAGGCGCTTCGCAGGGACGTTTTTGACGAGACGCTTGCCCTGGATATCGAGCCGCATCTGAACGGAAACCGTCCGTTGTTTCTTTGCGACTATCCCCTTGCTTTCGGTTCTCTCGCCCGCGCCAAGGCGGATGATCCCTCCGTGGCGGAACGCTTCGAACTCTATCTGGGCGGGCTGGAGATCGCCAACGCCTTTTCCGAACTCGTCGATGCCCAGGAGCAGCGACAGCGATTTGCGGAGGCAAACGACTTTCGCGTGCGCATGAGCCGGAAGGCCTACCCCCTTCCCGAACCCTTCCTGCATGCGCTCGCCGATATGCCCCCTTCGGCCGGCATCGCCCTGGGTGTCGACAGGCTCGCCATGATCTTCACGGATGCCCGTTCCATCGATGAGGTGGTGTGTTTTGTCCCCGAAGACCTATAGTTTCAAACGTCGTATTGACAAGCTCCGGTTTTTCCTTTAGAGGTAAGTCCTCCAAAAAACGGGGCAAAAGGCAAGTCCGCCGAAGGAGGTTTCGTTCATGGCCGCAGTGGAGTTGGGAGGAAATTTTCACGGGAGTCTTCTGAACATGATTCTCGAGGCGGGGGGCGTCGTCCAGTTTGTCCTCCTCGTCCTCCTGATCTTCTCCATCGTGTCCTGGGCCATCATCTTCATGAAATACCTGACCTTCCGGAAGGTGTCCAAGGAGAATGACCTTTTCCTGACCGCTTACACGAAAAGTTCGAAGCTCTCCGAGGTTTTCAATGAAGCGAAGAAATTCCGATACTCCAACGTAGCCGAGGTGTTTCGCTCGGCCTACACGGAACTGGTCAAGATCACCAAAGCGCTCAAGGGATCGACGGCGCCGAAGGAATCCGAGGATGCCGGATCGATTTCCATGGAGATGAAAGGGATCGACAACGTGGAGAGGGCCATGGGACGCGCGGCCGGCTCCGAAACGACGAAACTGGAGAGCGCGCTGGCTTTTCTGGCTACGACGGGAAGCGCTTCCCCTTTCATCGGGCTGTTCGGGACGGTGTGGGGCATCATGGACACCTTCAAGGGGATCGGCGCCCGCGGATCGGCTACATTGGCCGTCGTAGCGCCGGGCATCTCCGAGGCGCTGATTGCGACGGCGGCAGGTCTGGCGGCGGCCATACCGGCCGTCATTTTTTATAATTACTATTTGCAGCGCATCCGCAACATGACGCTGCAGATGGACAGCTTCGCGGCCGAACTGCTCAACATCATCGAACGCAGTTACGTCAAACGCTGAACCGAGGCCCGGAAGATTTTTTGCGGGATTTGCGATGAGATATTCTCGTAGACGAAATTCCAACGGCGATAAACCCCTGTCGGAGATCAACGTCACTCCTCTCGTGGATGTCATTCTCGTCCTCTTGATCATCTTCATGGTGACGGCGCCGATGCTGCAGATGGGAATTGATGTAAATCTTCCCAAGGTGCGGTCGAAAAGTATCGACGTGTCGGAGGAGAAACTCGTTCTCACCATCAATGCCTCCCGCGACATCTACATCAACAAGGCCAAGACCGGCCTGGCCGACCTGAGCGGAAAATTGGAGAGCATCTTCGCCTCCCGGATCGACCGGGAGGTCTTCATGCGGGCAGACAAGACCGTGCCTTACGGCTTCGTCGTCGAAGTCATGGCGGAAGTCCGAAAGGCCGGCGTCGACCGCCTGGGGATGATCACGGAATCCCCCGAGGCATCCCGATGACGGGCTCCATGAGCATCGGAGCGCGGAATGACGGGGGACTCCGTCTTCGCGGGATGCTGGTGATTTCCGTCCTCCTTCACACCCTGATGCTTTCCATTCTCCTTGCCATGCCGATGATTCCATCCCCGAAACTGACGTTCGGACCTACGTATTCCGTTCAGCTGGTGAGTTCCCCCGATGTATTTCGCCCGGACCGCAGCGCGGCATCCCTGGCAAGGGAAATCGGAGGCGTGGCCCGCGAAAAACCCGTCCTCTTGAAAAACCGCATGGAATCGCCGCCCCCCATCAAGACCATCGAGATCCGGAAAGAACGTACCGAGGAAGTGGAAAAGGCCATCGAAAAACTCCGGAAAAAAGTTGCCGCTTCGTCCACCGCGCCTGCCCCTGCCGACAAACCGCAAACCCAGAGGGATGTCCCGGCCTCCGCGGCTGCTGCCAGGCAGGGCGATGTCGACGTCAAGATGCAGGCCTACTATGCTGCGTTATGGGCCAGGATCAAGGGACAGTGGGCGCTCCCCAAGGGTATCCTGCCCGGCGATAATCTGGAGGCCGTCCTCCATGCGAGGATTCTCGGGAACGGGACGTTGAAGGAAGCGGAATTCGAGAAGCGTTCGGGGAACCGCTTCTTCGACGAGTCCGCCCTCAAGGCGATCAGAAAAGCGGCGCCCTTTCCGCCCCTGCCGGAATGGGTGCGGGAAGGAAGCATCGAAGTCGGCATACGTTTCCACTCTCTGGAGGCGCGGTAGCAGGCTGGTGAATCCGACAGCGAGCGCGGCCCCGGCGGCGGCGCCGCGGGGCAAGGGAGCGAGTGAAGAATGAACTCCGTTCCCTAGGGATCGCAGATCTCCGATGTATCGGAGATCTGCCAAAAAGCCCGTCTGCGGCGTTTCCCTCATCCTTCGCCGTTCGACCCTTCGACAGGCTCAGGGCAGGCTAAGGAGTTTGTCATGGTGAGCTTGTCGAACCATCGGGTGCCTTGCATCCGGGCATTTTTGACCAGCCCGCAAGATACGTTTGTCTTGGCGCGTAACAGGATGGTGAAGAAAGGATTGGATCCATTTCTATGATGCGACGTGCATGCCTGGCGGTTTCCTTCTTTCTATTCGGTCTGGCGATTCTTCTTGCCGGATCGGCGGAGGCGAAGGTCTATATCGACATCGATTCGCCGACATTCCAGAAATTTCCCATCGCCGTAACGGATTTTATCGCCCTTGGGGGCAGCGGCGATCCCGAGATCTCCGCATGGTTTGCCGCCGAAATGAGCCGCTATCTCCAGATGACAGGCTTCTTCAGCCTTATCGACAGGAAGGCCTTTCTCGAGGATCCGAGTTCAGCGGGCATCACCGCGGAGAAGATTCGTTTCGACGACTGGACGGCGATTGGAGCGGATTACCTGGTCAAGGGAGGTTTTCAGGAAAAGCAGGGGAATATGATCGCCGAATTCCGGCTCTTTGATGCCGTCAGGGGAGAGATGCTGGTCGGAAAGAGGTACACGGGCAAGGCCGGCGATCGCCTCTCCATGGTGCACAGTTTCCTGGATGAAATCCTCCTGGCTCTGACGGGCGAACGAAGCCCGCTGGATACCAAGATCGCCTTCGTGATGAAAAAAGGAAAAGAATCGGATATCTACACTGTGAACTTTGACGGGACGGGATTGACGCGCCTGACGAATGAACGGGCCATCGTCATGTTGCCGCGATGGTCCCCCGACGGCCGATCCATCGCCTTTACGTCCTATCGCGAAGGGAATCCCGATCTGTACATCTACGGCTTCGACAAAAGGGAAATCCGCAGAATCACGAAATTCAAGGGATTGAACCTTTGCGGTTGCTGGTCTCCCGACGGCGGCAAACTGCTCTTCACTCTCAGCTATGTGGGCAACGAGGAAATCTATGTCATCGAACTGGGGTCGGGGCGCCTGAAACGCCTGACGCACAATTTCGATATCGATGTTTCGCCGGTCTGGTCGCCGGACGGCGCCAGGATCGCATTTGTCTCGAACCGCTCGGGCTCCCCGCAGATCTATCTGATGGATGCCGAGGGAAACAATCCGGCCCGGCTTACCCACGACGGGAACTACAATACCTCTCCCGCCTGGTCTCCCCGCGGCAGGAAGATCGCCTTTGACGGTTCCGTCGACAGGCATTTCCAGATCTTTACGATCAACGAGGATGGTACGAATCTGAGCCAGCTCACCGCCGGCATGGAGGAATGTGAATCTCCCTCCTGGTCACCGGACGGGCGCTATATCGCCTTCAGCATGAGGCGCGGCGACAGGATCAGGATCTGCGTCATGAACGCCAACGGGTCCAATATCCGCGTTCTGTACGAAGGGTTCGACAGCGGCATTTCACCGGCGTGGTCGCCGCGGCTGAGGTAGAAAGGATGACGGTTCCATTGTGCCTGCGGAGAAGACCAGTGTACCGTTCAAGGGCCGGGCCTATTTTTTGATTGACCTGCGGCGGGGGTTTGTGGTTTATTACAAACGTTGCTTGCGTAAGCGAACGCTAACGTTTTTTTAGCGCAACGACTGCAGTTGTGCGGGAGAAAGGAGAAGGAAGAATGAGAAGGAACTTGACCATGTTCGGAATTGTCGCGTTGGTTCTTTGCTTCGGCCTGGTTTTTGTGACAGGGTGCGCCAAGAAGTCCGTCGTGAAGGAGGGAGCTGCCATATCCCAGGCCGACGATGCGAAGGCGAAGGCGGCCGCCGATGAGGCAGCCAGGTTGAAGGCTCAGCAGGAGCGGGAAGCGCGTGAGAAGGCCGAGCGTGAGAAGGCCCTCTGGGAGAAGGCGGAACGGGAACGACTGGCGAAAGAAAGGGCAGCCGCCGAGGAAGCCAGGAAACTGGCCGCCAAAGAGGCAGCGCGCGCGAAGATGGCCGCCCCTGAACTGATGGACATTCGCTTCGACTTCGACAAGTATAACCTTCGTCCGGCGGATCGCGACATCCTGAAGCGGCACGCAGAGTGGCTGCTCAAGAACGCCGGGTTCGCAATCGCCATTGAGGGACATTGCGACGAGCGCGGCACTGCGGAATACAACATGGCCCTGGGTCAGAGAAGGGCGGAAGCAGCGAAGAAATTCCTCCAGGATTCAGGCGTGACGGAAGCGCGGATCAAGACGATCAGCTACGGCAAGGAACTGCCGCTGGATCCGGGTCACAATGAAGATGCGTGGGCGAAGAACAGGCGAGCTCATTTCGTCGTAACGCCGCTCAGCAAGTAAATAACAGTCTTCCGCGATTCGTGACAGATCGATCGGGAAGCAATTGCGGATCAAGGTCTCTCCGCCGGACAGAAGACGGAAGATCTGGGTGGTGCGGTTTCGATCAAAGGCTCCGCTGGGCGAAATGCAGGCTCAGCGGAGCTCCTTTTTCCGGGCGGCGGCCGGCCAGCTCGAGAAAGGGGAGGAGATTATGAGGTTCGGGAAGCCTTTTGCGGCTTTGCTGCTTGCATTTGTCGCTACAACCGTGCTGTTCGGCTGTGCGACGACTGATGATCTGAGATTTCTTCGCCGGGACCTGGACCAGAAAATCGCGGCGGTCGATGAAAAGGTCGCAGCCGTTGAGCCGAAAATCCAGGCGGTGAAGGACGAAGGCGATCTCCTCCGCAGGGACGTGCAGGCGAACCGCGATGCCGTCGCGCTTGCGCGGAAGAATCAGGCCAACGCGGGTGCCGACATCGGTGATCTCCGGGACGCGATCCAGCAGGTGCGGGGCGGCATCGACGGACTCCGTAAAGAGCTTTCCAATTCCACGGTGCAGACCAAGAAAAAGGACGACGAACTGAAGGATCTGAGGGAAAAGCTGGACAGCCTTTCCTTCAAGGTCAGCTTTCTGGAGAATTACATCGGCATCGGCAAGAAGGAGGAACCGGCCGAACCGCAGGAAAAGGGCCTGGCCCCGTCCGGTGCAAAAGACAAGCCCAAAACGGACAAGGAATCTCTCTATGCGGCGGCCTACGAAGTCTTCAAAGAGGCGAAGTACGACAAGGCGCGCATGGATTTTCAGGCTTTCCTGAAACAGTATCCGGATACCGAACTCTCCGACAACGCCCAGTTCTGGATCGGAGAGTGCTATTACTTTGAGAACAAATTTGAGAAAGCGATCCTCGAATACGAGAAGGTCGTGAAGAGTTACCCGGAGGGGGACAAGGTCCCATACGCGCTGCTCAAGCAGGGCCTGTCATTCCAGAAACTGGGGGACAAATCGAGCGCCCGCCTGATTCTTCAGCAGGTCATCAAAGACTTTCCGAACACCAATCAGGCGAGGATCGCACGATCCAAGCTGGTCGAAATCAAGTAGTCCCCGGCCGTTTCCCACGCAGGCCTTTTCCTACTCAAGGGGAAACACAGGGACGCCCTCGGGCGATCCGAGATCGAACAGGTCCGCATCGGCATCCGCCCCGGGGCTGAGTCTCGGATCGCTGTAACGGATGGCGATCTTGACGCCGCCGTAAGCGTTCACCATCAGTTGGATCCGTTTCGGGATCGTCCTGCCGTCGATACTCTGAAAGTCCTCAAACTCCGCTTCGTACAGAATTTCGTCCAGGGCCCCGAAGACCTCGATCTTTCGCAGGCGATCCTGTCGGGGATCGATCAGCAACGATTGCCTCCTGCGTCCTTCGGACGAAATGTCGACGCGGTAGAGATCTCCCTCTGCGGAGGACTTCAAGACCACTTGCGGGCCGCCGACCTCCGGGCGGGAACCCGTCAAGACCCGAACCAGGTCGTAAACGGATATGGCGATCGGGAAAAAACGCGAGAGCCGTTCCGCCGTGGCGGGGCCGCGGTAGAATTTGCCTTCGAAGGGGTAGTATGCCTTCAACGTCCCCCGGTAGATCGACAGAAAAAAATCGGGAGGGCCGATGATCGGCAGCGATTCCATCCGGAACGAATCCGGTTTTCCGATGATAAGGACAGCCTTCATGGGGGACCGTTCGCGGGCGGTGCGGACGTCGATGGTTGCGGATGTTTTCAGGACAAAAGCGTGCGTCCCCAGGTGGTCGATCCGCGAGAGCGCCTCCAGGGGGGATCGGTACGGGAGGATTTCCCCTTTTTCGACACCGGTGGCGGCGCAGCCGCTTAAAAGCAGGAGCAGCAGGAAGGATAGAAGCAGCCGCCCCCCCCGGTCCCCAAGGCTTCTTCTCTTCCACGCCTCTGCAGGGGGAGAATTCATTTCTTCTTCACCAGGTCATCGATCTTCTTCTTCAGGTCGCCGTTTTCCGGCTTGAGCTTAAGCGCCTTTCGGAAGAGTTCCAGGGCTTCCCCCGCGCGGCCGCCCTTGAGGTAGGCATCTCCCAGGTGTTCAATAACGGCCGGATCATCGGGAAGAAGCTCAAGAGCCTCCTTCAGGTGTTTGATGGCCTGGTCGATCCTGTTCTGCCGGAAATATACCCACCCGAGGCTGTCGATGATATGGCCGCTGCCCGGCTTGAGCTCCAGGGCCCTCTTGATCATGCGCTCCGCTTCAGCCAGCTTCAGCCCGCGATCCGCATAGGAATAGCCGATGAAATTGAGGGCCTCCGCATGATCCGGTTCGATCTTCAGGATGATCTCCATGTGCCGGACGCTCTCTTCGAAACGGTTCGTCTTTTCGAACAGCACGCCGAGGGCATAGTGGAGTTCGATATTTTTCGGAAGGGCGGCGATTCCACGCTGCAGCGTATCTTCGGCGGCGGCGACATTTTTTCCGTCCTCCTGGAGATTGGACAAGAACAGATACAGGTCGGCGGCATTGCGTTTCAAGGAAAGCGCCGCCTGCATGCCGGATATTGCTTCCGGGATTCTCCCCATTTTCTTGAGGAGAATTGCGACATGTATCTGGGCGTTGACATACAGGTCGAAGTCGTGGGGAATCCGCCCGTATTCCTCGAGGGCCTTCTCGGGCTGCTTGTTTTCTTCCAGGGACGAGGCATACAGGTAGCGGATTCTCGCGTCCGACGGGAAGTCCTTGGTTAAAGCGCCGAAGACGTCGGCGGCATTCTGGAACGCCCCTTTTTCATAGTGGAGGACGCCCAGCGAAATCCGTGCATCCCGGTAGCGGGGTTCCGAGGACAGGACTTCCTGGAGGATCTTCTCCGCCTCCGCGAACCGGCGCTCCCGGACCAGGAGTTCCGCCAGCTTGACTCTGACATTCAGCCGGTGGGGGTTGGCCTGGACAAAATCCCGGTACAGTTGCGCGGCTGCGCCGGTTTTCTTCTGCTTTTCGTACAATGCGGCCAGTTCGGTCAGGACGGGCTCAAAAGAGGGTTTGAGGGCGAGGGTCTTCTGATAAGCCGCCTCCGCCTCAGGGTATCGTTTCATTTCGGTCAGCAGGCGCGCATAGTAGAAATTGCCCATCACATGGTCCGGATCGATGCGGAGGAGGGCTTGAAATACCTCAACGGCGGAGGGGTACTGCTTGGTTTCCGCATAAATCGTACCGAGAAACAGGTGGGCCGTCACATGTTTGGGTTCGATCTCGATCGCCTTGCGGAAGACCTTGGCGGCGTTCTGGTAGTCCTTGGTGGTGAGATAGACGTTGCCTAGGAGGAGATGGACGTCGACCGCGTTCGGCTCTTCGGCGAGAGCCTCCTCGCAAAGTGAAATCGCCTTGCGCGCATCTCCCTTATCCATATAGAGGGTCGCCAATTCCGTCTTGAGAAAGGACGATTTCGGGTCGCGCTGGACCGCCTTTTCCATCTCCCGGATTGCCGCTTCCGTCTGGCCGCCGAGACTCTGCAGAACGGAGAGCGAATAGTGATAGCCGGGAGACGGTGACGCATCAGGAGCGGGCGCAGGCGGCGTTGAGGCTTCGGGTCCGGGGCGCACCGCGGCGCAGGCGGTGAAAAGCGAGAGCGCCGCCGCCAGGGCCAGTGCCAGAGGAGCCCTGAAAAACAGGGGGAAGGTTTTCTTTGCAGCGCTTGTCATTTTTGTCGTTCCTTGCCGGGAGGAGATCGTGTCCGTCAGCGCAAGAGGCTGGAAACGGGGACGAATTCCATCCCTTCTTTCTGCAGGACAGGCAGCACTTCCTTCAACGCCTGAACGGTATCCCGGTAGGGATGTCCGATGACCAGCGCCGCTTTCAGGCGCGGATTTGCCTGCCCGTCGTAGAGTCGTAAGAGCGTCCTGAACGCCTCGGCATGGTCGCGGTTGCTGTCCAGGAAAAGGTTCCGGGAGGCGAAACGCACGCCGTATCGGCGCGCCGCCTCGGAGCCCTTCGAATTCGGCGTGGTTCGGCTGTCCACAAAGAACAGATTTCTGCGGCGGAGTTCCCGCATGACGATGCCGACCTTGAACTCGTTTTCCATGAAACTCGATCCCATGTGGTTGTTGACGCCCGAAACGTGCGGCACGGCGTCGAGATCGGCCGCCAATTGCTTTTGGGTGTCATCATCGCTCATGTTCAACAGAAGCGCTCCCCTGCCGGGATTTTCTTCCGGATAATACCTCGGTTCCATCGGGAGATGCAAAAGGACCTCCCGGCCGTTTTCATGGAGGATCGACGCTGTTGCGGAGGCATGCGTCGAAAAGGGAAGAATGGCGAAGGTAATCGGAATACGAATCTTGAGCAATTCGTGAACGACGCCCCTGTCCATGCCGATGTCGTCGATCAGGATCGCAACCTTCATCCCTTCGGCGGGTGCCGCCTGCCGCCTTTCACCGGCCGTATCGTGGCGACGGCCTTCCGTCATCGCCTTGCCCGCATCGCTCCGAGAGTCGGACGGGAGGGGCTGCGCCGGTCTCTTTGCAGGCCCTCCGGGCAGCAGGTACAGAATCGCCGCCGCAATGGCCAACGATGCGACCAGGACGACCGCACCGAAGAGCTTCAGAATTTTTCTTCCTCCCGAATATTGTTTCACCCCTTGACCGAATGGACTTTATCCCTTGCTCGTGCTCTTGAATATTTCCCAGCTCTTGAGGATGTCAATGGCGCTCTTGAGCTGATTGTCCGGCGGAGGCGCCGCGTTTTCCTTCTTGCCGTTTTCCTCTGTCTTGACTGCCCCTTCTTTTGTCTGCGGGATGTGACCTTTGAGATCCTTCTCACGCAAGTGATCGTTGCCCGTCTCTTTCTCCTCCGCGGGCTTTGTAAGGCGGACGATGATATCGGGAAGGATGCCTTCGGCCTGAATCGAGCGCCCCTTGGGGGTGTAATACTTGGCCGTCGTCAGTTTCAGGGCGGACCCATCCTCGAGCGGGATGACGGTCTGCACGGAACCCTTGCCGAATGTCTGCATGCCCAGAACGATGGCCCGCCCATTGTCCTGAAGGGCTCCCGAGACGATTTCGGCCGCGCTGGCCGTGCCTTCATTGACGAGCACCACAATCGGGCAGCTCGGCTCATCGCCGTTGTCGCGTGCCTGGGCTTTGCTTTCCATGCTCTTGATCCTCCCCTTCGTGGAGACGATCACGCCGGATTTCAGGAACACGTCGCTCACATCGATGGATTGATTCAGCAGCCCGCCGGGATTGTTCCGCAGATCCAGCACAAGGCCCTGGAGGGGGCTTGCCTTCCCCTCGAGTTCCTTGATCGCCTTCTTCAGTTCCTCGGCGGTCCTTTCCTGGAAGGAGGCGATCCGGATGTATCCGATCCGCTCTTCATAGACCCTTGTCTTGATGCTCCTGACCTTGATGATGCTGCGTGTGAGCTCGATATCCCTGGGCTTGGAGGAATCGTCCCTGAGGATGGTGATCGTCACCTTGGTATCCCTGGCGCCGCGGAGTTTTTTCACCGCGTCCATGATGGACATGTCCTTGGTGGTCTGCCCGTCGATCCGTATGATCTGGTCGCCGGCCTTGACGCCGGCGCGGAATGCGGGCGTGTCTTCGATCGGTGAAACGACCGTGAGGATGTCTTTCAGGATGGTGATTTCTATGCCGATTCCGCCGAAGGTTCCCCGGGTTTCCACCTCCAGTTCCTTATACATGTCAGTCGTCATATAGGTGCTGTGGGGATCGAGTGATTTCATCATCCCGTTCATGGCGCCTTGCAGAAGCTTCTGGGAATCCACCGGTTCAACATAATTCTTTTCAACGAGGTCGAGGACCTCGTTGAATGTCTTGAGGCTTTTGTAAGCGCTGCGGTCCAGTGCGGAGACCGGATTGTCGCTGCCTGGAACAAGCAGGACCAGCGACGACAGCATCAGAAAAACTCCGATCCTTCTGACGATATCTTTTTTCATTGTTTCCTCCGGAAGACGTCGACCACCGGCAATGCGGCGGTTGCGCAACGGCTACGACGATAGCATTTTCCCTGCTGGAATTTCCATCATTTTTTCCCCCGGCGGCTGCCGGTGAGCGGCCGGCCGAATTCCCTTGTGAGGAATCCCCGGCTGCAGCGGCAAGAGCCGCTTCCGCGTGCCTCGGTGGTGCTGTCGTTGAGGACAGCGTTTGCGAAAGCGGAAGGGTTCGGCCTTCTCTGCGCGGGCGAGACGGTTGATGTCAGGGCAGAAGGACGGCGAGGAGAAAGGGCAGCATGCAGAAACATGCGGCGGCAAGCGCCGCCCAGCACCAGGCATTGAGACGATTTTCCTGCCGCAGGATCTTTTCATCCCAATCCGTCTGCTCAACGGCACGGCGCAGGGACATCCGGGAAATACTCCGGCAGGAGAGGTTCGCAGTCCCGGCAAACGCCAGGTTCGGTGACAGGATTCGTTCGACCATTGCGGTGAGGCTCCTTTTCTGATTCTGCGAGGACAGTTTCAGGGTGTTACCGTCGGCCTCCTTATAATAGAACGAACGTTCTATTGTCAAGAAATATTTCCTTCCAGCGCGGTCCTTTGTCCTGAGGCCTCCTTCCGTTGAGGTTTTTGCTTGATTTGCCGCCCGGGATGGAATAGACCCCACAAAAGGTGAACCGTGATGGAAGAGACTTCTTTGCCCGAGCGAAGTTACCGGGAGATCAACCGGAACCGCCGTCGGCTTCTGCGCCTGGCCTACGACAACTACCCGGAGTACGTTTACTGCCCGCAGGAGCAGTACCGCTGGGACGATCCCGCTGCGCGCGCCAACATCTTCGATCTCTACTATCTTCACGACCGAGGTTGCGTGGAAGTGATGAACGGAGGCGCCGACGGACGCCGAAGGCCCGATTTCTTCATCCTCACCCCGCAAGGCGCGGACCTGATCGAAGTGCCGGGGAAGCTGGACGAGGCGCTTCCGGTCGAAGACTGAGGCCGAACGATCCCGTATCTGTCGTGCGATGCAGACCTTTCTTCCCTATGCCGATTTCGCAAGATCCCTGGCCGCCCTCGATTCCCGCAGGCTCGGCAAACAGCGGGTCGAGGCTTACCAACTGATCCGCGCCATTACAGGCGGTACCGGCTGGAGCCGCCATCCCGCCGCCCGGATGTGGAGCGGACACGTCAATGCCCTGAAACGTTATTACAATCTTGCCGTTGAGGAATGGGTGAAGCGGGGCTATCGGAACAGCATGCAAAAGATGCCGGTCCGCGGCCGCATCGTCATGCCGCCCTTTGTCGGCGATGAACAGTTCCACGCCGCGCACCGTTCGAACCTGCTGCGCAAGGACCCCGTCTTTTACGGCCGGTGGGGATGGACGGAGCCGCCGGATCTTCCCTACATCTGGGGCCGGCCAGCCGCGGCGACCGGACGGGCGCTCAGCAGGCGCCGGTCGAAGGCCGTTTCGGGATGATCAGCCACAGGGCGAGATAGGCGAGGAGACCGAAGCCGAAGGAAAAGAGGATCAGGAGGACGAAGAGGATGCGGACAACCGTCGGATCCCGTTCAAAGTACTCTCCCAACCCGCCGCAGACGCCGCCGATCTTCTTGTCGGTTTCCGAAAGATAAAGCTTTTTCATTTTTTTACCCTGCCATCGGAACGGACAGGTTGTCAAGGAAGCCGTTTGAACGGCTTGCCCGCCTTCCTGCTCAGGCGGTCTTGACTTTCGCGGCCTCATCCAGTTTCAATTCCCTGGTGGAGATCTCCCGCATTTCGATCTTGCGGACCTTGCCGGTGACCGTCATGGGAAAGTCGCCGACAAATTTCCAGAACCGGGGGATTTTGTAGGTCGCGATCTTTCCCTTCCCGTAGGCGGCGAGATCCCCGCCCGCGATCTGCGGGGCGCCGGGTTTGAGCTTCACCCAGGCCATGACTTCTTCTCCGTATTTGACGCTCGGCACGCCGATGACCTGGATGTCGCTGATGAACGCGTGGGTCATGTAGAATTCCTCGATCTCGCGGGGGGAGATGTTTTCGCCGCCGCGGATGATGATATCCTTGATCCTTCCGACGATCTTGAGGTAACCCTCCTCATCCATCGTTGCGAGGTCCCCCGTGTGCATCCAGCGGGCGTCGTCAATCACCTCCCGCGTCGCCTCGGGCATATTCCAGTAGCCGCGCATGACGGAGTAGCCCCGAGTGCAGAGTTCACCCTCCGTGCCCCGCGGCACGATCTGACCCGTCTGGGGGTCGACGATCTTGATCTCGAGATGAGGATGGACCTTTCCAACAGTGGAAACGCGCTTTTCCAGGGGGTCGTCAAAGAAACTCTGGGTGGATACCGGAGAGGTCTCGGTCATGCCGTAGGCGACGGTGACTTCAGTCATGCACATAAGCGACTGGACCTTCTTCATCGTTTCGATCGGGCAGGGGGCGCCGGCCATGATGCCGGTACGCAGGGACGAGAAATCGTACTTCCTGAAATCGGGATGGTCCAGTTCGGCGATGAACATGGTCGGCACACCGTAGAGCGCCGTGCATTTCTCCTTTGCGACGACCTTCATCGTCACCTCCGGATCGAAGGCCTCGTCGGGAATGACGATGCAGGAGCCGTGGGTGATGCAGGCCAGGTTTCCCAGCACCATGCCGAAGCAGTGATAGAAAGGAACGGGGATGCAGACCCGGTCCTTTTCCGTCAATCGCTCACGCTCGCCGATGAAAAAACCGTTGTTGAGGATGTTGTGATGGGTCAGGGTCGCGCCTTTCGGAAAGCCCGTGGTTCCGGACGTGTACTGGATATTGACGGGATCGTCGAATTGAAGAGCCGCTTCCTGCGCTTCAAGATCTTTTGCAGAAACCGCGCCGCCGGCCCGGAGGAGGTCGTCCCATTCATTTTCGAGTATCAGTGTTCGCAGCGGGTACTTCGAGTCCGGACCGATCTGGCTCAGGATCTCCAGGTTGTCGGTCCTGCGGAAGTTCCTGGCGGCGATCAGCAGCGCAATTTCCGACTGGTTCACGGCATAGCGCAGGTCGGCCGCCTTGTAGGAGGGGTTCACGTTCACCATGATGGCGCCGACACGGGCCGTGGCGAACTGGATGAGGACCCACTCGTAGCGGTTGGGCGACCAGATCCCGACGCGATCGCCCCTGCGGATGCCGCAGGCCATCAATCCCCTGGCGACCGTCTCGACCTGCTCCCACAGTTGCCCGTAGGTGGCCCGGTAGTTCCTCCTGTCGTCGACCAGGGCCTCCCGCTCCCCGAACCGTTCGACCGTCTGCCGCAGGGCCTGTCCGATGGTTTCGCCCCGCAAGGGGATGTTGCTCACGCCGTGGGTGTAAGAAAGCTGCGTCATGTCGATTCCTCGCTTCCCTCTTTTCAATGCTCCGGCATCCGCGCCTCCGCCCGGCAGGGCCGTTCTTCGCTGCCGCATCGGCGGGCGCCGGAGAGTTCCCCCTCCCTTTCGGGAATTTCCGTTGAATCTGCGGCGGGCAGAAAAGGACGTGATCCTTCCGAAGTCTCCCGGGGAGAGTGATTCTTTGAATCCTGCGGGGAGCGCATTCCCCGACGGCCTACGTCGGGGTAAGCGTGCGCATCAAGAACACAACATCTTCCCTGGGAACCTTCAAAGACCTCCCGCCGCGACGGCGAAATTATAGGGGAAGGCCGATGCGGATGTCAATAACATTGTGACCGCGGGTCACTCAGGTGGGACGGCCATTTCCACGTGAGGTGAAGGGCGGCGCCCGGGGCGCGTCCGGGGACCGGCCATCGCCGGTTTGCGGGGAGCGATTGGAGGGCAACATTCTGTTGATCCACGAGGATTTGGAGATTATAATACCGCCCGATCCGCCCGGCTTTCATTGTCCGTCTTGCCTCCGGTCCGGCGGGTTGCATTTCATGAACGCATATTTTCCCGAAGTCGTCCTTACAGCAGGAGCGTCGCGATGAAACGTTTGTCCCTGTTCTTCCTTGCCGCAGCGGCCGTTGCCTGTGTGATGCCCATTTCCCCCGCGCAATCCGCGGGACTTCTCTTCAAGGACCTGCAGTATTCCTTCCAGATGCTGCGCGCCCTCGCCGCAACGCCCGGCGGAGCGGCTGATGTCGGAGAGTGCCTGGCGACGGGAAAAAAGATTCAGGAGGGGGATGACGAGAGCTGGCACCGCGAGTGGCTGGCGGCGGGGGAACGGCGGGAGAAGGCCGGCGACGATCTCCTGGCGGGCGGCCGCAGGGAAAGCGCGCGGCAGGAGTTCCTGCGCGCCTCAAACTATTACCGAGCGGCGGAATTCTTTCTCCGCAGCGATCTGGAAGATCCGCGGATCGTCGCGACCTGGCGGAAGGGCCGCGACAGCTTCCTGAAGTTCGCCGGGCTTGCCGAGCATCCGATTCTTCCCGTGAAGATTCCCTTTGAGGGGAAGACTCTCCCCGGCTACCTCTGCCTCGTGGACAAATCCGGCAGAAAGAGGCCCCTGCTGATTATCCAGACGGGTTTCGACGGGACCAAGGAGGAGCTCTACTACGGCAACGCCGTCTTCGCCCTGAAGCGCGGCTACAACTGCCTCCTCTTCGAAGGGCCGGGACAGGGGCAGGTGATCCGGGAGCAGAAGATCCCTTTCCGCCACAACTGGGAAACGGTTGTGACGCCCGTTGTCGATTTCGCCCTGAAACGCCGGGAGGTCGACCGGAACAGGATCGGTTACATGGGAATCAGCTTCGGCGGTTACTTCGCTCCCCGGGCTGTTGCTTACGAACACCGCATCCGGGCCTGCATTGCCAACGGGGGCGTCTATGACTTCCATGCCGTTGCGGCCAGGGGAGGCGTGGACCGGTATCTCGATGACCCGGAAGGCGCCCGGGAAGTCGATAAGCAGATCCGCGAGGATATGAAAACGAACCCCTCTCTGCGATGGAGCATCGGCAATGCCCTCTTTACCTTCCGGGCGGAATCGCCCAGCAAGTGGATCCGCATGACGAGACCCTACACGATGAAGGATGCGGCGGCGCAGATCCGCTGCCGGATGCTCGTCGTCGATTCCGAGGAGGACAAAGACATGCCCGGCCAGGCGAAGCGGCTCTACGATGCCCTGCAATGCCCGAAGGATTTCATGATGTTTACGAAGGAGGACGGGGCGGAGGAGCACTGCCAGATCGGGGCCGCCTATTTCTCGAACGGGCGCATCCTGGATTGGCTGGATGATGCGATGAAGAGGTCCCGAGCGGGGAAATGAGGCGGCAAAGTCGTCCGCGCTGCCGCTTTTCCATTGACTATCCCCGCAGATTGGCTTATCAGAATCCGGCGCACTACCCCGGCCGGGACGGCAGAAGGCAGAAAGGTCTCGATCGATCCATGCACGGCGTCCATTCGATTCGCTGCACGCTACTGGTGAAGCTCTGCAAGGGACCGGCGCGGGCCCTTGCGGCCGTCTTTGTTCTGATCGGGCTTGCCTGCGCCGCCGCAGCGGCCGAACCCCTCATCCGGGAAGGCGAAGAGCTGGCGCTCGAGCGCTGCATCGAAATCGCCGTCGGAAATCAGCCGTCCATACGGCAGTTGCTGCACGCCTCCCAGGCGAGCGAGGCGGTTCTGGGGCAGGCGAGGTCGTCCTATTACCCGCAAGTGGACCTCCGGTCCGGCCTTACCCGCTACAACGCCGTCACGCAGCATGGCGATCCCTACCCTCCGCAATCCACGTACGGGTACCGCTATTTTGACAACAGCCTGAACCTCCAGCAGAAAATCTACGACTTCGGAAAACGGGAAGGCAACGTCGATGTCGCGCGCCTGAACGTCGATGCCGCCCGTTCGAACATCGATGACGAGATCGCGTCGGTCGTCAACAACGTAAAGTCCGCCTACTACGGCGTCCTGCGGTCCCGGAAGGCGCGCGACGTCGCCGTCGAGGTCCGTGACCAGTACCGGCGCCAGCTTGCTCAGGCGAAGATTTTCTTCGAGGCGGGAAAGAAACCCAAGTACGACGTCACGGCGGCGGAGGTCCTTGTCGGCAATGCCGAAATCTCCCTGGTCCGGGCGGAGAACGATCTCGATATCGCCTGGGTGGCCCTGAGCAACGCCATGGGATACGAAGGCGCCGCCAGGTACTCGATCCGGGAGGCGCCGCCGGCCGAACCTTACGCCATCGCGGAAGAGGAGGCCCTTGAGCAGGCCTACGGTCACCGCAGCGACCTGCAGTCGCTGCTCGCCCAGAAAGAAGCGGCCCGGCGGACCGTCGAAGTGGCGAGAAAGGACTATTTCCCATCCCTCGACGCCTCGGCAGGGTACGGCGCGGCGGGAAGCGAGACTCCGCTTTCCCAGGGGTGGAACGTCGGCATGTCCCTCTCTTGGAATCTCTTCAAGGGATATGCGACGGAGCAGGAGATCGCCCGCACGGCGGCCCTCCTCAGGGCGGTCGAAGCCAGGATCTCCGTCCTCAAACTTCAGATACGGCAGGAGGTCAAGAGGGCGCTGCTGGAACTGAAAAGGGCCAGGGAGACGATCGGCAACGCCGGCCTCCAGGTCCGCCAGGCGACCGAGAACCTTGACCTGGCGAACCTGCGTTATTCGTCGGGGCTGGGTGCGCCGCTCGAGGTCTCGGATGCCGTTGTCGCGTACAGCTCCGCGAAGCTCACGCAGATTTCGGCATCGTATGACCTGATCCTCGCGCAGGCGAGTATCGAAAGGGCGATGGGAAGACGATGAAGACTCGAAGGTATGCTGTCGTTTGCTCTGCAGCGGGGATTTTCCTGCTGGCCTCATTGATCTTTCTGCCGGCGGGATGCAAGAAGGAAGAAGCGCTGCCGCCTGACGCTGCCTTTCCCCCGGCGACGGTGCTGGCGGCGAAGGCCACGCAGAAGGATATGCCCGTCGCCGTCGGGGCCATCGGGACGGCGGAGGCCTATCGATCCGTCGGCATCACCCCCCTCGTGACGGGCCGGCTGCTCGACATCCGTTTCAAGGAGGGGGAGGACGTGAAGAAGGGGCAGGTGCTCTTTGCCGTCGACCCTGCGCCCTACCGGGAGAAGCTCCGTCAGGCGGAGGCGAAGCTCGCCAAAGATGCCGCACAGAAGGAATTCAACGAGCGGGAGGCGGAGCGATACGCTTTCCTGCTGGAGAAGGGGGCCGTTTCCAAATCGGATGCCGAAAAATACCGCACCGATGCAGCCATCTATGAGGCCGCCCTCCGGTCGGACCGGGCCGAAGTGGAAGACGCCCGCCTCAATCTCGAATACTGCTCCGTCCGCGCGCCCTTCGACGGCCGCATGGGAGCCTACAGCGTCAACGTCGGCGCCGTCGTCAAGGCCAACGAGACACAGCTGGCGGTGATCAACGCGATGACGCCGATCTACGTCCGGTTTTCCATTCCGGAACGAAGCCTCCAGGATGTAAAGAGATACAGCAAGGCCGGGAGCGTACAGGTGAAGGTCGGCCTTGCTGCGGATTTCTCCGGCGAAGTCCGGACCGGGCGGCTCGTTTTCCTTGACAACACCGTCGATGAAAACACGGGCATGATCCAGCTCAAGTCCGAACACCCCAACACCGACCAGTTTCTCTGGCCGGGTCAGTTTGTTCACGTTTCGTTGATCCTGACCGTCCAGCCGAAGGCCGTCGTCGTCCCCATGCGCGCCGTGCAGACGGGGGAGAAGGGTTCCTTCGTCTTCATCGTCAAGCCCGACGGCACGGCTGAGATGCGGCCCGTCGTCGTGGACCGCACGGCCGGCGCAGAAGCCGTCATCGCCCAGGGCGTCGGTGCCGGAGAGACGGTCATCACGGATGGCCACCTCAAGGTCTGGCCGGGCGGAAAAGTCGACATCCGGAACAGCCTCAACGAGGCCGCGCCTCCATCCGGCGGCCCCAAGACGCCGGCGGCGGGGGAGCAGAAAAAGTGAACCTCTCCGCCCTCTGGATCCGCCGTCCCATCATGACGAGCCTCGTCATGGTCGCCATTCTTTTTTTTGGCCTCATCGGATATCGGAACCTGCCCGTCAACGACCTTCCGCAGATGGACTATCCCACGATCCAGGTGACGGCGAATCTGCCGGGCGCCTCTCCGGAGACGATGGCCGTGACGGTGGCGACCCCCCTGGAAAAAAAGTTTGCCACGATCCAGGGTCTGGAATCCATGACTTCAACGAGCAGCCAGGGAACGACATCCATTACATTGCAGTTTTCCCTGAGCCGGCCCATCGACGCCGCGGCTCAGGACGTCAATTCCATGATCTCCGCGGCCGGCGGCGTTCTGCCGGACCTGCCGTCCCCGCCGACGTACGAGAAGGTGAACCCGGCGGAATGGCCCATCATGTACTTTGCGGTGATCGGCGAGTCCGTGAAGGAAACGACGATGTACGAGTACGTCGACACGGTGATCGGGCCGAATCTCTCCACCATCCAGGGCGTATCCGAGGTCATCAAGTACGGGAAGAAATACGCCGTCCGCATTCAGGTGAATCCTCACCGGCTCTCGGCCAAGGGCATCGGCATCAACGAGGTGGCCGCCGCCGTCGGGGCGGGGAATGTCGATATCCCGGCCGGCTCCCTGGACGGTCCCCACCAGTCCTTCGCACTGGAACCGCAGGGGCAGCTCAGGAAGGCGGCGGATTACGATCCCCTGATCATCGCCTACTCGAAGGGATCCCCCGTCCGCGTCCGCGACGTGGGAAAGGGCGTGGACAGCGTCGACAACAAGAAGGGGACCGTCTGGTACGTGGACGATTCCTATTCGGCGCGGACGATGGTGTTCGCCGTGAAGAAACAGCCCGGCGCGAACGCCGTTGAGGTATCCAAACAGGTCAGGGCCCTGATGCCCAAGATCCGGAATCAGATTCCCAGGGGCATGGAAGTCCGGCTGATGTTCGACCAGTCGGACTTCATCAGGGAATCCATCGACGACGTCCAGTTTACGCTGCTGCTCACGATCGGCCTCGTCATCATCGTCATCTTTCTCTTCCTGCGGTCCTTCCGGCCGACGATTATCCCCAGCATCGCCGTGCCGCTTTCGCTGGTCGCCACCTTTGCCGTCATGTACCTGTGCGGCTACAGTCTCAACAGCATCTCCATGATGGCCCTCGTGCTCTCCGTGGGCTTTGTCGTGGACGACGCCATCGTCATGATGGAAAACATCATCCGACGGATGGAAATGGGTGAGGATGCCGAGACGGCGTCGCTCCTGGGGTCGAAGGAAGTCGGGTTCACCATCCTGTCCATGACGCTGTCCCTTGTCGTCGTTTTTATCCCCGTCCTTTTCCTGGGCGGGATCGTCGGCCGCATCCTCCACGAGTTCGCCGTCAGCATCGGCGCCGCGATCCTCATCTCCGGCTTCGTCTCACTGACGCTGACTCCGATGATGTGCAGCCGCTTCCTCCGGAACTACCGGGAGCAGACGCACGGCCGTCTCTATCAGCTTTCCGAGCGGGCCTTCGCGGCGATGCTCTCCGCCTACGACCGTTCGCTGCGCTTCGTCCTCCGCCACCGCCTGTCCGCCATGGCCTTTACGCTGGCGATCATGGCCGCCAGCGTCTGGATCTACCAAATCTCCCCCAAAGGCTTCATCCCCAGCGAGGACCGGGACTTCTTCATCTGCTTCACGATGGCCGCCGACAGTGTCTCCTACCGCGATATGGCGGACCATCAGGACATCGTCAACCGCATCGTCATCGCCGATCCCGACGTGGATCAACTCGTCTCCGTCGCCTCTTTCGGAAGCAACAACCAGGGGTTCCTTTTCGCCCTCGTCGCCGATCACGGGAAAAAACGGCCGCACGTCGACGCGATCATCAACCGTCTGCGGACGCCCGTCAACGCCGTGCCCGGCATCATGGTCTTTCCGATGAACCCGCCGCCCATCGAGATCGGCGGCAAGCAGACCAACGCCCTCTACCAGTTCGTCCTGCAGAGTGACGATCTTGATACCCTGTACAATTACGGGAAGGCCTTCGAACAGAAGGTGCAGGGCCTCGAGGGACTGACGGACGTGAGCAGCGATCTCAACTTCCGCAGCCTGCGCATGGAAATCGACATCGACCGGGACCGGGCTTCCGCCCTCGGACTTTCGGCTCGCCAGATCGAACAGGCCCTCATGTACGCCTTCAGCGGCGGAAAGGTCAGCACGATCTACGCCTCCACGACGCAGTATGACGTCGTTCTTGAACTGGAAGAGGCGTTCACGGCTTACCCCGACATCCTGGATCTCCTCTACATCAAATCCGGAACGGGCAAGCTCGTGCCGCTGAGCGCCGTCGCCTCCGTCCGAAAGACCGTGGGGCCCCTGGCGGTCAACCATCAGGGGCAGCGCCCCGCGGCGACGGTATCCTTCAACCTGAAGCCGGGGCACTCGATCGGCGATGCCGTGACGGGGATCCAGAAACTCGCCGCCGTGTCGCTGCCCGCGAGCATCACGACGAGTTTCGAAGGCGCCGCCGGGGCGTTCCAAAAATCTTTCGAGAGCCTCGGTTTCCTCCTTCTCGTCACGATTCTCGTCATCTACATGGTGCTCGGCATTCTCTACGAGAGCTATCTCCATCCCATCACGATCCTCTCGGCCCTGCCGCTGGCCGGGTTCGGCGCCCTTGTCGCGCTCAAGATCTTCGGGATGGAGCTCGACCTCTACGCTTTCGTGGGAGTCATCATGCTGGTGGGGCTGGTGAAGAAGAACGGCATCATGATGATCGACTTCGCCCTGGAGTCGGAGCGCACGGACAGGAAGACGGCCGAGGAGGCCATCCACTACGCCTGCATGGTGCGCTTCCGGCCTATCATGATGACGACGATGGCGGCCCTCTTCGGGACCCTGCCGATCGCCCTGGGTTGGGGGGCGGGAGGCGAATCGCGGCAGCCGCTCGGCGTCGCCGTCGTCGGAGGCCTCTTCTTTTCCCAGTTCCTGACGATGTTCATCACGCCGGTTTTCTACATCTACATCGACCGCTTCAATTCCTGGCTGACGAGGAAGCCGTGAGGGCGGCCGACGAATGAGAAGTCCGCGGTTTGTGCATTCCTGGAGACGGAAGATCCAGGACCTGGGAGCATCGAAGTCTATGCGCTTTATCCGGCCTTCAAGGGCCGCGGCGGGTCAAGCTCGTGGACTGCGACGCCGTCGCGGTTCCCCTGCCCGTGCAGACGCACCAAATTTTGGGAGGAGCAGATCATGCCTCGCGCTATCCGTAATCTTGTCGTCCTTGTCGTCCTGGCGACGGTCCTCTTCGCCGGCTGTTCGGCGACGGCGCCGCGTCTGCGGGAATCAGGTCTGAACAGCCGCTTCGCCTTTGCGCCGGACACGCCCTTTGAGACGTACATCGAGCAAACCCGCCGGACGATCGCAACGGCCCGCGTTGACCTCAATGAGATCAACCGAACCGCGATCCTTGAGGCCAACAGCCCCTTCGAACTTCAACCCGACGAGAAGCGTTTCCCGCGGATGGCTGACGGGAAATACCGGAACGGTGTTCTGCTTGTCCACGGCCTGTCGGATTCGCCCTACCATATCCGTGCCATCGCCCGTCACTTGCAGGATAAGGGCTTTCTCGTCCGGGCGATTCTCCTGCCCGGACACGGAACGGTTCCGGGCGATCTGCTGACCGTGACCTGCGAGGAATGGATCAAGGCCGTCGAATACGGGACAAACGGCTTGAGGCCGCTGGTCTCGCGCCTCTATCTGGGCGGTTTTTCCACGGGCGGGACGCTCAGCGCCCTCATGGCAATGAAGGATCCAGAGGTGCGCGGCCTGTTCCTCTTCGCCCCGGCATTCGCAATCAAGGATTGGCGCGTCGCCTTGACGGGCCTCATGTCCCTGTTCACGACCTGGGTCGGCCCCCCGCTCGACGATGTCGATATTGCGAAGTACGAGAGTTTTGCCGTGAATGCCGCTTACCAGATCCACCGCTTGACCCGTTTGACGGACGGGAGGTTTGCCGAGGGCAGACGATTGACTGCGCCGCTATTTGCAGCGGTCAGCGAGGACGACATCACCGTGGACGCGGGAAAAATCGTCGAGGTTTTTGAAAAATATGCTCCCTCGCCGAAGAGCCGCCTGATCCTCTACAGCGCACGGCCGGAGGGGCCGGCGCCGGGGAAGGGGGATGCGCGGATTCTTGTGGAAAACAGCCGCCTGCCCGAGATGAACGTGCTCGCGTTTTCCCACCCCTGCATTCCCATGCCTCCCGAGGACCCGCATTACGGGCAGGGCAGCGGTTACAGGAACTGCCTCCACTACACCGGGAACAGGGAGAAGTGGGAGGTCTGCAGGCGCGACGGGCAGGTTCCTCTTGGAGAGATAACGTCCGACAATCTCGCGAAGACGACGCTGCGCCGTCTTTCGTTCAACCCCCATTTCAGACGGATGATGGAACAGATGGACCGCTTCATCGAATCGCTGGAGTAGGGGGCGGGACGGCGCCGCACCGCTCCGGAGCCGTTCCGGGGCCCGGAACTCCACATTGTGGTTGACGTACGGCCCGATATGCAATAAAGTGCCTGAAATTTCCTCTGAAAGAGCAGCGTTGGTGCGAAAACGTCGTATCCTTTCAACAAGTTGCGTTATCACATCTTGGCAAAAACAAACCAGCAAGAGAGGTACTGAGCAAGGCCATGACACGCCGATGCAGCGGCCGAGACCGATTGTTCCTTTCCCTCCGGCCAGGGACTGTTGTGATGATGCTGATCGTACTGTTTGGATGCCCGTCTTTTCAGGCGCGGGCTGAAGGCATCCTGGACGTCTATGCCCTGGCGCTCAAGAACGATCCCCGCTTTATCGGCGCGCAATTCAGCCATGACGCAGCGAAGGAAACCCTGACGCAGGCATGGGCGGCCCTCAAGCCGACGGTTTCCGCCGAGGGAGTCTATACCAGTACAAACCAGAAGATCATCAGCAGCGACAATACGGTTTTCGGTCACGGATCGTCCAGTTACCCGACCACGGAATATTCCCTGTCTCTGACGCAGCCTCTCTTCAACAAGCCTTTTTTTGCCAACGTTTCGCGCGCGCAGGCAAGGGTCAAGGGCGCGGACATGGAAATGGAGACGGCCCGGCAGGACCTCATCGTCCGCATTGCGAAGGTATATCTGGGAGTGCTGGCCGCCCGGGACAAGGTTGCCTTCGCCAAGACGGAGGAAGCCGCCATCGGGCTTCATTATGAACTGGTCGCGGGCAAGTTCAAGATGGGGCTGGCTCCCAAGACGGATTATCTGGATGCGAAATCGCGGCGTGCGGAGGTAAGGGCGGGGCGGATCGCCGCGGAAAGTGCGATGGATGACGCCTTTCAGGCGCTGCGGGAACTGACGGGACGCGAAGTTCCTGCGCTGGCCGGTCTTCGGGAAGAGCTGCCGCTGAAGAATCCCGATCCGGAGGATGTCGCCGCCTGGATCAACGAAGCCGTGAAACGAAGCCCTGTCCTGGAAGCGCAGCGTCAGGCGGTGGAAGCGGCGCGCCAGGAATATCGCCGGCAGGTCGCCGGGCACTATCCGCGGTTGAATCTGGAGGCGAACTACAATCACAACAAGACCGAAGGCACTCTTTTCGGAGGCGGGAGCGAAGTGGAGACGACCAACTTCCTGCTGCGCTTGAATATTCCCATCTTTGAGGGAGGGATCGTCAAGTCCCGCTCCCGGGAGGCATTGAATCTCTACCAGGCCGCAGTTCAGGAAGAGCAGCGGCAGGTCCGGGCGCTGGAGAAGGAAACGAGGGCCGCCTTTTTCGGAGTGCGCGACTCCATCGAACGTGTGAAGGCGCTGCGTGAGGCGGCGGAATCCCAGGACCTCGCCCTGCAAGCCAAGAGAGAGGGCTACAAATCGGGATTGTTCATCCTCCTGGCGGTTCTGGATTCGGAGCGGGACCGTTCTCTTGTGAGACAGGACTATGCGACGGCGCGCTACGATTACGTCATGAACAGCCTGAGGCTGAGAAAGGCCGTCGGCACGCTGTCGGAAAGCGACCTCATCACCGTTCAGGAGTGGCTCGAAGCCGGCCGGTGATCCGGCCGTCTTCCCGTGCCGGAGGAAATCGCCCGGACGAAGCGAATTCACACGTCATCACATAAGATGAGAGGTATAAGACACATCAGCAAAAAAGTCCTCCAACTTTAGGTATTTCGTCATCCGTTGCAGCAACAAACAGCCCGACTTTTCGATCTCAAAGGGGAGTGCTCATGTGGGGGCGTAACGGCAGCAAGAAAGCCTTGGACAGGAAGAAGAAAAAAAACACCAGCCGGACGAAGCAACGCCCCTTCCAATTCGAGGCCCTGGAGCCGAGGCTTCTCCTTTCTGCAGATGTTCCCCTCCCGATTGAAGACATCCAGGGTGTCCCGGGCGTTCTGCCGGCCGTGGTCGAAAAAGCGGCGGTGACGACGGACGAAGCCGTCCGCGCCGGCGACGATCTCAATCCCGCCCTCCGCACCGGTCCGGGCAACGGCACCGGCGCCGAAGGTGTCCAGACAGAAGAACCGGTCTCCCCGGCCGGCAGCGGTCCATCGGAATACCCGCTCGATATTCCAGAAACATCGGCTGCGGCGGCCGTCGGGAGTGCCGCGGGGGATGCCGCGACGGCCGCCGCCGCCCCGTGGGAAGCCGAATCCGCCGAGGGCCGGCGCGAACTCGTCATCGTCGATCCTTCCGTAGCGCACGGCGAGTCCCTGATCGACGCCCTCAAGGCGGAAAGGGCCGCCGATGCCGCGCAGTTGCGGTCATCGGACGATCCCTCCGGCGCAGCGTCCGGGCCCGCTGAAAGTGAATGGTTCATCCACGTCCTCGACTCCGGCGAAGACGGTATCGGACAGATCACGGAAATACTTAAGTCCTACGAAAGGCTGGACGCCGTGCATATCCTCTCCCACGGCAGTCAGGGGGAGATGAGCCTCGGGACCGTTTCCGTCTCACAGGGAACGCTGCAGAGCAGGGCGGACGAGATACGCGCCTGGGGCGGGTCACTGAAATCCGGCGGCGATCTCCTCCTGTACGGCTGCGATTTGGCATCAGGCGAGGCAGGCATCGAATTCGTCCAGTCTCTGGCGTCTCTTGCCGGCGCGGATGTGGCGGCCTCGACGGACAAGACGGGTTCTGCGGAGTCCGGCGGAGACTGGGATCTGGAATATCAGGCGGGAGCGATCGATGCGGCAGCGCTCTTTGCATCCGGGGACAGCAACTACCGCTACCTGATGCAGGATTTTGCCAGTACGAACGCCAATGAGACGTTGACCGGCACCTCCGACGGCGATCGTTACATTTTTTACGACAATTGGGGAACGGATACCGTAACCGACCCGGGATCCTCCGGGACCGATACCCTCGATTTCTCTCACGTGACATCGGATCTGACGTTTACCATTCGCATCAACGACACGAACACGGTTTCCGTCACCTCCGGCACAGATAGTCTGAATACAGCTTCCGATATCGAAAATCTGATCGGCGGGTCTGGTCATGATTCGCTGATTCTTGTCGGCAGTCTGTCGGATGAAGCCATTGCCCTTTCCTTCTCAACGATCACGGTCGGCGGGCTTGCCTTTCAATTCAGCGACTTCGAATCCATCATGATCGACAGCGGCGCCGGCGCGGATTCGGTCACGATTTCGGGAAATGTATCCCTTACCGGGGATTTGACCATCTTGGCCGAAGCCATTGTGGTCGAGTCCGGCAAGACAGTAGATACCGGCTCCGGTGCGATCACGTTCACGGCATCGGACTCCGAAAACGCCTTTAACGCATCCGCAGCAGCCTCGGTAAACATCTCCGGGGCAATTCTGCGCGGCGGTGATATCGAGATCACGGCCACTGCGACTGTCACGGGTTCGTCCGCGCTGTCACCTTTGGCTGTCGTCGATGTGGATTCCTCGGCAACGGTTGCCATCGTTAACACTCAGATCACCAGCAGCGGCAGGGTAAAGATCTCCGCGACCTCGAATCTGACAGCTTCCGCCAGGGCCGTAGGGATTCTCGGCTCGCTGGTGGGCGCTGATGCAGCAGCAGGAACGGCCATTGCGGACAGTACGGCCATCGCACACTTATCCGGAACGAGCGCGGTATCTGCTGCCGGTGCACTGAGCCTCGCGGCGACAAACAGCGTTATCGTGACCGCAAGCGGCGATGCGTCTGCTGCGGGCGCCGGTGCCGCGCTGGGCCTTGCCGTAGTGCATGAGACCACGGAGGCCTACATCGACAGCACTGGAGATGTTTCAGCCGGTGATATGGATGTCACCGCTACAGGCAGCAATATCATAACCACGACAGCCAAGGCATCCCCGGGCGGCGCCAAGAATACCGGCGCGACCACGGATTCTCAGTCAAAACTTGATGAATATAATGCGGAAACATCCGACGGAAGCGTCGGCGTGGCCGCGGCTGTTGCCATTACCGACCTGACCAGGCAGACGAAGGCATACATCAATACTTCCGCAGCGATTGGATCTACTGATGGCATCGATATCATCGCGACATCTTCCGACGGTGCGACCACTCAAGCGGACGGCAGCGCCGCTTCCGGTACGGTAGGTGTGGGTGTCGGCGTGGCGATCAACGTCGTTGATGCGGACAACCTGGCCTACATTGATGGTAATAGCCAGCTGACCGCCAACTCGATCAGCGTCAGAGCCCTGATGCCTTCGACCGGTTCCCTCAGCGCGGAAGCGATTTCCGGTGCAGGAGCCGCAGACGTTGGTGTGGCAGGGTCCCTGGCGATCAACATCGCTGACAGTGCCTCCACGGCGCTTATCAAGTCCGGTTCGACGGTTGCATTGACCGGAGGAGATGGGAATCTGACGGCAGAGAACATGACGGTGAACACGGCGACAGCCAAACCGGCCAATGAGGGTGCAGCAGCTGGGAGCGTTGGCGTAGGCGCGTCGGTTGCCTTGAACATTGCGAACACGTCGACATCAGCCAGGCTGGAGAATACCGCGATCCTGAGCGGCGCGAATGACCTGAGCCTGAGTGCGACATCGCACAACAGCGCGATCACGACGGCCAAGGCCGGCGGCACGGCGAGTGGCAGCGGCGGTGTCGGGATCGGCGGAGCGATTGCCATCAGCGTTGTGAACAACGATACCCAGGCCGTCCTCGGCAGCGGCGCATTGCTGACCCTGACGGGCAATCTGAGTGCCGTAGCTGCCCACAAGGGGAGCACAACGACCTCTGCTGACGGGTCTTCAGGGGGATCCAGTGCGGCGGTAGGCATTGCCCTGGCCCTGAACGCAGTGAGCGATACGACGCTTTCGACGACAGCGAGGGAGATTAGCGCCGGGGGCGACGTGACGTTTGCGGCGCATGCATCAGCGGCGACCTCGGCGGAGGCGAAGGCGAGCGCGGCGGGTGCGGAAGAAGAAACGGCGGCGGAGGCGGACGCTGCAGCCGCCAAAAAGGAGTTTGACGCGGGAACAAAAGTTGCCGCTGATGACGATACCATCGAGCTGGGAGCCGGTCACGGTTTCAAGACGGGCGATGCCGTTGTTTACAGCGAGGGCACTGGAACGGCGATCGGCGGTCTGACGGACGGCACGACCTATTATGTGATTACCAGTGGGGATGACAAGGTAAAGCTTACAGACACTGCGGCGCATGCCAATGCGGGGACGCCCACGGCCATTGATCTCACCTCTACCGGGGATGGAACGCAGAGCCTCACACCGGACGCGCAAAAGGGAGTGGACAACCAGGTCAACGCGCAGAAGGGCCTGGCGGACAAGAAGGCGGCGGACGGCGGCACCACAGGGACGGGCGAGACAACGGCGCCTTCAGCGGAGACGAGCGGCGGCGGGGTGAGCGTAGCGGCTGCGGTAGGCATCAACATCGCGACGTCCAAGGCGCAGGCGTACATTCCGGCCAGCGGCAAGGTGATTGCCGTCGGGACGTTGACGGTGTCCGCGAGCAACAACACGGATGCGACGGCCAGTGCGGACGGGAGCGCCACAGGAAGCTCTTCGGTAGGGATCGGGGCGGCGATCGCGATCAATGTGCCGATCCTCAAGAATGAGGCCTACATCGGGGCAAACGCCGATATCGATGCGGGCGGACTGGTTGTCGAAGCCCTGATGACCGATGTGGACGGGGACACGAAGCAGGAGTTTGGCGCCGAGGCGACGTCGGGAGCGAGCGGCAAGTCGGTGGGGATCGCCGGATCCCTGGCCCTGAGCATACTGGATGCAGAGAGCAGCGCCGTGATCGAGGGCGGTGCGGATGTGACCATCACAGGCGGCGGGGACGTCCGTCTGACAGCCGAGAACACAACCGTCAACACCGTGATCGCCAAACCGGAAGGCGAGGGTGCGGTAGCCGGGAGCGTCGGCGTAGGGGCGTCGGTAGCTCTTAATATTGCAAACACAACCACCAAAGCGGAGCTTGAGGACACGGCGGTCTTGACGGGAGCGCACGATCTGACGCTGAGCGCGACCTCGGACAACAGCGTGATCACCACGGCGAAGGCCGGCGGTGCGGCAAGCGGCGGGAGCGGTGTCGGGATCGGCGGGGCGATCGCCATCAGCGTGGTGAGCAACGACACGCAGACCGTCCTTGGCAGCGGGGCATTGCAGACCGTGACGGGCAATCTGAGCGCCACGGCAACGCACGCAGGAAGCACAACGACCTTTGCGGACGGGAGCGCCGGCGGGTCAAGTGCCGGAATAGGGATCGCGCTTGGGCTGAACGTGGTAAGCGACACGACGCTGGCGACCACCGAGAGGAACATCACTGCCGGCGGTGACGTCATGTTTGCGGCGCATTCGGCGGGGGCCAGTTCAGCGGGCGCGAAGGCGAGCGCGACGGGAGCCGCGGAAGAAAGCGCCACCCCGGATGAGCAGGGTGTGGATAAGAAGGTCGGGGCCGAGCGGGGTCTGGCGGACAAGAAGGCCACGGAGAGCGGGACCAAGGGAACCGGAGATGCGGCGGCCACACCTGCTGCGGAGACAAGCAGCGGCGGCGTGAGCGTAGCGGCGGCGATTGGCGTAAACATATCGAAATCGACGGCGCAGGCGTACATCCCGGCCAGCGGCACCGTAACTTCCGGCGGACTGGTCACCTTGAGCGCGAGCAACAACACGGATGCGACGGCCAAGGCGGACGGGAGCGCCACAAGTGCCGGCGGTACGAGTATCGGCGCGGCGGTCGCGATCAATCTGGTCAGCGCGGTGAATGAGGCCTACGTCGGGGAAAATACCACCATCAATGCCGAATGGCTGACGGTTGAGGCGAAGAGGACCGAGTTATCGGGGGAGACGACCGGCACGATCGGGGCCGAGGCGATCTCGGGAGCGAGCGGGGGCAAGATAGGCATCGCCGGTTCTGTGGCCCTGAACATAGCCGACAGCCGGAACGAAGCGCTGATCAAGGGCGGGAGCACCGTAACACTCGGCGGTGGCGACGTCAAAGTGATCGCGGAAGGGTCCACGGACTCGACGGTTCTGGCCACGGCCAAAGGGGCCTCGGTGGAACCGGAGGAGGAAGTTAGCGCAGCCGGGGACACGGCGCTGATTACGGCGGAGACCCTGATCGGCACGGCCGAAGGGCAGGTTACGGTAGAGACCGCCGGAGCAGGCACAGACGACCTGACGTTTACGCTGCGTGACGGCAGCACCTTTATGGTGTGCTTAAACGGCGCGGCGAAGGTCCAGGACATCATCGACAAGATCAACACTGCCGCGGGCGTGAAGCTGGTTGCGAGCTTTGACGAGGCGAAGCAGCAGATCCAGTTTACGGACAAGACGACGCCGACCGAAGCGACAGGCGTTGCCACGTCGGTGACGCAGACCGGGAGCCCGGTGTTTTACCGCAGGGACGGTGGGACGGCGGTTGCGGCCCCTGCGCCGGGAGTTGCCACTGAATCCCTGGAGTTTGCCCTGCGGGTGGGGACGGGTAGCGGGAGATTCTTTGTAACCGTGGCCGGCAAGACCTATACGGGCACGGCGGCTGAGTGCAAGGCGGCGTGGCTTTCGGACATCAAGGCGGCGATCAAAGCGGCCATGGTGGATGCAGGGCAGCTTGCGGCGGTTGATGCAGCCGTGGTGGACGTCAAGTTTATCGGCGGGAATCTGATTTTTGATTCGTCCAAGACCATGACGATCTGGACGGACACGACGGCGGGCACGGCGGGGACCTTCAAGATAGAGGCTCAGAACGCCTCGAAAGCCTTGGACCAACTGGGGCTTGCCACAACCACGGCCAACACGGACGGAACGGTGATCAACGGCAGCAGGATCACCGCGGTGGCTCCGCCCGATGCGACCCCTGTCAAAGCCGGCGGGACATTGGGGATCGGGGCGTCCGTGGGCTTGAACATCTCCAACACCACGGTTGGAGCTGAGATAGCCGACAACGCGCTCATCAAGGGGATCATCAACAGCTTGACCCTGTCTGCAGACAGCATCACCAACGCCACCACCACCTCGACGGCCGGCGGGGAGGCAGGAGGCGGAAGCGGTGTAGGGATCGGCGGAGCGATCAGCATCGCCGTGTTGAACACGGATACGGATGCCTATATCGGGAGCGACGCCGGCCATGTCCTCACGCTGGGCGGAGATTTGTCCGCTACGGCCGGCCACACCGGCGCCGTTGTCACCAAGGCGGATGGAGAGGCTTCCGGGGGCAGCGCGGCAGTTGGTATCGCCCTGGCATTGAATGTGGTCACCGACAGCGCAACAGCCACGACCGGCAGAGAGATTGATGCGGCAGGAGATGTGGCCTTCGAGGCTCTCAACGCAATAACCGTAACCGCTGAAGCAAAAGCCAGCGCCAAGGGGGCGCAGGGTGAGGCCGCGAAGACCGGGATTGATCCGTCGAAGGTGGACACGACGGACAATACCATTGACCTTGGAGCCAATCATGGATTCAAGACGGGTGATGCGGTTGTCTACAGCAAGGGTGATGAGGGAACGGCCGTTGGCGGGCTGACGGACGGTGCGACCTACTACGTGATCACCAGCGGCACGACCAAAGTGAAGCTGTCAGACACCGCGGCGCATGCCAGTGCGGGGACGGACATCATTGACCTGACCTCTACGGGGACCGCCACACAGAGCCTCAGCCCTGTGGCGCCGGCGGATAGCAAGGGTGTGGACAAGAAGGTCGGCGCCGAACGCGGCCTGGCCGATAAGAAAGCCACGGAATCCGGGAAAACGGGAACGAGCGGTGCAGCGGCAACGCCGGAAGCCAAGAGCTCGGATGGAGGGGTGAGTGTCGCGGCGGCCATCGGTGTGAATGTCGTAGTGTCCGAAGCGAACGCTTACATTCCCGACGACGGTAAGGTCAGCGCGGGCGGTACGCTGACTCTGAGGTCATCAAACAATACGGATGCGACGGCCAAAGCGGACGGCAGCGCAGTGGACCCCACGGTTGCGACCGGTATTGGCGCGGCCATTGTCGTCAACTATGCGGACGTCAAGAACAGTGCCACGATCGGCGCCGGAGCCGATGTGACGGCGAAAGGCGTAGTGATCGAGGCGGCGATGGCCCGGGAGGAAAAGCCCTTTGCCGCGGCGGCTGTTTCCGCAACCAGAGACAGCATTGACATGGGTTCCGACAACGGGCTCCAGACCGGGGACGCGGTTGTCTATGAAAACGGCGGAGGGAGCAGCATCGGCGGGTTGACCGACGGACAGACGTATTACGCCGTCATGGACGATACCCGGGCCTTCAACATCCTGCCTTGCAGCATTGCCGATTTCGAACAATGCCTTGCCGATCTGGGCATAGATCCGGGCGCGGACGTTGTGAACACGTTCAAGACAGTCATGTCCAAGCTGGGCATCGATATCGACGCTTCACTGGGCGGCAATATCAGCTACAAGGACAACTGGATAGACTTGGGGGCCGACCATACACTGAAGGACGGAGACCTGATCATCTATTCCAAAGCCAATCTCCTGAACCTCGGTGTCATCGACGGGTTGAAAGAAGGCGCGACCTACGAAGTCAAAGTAATTGCGGGTACGAACCGGATTCAGTTGCTGGATACCACCACCAAGGCTGTCCAAGACCTCAAATTCTCTCTCGAAAATATCAGCCTGTTCAACCACAAGCTGACCATCGTCAACCCCGCCGCGGTGAAACTGGCTGCCACGGCGGAGGATGCCCTGGAAGGGAAGACGATCGATCTCACGGCAGGAGTCTCGGGTACCGGACAGAAGCTAATCGAGACGACCCATAGTTTCCGTGCCGATGCAAAATCGGGCGCCGGGGCTTCGAAAGTGGGTGTGGCAGGCTCTCTGGCCCTGAACATTGTGACCAACCATACCGAGGCGGTGATCAAGAGCGGCGCGACCGTCACTGCTGGCAGCGGCGATGTTATCCTGAATGCAGTCAATACGGAAAATGACAGCGCCAATGCCGTCTCGAAGGTTTCCGGGGGGAATGTGGGTGTGGGCGCCTCCATTGCCCTCAATGTGCTTGCCGTCAACAATACGCGCGCTGAAATTGAAGATACCGCCGTTCTCGACGGCGGCAACAATCTTACCATCAGCGCCGATTCCAGCCATGCCGTGTGGACATCGGTAAAGGCCGGAGCGGCCGGCGGCACTGCGGTGAGTCCGGCGGTGGCCGTCGCCTATGTTGATGACGACACGACAGCCAGGATCGGGACGCTGTCCGGCAGCACGCTCGCCCCGACTGGAAACGTAGCGGTTAAAGCGGAACATACGGGAACGTCGCGGATCACGGCGGATGCATCTGCGGCCGGCGACAAGGTGGGGGTGGGGGCTGCAGTCGGGATCAGCATCATCGTTGACGCAACCGCCGCGGCGATAGGACGCAATGTCTCGGCGGATGGCGCCGTGGCAGTCACCTCCACGGCGGCGCAATACAGCAAGGTGGACATCACCGCCAGCGCAAAGGGCAACAAGAGCAAGGACGACGGCGGAAAGAGCAGCGACGAAACGGCCCAGACCCAGGCAGACAGCGCAACGGGCGGTACCAAGACACTGCCCAAGTCGCAGGATAGCATCGACACCGCGAACACAAATGCCACGTCTAAAACCAGTGACGCCGATGGTCAGAATGGAACCGGATCGGCCAGCGTCGGGGTGGCTGCCGGGATCGGCGTGAACTGGGTGACCTCCGACAACACGGCATCCATCGCGGACGGCGTTCATGTAATTGCAGGCGGGGCGCTCGATGTTCGGGCTGAAAGTGAGACGGATCTCGCCACCCTGGCCGTAGGGGCATCCATCTCTACGGATTCGGAAAACCAGGACAACAAGACGAATGTCGGAGCTGCGGTAGCGCTCAACGTGGCGGACGTGTCGAATAAAGCGCTGATCGGAGGGAACGCCGTGGTTGCGGCGGATGGGATCTCTGTTGAGGCGGTGACGCCGGCAGGCGAGACCAATGACTTCACGACCTGGGCCCTGGCCATAGGAGGCGGCAAATCCGGAAACGGCGCGGCCGGATCGGCGGGCATCAACGTCCTCATCATGGACACCGAGGCCTCGGCAGGTGCGGGGGCTCATCTCACCTCGCAGGACGGCATCGCCATCGAGGCGACAAACGCCATCGCGTATCAGAACATCGCAGGCGGCGCCGGTGTCGGGAAGAAAGCCGGCGTTGGCATCGCCATCGCCGCGAACGTCATCACCCAGAATACGGACGCGTTCATCGGCGCGAATGCCCATGCGGACGCAGAGGAGATGCTGTCCGTTGACGCGGACTCCTCGATTGTCCCGCTTACGCTGAACATCCCCCTGCTCGAGTCGGTTTCCCCGGAGATCTCGTCGATCGCCGCGGGCGGCGGTGTGAGCACGAGCAGCGAAGGGAAGGCGGCGGTGGGCGGCTCGGCCGTGGTCGACGTCTTCATCCAGAAGACCCACGCCTACATCGGCAACGGCGCACAGATCAACGCCACGTCCGGTTTCACTCATGGCGCCAACCAGGGCATCGTCATCGATGCCGACGGCACGACCAGGATCGTCAACGGCGCCGGCGGCCTTGCGGTCGCCCTCGGCGGCAAGGGGGTCGGGATCGCGCTGGATGTCGGCGTGATCGCGAAGGAAACGCAGGCCTATATCGGGAATTCCGCAAAAATCGTTGCCGATAAGGGCGTAACCATCAGTGCAGACTCAACGGAAAACATTACGTCCGTTGCCGTGTCGGCCGGCATCTCCAAGGATGACGGCGTGGCCGGCTCCATTGCGGTATTTGTCCTGACCGGCGATACACGCGCCGCCATCGAAGGCGAGACCGGCAAGATTACGACCGTCAATGCGGGTGGGAACCTTGCCCTGTCGGCCGCCGATGCATCAGACCTCAACACCATTGCCTTCACGGTCGCCGCCGCAGGCAAGACGGCCGTCGGAGCAGCCGGCGCGGTCAATATCATCACGAACGATATCGTGTCTGAAATCGCAGGCTCCACGGTCACGTCCGGCGGTAACGTGTCCGTTTCCGCGACCTCCACACCGATCATCCGCTCTCTGGGCATAGGCGCTTCGGGTTCCGGTGAAAAAGCGGTTTCCGTCGCCGCGCTCGGCAATGTGATCGTCGATAAAGTCCATGCCCTCGTCTCGGACGGTTCGACCATTACGGCAACAGGGAACGTAACCCTGTCCGCCAGAGATGAAGCCGGCTTCATCATCCCCGCCTGGATGATCGATTCGGAAAAGCAGACCGAGTTGAATGCCGCGCTGGAAGATTCTCCTATTGACCTCTCATCAAATATCCTGGCCATCAATGTCAGCATTGCCGGGAGCGGGCAAAAGGCCGTCAGCGTGGCGCTGATGGGCAATGTGGTCACAAACGACATCCGGTCTGAAATCGCAGGCTCCACGGTGCGGGCGGGCGTCAACGCCGCCGGGACCATTTTAAACGCCGCTTCAGATCTGTCCCTAACATCCTATTCCAAGGCAGGAATCCTTGCCATTTCCGTGGGGGTGGGCGCATCGGGCGACCTCGCGGTCCAGGGCACCGCCTTTGGAAATGTGATCACGAACACCGTGGAAGCATCGATCACTGCCGGTTCCACTGTCCGGGCGGCAGACCAGGCTCTGCTGGCGGCGACCGACGATTCGTCGATCCGCTCCCTGGGTCTCAGCATTGCCGCGTCGGGCAGCAACGCCATTTCCGGCATCATCGGCGCCAATGTGATTACCAATGAAGTCGCGGCCAGAATATCCGGCTCCACCATCAGCAGCGGCGGCGCGCTCGGACTTGCCGCACTTACCGACTCCGACATCATGGCTTTTGCAGGCGGTGTGGCCGCGTCGGGTTCGACGGCCGTGCAGGTGACCCTTGCCGGCAATATCATCACCAATAAGACCAGGGCGCTTGTCGAAAACGAAGGCGGCACCCGGTCGAATGTGAACGCCGGAGGCGCCGTCAGCCTTTCGGCCAAAGACAGTTCCACGATTGATTCGCTGGCGTTCGGTGTCGCGGGAAGCGGCAGCACCGCCGTGGGCGTTGCCCTGGCCGCCAACGTCATTGTGAACACGATCGAGACCCGGATTGCCGGGACGACGCTGGCCACCGGCTCGACGCTGTCCGTGACCTCCGAATCCTCGGCCATTATCCGCGCGCTGGCCATCGGCATAGCGGGTTCCGGTTCTGCGGCCGTCCAGGTATCGGCACTGGGCAATGCCATTGCCAATACGGTAACGGCCGCCATCAGCGGCGGTTCCATTGTGACGGCGGCCGGCAATGTGACGATTCTGGCGAAAGACATCGCCCCCAGCCTGATTCCGGACTGGATGGTTCCGGCGGACCGGTCCGCGGAACTCAACGGCAATCTCGACGGCTCTCCCATTGATCTCGACGGCAATATCCTGGCCGTGATGGTGAGCGTGGCCGCATCCGGTTCGGTGGCGGTCAACGTCGCCCTGGTGGGCAATGTGATCACCAACGCGATCGAGGCGGAAATCAGCGGTTCCACGGTTACCTCCACCGCCGGCGCGGTGGACATCGATGCCCTGTCCAAGGCCGGCATCATGGCATTGACCATCGGTGTGGCCGGATCAGGATCGGTGGCCGTCAATGCCACCGGCTACGGCAACGTGATCACAAATTCGGTAGGCGCCCTGATTTCGGGCGGCTCTGCGGTCACGGCCGGCGGCCTTGTGGATCTGACCGCCATGGACCAGTCGATGATCCGGTCCCTCGGCATCAGCGTGGCCGGTTCGGGCGCGGTTTCCGTCGGCGCCCTGATCGCGGCGAACGTCATCACCAATACCGTCAGGGCGCAGATTTCCGGGTCCACGGTGGACAGCGGATCGACGCTGAATCTGTATGCGGAAAACCAGTCGAACATCATGGGGCTCACGGTTGGCGTGGCGGGGTCCGGCGCGGCAGCCGTCCTGTTGTCCCTGTCCGGGAATGTGATCGTCAACACCACCCTGGCGGGCATGGTGAACGAAGGCGGAACACTTTCGGATGTGGAGGCGACCGGCGCGGTGACGCTGTCGGCAAAAGACACCTCGGAAATCAACGCCCTGGCCATTGGCGTATCGGGCACCGGCGGAGGCGCCGTGGGTGTGGCCCTGGCGGCCAACGTGATTACCAACAGGGTCGGAACGTATATCACCGGAACAACACTGGACACCAACTCAACGCTTGGCCTTGTTTCCGAGTCGTCGGCCATCATCCGCAGCCTGGCCATCGGTGTATCAGGGTCCGGAGGCTTTGCCGTCCAGGTGACGGCGATGGGCAATGTCATCGTCAACACCGTGACGGCCGTCATCAGCGGGAGTTCCGTGGTGACGGCGGCGGGCGATATCACCCTGACGGCAACCGACAAGGCGCCCAGCCTGATTCCTCTGATGAACGCCATCGGAAGCCTGATACCGGATGACAATCCGAACCCGAATGACGGCAACAAAACGACCAAAGACAAACTGAATGACGCCCTGGCCGGATCGCCTATTGATCCGAATGCGAACATCCTGGCCCTGATGGTGAGCGTGGCCGGAACCGGAGGGGTGGCGGTTAACGGCGCCTTCTCGGGCAATGTGATCATGAACACGATAGAGGCGCAGATCAGCGCATCCACGGTTCATTCGACCGGCGGGAAAATCGACCTGGATGCCCAGTCCAAGGCCGGGATTGTCGCGCTCACGGTGGGCGTCGCGGGTTCAGGCGCCGTGGCGGTGAATGCCACGGGTTTCGGCAACGTCATTGCCAACACGGCGGTCGCTTCCATCAACCGCGGATCGCATGTTGAGACGGATGCAGGATTCATCGAGTTGACGGCCTCGGACAGTTCCCTGATCCGTTCGCTGGGAGTGAGCGTGGCCGGGACGGGCGGGATTGCCGTGGGGGCGCTCATCGGCGCGAACGTCATCGCCAATACGATTATTGCTGAAATCGCAGGCTCCACGGTAGATAGCGCCTCGACGCTGAATTTGAAGGCGGATAACCTGTCGAACATCATGGGGCTCACGGTCGGCGTGGCCGGGTCCGGCGCGGGCGCGGGAGTATTGTCGCTTTCCGCCAACGTGATTACCAACACGACGGAGGCCGGCATTACCACCGGAACAGGCATAGCTCACAGCCTCACCGGGGTGACCGAGGCGAAGAAAGAGTTCGATCCCAATGCGGATGTGAGCATTGCGGGTGATGCGATAACCTTTGGTACCGCTCACGGCTTCGACACAGGAGACGCCCTGATATACGGCAACAAGGGAGGCCGGGCCATCGCGGGCCTGGATGAAGGCGCAACCTATTACGCGATCGTGGTCAATGACGCGACGATCAAACTGGCGGCTTCCAAGTCAGACGCGCTTGACGGTACAGCGATCAATCTGGCCGGTGTGGACGCGACCGGGGCAGCGCTCACCACCGCGGCGAATGCGAAGAAGCAGTTTGATCCCCAAAGCAAGGTGAACCTGACGGACGACACGGTGGACCTGGGCGTGGGGCACGGGATTGTTACGGGAGACTCCCTTGTCTACAGCCGGGGCGGCGGCGCAGATATCACCGGTTTGCTGGACGGCAAAACCTACTACGCGATTGTTAACGATGCCACCGGGAAGATCAAGCTGGCGGCGTCGAATGCCGACGCCCTTTCCGGCAATGCGATCAATTTAAGCGCTGTCAATGCGGTCAAGGCGACGATTACCCCCGTTGCCGACACGAAAAAACAATTCAATCCCCTGACCAGGGTGAACCTGACGGACAACACGATTGACCTGGGAACGGGCCATGGTCTCGACACGGGAGACGCCCTTGTTTACAGCAGCGGCAGGGGCACGGCCATTACGGGCTTGACGGACGGCGCAACCTACTACGCCATTGTTGACCAGGGCAGCGGGAAGATCAAGCTGGCCGCTTCGAAAGCCGCCGCAGGTGCCGGCGCGTGGATCGATCTGACCGGCCTGGATATGACCGGCTCGAATGTAGATGCGGGCGGCGCAATCAGCCTGTCGGCAAAAGACACCTCCGAAATCAATACCCTGTCCATCGGTGTGGCCGGGACCGGAGTCGGAGCCCTGGGCGTGGGGCTGGCCGCCAATGTGATTACCAATACCGTTGGAACGTTTATCCATGGTTCCGCGGTTGATACCTCCTCGACGCTTGGGCTGACGTCCGACTCGTCGGCCATTATCCGTACCCTGGCCATCGGTGTGGCGGGCTCGGGCGGCTTTGCCGTCCAGGTGACGGCGATGGGCAACGTCATTGCCAACACCGTGACGTCCGAAATCGGCTACGGTTCGACGGTCACCGCGGCGGGCAATATCACCCTTGCGTCAACGGACAAGGCCCCCAGTGTGCTGCCCCTCATGGATGCCATCGGCAGCTTGGTACCGAACGACAACGCGGGCGCTGACGGCGAAACGAGCAAAAAGAAACTGGAAGATGCGCTGGCCGGATCGCCCATCGATCCCACGGCCAACATCCTGGCCATTAACATCAGCGTGGCCGGGACCGGCGGCGTGGCGGTCAACGGCGCTTTCACCGGCAATGTGATCATGAATACGGTGAAGGCGGAAATCAGCGGATCCACTGTTCACTCAAACAGCGGCAAAATTGATCTGGATGCCCAATCCAGGGCAGGGATTCTTGCGCTCACGGTAGGCGTCGCGGGTTCAGGCGCCGCGGCGGTGAATGCCACCGGCTTCGGTAATGTGATCACCAACACGGTGGAGGCCTCGATCAGGAGCGGTTCTCATGTTCATACCCTCGCCGGCGTCATCGATCTGACGGCGGCAGATGCTTCCCTGATCCGTTCAATGGGCGTCAGCATCGCCGGCACGGGCGGCATTGCGGCAGGCGCGTTGCTTGGCGCGAACGTTATCACGAACACGATTGCGGCGCAGATATCCGGTTCCGCCGTCGCCAGCGCATCATCGCTCAACCTGGCTGCCTCGTCTACGGCAAGCATCATGGGCTTTACCTTCGGCGTCGCCGGATCGGGCGCCGGGGCGGGCCTGTTGTCGCTGTCCGCGAATGTGATCACCAATACGGTCAAGGCCGGCATCATCTCAGCATCCGACGTGGATGCAAGCGGCGCGGTCACGATATCCGCGAACGATTCCTCCACCATCGATGCCCTGGCCTTCGGTGTTGCCGGCAGCGGCGGCGCCGCCATCGGGGCGGCAATCTCGGCCAATGTAGTCCACAACACCATCCAGACATTCATCAGCGGCTCGGCGGTCGATTCGACAAACTCGTCCATCGCCCTCGCCGCGACTTCTTCATCCGCCATCCGCTCCGTGACCATCGGGGTATCCGGTTCCGGCGGTTTTGCCCTTCAGGTGACGGCGGTGGGCAATGTGATCGACAATACGATAGCGTCGGTGATCAGCGGCAATTCAACCGTCACCGCCAAGAATGATATCACCCTGCTCGCAACGGATACCAAGCCCGGGTCGTACAGCGCCCTGGCAACGCCCGCCGACCAGCAGGCGAAGATCGATGCGGCGATGATCGACTCGCCGGTAACCCTTGCCAATACAAACATCCTGTCGATAGTGGTGGGCGTGGCCGGGTCGGGTCTCGGCGCTGTCAATGTCACGTTGGTGGGCAATGACATCAGCAATGCGATTACAGCCAACATCATCGGTTCGACCGTTGCGTCCACCGCCGGCAAAGTTGAACTCTCCGCCCTTTCGAGCGCAGGAATAATCGGAGTGACGGCGGGTGTGGCCGCTTCAGGAGGAGTCTCTGTCAATGCCACCGGTCTGGGCAATACCATCCGCAACAATGTGGAGGCATCCATCAAGGGCGGCTCAACCGTAACCGCGCAGGGCAGCATCATCCAATCAGCATTGGATACCTCCAAAATCACTTCGGTGGGCTTGAGTTTTGCCGGCGCAGCCGGGGTTGCCGTCGGTGCGATTGTGGCAATCAACGACATCGGCAACACGCTGTCGGCGGATATCAACGCCTCCGCGGCGACAAGCGGTGCGGCCATTCAACTGAGCGCGCTTGCCAATGCGGGTATCTTCAGCTTTGTCGGCGGCGTGGCGGCCGCCGGATTGGGCGCCGGAAATCTTTCCCTGGCCGTCAATAATATCCATAACACCGTGGATGCCTCGATTATCAGCAGCGCGAATGTCCAGGCGGCCGGAAATATCGAGCTTTCCGCAGCGGACAGCTCCACGACGGATTCCATCGCAGTCGGACTTTCCGCTGCCGGCGGGGGGGCGCTGGGCGCCGCCGTATCCAAGAATACGATCGGCAACGGCGTGCATACGGCCGTCACCGGTTCCACGGTAACTTCTTCCGGGAACATTTCGCTTCTCTCCCGGTCCATTCCGGTGATCCGGTCATTTGCGGCCGGTGTAGGTATTTCGGGATGGTTTTCCGGCCAGGCATCGGTCACCACGAATACCATCGCCAACACCGTCGATGCGATCTTCACGAATTCAACGGTTACGGCGAGCGGCAGTGTCAATCTCACCGCTTCCGACAAGGCGCCGACGACGGTAACGACAGGGGCAAACGCCGTTACCACCAAGATCATCGGCTCGCTGGAAGGCCACACCGTGGACTCCAATGCCAATATCGTTGCCTTTGCCGGCAACATTGCCGGTTCCGGAGGCGCGGCCATCGGCGCCGCGGTCGTGACCAACTCCGTCGGCAATCAGATCAAGGCGGAAATTGTCAGTTCCACGGTTACGTCCACCGCTTCCCATATCACGGTGTCCGCCGTCTCCCAGACGAGGGTTGCGGGCCTTGCGGCAGGCTTCAGTGCCGGCGGTTTCGCGGGTCTCAATGCATCGGTTGTCACCGACAGCATCACAACAGACACCACCGCGGATATCAGGGGCGGCTCCATCATCTCGGCCGGCGGCAATATCAGTGTCTCTGCAACGAGCAGCGACAAAATCGATTCGTTGACCTTCAGCCTTGCCGCTTCCATAGGGGCCGGCCTGGGCGGCGCCGTGATCGAGGATACCGTTTCGAGTGATACCCTGGCGTATGTGAATGGCACATCCAGTGCGGCGAAGGCCAAGATCCTCGCTGCAGATCAGGTTTCCATCACGGCCCAATCCACCCGGACCGTCAACGGCCTGAGTATCGGCGCAAGCCTGGGGACTGTGGCGGCAGGGGCGCAAGTGGCCCATGCAACGCTGGGCGGTTCAACAAAAGCTTATACGGGGTCATATGCCGAGATCGGCAAGACATCGGGAAGCAGCGATGTGACGTCTCTGCAGATCGACGCAGTCAGCACCGACAGCGCAACATCCAAGGCGTATGGTTTGGCGGTTGGAATCGGCGCCGGAACCGGCAACGAGGCCAAAACGCTGATCCATCCTGACGTCGAGGCTTATGTCGACAATTCCTGCGTGCGCGTGAGCGGCGATATCGATGTGGCGGCCAGTGCCGTCGAGGCTGCCGCTGCAGAAACCTATGGTGTCAGCGCGGGGCTCCTGGCCGTCGGCGTATCTCTGGCGGAAGCGACGGTGAGCACCGATGTGAAAGCCTATGTGGGCGGGAGCGGCTCCACCATCCAGGCCGGCCGCCTCTTCGTGTCGTCCGCCCTGTCCTATCCTGACGGCGGCTACGCGGCGAGGACCTACGCCTCCGGTTCGTCCGGCGGGCTGGTCGGCGTCAATGCGACGGAGAGCACGGCATCGAACACCGGGACTGTCACGAGTTACGTGGCGGACCGCACGACGCTCGTCATGGGAGACGCCGTCGACATCCGGGCGACGGGGGACAGCAACCAGAAGGCCGAATCCGACAGCAACGCCTACGGCATTGTGGCCGCCGGCGGGAACGTGTCCGACGCCGTCTCGAACGTGACGACGAACGCGTACCTCGGCAACGGCGTCTCGATCACCGGCGCCAGCGCCATCGGCGGCCTGACCGACGGCGGCACCTACTACGTCGTCCTCGACAGCGTCCGGCCCTTCAATCCGGCGACCGCCGTCAGCGGCGACTGGATCAACCTGGGCGCCGGCCACGGCCTCCAGACAGGGGACAGCGTCGTCTACAGCACGGCGGCGGGCAATACGGCCGTCGGCGGGCTGACGAGCGGGACCACCTACCTCGTGGACGTGAGCGGGAATTCTGTCCGGCTGAAGAATGCATCGACCGGGGCGGTCATCACCCTCAACGCCGCAGCCGCGACGGGCACGTCGCACCGGTTCGACATCGTGAAGCCGCGTCAGGTGAAGCTGGCGACGACGTTTGCAAGGGCCACCGCCCCCACGCCGACGGCGATCAACCTGACGGCGCCTGCGGTCTTCAGCTCCGACCACAGCCTGACGCCGGCGCAGGCGTCCGTTTCCGTTCCGGTAATCTTCGCCCCCGCGGCGGCCCTGAACGCCGCCGCGGATACCATCACCGTGGGTCCTGCCAGCGGCCTCTACACGGGGCAGGCCGTCGTCTACAGCAAGGGTGACGGCCCTTCGCTCTCCATTTTTGCCGGCGGCGACGAAACCAACTTCGCCCGGTCGGAAGCCGGGAGCGGCGGCCTCGTGGCGGGCTCCGGCGCCGAATCGAACGTGACCGCGGTGAGCGCGACGACCGCCGCCATCGCCGACGATCCGAACACGGGCGACGCGGTCCGGACGCAGCTGAACGTCGCGAGCATCGCGATCCGGTCGGAGCATACGGCCCGCTTTGACAGCCAGACCGACACGATCCAGGCCTCCGCCTTCGGATTCAGCGGCTCCTGGGCCACCAACACCGTGACCGCCACGGTGGACGCGAAGGTCGGTAACAACGCCCTGATCACGACCCGGAACCTGACCGTCGATGCGGTGAACACCACGCGGAAGAACCTTCTCGCGGCCGGCGAGTACAACGTCAAGGCGGGCTCCGGCGGCGTTATCCAGGGCAACGCGGCGGAGAGTGAAACCGACATCGCGAACCGGACCCACGCCGTCGTCGGGTCCGACGCCAACATCACCGTCGCGGGGAACGTCTACAACCCGGGCGAGTTCCGCCTCACGGCCTACAATGACGTCGAGGGCTACGACGACGTCAAACTGGATTCCGGCGGCCTGATCGTCGGTTCCGGGGCGACCTCGGCGATCCGCGCCGACGTGAACGACGCCACCGCGTCCATCGGGGACCGGGCCCGCGTCACCACCGTCGGCGACGTCAACCTCGAGACCCTCACCCGCGGCGTGCTGAAGGTCGAGCCGCAGGTCCACACCTACGGCCTGGCCTCGGCGGCGGTCATCGACGGGATGGCCCGCATCCACAACAACAACCAGGTGCAGATCGGCGCCAACGCCTTCGTCGAGTCCCTGGGGGCCGTCAACCTTCTGGCCGGGCGGGACCACGACGGGGTTATGAACTACTTCCACGTGACCTCCCACGGGGACGAGCTGAATGCCTCGGTCATCCCGATCAGCGACCTCGGCTCCCACGGGGAGATCATCCAGAACCACGGCATTTCCGTCGCGGCGGGCGCCTCGGTCCGCTCCGCCCGGGACGCGAACCTCCTCACGGAGCTCAACGGCAACGCCGAGATCTGGGCTTACGGGTCGGGCAAAAACTGGATGACCGCCGTAGCGAGCGGCATCGACAGCATGCTCGGCTCCAGCGGGATCTCCGAGGAGATGAAGGGCGGGACCTCCACCCTGGAGGCCCACGGTACGGTCACCGTCAACGGCGCCGTCGAGGTGGGGTTCCTCAAGAACCAGGCGCTCGTCATCGACGTCAACGGCAATGCCGCGACGCAGACCGACGGGATCACCTTCAGCGCGACCGAGGAATCCCTGGCCCTGAACCTGATCCAGGAGCGGCAGCACTGGTACGACCTGAAGGCCGAATACGCCGGCGACGCGGTCTCGGTGGCGGCCTACCAGGCGGAGATCAACCGCGTCGAGCAGCAGATGCGGGACCTCGGGCTTTCCAGCACGGCCCCCGACGGCTCCACGGTTTACAGCGGCTCCTTCATCGTCCCCTATCTCGTCATCGACGACATCTGGGCGCAGTCCGGAACGATCAACGTCTGGGCGGACAACTTCTACGGAAGCGGGCAGCTGAAGGCGCCGGGCGACGTCTCCGTGACGATCACCAACAACAGCCCGTCCTACCTGCGGGTCAACCGGATCACCATCCCGGACAACGCGGGCGGGCAGGTCCGCTTCAACTCCCAGGCGGTGACCACGAACGCCCAGATCCGGGACATCAACGCGGATCCGCTCCTGGGGACGACCGGCTTCGGCACCTTCGTCACGGCGACGACGGGGCCAGCGCCGACGATCACCATCACGAGCAACTTCAACGTGGACGATCCGCCCTACAGCACCGATCCCGATTATGCCGATGTACGGACGCCGAACATCGAGCTGGCGGGTGACATCAACGCCATCCTGGCGACGGTGACGGTGACCGGCGAGGGGAGCATCATCTCCCAGGGGAGCATCAACGCCGCGACGCTGATCATCAGCACCGGGGCGGACTTTGTCCAGGCCTACACGGACTCGCTGTTCAACGCCGGCGGGAACCCCGGGACGATGTGGCAGAACGTGGCGAACATCACCCAGTCGGCGAAGACCGACCAGAGCGCGGTCAATGCGAACGCCGGCGGCACGGCGCTCCAGCAGGCCGTCTACGCGGCCCTCCACACGGCCTCGCCGTCCAACATCATCGCCGCGAACAACATCTACATCAGCGCGAAGTACCTGAACATCAACGGCACGATCCAGAGCGGCATCGCCGACCGGACCGTGACGGTCACGGCCGCCGAGCAGGCGAAGATCGACGCGGCGGAAACGGCCTACGCGCAGTACCGCGCCGGATCCCGGGCCGCGGCGGCGAGCACGGTCAGCGCCAACGGCCTGACGACGGACGACTACAAGTACTTCAAGCTGCCCAACGCCTCCGGGGAGAACATCGACGTCTTCTGGAACGCCGAACAGAACCGCCTGGAACTGGGCGCCGTGAAGATCGAAGGCGGCTACATCGAACTCTACGGGCAGGTCGTCAGCACCGGCAACGGCCAGATCAACGTCATGGACGGCTACGGCCGCATCGTCATCGACAACCAGACGGCCTGGGACCTCGTCACCGGCACGATCGACACGGGCCGCGGCGTGGAAGGGCTCCTGCGGATGACCGACACGTCGCCGGATTACCTCAGCGGCGGCAAGCCGCGGGTCACCGAATACCGGTACGCAAACGGCCAGGTCCTCAAGTACGTCTACGCCGCGGGCGGCAGCGACGCGACGCCGGACGCCACGGCGGGGCGGTCGTCCACGTACACCCCGATGTCGGAGATGCGGTACTACTGGTCCAACGGCCAGGACTACAGCACGAAGGTGACGACCACCTACGGGAAATCGGGATGGCTGGGCATCGATGCCCTCTGTGCCGATCCCAGCAATGTCGTCGACGGCCCCTACCGGACCAACGTGGGCGAAATCCGCCGCCTCCAGGAAGCGGAGTACGTCGCAGATTCCGGGAGCGCCGGCGCCGATTACAGCTACGACTACCGGCAGATTACGACCGGTCCGGAGACGACGCAGCGGCAGACCTGGGAGGAGTCGACCTGGTACGGGAAGACCACGTACTACGTCAAGGAGTCCATCACCACGCCCCAGAAGGACATCCACGCCCACAGCATCCGCGCCGACCGGTCCATCAACATCTCGTTCATCGGCTACGAGGCGGGGGACGCGAACATCGAGACGAAGGTCACGTCGGGCGGCGGCATCCTCCTCGGCGGCTCCATCCAGAACGCCCAAGGCACGACGACCCTCGACAGCGGCAGGCAGATTCAGCTCGTCAACGACGCCGCCGTCGTCGGCGGCCGAAATATCATCCTTGATGCGGGGACCGGTATCGGGGCGGATAAGGCCCTGCGGACCAACGTGACCGACAGCTACAGCGGATCCCTGAAGGCGACCTCCGCTTCCGGCAACATCCGGATCGAGGAGGTCTCGGGAGACCTGAAGGTCGATCAGGTGACAACCGCGAAGACCGGCGGGGACGTCACCCTGACGGCCTACGGCGACATTCTCGGGAAGGATTCCGCGAATCTCGTCCAGGGCGGCAAGGTCACCCTCACGGCCACCTACGGCGGCATCGGCAGCCTCGGCGCGAGCGGAACGGCCTCCGCACCGGGTGCAGGGGCCCAGGCCCTGCGGCTCGATACCGGCGACAAGGACCGGGACGTCCTGACGGCGTCGGCCCTGGAGGACATTTCCCTCACCGAAATCAACGGCGCACTGCGCCTGAATTCCGTGGCGACGCAGGGCAGCGTCCGCGTCGTCGTCGAAGCAGGCGCCCTGGCGGACGGGAACACCGTCGAGGTCAAGGACACACGGACGGAGGCGCAGCTGCTGTCCCTCTACGACAAGATGCTGGCCACGGAGGCAACGGCCGGGGAGAGCATCAATGCGACGGTCGCCGCCTACGAGGGGGTGAAGACGCGCGATTACCACGCCTACTGGCGTTACCGGAACTCCTTCGGCGGGTCCTACGACGCCGCGCAGGCGGTGGCGCTGTCGACGGCCGAGGAGGCCTGGTACAGGGACTACTATGCGGAGCAGGGATTGACCGCGGCGCAGGTGGACGCGGCCATCACGACCCTCGAGAACAAGCGGACGGCGGAGTACCACACCCTCCACAAGACGTACGGCGATATCACGGCGACCTACGACGCGGCCTGGGCCTACGATGTCGATGACGCGGCCCTCCACGCGCGGATCGGCTCCGGCGCCGTCAGCGGCGGCGCGATCGAGCTGACGAAGCATGTCTACACCACGGGGCAGGCGGTCGTGTACCACAGCGGCGGAGGCGCCATCGCCGGTCTCACGGACGGCACCACATACTATGTCGCGGTGGATGCAGCGGACCCGAGCAGGATCCGCCTCGCCGCCACGCAGGCGGACGCCAACGCGGGAACGACGATCGCCCTCGCCTGGAGCAGCGGCGCCGCCCACTGGTTCTCCGACGGCGACGTCCTCAGGCAGCGGGCGGCCTGGAGCGAGAGTCAGCTCAAGAATTCCATGAGCGCCAGCATCCTCCGTCCGAAGACGATTCCCGGCACCACGGCGACCACGGAAGATCCGAACATCATCGGCGCCGACGTCGCCCTTGTCGTGTCCGGACAGATCGGCACGGCGGAAGGGCAGGTCGACATCAACCTGCCGCTCACGGCGGGTCTCTCCGATGCCCAGAAGATCGCCCTCGCGGCCGCCGAACGCCAGGATGTCACGTTCTACGACACAGCCGGCAACGTGATGGCGGCGGACGATTCCGGCAAGACGGCCTCCCGGGTCAGTATCAACCTCAAGGAGGACGTCGACGTCAAGGCCTCGGGTAAACTGTCGGCATCGGCGGGAACAGGGGCCTATCTCGGAACCGATCAGACCGCCGATCTGAAGCTTGACCGCGTCACGAGCAGCGGACAGGTAAGGGTCAAGGTACAGGGGAGCATCATCAACGCCCGCACCGACGGCGCCTACAACATCCAGAGCAACGGCCTCATCATCGAGGCTGAGACAGGCTTCATCGGAACATCCGCCAAGCCGGTCCTCGTCGATATGACGGGAACGGGTTCCCTCGTCGCCCGGGCCAACTCGGACATCTACCTCCGCGAGACGAGCGGCGACCTGAAGGTCTCCGAAGTGTATGCGGGCAGCTCGGTCGACCTTCGCGCCGACGGATCCCTTCTCGACGCCGACAACGACGACGCCACGACCGGCTACTGGAACGTCTACGCCCCCACGGCATTCCTGCAGGCGGGGACGAACGGGACGATCGGCGTCTCCGCCAACTTCCTGGAAGTGGATATCAGCGGCGTCATCGATGCCCAGTCGGGCCAGAGCCTCTGGCTCCACGAGGTGACCGGCGACATGCACGTCGGGCTGGTCAAATCCACGAGCGCCGACGTCACCCTGACCGCCGCCGCGTCCATCCTGGACACCGGGGACAACGCGGCCGACGTCGTCGGCGACAATGTCATCCTGACGGCGGAATTCGGCACGATCGGGGCCTCGGGGGACGACCTGGACATCGACACGGCCTTCTCCGGAGCCGGGACCCTGACCGCCGCCAGCGAGTTCAACACCTACATCATCGAGACCCTGGGCAGCCTGAGCCTGAACAGCGTGGCGACGAACGCCGGGACCGCGTTCATTGCGGCGCCCGCCGGCAGCATTCTCAACGGCCGGACGAGCGGCGCCAACGTCACCTCCGGAAAGACCTACCTCTTTGCCAGCCAGAATATCGGCGCCGCCGACAAGCCGATCACGACGACGGTCGGCAATATCGAGGGCAAGGCGACGACGGGGACCACCTGGGTAACGAACGCGGCACCCCTGACCGTCGGCGGCGTCGTCGCCGGCGACGATCCGGGATTCCAGGGCGGCGGCGACGTCAACATCACCGCGGGCTGCCCGATTGTCGTTTCGGAGAACATCATCACCGAAGGCGCGATCATCCTGACGGCCTCGGACACGGCGGCCGCGGGCGACGATCTCACCATCCTCAGCGGCGTCACCGTGCGTTCGACGACGTCGCAGGTTATGCTGCGCGTCGGCGACAATGTGATACTCGAGGCCGGCAGCACGGTACAGGCCGTGAACAAGGTCACGATCGACGGCGACTACGGCAACGCGGATGCGGGCGTCGGTGCCACCATGAGCCTGCTGGGGACGATCACGGGCAGTGAACTCGAGGTCAATGGCAACGCCGACGGCGATACGGTCACGATCACCAACGTGACAACGCCGACGACGATCTCGACACTGGCCGGGAGCGACACGGTCCATGTGCTTGCGACAGCGGCCGCCATGACCGTTTACGGCGGCGACGGCGCGGATGCGCTCAACATGCGGACGGTCGGCGCGGCGACCACGGTCGACGGCGGCGCCGGGGACGACATCATCAACGTCGGCACCAGGGCCGGGATCGACAGCGTCGACGGCAACGTCAACGGGATCGGCGCCCGCCTGACGGTCGCGGGCGGTACCGGTACGGACACCCTGAACGTGGACGACACGGGTGATGCGGCGGCGAACACGATGACGCTGCGGAGCACCGAACTGGTCGGGCTTGGGATGAGCGCCGGCATCGGCTACGGCACCCTGGAAACGGTCAACGTCCGCCTGGGATCCGGCGGAGACACCCTGACGATCGAGAGCACCCACACCCAGGCCACGAACTTCTATATGAACGCCGGGACCGATACGGTCAATATCCGGACCGTCAGCGGCGTGACCACCGTTGACGCGGGCGCCGGGAACGATACGGTGAACGCGGGAACGAACGCCCCCGGGACATCGGGAACCCTGAACCAGATCGGGGCGCTGCTGACGGTGAACGGCAGCGGCGACAGCGACACGCTGAATGTCGACGATACGGCGGACGCGGCGGCGAACACGGGCGTCCTGACCTCGACCCGTCTGACCGGACTCGGCATGGGCGATGCCGATCAGAGCGCCGTGAACGCGGCGGCGGGCATCACATACGGGACCATCGAGATCCTGAACATCTCGCTGGGGTCGGGCGGAGACACCTTTACGTTCGACAGTACATCCGCCTCGACTTCGACGACCGTCGACACGCTCGCCGGCGCGGACGCGATCAACGTTCACCGCGTGGACGCAGCAACCGTCGTCAACGCCGGGACCGGAGACGACATCGTTCATGTCCACAACGCCGCCAACAAGGTCAACGAGATATCCGGGCTGCTGACCCTCCGTGGAGATGCGGGAAACAACCTTCTCAACGTGGACGATTCCGGCGATGCCGAGGGCAATACCGCCGTCATGACGGCAACGCGTATTACCGGGTTCGGCATGGGGAACGCCGACCAGAATGCCGTCATTGCGTCCCTGGGCATTGATTATGACCTGTTCGATACCCTGAATGTTCGCCTGGGTTCGGGTCTGAACTCGCTCGATGTCGCCGATACGCATGTGCGGCTCACGAACATCTACGGCGGCAGCGGCAAGGATGTCGTCGTGTTCGGTGCGCTGAGCGGAATGACCAACCTGTACGGCGGCGCCGGCGATGACGAGATCACGGCGGACAAGCTGCCGTCGCTTACCAGCATCAACGGCGGCGGTGTCCGGAATACCCTCAATGTCGACGGACAGGCCGGGAACGATATCTATACCGTCAACTACGACGGCAGCGGCGATTACCTGATCAACATCGACGACACCGGTGCGACCCCGGCAGTCGTCGACCTGACCGGCACCGGCACCGGGCAGCTGGTGGCGCCGGACGAGAAGCTGTTCGACCCGGCTGCGGCTGTGAATGTGGCCGACAACACGATCGCACTGGATGCCGGCGATTATTCGACCGGTCAGATGGTCTATTACGAAACGATCGACGGCGCCAATACGAAGATCGCCGGCCTCGAGAACAAGTATTACTATTATGTCATCAAGGTCAACGCGACGACGATCCAGCTGGCGGCGACGGCGGCGGACGCATCGAGTTCGAAGGAGATCGACCTGACGGCGGCGGGCACCGGCGCCGCGCATCGCCTGACCAAGGCATTCGATCCGTCTTCGGCCGTGGACGCCGCTGCCGATACGGTGACCCTCTCGGCGCATGGATATGCGACCGGTCAGATGGTCAAGTATCTGAACAGCGGCAGCGGGTATAACAATATTGGCGGCCTTCAGGACGGGCAGGTCTATTATATCGTCAAGGTTGACGACAATACGGTGAAATTTGCCCTGACACGGGCGGATGCCGTCAAAGCGACGCCGGTGACGATCGACCTGACCGGTCCCGGAACGGGAACGGCAAACAGGCTCGTGCAGGCGTTTGACGACAGGCAGATACCGGCGGGTGTTGTGGATGCCGCCGCCGACACGATCACCTACCTGTCGCACGGATTCCTGAACGGGCAGGCGGTCCGCTATCTCTCCGGCGCTTCCGGCATCGGCGGACTGACGGACGGGCAGATCTATTACATTGCCGTTGTCGATACGGACACGATCCAGCTGTCTGCGACCGCTCCGACTACGGGCGACACCCTCTATGTGAACGGGACCGATGCGGCGGATATCATCCTGATGCGCGCCAGTTCGAACGCGGCGGGCAAGGCGTTTGTGGCGGCGCTCAATGCCAATCCCGCAACCGAAGTGCAGAGGGTCAACTACACCAGCGCCATCGACGATCTGATCGTCAATGCCCTGGGCGGCGACGACAACGTCACCGTGGACGATAACCGAGTCAAGACGCTGATTCTCGGCGGTGCAGGGAATGATACCTTCCAGGTGGGACAGGTCTTCAAGTCGCTGCGCGAGGCGGCCCTCGCGGGCGTAGCGGCCGACGACGAGTTCGCCACGATCGAGACCACGCGGGGATTCCTCAGCAACGGCGTGAGTTTCCAGACGACCTTCGACGGACAGGACGGCAACGACAGCTTTGTCATTTTCCGCAACAAGGGAAGCATCACACTGCTTGGCGGCGCGGGAGACGATTCCTTCACCGTCAGGGCCTTTGCCGCGGAATCATCGCGGACCAGCATCAGCGGACAGGCGGGCAGGGATTTCGTCCAATACGTCGCAAATGCCGACATCTCGATCGACGGCGGCGACGGGAACGACACGCTGAAACTCATCGGAACGGAATTTTCCGACGTCTTTGAAGTGACCTGGGACGCCATTTACGGAGCAGGAAGGACCCTGACTTACGAGAATGTGGAGCAGATCACCATTGACGGCGGCGAAGGCAATGACGAGTTCTATATCCTCAGCACACCTGCGGACGGGAGTATCAGTCTTTACGGAGGGCTGGGGAGCGACACCTTCATTATCTCCAGCCGCATCTCCGTTGACACCGGCCTGGCGGTCCAGGTGGATGCCGGAGACAGGGACGCCCTTGGCAATGTCGTTTATCACACGGAAGCGGATCCTGTGGGAAGCCGCACGCTGGACGTGATTCTCGGCCCCATATCGATTTACGGCGGGGAAAGTGACGGGACCAGCGGCGGACTGGGCAACGCACTGATTCTCCCCGGTGAAACCAATGTCCCCGCCTCGAGTTACAATGTCGCGGCGTTTACGGGGACGGGCGCAGCCGGGGCAACGGACAGCATGAAGGTCGAGACGGCCGACCTGGAAGCCGCGGTGGCCGACCTCGGTCTCGCCGACATGAGCAGACTGGTGGGCCGGACTCTTGAAATCGGAGTGGGATCCGGACTCGGCAGGTTCTGGAGAATCACGAGTATCGCTGCGGATCCCGGCGATGCCTCTCTGAGCGTCCTTGCCCTGAAGAATCCGTCGACCCTGGCAGCGGAATGGACAACGCTGCCGAATGCTGCCAGTCAGTATGCCATCACGAACCTTTCGGCCAACTTCTTTGTCGCCGAAGATCAGCAGGTCGATGTGGCCACCGTATATGACGACTCGAGCACGACGGCGCAGACGGGAACGCTTACCGCCAGCCGGCTGAGCGGGTTGAACATGGGCGTGAAGGATGCCTCGGGAGCCGTCACGAACCCTGCTTTCATCAATTACTTCGGTCTGGAAAATCTCGAAATCTTCCTGGGTTCGGGAGCGGACACCTTCACCGTGACGGGCAGCATGAAGAGAGACGACGGTTATCAGACCACCACGGTTGTGAATACCGCCGCCGGCAACGATACGGTCACGGTCACGCTGAATGCCGCCGCCGATGGCTTCTTTGCCCTCAATACGGAAGCCGGTGACGATCATGTGGACGCGAGCGCATCGACACTGGCCGTCACCGTCTTCGGCGGTCTGGGCGCCGATACGATCCAGGGCGGTCAAGGCGGCGACACGATCTTCGGCGACCAGGGGCGGATCGATTACCGCGACGGATCCGGAAACGTCGTCACCCGCCTGGGGTTTGGTCTCACGGACCGCGTGGTCCTGACCCCCGCGGCTGCGGTTTCGGGATCTGCCGATGTCCCGTTCTTCCAGACGGACGGCGTGAACCGCCAGGCGACGCTGGTCACGGCGCGGGACACAGCAACGGGAAGCGCTGATATCATCGACGGCGGAGATGGAAACAATATCATCCTCGGCGGTATCGCCGGCGATTCCATTACGACCGGCGCGGGAACCGACCTGATCCTGGGTGACAACGGGTCGATCCAGTATGACGCCTCCGGAGTACTGAGCAGGCTGCAAGCCATCAACCCTGAACTGGGTGCGGCGGATACGATCAGTGCGGGCGACGGTCTGAAGCACATCGTGGGCGGATTCGGTTCGGATACGGTGACGGCGCTCGCAGGCGACCACAACGTGATCGGCGACAACGGACGGATCGATTACGACAGCGACGGCGCCGTGAAGGTGCTGACGACGACGGACACGGAGGCGGATTCGGCCTTCGGCGACATCGACACGATTACGGTAGGCGACGGGAAGAACCACATCCTGGCGGGGATGGGCGCGGACACGGTGACGGCTGCGGACGGTACGGACGTGATCCTTGGCGA
>DIWJ01000080.1 GCA_002428445.1 Syntrophaceae bacterium UBA6109
GAACATCTGCATGCTGGGCGCGGTGGTCGGGCTGACGAAGCTGGTGAAGCCGGAATCGATCATGAAGGTTCTGGAGAAGCAGATCCCGAAGGCGTTCCTGGAGATGAACCGGAAGGCCCTGGAAGTGGGCGCGGAACTGGTGAAAGACATCAAGGTGTACTGACCGTGGTTAGGGTTGCGAGGCCCTATAAAATTCCAGAAAGGAGAATGAGACTGTGCGTGAGATCAATATGAAGGAATTTCTTGAAATCTGTGGACAGGATTATGAATTTGTCCACAGCATCAGATACTGGACCGGCTCCTATAAGCTGGGCTTTGGGGATAAAATTTATCTTATCCGCCTCAAAGACGGAAAAATCGACGGTTTTGAGGAGAACGTGCCCGAAAATACTCCGGCCACCTGCTGGACGGTGGGTCCGGTAGCAACCTGGGAGGAAATGCTCAAGCCCATTCCGAAACCCGGATACAATGCATTTCGCCCGGCGATGTTCTATCACGACATGAAGCTGAGCCAGGGCAATGCCGTGATCCAGTTCCCCATGCTCAACCGGTTTCTGGTATTGCTCCGCAATTACTACAATGGAGGTGCAAAATAATGGCCAAATTTGAACCAATCAAGGGTGGCTATGTAAATCTGACCATCGACGGAATCGAATATAGGGTCTATTATGAAGAAGCGGGCGAAGGGATACCTTTCCTGCTTCAGCACACCGCCGGCGCCGAGGGGCTGCAATACAGATGTCTGCTCAACGATGCGGACGTGACAAAGAACTTCCGCTGCATCGCTTACGACCTCCCCTATCATGGCAAGAGTCTGCCTCCCCTCCATCATGATTGGTGGAAGGAGCGTTATCTGCTGACTCTGGACTTCCTCATGAAATTCCAGGACGCTTTCGTCAGAGCATTCGAGTTAAAACGGCCGGCCTATATGGGTTCCTCCATGGGAGGACACCTTGCGGCGGATCTAGCTTACCACTGCCCCGAAAAATACTGCGCACTCATCGGTTTGGAGGGCGCGCTGGTTACGGCGGCACAGCATTCCAAGCATTCGGCCAACGATGCTTATTTCGAGATGTATGACAATCCTTTCATCGGCAAGGAAGCCCTGGGCGGGTCCATGGATATGATCATTGCGGTCCAGACGCCGGAAGGACGCCGCAAGGAGATCACCTGGTGCTACAACAAGAGCGGTCCCGGTGTCTTTGCGGGAGACATCAATTACTACAACCACGACCATGACCTGACCGGCAAGGCCGATAAGATCGACGTCGGGAAATGCATGCTTTATCTTCTCACCGGCTCCTACGATCCGGCGACCAAGCCCTCCGACACCAAGATGCTGGCGGATGCAGTAAAGGGCAGCTACTATAAAGAGATGGAAAACCTGGGTCATTTCCCCGTAACGGAGAATTATGAGCTGTTCAAGAGCTATTTGATGCCGGTTCTGAATGACATCCTGAAGAGAGAAAAGGGAAAAAGATAGCGGCTTCTGCAAGAGGGCGGGCAGGCCAATGGTTCTTCCGCTGGGTGCCACGTTAAGGCCTGGAAATTCGATGGGTTCGATCAATAATCTATGAGGAGGTGTTCAATGTCAGGAGCTTCAAAGACTGCCATGGAGCGGCTGGAGCAAAAGCTGTGTGCCCGCTTCGAAGCGGTCGTTCCGAAACGGGTCAACGGTGATTCTCACTTCGTCTGGCGGGGCAGATGCCTTACCGCCGATTGTCTCCTGCAGATCGGGAGCGTCCCGTATCTGCTTCGCTTCGAACAGGGGACCATCAAGGAATGCCGTAGGGGGTTGCCCATGATGTGTTCCTGGGACTTCGCGGTACGCGGTTCGGCGCGTGCATGGGAGGAACTGTGGCAGGATCCCCCCAAAGCGGGCTGGCATGATATCGGCGCACTGATCAAGCGCGGTGAGATGACGATGGAAGGGAAACTCCATCCACTGATTGCGAATCTCCAGTATTTCAAGGATATGATGGAGTTGCCCAGGAAAGGAGGTTCGAAATGAAGAAGACCGCTGTAGAACCCATCGTCGGCCGTTACACCACCGTTTCCATCATGGGGGAGGACTGCCGGATCTACTTCGAGGAAGCGGGCCAGGGGATTCCCTTTCTCTGCGTTCCTACGGCCGGTTCGGACACCCGCCAGTTCCGCCACATGATGTGCGATGAAGACATCACGAAGAAGTTCCGCGTGATCACCTTTGACATGCCATGGCACGGAAAATCCTATCCTCCCGTCGGCTGGGAGAAGCGCGAATACAAGCTCAGCGCGGAACTCTTCATGCAGACGATCCGGTCGGTATCGGCGGCCCTGGGCCTCGATCATCCGGTGTTCATGGGATGCTCGATCGGCGGCCGGATCACCCTTCAGCTGGCGAATTTCTACGGTAAGGAATTCCGCGCCCTGATCGGCCTCGAAGCGGCGGACTATCAGACAACATGGTACGACAGAAAATGGCTGCACCGCAGCGACGTGCACGGAGGGGAAGTATCCGCCGCGATTGTATCGGGTCTGCTTTCACCGGTGAGTCCGGAAGTGTACCGGCAGGAGACCCTCTGGCAGTACATGCAGAGCGGCCCGGGGGTATTCGGCGGCGACCTCTATTACTATCACGTAGACAGCGACCTGCGCGGAAAACTGCGAGGAATCAATACGAAAGCATGCCCTCTCTATCTGCTGACCGGCGAATATGATTACTCCTGCAGGCCGGAGGATACGCTGCGCACGGCCAAATCGATTCCCGGCGCAAAAGCCAAGGTGATGAAGGGGATCGGGCACTTCCCGATGAGCGAGAATCCGGCACAGTTCAAAAAGTACATCATGCCCGTGCTGAACGACATCATCAAACGCGAAAAGAAGTCCTAGATCCAAAGCATACCGAGACATCGGCCTGGACCCGGCCGATGTCGTCACGCAGGGGACGGATCCTTCGATCCCGTCCATCTCTCTGAACAGGAAAGGACCCGGCGAGAATTCCGCCGGGTCCTTTTTTTGTCTTTCCCTCCGGTTGCACAGGCCGCCCTAAGGGTTTTAGAAGATGCAAATCAGTCTACGCCTCATTGTGACGCCTGTCGCGATTGTATATTCCTATACCATGAAGAAGCCTGAGAATCTGCCCCGCAGAGGGGCTGGAATCGCCGTGCGGAGAGGCAGTGCTTCCGGAGACGACCGGTCATCCGCAGAGCGCGATCGGAGCATGTCCGGACCCGCGGAGACAGGTGCGGTGCGGGGGAAACGCGGTCTTTTCAAGAAGGAAAGGGGGCGCAGCTTTCCGGCATGAGAAAAACGGCTTTGTTGATCGGCATGTTGTCGGTTTCTTTCTTACTCTGTCTTCACGACGTTCTTCCCGCTGAAGACAAACTCGCCTTGAAAGCGGCCAACGGAATATCCTTTTCCGAGATCAAGGGCTACGAAACCTGGGAAGTCGTCGCTCCGAGCTACAGAACCGACAACAAGGAATTGCGGATCATCCTGGGAAACAGTGCCATGATCGATTCCTACAAGAGCGGTGTCCCCGGAAACGGCCAACCCTTCTCCGAAGGATCGATCATCGTGAAGATCGGCTGGTCGGAAAGACAGAACCCCGCCTTTCCCGTCGCCCATGAACCGGACGTCCTCCGGCGCGTCGAATTCATTGTGAAGGACTCGAAGAGGTTCCCGCTGACCGCCGGCTGGGGCTACGCAAGATTTGTTTATGACGCAAAGACCGCAACATTTACACCCTGGGGGAAAGACGCCTCTTTTGCGCAGGAGTGCTTCCAGTGCCACACCGCGGTGAAGGAAAGGGATTACATATTCACCGGGTATCCGCGGAGATGAAGGGCGATTCCATGGGAAGGGATCGTGAAATGCGGCGGTCGCCGGCGGACGCGGCTGATTCACGCCGGGGACAAAGGATCGGGAAATCGGCCCCGGAAAAACGGGACTGCCGGGTCGTCCGCGGTCTGTGAGGAAAATGGACATGAAGAACCGCAAAGCGCCGGGAAACTTGATGTCTTCAGCAGCGGGCGCGGATGAACGGACCGTTGCGCCATCCGCATGCGGCGCGGTCGGCGCCGCCGCAATCGACTTCCATTCGGCCGAGTTCAACCGCATCGACGATCTCAATGACACTTCGGGAAATTATCGGGACTTTCAGAATCTCGACGGAATGATCACCGCGGATATGCGTCACCGGAACGAGAGGCATCGCGAAGAAGGAGCGCGCGATACGATTGCGGAGGCCGCCCCACCGCCCCCGCGGATGAGGACCCAAAAGGAGCAAGGGGCGGAAACGGCAGAATTATCCGGTCCCCTGGAAGTGATTTCCCGGGGACGGACCCTGATTGTCGACACCGATTTCAAACGGGCGGACGCGTGCGCCGGCAGGCTTGGCGATCGCGGACTGATGTGCACCGTGATCGTGACGGCGGCGTCATCTCGTCCGGATATGCCGGAAGCCCGGGACGGCGGGACGGTCTTGCTTGAGGCGGATTCCGTATCGATTTCCGGCACGTTCGGCGCTTTTGCGGCGAGGATGACGTTAGACGGGCGGGAACGATCCCTTTCGGAAGAAAGCGGCGATGAGGCCGCCTTTGACCTGGTTCTCGATCTTCAAGCCTCGCCTTCCTTTGCGGGGAGTCTCCTGCCGACGGGCTATTACGCCCCCGGCGCAAATCCTGCTGCCCTCGCAGAGGCGATTGACGAGCTGCCGGAAATGAAGGGCAGATTTGAGAAACCCCGATTGGTCAATTTCCAGAAGAACCTCTGTTTCCACGGCCGGTCGCGCTCCCGGGACTGCCGCCTCTGTCTGGACCTCTGTCCGTTTGCCGCAATCCAGTCGAAGGATCGGGCGCTTTCGATTGATCACCGCCGCTGCGAAGGCTGCGGCGGATGTGCCGTTATCTGCCCTGCCGGCGCCATTGCCGTGATTGAGCCGTCTTCTGAAGACCTCCTGAATATTCTTCGCAGCAGCATGGAAGATCATTCCTCTGCCTCCGTATCCCGCCGGTCCCTGGTGATTTCCGACATGAAAGGCGCTGGGCTGCGCGGACTCCCGGTTCCGGAAAGGGACGTTCAGGATGTCTTCCTCTGCGAGGTGGACCAAATCGCCTGTGTCGGACTGGAGATGATGCTGGCGGCCCTGGCCTGCGGAGCGGGAAGGGTCGTTGTGCTCTGCGGACCGCAAACCCCGTCCGAAATCGGAAATCTACTGCAGAATCAGGCTCGGATGGCTGAGGCCATCCTGAGGGGTCTCGGCATGCCGGGGAATGCGATTCGCGTGGTCGCTTCCCCGCCCGGGGGGGACGATGATGGGAAGGGACTCTTCAGCCATGCCGGTCCCGATATGCGGGATACCGCCCTGCGGCCCATGACACTGCCCTGCGCCGCCGACAAGAGGGCGATCGTTCGCCTGGCGGTCCGGCATCTGCGGGATATATCCGGTGCAGGCCCAAGGGAGATCCCGCTTCCCGACGGGTCTCCGTTCGGGGCTGTCGCCGTTTCCGCTGGCTGCACACTCTGCATGGCCTGTGCATCCGTCTGCCCGACCGGCGCGCTGTCCGCGGGCGGGGACGTGCCGCGGCTCCTGTTTCAAGAATTTCTGTGCCACCAGTGCGGCCTGTGCAAGGAGGCGTGCCCCGAAGGATCGATTCGGCTGGAGCCCCGCATTCGACCGGACGCGGACAGCGCTGAAGCTCCGACGGTCCTGCGCAGGGCGGAGCCGACACGGTGCATGGAATGCGGTCTGACCTTCGGATCGCAGGCCATGGTCGACCGCATGCAGGAAAAACTGGCCGGCCACTGGATGTATCAGAGCGAGAGGCAACTGCGCCGCCTGCGGATGTGCCGCGTCTGCAGGACCCGGGACGCAATTCTGTCTCATGAAAGAACCTCGAGGAATCAACCATGAATCGTTCGAACGCTCCGGGTTGGCTCGCCGCGTATGAGGAAATTCGCACCGACAGTTATGCGATGCTGGCCGCGCTGCTGACGCAGCCGCCCTCCGGGGATCTCCTGAAGATCCTCGAGAAACTGGAGTGGGGGACAACTCTTCCCGGCAAACTGGATGCCGCCCTGGGTGAGCTTTGCCGTGCCGTTCGCAACCGCGCTCCCGGCCGGCTCGAAGACGAGTACAGCCGGCTCTTCGTGGGATTGGGATCCGGCGAACTGGTGCCTTATGCCTCATGGTACCGGGAAGGCAAGATCCAGTCGATGCCGCTCGTTTTCCTGCGGTCGTCCATGCGGCGCCTTGGCATCGTGAGGCAGGCGGACAGCGCCGAGCCCGAAGATCACGCCGGCGCGCTCTGCGAAATCATGGCGCTTCTTTCCGCAGAACCGGACGAACCATCGCGCGCGGAACAGATGGCGTTCTTCCGGCAGCACATCGCAACCTGGATGCCGGTTTTTTTCAGGGATCTGCAGTCGGCGAACGGCGCCGAATTCTACCGTACGGTGGCTCGCTTCGGCGATGCTCTCCTCACGACGGAGAGCGAATACTTCAAGCTTGGGGCGGATGGGCAAATGCCCGCGAAGGAAGGAGGAAGACAAGATGAAAAATGAATCCGGCAGCGAGTGCATTCCTCGCGGCTTGCCGCGGGGTAGGCGAGCGAATGATGTTCAAGATCCCTTCCTTGGGGATCGAAGATTCTCCGGAGCTTGCTCCGGAGGGCTTCCATTTTCCGGAAGCCGGCGGGCTTTCATGAAATGCGCGGCGATCTTCGGCGGACTTGCCGCATTCCTGGGGCTGGTCGGGCCGACGGCCGCCCGGCAGAACGACCCCGTGCCGCAGGGGGAAGCGTCCAAGAAAGGGTATCGGTTAACGGAGCACGTGAAAAAATATTATGAAACGGCAAGGCGATAGAGGACCCGCCAGTCGGATCGGAGGGACGAAGATATGAAGGCATTCAAGAAGAAGCGTTTGCAGCGGATATCCCGCGAGACCGGCTCCCCGAAGGAGATCAGCCGGCGAACCTTTCTCATCCGCGGCTCCGTGGGATTGGGAAGCGGCGCACTGCTGGGACTCCTGCCGCTTTCCTGCGTCCGCAAGGCCACGACGGAGGAAAAGAAGAGTTTTCCCCGTCCGGACATCAAGACGGAATACCGGCGGACGATCTGCACGCACTGTTCCGTCGGGTGCGGCATCATCGCCGAGCTCCAGAACGGCGTCTGGGTCGGCCAGGAGCCGGACTACGACTCGCCTCTCAATCTCGGTGCCCACTGCGCCAAAGGGGCCGCGGCCCGCGGCCACGGTTTCGGCCAGAGGCGCCTCAAGTTCCCCATGAAGCTGGTGGACGGTTCCTGGACGCGTCTTTCCTGGGACCAGGCCATCAAGGAGATCGGCGACAAGCTTCTCAAGATCCGGGAAGAGTCGGGACCGGACGCGCTCTTCTTCTGCGGTTCCTCGAAGGCGAGCAACGAGGGGGCCTACCTGCAGGGCAAGTTCGCCGCCTTCTGGGGGACGAACAACGTGGACAACCAGGCGCGCATCTGCCATTCGACCACTGTGGACGGCGTGGCAAACACCTGGGGCTACGGCGCCATGACCAATTCCTACAACGACATGCGGAACAGCAAGGCCATGCTGTTTCTCGGCAGCAATGCCGCCGAGGCCCATCCCGTGGCCATGCAGCACATTCTCCGCGCCAAGGAAGAGGGCTCCAAAATGATCGTCGTGGACCCGCGCTTCACCCGGACGGCCGCCCATGCCGATATTTACGCCCGGCTGCGCTCGGGCACCGATATCCCGTTCATTTACGGGCTGCTCTGGCACATCTTCAAGAACGGCTGGGAGGACAAAGAGTACATCGCCCGACGGGTTTATGCCATGGACGACATCCGCAGGGAAGTGGCGAAATGGCCCCCGGAAGAGGTTGAAAACGTTACCGGTGTCCCGAAGGAGAAGGTCTTCGAGATCGCCCAGACCATGGCGGAACACCGGCCCGGCACCATCATATGGTGCATGGGCATCACCCAGCACCATATGGCGAGCCATACGGTCCGGCTGTTCTGCGTCCTCCAGCTTGCCCTGGGCAACATCGGGGTCTCCGGCGGCGGTGCCAATATCTTCCGCGGCCATGACAACGTCCAGGGGGCAACGGACGTGGGGCCCAATTGCCACACGCTGTCCTGCTATTATGGACTCGCCGAGGGCTCCTGGAAGCACTGGTGCCGCGTCTGGAACGTCGACTACGAATGGATCAAGTCCCGTTTCGACATGAGCCGGCAGTACGACTCCGGCGGCGGCAAGATGGCCTATACGATGAACATGCCCGGCATCCCCGTCTCACGCTGGATCGACGGCGTGCTTGAGGACAAGGCCAATCTTTCGCAGAAGGACAACCTCCGCGCCGTCATCTTCCAGGGCATGGCCTGCAACAGCCAGACGCGCGGGACGCAGATGAAGAAGGCCTTGGAAAAACTGGACCTGCTGGTCATATCCGATCCCTTTCCGACCCACATGGCCGCGATGAGCGACCGCAAGAACGACACCTATCTGCTGCCCACCTGCACCCAGTACGAGACCTATGGCTCGTGCACGGCGTCGAACCGCTCCCTGCAGTGGCGGGAGAAGATCATTGAACCGCTCTACGAATCGCTGCCGGATCATGTCATCCTCTACAGGCTGGCCAAGAAACTGGGGCTTGAGAAAGAGATGTTCAAGAATATCAAGGTGACCAACGATGAACCTCTGATCGAGGATGTCCTCAGAGAGATCAACCGCGGCGCCTGGACGATCGGCTACACAGGCCAGAGCCCCGAGCGGCTCAAACTCCACGCCCAGCACCGGAGAACGTTTGACACCCTCACACTGAAGGCCGAGGGCGGCCCCTGCAAAGGCGATTACTACGGACTTCCCTGGCCCTGCTGGGGGAAACCGGAGATGAAGCACCCGGGCACGCCGATCCTCTACGACCCCAGCAAACCTGTCGCGGAAGGCGGCCTTGTCTTCCGGGCCAACTGGGGGACGGAGCACGACGGCCAGAGCCTCCTTGCCAGCGGTGTCTATTCAAAGGGTTCGGGAATCAAGGACGGGTACCCGGAATTCACCGACGAACTCCTCAGAAAGCTGGGCTGGTGGGACGATCTGACGCCGGACGAAAAGAAGGAAGCGGAGGGGAAGAACTGGAAGACGGATCTTTCCGGCGGTATCCAGAGAGTGGTGATCAAGCACGGCTGCGCTCCCTTCGGGAACGGCAGGGCCCGCTGCAACGTCTGGACATACCCTGACCCGGTCCCCGTCCATCGCGAGCCGCTCTACACCCCGAGGTTCGATCTGGTGAAAAAATACCCCACCTATGCGGACCGCAAGGCCTTCTTCCGCTTGCCGACACGCTATGCCTCGATCCAGTCGGTGAACCACAGCCTCAAGTACCCGCTGATTTTCACGAGCGGCCGCCTGACGGAATACGAAGGCGGGGGCGAGGAACAGCGCTCCGAACCGTGGCTCGCCAAACTGCAGCCCGAGATGTTCGCGGAGATCAATCCGAAGGACGCGGCCGATGCGAATATCCGCAATGGACAATACATCTGGCTGGAGGGTGCCGAAGGGGGCAGGATCAAGGTGCGGGCGATGGTCACCGAGAGGGTTGGCCCCGGAACGGTCTGGACGCCCTTCCATTTCGGCGGCTGGTTCCAGGGCAAGGATCTCTATGACAAGTACCCGGAGGGCACGGCCCCCTATGTCCGCGGGGAAGCGTGCAACACGGCCACCACCTACGGCTACGATTCTGTGACACAGATGCAGGAAACCAAGGCGACGCTCTGCCGGATCATGCCGGCGTAAAAGGAGGCATATTATGGCCAGGATGAAATTTCTCTGCGATGCCGAGCGCTGCATCGAATGCAACGGCTGCGTCACGGCATGCAACAATGAGCACGATGTCCCCTGGGGCATCAACCGCCGGCATGTGATCACCATCAAAGACGGGGTATCCGGCGAAAAGTCGATTTCCGTCGCCTGCATGCACTGCACGGATGCGCCCTGCGCGGCCGTCTGTCCCGTCGACTGCTTCTATACGACTCCCGACGGGATTGTCCTGCATGACAAGGATCTCTGCATCGGTTGCGGATATTGCTTCTACGCATGCCCCTTCGGCGCGCCGCAATTCCCGGAAGAGAACTCCTTCGGCGTCCGCGGAAAGATGGATAAGTGCACGTTCTGCGCGGGAGGGCCTCTTCCGGACAACTCGGTCGAAGAGTACAGGATGTACGGACGCAACCGGATCGCGGAAGGGAAACTTCCTCTCTGCGCGGAGATGTGCTCGACCAAGGCGCTGCTTGGCGGAGACGGCAATATCGTATCGGAGATCTACATCCAGCGCATCGCCAGGCGGGGCGGCAGGCCCCAGACATGGGGTTGGGAAACGGCATACGATTTCAAGCCGGGGAAGGAGAAGAAACCATGAAGACCTCATGGCATGTATTGACGCTGGGGGCCGTCCTTGTCGGGCTGATCGGGTGTTCTTCGGAACCCCGGACGGTGACGATGCGCGAGCCCGGGGTTTACAAGGGCGCGGACGATCCCTTGCTGGCACAGCGGGAACAGCAGCAGGTGCTGATCGACCGGTTCAAACTCGTCCAGACCGATCGCTGAAAAGATAGGAGGGTTGATTATGGAAATGCACAGGGGAAAACGAACCGTCAGCCTGATCCTTCTGGCCGCGTTCTTCCTTCTCCTGCTGAGCGGGATCGTCTACTGGCGGTCCGTCGGCGCGGAACTGAGCAACCCGCGCGCCGACTTCTGGCGCGCAGTCAGGCAGGGAATCCCCGGCTCGATGTCCGCGCCCGCGGAGGGACACACGGTGCTGATCCTCAACAGCGGGGAAAACTGGCGGGAAATCCGCAACGGCCTGATCATGCCGGCGTCCCAATGGGTCATCGCCCTGGCCCTTCTGGGGATGGGTCTGTTCTATGCCTTCGTAGGGCCGGAAAAACTGGAGAAGCCGCGGTCGGGGATCCGGATCGAGCGTTTTACCCTCCGGGAAAGGATCCTGCACTGGTACACGGCTGCGATCTTCGTCATCATGGGAATCAGCGGGCTCAGTCTCCTCCTGGGACGGGTGGGGCTCATCCCGGTATTCGGTTACGGCGCCGTTTCGGCTTATCTGGGGGCAATGAAGGGGGTGCACAATATCCTCGGGCCGTTCCTGCTTGTGGGGATCCTTCTTGAATTCGCCGTCTGGGTCCGTTTCAACATTCCCGAGAAGATCGACCTGCAGTGGTTCAAGAGCATGGGCGGCATGATCGGGAGCGGACCCCGGCCCCATATCGGAAAGATCAACGGCGGGGAGAAAGCGTGGTTCTGGGCCATTCTCCTTTTCGGGACGGTCGTCGGGGTCACGGGCGTGCTGCTCGATTTTCCCATCTGGGGGCAGAGCCGCCTCACGATGCAGGTCTCGCACTCCGTTCATGCTGCGGCAGGGGTGCTGTTCGTGACGGTTTCCTTCGGCCATATCTATATGGGGACCATCGGCGTCGAGGGAGCCTTCGAGGGCATGTGGAATGGTTCCGTTGATGCTGTCTGGGCCGAACAGAATCATGACCTGTGGTACGAAGAGAAGATCAAGACGGAAGGAAGAGAAATCGGAAGGGACGCTGCCGAGCGGGAATAGCGGCGCCCGCGCCGTTCCGTGCCGGTGCAGAGCCCGGCTGCAGGTTTCTTGAGGGAACGTCATGACCATAGAACTGGGGCTCCTGCTGCTCGAATCCATCCTGCTCGTTGCCACGGTACTCCTGCTGGTGTACAATATCCGCGAGGGAAAGCAGCGGGACAATCTCCTCAAGGAAGTGGGAAGAGCGACGCGGGTTCTCACGCGGCAGGAATATTTCCTGTACCTCATGGAGTCCATGCTCGATGCGAAAAGGGAGATCATCGGCTGCATCACGGGCAGCCCGCCGTCCGGCGACGACATCAAGATGACCCGGAGCATCGTCCGGATGATCGAGAGGATGACCGAGAAAGGGGTGCGCATCAAGTACCTCCTGCCGAAGTTCCCCGACCGGCTGCAAATCGGCGTCCAGTACGCGGAGGCCGGAGCGGAGATTCTTTTCAGCAGTTGTCTCATGGTCTATACGCTCCGCTTCAGCATCATTGACGAAAGACTCGTCGTGCTGGGCATCCCGGAACAGGCCGGTGAAAAGGAAGCGACGAAGAAAGGCTACAAGATACCGTCGGAAGAACTCGCATTGATCCTGAAGAATTATTTCAACGCCTGCGAAAAACAGACGAGTCTCAAGGATTACCTGCTGGAAGTCATGGAGCACACCGGCGCGACAACGGCGCATCTTGCACATGAGTTTCAACTCGAGGAAGAGGGTCTGAAGAAACTGATCCGGTAAGAAGACTGTCCAGAGGTGTTCATGAAAGAATTCGATCCCGAAGCGATCGTTTCATTTGATGGAAAAGAGGGCCGGCCCGTCTACGTTGTTTATGAGGGCCGGGTATTCGACGTCAGCGGAAGCAAACTCTGGAAGACGGGACTGCACATGAACCGCCACCCGGCGGGGCGCGATCTTACCGCCGATCTGGAAGCGGCGCCCCATGGGGCGGAAATGCTGGACCGCTACCCCCAGGTGGGGACCGTGCGAATGCAGAACGGGCCGGACGCCGCCCTGCCGAAGCCCGTGGCGGATCTGCTGGAGCGGTTTCCGTTTCTGCGCAGACATCCCCATCCCATGATGGTTCACTTCCCGATCGCCTTTACGGTCTCGCCGGGCCTTTTCTATCTGCTCTACCTTTTGAGCGGTATCAGAGGTTTCGAGACCACATCTTTCTTCTGTCTGGGAGCCGGAATTGTCTTTACCGTTCCTGGTGTACTGACCGGTTTTCTCACCTGGTGGCTCAACTATCAGGCCAGGCCTCTGCGGCCGGTTCGAATGAAGATCATCTTTTCGACCGTGCTTGCAACCGTTTCTCTCTGCGCTTTTCTTCTGCGGCTCCTCTTTGCGGACGCCGTCCTTTCCGGCGCGGGAATTGAAATGCTCTACCTCCTGCTTCTCCTGGCGCTCATCCCGATTGTCGCCGCGATCGGGTGGTTTGGCGCAAGCCTGACCTTCCCGATTACGCGGCAATAGGCAGGAGAAGGCTGTGTCGCAGCGGTTTTGCCTGCCTTCAATCCGGCGGCGATCGCATTCCTCACAGCTTGCTGGGGGGGAGTCGAAGTTCCATCTCTGTCTTATTTATACATTGCGAAAGAAGTGATTCATATTCCGGGCGGAAGCGGGTGCTGCCTGATGTAGATGAACTTCACGCTTTTCATTTCATTCCGAATCATGTAAGAAGCAGTTCAAAAGGAAATGGTTCTGCCATGCAACCGTCACGATAGGGGGCGCCGTCCGTCCGCGAGAGAAGCAGCAAAAGAATCGCGAAAACGAAATACACTGCTGTACCTGGAGAAGGAGGATAAGAAATGGCGGGTCATTCGAGGGTAAAGTTCAATCCGGTATCGCGCGAAATCGAAGTCGAAGGTTCGGAATCATTCGTGAAGACTTACTTCAATAAACTGCAGGCCCTCCTTGCCGGCAGAGAAGCGATGCCCAAGGAAAGGAAGGCGCGGAAAGCTCGGAAAACACCTGCACCGAAGAAGGCGAAGGCGATGCGGGTTCCGGCGAAAAAGACCGCCGCCAGAAAGGCCGCGAAGAAGGCCGGCAAGAGACCCGCCAGCGCCCTGAGCCGCATTGTCTCGGCATTGAAGGGGACTGCGGACGGCCTGACGACAACGCAGCTTCAGGAGAAAACCGGATTGAAGCAGCGTCAAATCTGGACAACCATCTACCGCGCCCAGAAACTGGGAAAGATCGCGAAGGCGAAGCGCGGTACGTACGTGGCCCTCTAAGCGGGAGATGCCTCTCCCGGGAAGTCAGTGCGGCCGGATCCGGTTCTTGCGGTAGCAAGCGGCATGCGATTCCGTGTGACCGCAAGTCCTACCGGCTTGCCGCAACCCGGCAGAGGCCTTTCCGGTATTCCTGCAAGACTTTCAATCAATCCCCCGAGAATGTTCTCAGAGGAGAATATCTGCACGCGCGGAGATATTTTCCTGTCTTGTTATCCCATAAGAACCCCAAGCAGAGTTCGACGAAGCGACTTCTCTTCATTTGATCAAGAAGCGATACTTTGCATCGCGTTCTAAAGTTTTCCCCCGTTTATCCGATTTGAGGAGAACAGAAGTCGCGAAAGTCGTTTGTGACCGTCGCGGACAAGACAGCGATGAAATCGGCTGTTGCGGAATTCTGTATGAAGAAGAAAAAGTTCGGCGGGGGAGGGGGTGATCGAGGGGGGACAGTGCGGCCGGGTCGATACGAACAAAACGAAAGCGAAATACAAAAAGGGAGGAATAAACCATGAAGAAAGCGATTGTGATTCTGACGGCCATCGGGTTGATCGCTGCGGGGTCGGTGTTCGCGGCGGATAAAGATGAGGCGAAGGTTCTGGTGGAGAAGGCCGTGGCCTTCGCCGGAGCTGAGGGAAAAGAAAAGGCGCTGGCGGAAATCAGCAAGCCCAAAGGGACTTTTGACAAAGGGGAAATGTATGTCTTCGCATATGATTTCAAGGGGGTTGTGGTTGCCCATCCGAAAAACGCGAAGTTGATCGGGAAGAATCTGCTGGAAGTGCCGGACAATGACGGAAAATTATTCCGCAAAGAAATCGTCGAACTCGCCAAAGGAAAGGGCTCGGGCTGGGTCGACTACAAGTATATGAATCCGGAGACGAAGAAGCCCGAACAAAAGACGACTTACATTCAGAAGGCGGGCGATGTCATCGTCTGTTGCGGTGCTTACAAATAATGAAATGAGGAACGCCGGCTGAAAGCGCCCGCAGATACTTTCAGCCGGCGGGGCCGTGTCTGTCCTGGGGGGGACAAAAAGGGGGACGCCATGAGGTATTTTCTGAATCTCAGTATGCATAAAAAACTGCTGCTTTCGCCGCTCGTCGCGATTGCCTTCCTGCTCATTCTCGGACTTGTGTCCTACAGGGGCCTCAGCGATCAGAAATCCGTTATCCGCGAAATCTTCGAGAATCGTTTCCAGATGTATCAGGACAGCGCCAAGGTCATGAGCGACGTCAAGAGCGTTCACGCCAATCTCTACCAGGTGCTCAATCTCTCTTCGATCAATGCGGACGCGAACGCGATCGATGACCTTGGAAAACGGCAGATTGTCATCCTGCAGAGCACCGCTGATCTCATCAATCGCGTGATGAAGAAGGACCTGACCGGCGAGGAAAAGAAAATCTATTCGTCTTCTCTGCAGCAGGTGACGGAATACAGGGATGCGGCGGCGAAGGTTGTCGACATGGCCACCGCGGACTATAACCTGGCGACGACGATGATGAAGCCCGTGGTCGACAAATTCGAAATTCTCAACCGCAACCTGCAGGGACTCATGGATCTCGAAAACAAACTGAGCCGCGAAAAATACGACTATGCGATCCAGAGTTTTCAGACGACGCTGATCACCTTTGTCGCGGTCTTCGTAACGGCGATCCTGCTGTCCATTCTGTTGAGCGTCTTCATGACGCGCTTTCTGCTTTCCGTGATCCGGAAGGTAAACGACGTCGTGGGGATGATCGCGGAAGGCGATCTCACGCGCGGAATCGACATCCAGGCCCGGGATGAAATGGGTCAGCTCGCGCAATCGGTCGACACGATGCGGAACAAGGTGGAAAAGGCAGTCGGGAAATCCCTGACCATTTCACAGGGACTTGCCGAGTCCGCTTCCGAGCAGGCCGCGGCGCTGGAGGAAACGTCCGCTTCACTCAATCAGACGGCATCCATGACCAAGCAGAACGCGACGAACACGAAGGAAGCGAATTCCCTGATGATGAGCAGCAGCAAGGCGACGGATGAGGCGAACGGTTCCATGAGAGATCTGACAAAGTCGATGAAGGCCATCGCCGATGCCGGTGCGCAGGCGCAGAAGATCGTGAAGAGCATCGACGAAATCGCTTTTCAGACGAATCTGCTCGCGCTGAACGCGGCCGTAGAGGCCGCCCGCGCAGGCGAAACCGGCGCCGGCTTCGCCGTTGTCGCGGATGAGGTAAGGAATCTCGCCATGCGCGCCACGGAAGCGGCAAAAGGAACGACGGGCCTGATCGAAGACATCATGCACAAGGTGCAGGCGGGGGAGAAGATCGTGCAGGTCACGGACAAGGCGTTCCAGGAGGTCCATGACACATCCAAAAAAGTCGTTCAGCTGGTGGGGAAGATCGCCGATGCGTCTCAGGAGCAGGCGGAGGGAATCGATGAAATCAACCGGGCCGTGAATGAAATGAATCTCGTCACGCAGAAGAACGCATCGCTTTCCGAGGAACTTGCATCCGTGATGGCGATGTTCAAGACGAATGATGTTTCCGGGGAAGCATCCCTGGCGATCGGGAAACGGATGGACGTCAAGTCTCTGCCCGCAGCGTCCGAGAGCGGCGCAGAAGCCGGCGCATTCTAAAAAGCCGCTCCGCCCGGCGGGTTATCCCGCTTCGGCGATCTTCAGCCGCTTGAGCTTCTCGACGAGCGTTGTCCGGTTGAGGCCGAGAAGCCTTGCGGCGCGGTTTTTGACGCCGCTGCTTTTCCTGAGGGCCTTGACGATCAGGTCGCGTTCGAACTGGCCGACCATATCGTTGAAGTCGATTCCGTCCTCCGTCAATTCGACGGGAATCGGAGAGACGACATCGACGTTGTTCTGGCGCACCTTCATGGGGAGATCTTCCAAACCGACCTCCCCTCCTTCCTTCATGACCACAAGCATCTCAATCAGATTTTCCAGTTCGCGTACGTTCCCGGGCCACGAGTAGCCCATCAGCTGCCGCAGGACTTCCGGGGAAAATCGTCCGACGTTCTTCTTTTTCGATTTGTTGAAACGCGCCAGAAAATGATTGGCCAGGATGGCGATGTCCGGTCCGCGCTCCCGGAGTGTCGGCAGGTAGATGGGGATGACGTTGAGTCGGTAAAAGAGATCCTCGCGGAATCGTCTTTCCGCCACCGCCGTTTCAAGGTTCTGATTGGTCGCGGCGATGATCCTGGCATCCACGCTGATGGTCTTCATGCCGCCGATTCGTTCGAATTGCTTTTCCTGCAAAACGCGAAGCAGCTTGACCTGCAGGGAGGGACTCATGTCCCCGATTTCGTCCAGGAAGATCGTGCCGCCGTGGGCCAGCTCGAACCGGCCGATGCGGTTTCGGATGGCGCCGGTGAAGGCGCCCTTTTCGTGGCCGAACAACTCGCTCTCCAGAAGCTCCTCGGGAATGGCGCCGCAATTGACGGGTACGAGGGCCTGGTCCTTTCGTTCGCTGTTGAAATGGATCGCCCTCGCCACCAGTTCTTTTCCCGTGCCGCTTTCTCCGTAAATGATCACGGTGCTGTCGGATTGGGAAACCTTCTCGATCGTCTGAAAGACCCTCTTCATGCAGTCGCTGTAACCGATCATCTTTCCGGCGTCGAATTTGTCTTTCAATCGATCGCGCAGCAGGACGTTTTCTTCCTTCAGCCGCGCATAGGACAGGGCGCGGGCGATGGTGATCTTCACGAGATCGTCCTTGATGGGTTTTGTTACATAGTCAAAGGCGCCCAGTTTCATCGCCTCAACGGCGGTATTGATCGTGCCGTAGCCCGTGACGATGATGACGACCGTATCCTGGTTCATCCCGCGGATGAATTTGAGCAGTTCGATGCCGTCCATGTGCGGCATCCTGAGGTCGGTGACGACCAGATCGAAGCGATCGGCGATGAAGGTGTCCATGGCCTGGCGGCCGTCGGGGACGGCGGTGACGGAGTAGCCTTCTTCGCGCAGAAGTTCGACGAGGTTGTCGCGCGACAGGTCGTTGTCTTCGGCGATGAGGATTTTGGAGTTTTTCATGGTCGGCTGAAGGGCGTCAAATTATTCTCGCTCCTGATTGAAGAAGGCCGTTTCCCGGTATCACAGTCAAAATAATGACGCGCGCCCTTCATAACGGTTTCCTCTCCTGATGTCAAGACAATCGTTTCCGGACAGCTGAATCGATCGGGGGAGGCTCGGCCCCTGCGCGAAGTGCGATCAGGCGGACATGGGAGGGGCGATAACCTGTGCACCCCGCGGATCGCTTCTGCTTGCGGAGCGGTTGCGGAGCGTTTGCAATTCTTTTCAAGTATTTTTCCGTCTTGCCGATATCTGTACCAGCAACGGTTGCATTGGATGTGTTGGTTAAGATCGTTGAATCGGTTTCATGCGGGACGGTTGAATGGCCAAGACCTTTTATTCCACCTCTGAAGTCGCAAGCATGCTGGGCGTGAACCGGGTAACCGCCTATCGCTGGATCAAGGACGGCCGGATCAAGGCCTACGAAATCGGCAAACATTGGAAGATCCCGTGTTCCGAAGTGATGCGCATTTTTCGGGAATCGGGATTTTCGCAGCAGCAGATCCTGGATCTCTGCGGGCCGAACGGCCCGGAGGCGGAAATGTCCGTCCGGAAAACCGTGCTGTTGGTCGGCGCCGATGCCAGGCTGCGAGATTCCATACGCCGCCTGGTTCGTTCGACCCCAGAACTGCACTCCGTGGCGCTCGAAACCTGCCCGGACCGGTTCGAGGCGGTGCTGGACATCGGCAAGACTGCCCCGGACATCGTGGTCTGGATCGCGGCGGATAACCAGGCCCACGGCCCTGAAATTGCATCGAAAATTCGGAAGTTTCATCGGAAGACCCGTGTCGTATTTTTCCGCGCGCGCGGCATTTCTTCTCCGCCCGCGGAGGATCGCATCGCGGAACGCGAGGATACCATGATCTGCAGCGACGTGCGGGGACTGGGCCGGTCCCTGCTCCGTCTCCTGAAGACGGAACGGCCGGGATCGTCTTGGGAAGGGCAGGAATGAACAGTCTGGAAATGCGGGACATCGATTTCGAAAAAATCAGCCGGCTCATCTATGGGCAATGCGGCATCAACCTTCACGAGGGGAAGAAGGAACTCGTCAAGGCGCGCCTGGGAAAACGCCTGCGCGAGGGCAATTTCCAGTCCTTTTCCGATTACTACAAATTCGTGACCACGGAAGACGGCACCGACGAATTGATCAGCATGATCGATTCGATATCGACCAATCTGACCTTTTTTTTCCGGGAGGAGAGCCATTTTCAGAAGCTTCGCCAGATCATCGGAAAGGGACTGCCCTCGTCCGGGCAAAACGGCGGAGAGAGAATTTCCATCTGGAGCGCCGGCTGCTCGACGGGAGAGGAGCCCTATTCGCTGGCAATCACGATTCGGGAATGCGAAAACGGCCGGCCGCACGATGCGCGGATCCTCGCAACGGATATTTCGACGCGGGTTCTGAAAACGGCGACTTCCGGGATCTATCCCGTCGATAAGGTGAGCAGCCTGCCGCAGGCAATCCTGAAGCGATACTTTCAAAGGGGCTGCGGGAACTGGAGCGGACACGTCCGCGTCAAGCCGAATGTTCAGCAGATGGTCAAGTTCATGAGATTCAATCTCATGGAGGAGGCGCCCGCGGATTTCCGGTTTGATGTGATCTTCTGCCGCAACGTGATGATCTACTTCGATAAGGATACTCAGGCCCTTCTCGTGAACCGCTTCCATCGGTGTCTGAACAAGGGCGGATATTTCTTTGTCGGGCATTCCGAAAGCCTGACCGGTTTGAAGCATTCGTTCAAGTACGTGGAACCCAGCGTATATCGGAAGTAGGATATGGCGGATATCGTCGTCGGCATCGCTGATCTCAAGTGCAGCAACAACAAGTCGGATATCCTCGTGACCTATGCGCTCGGCTCCTGTATCGCCGTTGCGGTCTATGATCCCCAGCTGTCGGTCGGCGGTCTTCTTCATTATATGCTGCCGGACTCCACGCTGGACGAGAACAAGGCAAAGGATTGCCCCGGGATGTTCGCCGATACGGCGATTCCGCTGCTTTTCAAGAGCTGTTACGCCCTCGGGGCCGAAAAACGGCGGATGAGGGTCAAGGTGGCGGGAGGGGCCAGCATTCTGGACGACACGAATTATTTCCGGATCGGCCAGAAGAATATCATGGCGCTGCGGAAGATCTTCTGGCGGAACAACGTTCTCATCGATGCGGAAGATACGGGCAGCAACCACAATCGCACCGTGAGGCTCAATCTCCTGGACGGGAAGTTCCATGTAAGAAGTTCCGGCGGTGAAATGAAGGTACTGTAATGATCGAACGTATTCTCCGATCCGTAAAAAATCTACCCGCCTTTCCGGAGGCGGTCCAGAAGGTCGTGGCGCTTCTGAAGAACGAGGACTACTCCGTGGCCGACGTGGCCAGGGTCATCCGATACGATCAGGGCATCACCGCCAATATCCTGAAAATGAGCAACTCCGCTTACTTCGGCGTATCGAGCAAGGTCCGGTCGATTCAGGACGCGGTGATCTGCCTCGGGCAGAAAAATCTGCTTCGCGTCCTGGAAACGGCCTGTTCGGCGACCTTCTTCAGGAAAGCCGGCGGCGGTTACGTGTCCGACGCCTCCGAGCTCTGGGAGCATTCGGTTGCCGTCGCCCTGATGTCTCAGATCCTGTCGAGGCATATTCAAAAGCAGGACGATTCGGCTCTTTACACGGCGGCTCTTCTCCATGACATCGGCAAGGTGATCCTCGGCCAGTATGTCCGGGAGTCGTCTGTACGCATCCGGAGGCTTGTCGCCGAATCCGGCTATTCTTTCCTCGAAGCGGAAGAGGAAGTCGTCGGAATCAACCATGCGGATCTCGGCGGACGTATCGCGGAACAGTGGCGCTTCCCCGGCGATATCCGCGACGCGATCGCTTATCATCATCGGCCGGATTCTCCGGGGGACACATCGGCCACCATTCCCTGGCTTGTCTACCTGGCCGATCAGTCCTGCCTGATGATGGGCATCGACGGAGGGATGGACGGCCTCGCCCACCGCGGCCTGAGCGAAACGCTGCAGAAATTCGATTTTCACGAAAAGGATCTGGAAAGGAGTTGGGTGCTCCTGCTGGAGGAGCTCAAACAGGCAAGGGAGTTGGTCCGGATACTGTGAGCAAGAGAGATCGAGGTTCTTATGTCATTCAATATCCTCATTGTCGATGATTCGAATTCCATGCGGGCCGTGATCAAGAAGATCGTGACCATGTCCGGATTCCATATGGACAACTGCTACGAGGCCGGCAACGGGAAAGAGGCCCTGGCCGTCCTTGCGGATGCCTGGGTCGACATCATCATTTCCGATATCAATATGCCGGAGATGAACGGTCTCCAGATGCTCGGAGCATTGAAGGAAAATCAGCTTTACCGCGACATCCCCGTCGTCATCGTCACGACGGAGGGCAGCGTGGAGCGCATGGAAGAGGCGATGGCCGGCGGCGCAAAGGGTTTCATCAAGAAGCCTTTTCTGCCGGAGGATCTGAAACGGACCCTATATCAAGTTGTGGGGATGGGCGAAGATGGACAGTACGGGGCAGATGAAGGAAAAACTGGCGGCGTCGATTTTTGAGGTGCTGGAGAAGATGTTCTTTGTCTTCCTCGAGCCGGCCGCGGGCCGGGGCTCCTCCGAAGGACTGTCCGCCGACATCGGGTTCCGCGGGCCGGCGTGCGGCCGGCTGGAAATGTTTTCGTCGCCGGGAGTCTCGAGGACCATGGTACGGAACATGCTGAACATCGAGGACGGGGAGGTCACCGAGGCGATGCTTCAGGACGGTCTCAAGGAGGCCGTCAACATGATCTGCGGAAATTTCCTGCGCAAGCATGACCCGTCCAGGGTCTTCGATCTCCAGATTCCCTCTTTTCATGGAGCAGGGGAATTTCGCGGGCGGCGCGATCCCGCGGCGGGAGAGGAAATTGCGGTTGAGCTGGCATTTGCGGCGGATGGAGAGACCCTCGGGGTCGTCTTGTTCCTCGATCGTTTGTGAAGGAACGGCGGTTTGATCATGGGGAAGGGCGAAGTCCAACCCGTTGAATACTTTCTGTCGCCCGGCTACATCTACCTGAGCCGCGACCCCTCGCTGATTTCCACCGTCGTCGGTTCGGGAATCGCCGCGGCGCTCTGGGACGGCAGTGCGGGATACGGCGGCATGAGCGCCTTTCTCTACCCGGCCGCGCCCGGAAATGCAGAAAGGACTCCCCTGTATGGAGACGTCGCCGTGGAGTTTCTGATCCGGATGTTTCTGGAAGAGGGGTCGAAGAAGAAAGACCTGAAGGCGCAGTTGTTCGGCGGCGCCTCTTCCGGCGAGCGGGAGTGTACAGGCGTCGCCATGAAGAACGTTTCGAAGGCCCGCCAGGTTCTGCGTCTGGCGAATGTCCCGGTCATCTCCGAAGATACGGGCGGCCGCATGGGCAGGAAAATCGTTTTCAACACGCTGAAAAATGAGGCGATCGTTTACAAGGTCAATACGCTTCGCAAGGGAGACTGGTACCCCTATATCCAGGACCGTTGAACGGCGGTGTCGAGACCGTTTCGGGGCGGGCGCAACGAGAAACGACAGGGAAATGGAGATTCGACGTTGAACAGAATCAAGGTGCTGGTAGTCGATGACTCTGCCATCGTCCGCAAGATCTTCTCGGAGGAGCTCTCGAAGTATCCGGATATCGAGGTGGTCGGCGTGGCTCCGGATCCCTTCGTCGCGCGCGACAAGATTCTCTCGCTGAAGCCGGAAGTGCTGACGCTCGATATCGAAATGCCCAGAATGGACGGGCTCACCTTTCTGCGGAAGCTGATGAAACATTATCCGATTCCCACGATCATCGTCAGCTCGCTGACGCCGAAGGGCGGGAAGATGACCCTCGAGGCGCTGGATATCGGAGCGGTGGACGTGATCGCCAAACCGGGCGCCTCCTATACCGTAGGAGACATGAGTTCGCAGCTGGCGGACAAGATCCGCGCTGCGGCGCGCGCAAGGGTCGTAAAGCGGGAGCCCCGCGATGCCGATGCCGAGCCGATCCGCGCGCTTTCTCAGACGTCGTACAAGGTGATCGCCATCGGCGCCTCCACGGGAGGGACGGAAGCGCTCAAGGCCGTTCTTACCCGCATGCCGCCGAATTCGCCGGGCATTCTGGTCGTCCAGCACATGCCGGCCAACTTTACGGCGGCATTCGCGGAGAGGCTCAACGGCATGTGCCAGATCCGGGTGAAGGAAGCCCGGGACAATGACTCGGTGACGCCGGGAAGCGCACTGGTTGCTCCGGGGAATTTCCATATGCTGCTGCGGCGCAGCGGCGCCAGATACTATGTTGAAGTCAAGACCGGCCCGATGGTGCATCACCAGCGGCCCGCCGTTGACGTCCTGTTCAGGTCGACGGCCAAGTACGCCGGCTCCAACGCCATCGGCGTCATCCTGACGGGCATGGGCTCCGACGGGGCGGACGGTCTTCTCGAGATGAAACAGATGGGGGCGGGTACGATCGCCCAGGACGAGAAATCCTGCGTCGTATTCGGGATGCCCAAAGAGGCGATCAAGCTGGGCGCCGTGGATAAAGTGGCGCCTCTGGAACAGATTGCGGACGAAATCATCAGGATGGTGTGAACGATGAACTACGATCGGATACTGCAATTGCTCAACGCGCTGGCCTCTGCATTTCTGTTCATGGATGCGAAGGAATTCGACATCCCCGCTGCCGGGAAATTCCTGAATTCGCTCGACGAGATCGTGCAGGAGGCAAAAGACCTCGGGATGGCGCAGATTGTTGCGGTCTCCCAGGAAATGGGCAAAACGCTGGAGATGATGATCCTGGACACCCTGGAGGACAAGGGGGCGGGACTGGCATCGCTGGGCAAGGGGATATCGCGGATGCAGGAGGTCGCCGATTCGTTCAAGAACTCGGGCGGATGTCCTGAAGAGGCTCCGGCGGCGGCAGACGAGAAAACGGACGCCCCGGTTGCCCAGGCGGCCGCGGCGGGCGGCGGAGTGCAGGCGCCGCAGCCGGCCTTGACGCCGGCGGATGCGGCGAAGCCGGATGAAGAAGTGAAGATCCAGGATGAGGCGCTGCTCAAGGATTTTATTACGGAAGGGTTGGAGTACATCGACCAGATCGAAGTCAACATCCTCAATCTGGAGAAGAATCCGACCGACAAGGACTTCATCAACGCCATCTTCCGGCCTTTTCATTCAATCAAGGGCGTGGCGAGTTTTCTCAATCTCGAAGCGATCCGCGAGCTCGCCCACAATCTGGAAAACCTGCTGGACAAGGCCAGGAACGGGGAGGTGCAGATCACCTCGCCCGTGATCGATGTCGTGCTCGACGGCGCGGATATGCTCAAGACGATGATCGGCCAGTGGAGGGAGATTCTCGACGGCAAACGAAGCGCCCCGGACAACATGGATCTGTCGGGGATGTATTACCGGATTGAGAAGATCGAGCAGGGAGAAGCCGAAGAGCCGCCCGGGAAGCTCGGCGAGATCCTGGTGAATGACGGCGTCATCAGCAAGAAGGACCTCGACGAGGGACTGAAAACCGGCCAGGCGGCGAACAAGAAAATCGGCGAAACGCTGATCAGCGGCGGCAAGGCAACGCCCAAGCAGGTCGCGCAGGCCCTGAGAAAACAGGCGGACCAGGTGGGGGATACGTCGACCATCCGCGTCGATACCCGCAAGTTGGACGATCTGATTGACATGGTCGGCGAACTGGTCATCACGCAATCCATGATCGAACAGGACGTGAGCCTTCAGAGCAACTCCGACCGGAACCTTTTGCGCAACCTCTCCCAGTTCTTCCGCATCACGGCGGGTCTGCAGCGCTCTTCGACCAGCCTGCGCATGATCCCGATCAAACAGACGTTCCAGCGGATGTCGCGTCTGGTGCGGGACCTTTCCAAGAACGCCGGCAAGATCATCGACGTGGAGATGGTCGGCGAGGAAACGGAAATCGATCGAAACATGGTGGACGAGATCTACAATCCCCTCGTGCACATGATCCGCAATTCCGTCGATCACGGCGTTGAGACGCCGGAAGACCGTGTCCGGGCGGGAAAATCGGAAAAGGGATTGATCCAGTTAAAAGCCTACCACCGGGGCGGCAATATCGTCATCGAAATCAGCGACGACGGACGCGGGCTCTGCAAACAGAAGATCCTCGACAAGGCGGTCAAGAACGGAATTGTCGCGGCGCACGACGCCCTGACGGACCAGGAAATCTGTCGTCTGATCTTCCTGCCGGGTTTGTCGACGGCGGAGAAGGTGACGGACGTCTCGGGAAGGGGCGTGGGAATGGATGTCGTGAAGCAGGCCGTCGAGAAACTGCGCGGCAAGATCGAGATCGAATCGTCCGAAGGCAAGGGGACGACGTTCACCACCAGCTTCCCGCTGACGATGGCGATCATCGACGGCATGATTGTGAAAGTCGGCAAAGAGCGCTATATCCTGCCGACAACGGCGATCCGCCAGGCCCTGCGTCCCGCGAAGGAGTCGTACAACAACGTCGTGGGAAAGGGAGAGATGATCAACGTCATGGGAAGGCTGCTGCCGATCGTGCGCCTGTACGACCATTTCGGGATCCAACCCCGGTATAAGGATCCCTGGGACGCCATTGTCGTCGTCGTCGACGGGGCAGGCCGCTCCAAATGCCTGTTGGTGGACCAGATCATCGGGAAAGCGGAAGTCGTGATCAAGAGCCTGGGGGCCGAATTGAAAAAGGTCAAGGGCGTTTCGGGAGGGGCCATCCTCGGCGACGGGCAGATCGGCCTCATCCTGGATCCCGAAGGATTGTTTGAATTGAGCGAGAACCGATCGGACGAAAGAAACTGATCCGGTCGTCGTATACCACAGGGGGAATCTTATGCAGAAAGATATGAAGATCTTGATTGTGGATGACTTTGCGACCATGCGGAAGGTGATCCGGAACCTCCTCAAACAGGTCGGCTATGAAAACATCCTCGAAGCCGAAGACGGCGTGTCGGCGCTGCGGGTTCTGAAAGCGCAGAAGGTCGATCTGATCATTTCGGACTGGAACATGCCGAACATGACGGGTTTCGAACTGCTCAAAGCCGTCCGGGCCGATGCCGACCTCGGCAAGACGCCCTTTCTGATGGTCACGGCCGAAGCCCTTCAGGACAACGTCGTCGCCGCGGTAAAGGCCGGCGTGAGCAATTATATCGTCAAACCGTTCACGGCCGAGGTGTTGAACGACAAAATCAGCAAGATCATGGAAAAGCTGCTGACGCCGTAGCATCGATCGCGGGAAGGAAAGAGGACATGAACGTCAAATTCATCAATCCCTTCTTGGAGGGGACAGTCAGTGTGATCAAAACGATGGCCTTTGTCGAGCCTCGGGCGGGGAAGCCTTATCTGAAAAGGGACAGCGTCGCTCACGGAGATGTTTCCGGGATCATCGGCCTGACAGGGGCGGCGGTGGGGTCCGTCGCACTCAGTTTCAGCAGCGGCTCCATCCTCAAGATCGTCTCCAACATGCTCGGCGAGGAGATCAGGGATCTGAACGGCGATATCAAGGATGCGGTCGGAGAATTGACCAACATGGTATCGGGGGCCGCCCGCAAGCGTCTCGAGGCGGAGGGATATTCCATCATGGCGGCCATCCCGACCGTTGTATCCGGCAGCAAACACTCGATCACCCATGTGCTGGGGGGACCGAGCATCATCATCCCTTTTGAAATCGACGCGGGCACCTTTGTGATCGACGTCTGCCTGAGCGAGCCGACCAGGATGTGATGCGGGCCGGCGGACCGCGGAGATCCTGCCGAAGGATTGGAGTTTCTGCAGAGGACTTCAGTTCGGCGCAAGCAGGATGATGCTGATACGCCGGTTGCGGGGGTCGCGCGGGCTCAGCTTGACGTATAGCTCCTGGTCCGCATATCCCACGACCCTGGCGATCCGGCCGGGTTCGACGGCGTTGTTTTCCAGTTCGCGGCGCGCCGCCGAGGCCCGGGAAGAGGAGAGTTCCCAGTTCGTGATCTGTCCGCCGCGGTACGGCGCGGAATCCGTGTGCCCCTCGATGGCGACGCGATTGGGAAGATCACGGATATTCTCGGCGACCAGGGTCAGAATTTCCCTGGCCCGGTTCGACAGCTGGGCTCCGCCCGAGGAAAACATCTCGCTTCCTTCCAGATCAACGATCTGGATTCGTACGCCTCCCTCGATGATGTCCACCAGGATGTGATTGCGAAGGCCCTTGAGCTTTTCGTCGATGGCCGTATTGAGCCGTTTCATCAGATTTTCGGGAGTCAGGTTGCTGTCGACGGTTTCGCGTGCGGCAATCCTTTTCCCCACTTTCTGCAGATTCATCTCCTGGTCGGAAATCTTCACGACCGATGTGCCGGAGGAGGCTGTTTCCCGGAAAACGTTGAAGTGTTTGAAGTATTGCGATACGGCCTGCCTCTTATCGGGTGAGACCATCGTAATGAGCCACAGGAGGAGAAAGAAGGCCATCATGGCCGTTACGAAGTCGGCATAGGCAACCTTCCAGGAACCGCCGTGGTGCCCGCCGTGCTTCTTGATGATCTTCTTGATGATGATCGGCTGCTGGTTTCGCTCTTCCATAGATGATCAAACCTGACGGGTCCCGGCCTTCAGCCGACACGTGATGATCTTGAACAAGCTCATCCCTTCTTCGTTTGACGAAATACTTCTTCCAGTTCCGAAAAGGTCGGTTTGACGTTCGCCGGAACCACGCGCCTGCCGAATTCCACGGCGACCTTGGGGGCCGCGCCGCCCACGAAAGACAGGATCGCGACCTTCAGCACCTTCAGGTACTGGATGTCTTCCTCCGCCATGTGCTCCAGATTCTTCCCCATGGGGCCCACGAAGCCGTAACACATGAGCACGCCCAGAAACGTTCCGACGAGGGCGGCGCCGATGCTGTGTCCCAGAACCTCGGGCGGTTCGCCGATCTTCCCCATGGTGAGAACGACGCCCAGAACGGCGGCGACGATGCCAAGACCGGGGAGGCCGTCCGCCACGAAACTGACGCTCTGCGAGGACTGCAGAAGCTCTTCGTGATGATTTTCCAGTTCGCTGTCGATGAGCGCCTCCAGTTCGTGCGGCGCGATCGTTGTCGTCATGACGGTGCGCAGGGTGTCGGTGATCAGATCGATGGCGTGATGGTTTTTCAGGATGCTTGGGTATTTGGAAAACAGGACGCTCTCCGACGGCGTGTCCACGTCGGATTCGATCGAGACCAGCCCCTGCTGGCGGATCTTGTAGAATATGCCGTTGAGCAGCATCAGGGCATCCAGGTAGTCTTCCTTTCTGTAGTTCTTGTAGGAAAACATGCGGGCCAGCGAGGCGATGACGGCCTTGATGACTTTCTGCGGAGAGGCGATGACAAATCCGCCGATGGCGCCTCCGAAGATGATCACGAGTTCCGCCGGCTGGAAGAGCACGGACAGGTTCCCGTGTTCCATGAGATAGCCGCCGATGACGGCGGCCAAGACCACTCCTATGCCGATGACGACGAACATGCGAAACTCCGGCTACTTCCTTTTCCCGCGGAGGATTTCCCGCTCCTTTTCGAAAACGAACCGGACGATCTCGTCGCGGACTTCGTCGTCGATGAGGACAAATTTCACGGCGACCTCGCTGCCGCCGTCTTTTGTCTTTATGGAAGTCACTTCGCCGCACAGATACATGGCGACCGGCCTGTGCGGAGAGAGCATCATCTTGATTTCGAGGATATCCCCGACGGCATACTCTTCCCGGGCTTCGAATTTGAGCCCGCCGCCGCCGATATTGACGCGAAGAAATGGAAGGCGGAGGAATCCCTCCTGTTGAATGGACAGCATGCGGATCACCGCATCGAGTTTGGCGTTGATGACCTGCAGCCAGTTCGCCAGCCGTGGGTCCTCGATTTCCGGAAGACCTTCGAAGTCGCATGGATAGCCTTCAGTGTGAAGCTGCGGCGTCGAGGTCGAAGACGCCCGACAGGCCGATGAGGCAAATTCCGCCAGGAACGCCTCGCCGGACATGCGTGAGCGAACCTTGTCGATTTCCTCCGGTCCCAGACGGCGGCATTCCATTGCAACATATGCATCTACCCGGGAATATTCTCTTTTATTGTTTTCCGAGAAGTGAACTTCCGCTCCCATAGCGTCTTTCTCCCCTAAAAAGCGATTGCCGCGGATCTTTTCCGCCGAGCGAAATTATGCAAAGCTGGTGCCACCGGACCGGGCGTTCTGCAGCTCCGGGACGGAGGCACTGAATCCTCGGCGGATGCCCCCGGGAGATCCCTGCCGCCGCCGCCGTTTCCCGATATCCTGCGCTCCGCTTTCGTCAATTATTTGGCTTTGATGCTGATCCGTTGACATGGAAGGGGGCGTGGCAAAGGGATCACCGTATTTCGAATTCCCCCCGCTGCATCAGCGCATCCGCGGAAATCCGCAACCGCCGCAGTTTTCCGGAAGGCGTCCGCTGCGTGGTATGCAAATTGCTTTTTGCGGGTTGGCCCTTTCTCCGCCGCGAGACGAGCGGACAAGGGAGGCTGGGCTGCAAGGGGTTGCATCATGAGGAGCAAGCGGCTTTTTCCGATTCTTTGCCTTTGCGTCCTGCCGGCGCTGCTTTTTCCCGGAACTTCCGTCTCCGGTGAAAGGACGCCTCCGGACCGCCGTCACTGCATTCATACCGCCTCGTACCGGATTTCAGCGGGCGCCGAACGCGAGGTGCAGGTCTGGAAGGCGGCGGGCTACGCCGCATTTGTCCGCAGGATCGATCTCGCTGAAAAAGGCACGTGGCATCGCGTTTACATCGGTCGCTTCCCGACCCGCGGCGACGGCGCCCGTGTCGCGAACCATCTGAAAAAGGAGGGGCTCCTGGAATCGTTCGTTCTGGAGTCTTTGGACCTGCAGGAGACCTGCCCTGCGGATGCGGCGGCGGGAGGGGCCTTGCGGCCGCCCGCGAGCAAGACGGGCAATAAGAAGCCACAGACGGCGGACGTGAAGGAACAGAAGGTCCCGGCGGGGAAACAGGCCAACGGCCCTGGGCAGATTCGCCGGATGTCGACGCCCGCAGGCAGCCGCCCCGCCCCGGACGCCGACCGCAGCCTCAAGAAGCCCGCCGGGCCGGCGGCGGCAGCGAAGCCCGGAGCGGAAGTTCGGAGGCCGCCGGCGCCGAAAGATCCAGCCCTGCCGAAACTTCCAAAAATCCCGACAGCGGCGGCGACGGGGGACGCCGTGGCCGATCCGAACGCAAAGCGGGCCGAAAACGGCCCGGCCTCTCCGGCGCTTTCTCCGGAAGCAACGCCGCTGGCGCTGGCCGCGGCGATGGAGCATTTCCGCGCCGGACGTTACGAGGACGCGGTCGCCGGTTTTGGCGAAGCCATGAAAGGGCAACCCGCCGATCCGGGCCTGAAAGAAACGGCCCTGCTCTATAGCGCCCACAGCTTTTACCTTCTCGGCGACAGGGGAGACCGGCAGAAATACCTGGATGCGGTCGAACAGTACAAAGCGGTCCTGGCGGTTGAAGGGAAGGGCGATGCGAAAGACCTCGCGTACTACCGCCTCGGAAGCGCCTATGAGAAATTGAAATTCTACTACGAGGCTTCGGCAGCCTTCGCGAATCTCGCCGCGAAATATCCGGCGTCGCCGCTTTGCCGGCAGGCGCAGTTCCGTTCCGCCCTGATGCTCCACCGGGCGGGGAAATATCACCAGGCCGCAGAGAAGCTCATCGGGTATCTGGTCAAGCAGCCCGGCGGCGAAGATGCGAAGACGGCATTCTTCACGGTTGCCGACAGCTACTACCGCCTGCAGCAGACGGTCAACGCCGAGCTGTGGTATACCGAGGCGCGCAAGAAATGGCCCGACCTGAACGGAATCCCGCCCGACCTGCTTCTCAATATGGGCTATCACTACTTCGTCGCGCGCAAATACCAGCAGGCGATTCCCATCCTTTGCCGCTACCTCAGTCTCTATCCCAGGGAGAGCTCCGTTCCCGGGGCGATTGTCACGCTGGGGAACTGCTATGTTCAGAACGATCAGGTCCCCAAGGCGCTGAAACTCTTCAGCGTCGTTGTCGAGCGCTATGACGGGACGCTTGAGGCTCAGGAGTGCGCGATTCTCATGGCGGATCTGGGGGTTGCAAAGCCGGGGCACAAAATTTCGCCGGTCATGCCGGGGCTTTCGAATTATGAAGATCCCGTATCGGCTTATGATGCGATTCTCCGGAAGAGCAAGAATTTCCCCTTCGCCGAAGAGCTCCTGTACAAGAAGAGCTGTGCCCTGGCGAAATTCGGAAAACATGAGGAATCGATTTCCAGTTATGTCGGGCTCCTGGATCGTTATCCCTACGGACGCCGCCGGGAGGATGGCAGGCGGGGACTTGCGGCAGCCGCGGCGCCCCTTGTCAGGACGTTTGCGTCCAAAAGCGATCACCTGGCAGTCGCGGACCTGTATCTTCGGACGGCGAACAAGGGCGCCGGCCCCTTTTATGACCGGGAGAGTCTTCTCCTGATCGGCGAGAGCCTGAAGAGAGCGGGTTTGAACGATCTGGCCCTGCAGGCCCTCCAGGATCTCGCAAAATCGGATCGGAACAGCGCGGACGAGCATCGCCGGATCGGCGCCCTTTCCGAACTGGAGAACTGGCGAAAGGGAGACGACGGGAAAAAGCTGCTCTCCGACCTGCTGCAGAAGAAAACGGGGAACGATCCTTCCGTTCCGAGGGCGGTAAAGAAGGCCTTTGCCGAACGCTTCTATCGCGAAGGCGATTATCCGAAAGCGGCCCTGCTCTATGCGGAAGCTTCGGCCGGCGCCGGAGAAGCGGACCGGGATCTCCAGTCTCTCTCCAGGTTCGCCGACGCCCTGCGGCGGACGGGGTCGGCGGCGGCGGCGATCGGACAGTATCAGAAGGTCCTGTCGGCCTGTACCGGCGGGGGAGAGTCCTGCGAGGCGGCGTTCCTCGCGGATCTGTACGAGGGCCTGGGCGACTGCCATCTGCGCAGCGGCAACGATTCGGAAGGCATCCGGATGTTTCAACAGGCGATGGCCGCGGATATGGACAAGGAGAGAAGATCATGGGCGCTCTACCGGATCGGCCAGGCATCGGCGCGCTCGGGCGGCAGGAAAGCCGAGCAATGGATCGCCCCGCTGCGGGAAGGCGGCGAGGACGGTTTCTGGGCGAAGGTTGCCGAGTACTGGACGGTAGACCGCAAATGGCCGGGAACGCAGGCGGTCTCGCTGAAGAACTGACGTTTTCGATGCGTGGCCGGGCAGGACCGGGTGTTTCAAAGAAACTCCGTGGATACGGGGAATACGGATCAGGCCATGAGCGAAATCGGGCTTCTGCAGAAGACCTTCGAGGAATTCAACGACTCCGCGCGTAAGCTGCACTCCTCCTACGGGCAGTTGGAATCCCGTCTCCAGGAGATCGGCGCGGAGCTGGAGGCGGCCAACGGGGAATTGCGCAAAAGCGTGGCGGAAAAAGAGGAAATGCAGGAATTCCTCCGGAACATCCTGGACAGTCTCAGCACCGCCGTCGTGGTCACGGACCTGGAGGGGAGGATCCGGATCGTCAATCGCTGCGCCGTGGACCTCTCCGGCCTGGCCAGCGAGGTTCTCCAGGGCAGCCACATTGGAGTGCTTTTCGAAGACCTGAAGCCCGCGCGGGGGAACCGCCTCCTGCATTCCCCCTATTTCCGGACGGAGGGCGGGATCAAGATCCGGATGCTCGGCCGCACGCTGGAAGTCTGCGGCTCCCCCTTCACCGCGAAGGGAGGCGAGCCGACCGGCGCCGTTTTCCTGATGCGCGACATCAGCCGCATCGAAAAACTGGAAGAGACGACCAAGCGGGCGGAGACGTTTGCCGCCATGGGTGAAATGGCCGCGACGATCGCCCACGAAATCCGCAATCCCCTGGGGAGCATCGAGCTCTTCGCATCGCTTCTGCTCAAAGATATCAGGAACCGGCGGAATCGCGAGCGCGCGAGGCAGATCATCTGCGCCGTCAAGAGCATGGACGGAAAGATCTCGAATCTCCTCCTGCACGCGCGCTCTCCCCAACCCTTCATGCGGCCCGTGAGCGTTCACGATCTGCTGCGGGAGATCCTTCTGTTTTCCGAGCAGGTGATCGATCAGGAGGAGGTGATTCTCTCCGTCCGCTACGCCGATGCCGAACCCTGCGTCCAGGGCGATCCGGAAATGCTCAAACAGCTGTTCATCAGTCTCATCATCAATGCGCTCCGCGCCATGCCGGAGGAGGGACGTCTCCGCATCGAGACATCCTATACCGGTGCCGGCATCCGCTTCCCGGAGGGTTCCGGGCAGGTCGAGATCCGCTTTTCCGACGACGGAAACGGCCTTTCCCGCGACGGGGTGGAGCGGATCTTCGATCCACTCGGGGATTCCCGTGACGGCGGATGCGGCCTCGGGCTCGCCATCGCCCACAACATCGTTGACCTCCATCACGGGTCGATCCGGCTGGAGGCGGGGGAAACGGGCGGCACCACCTTCAGCATCCTGCTGCCCGTGATCGGACTTGCAGGTCAATCTCACCGGAAGAAGGACTGACATCGATATGGAACATTTCGGAAAGGCCTTGCTGATCGCTGACGATGACCGGACCATGCGGATGGCGCTGGCCGAATCTCTCCAGAGCTGCGGTTATGAGATCGAAACGGCGGAAAACGGCGCCGAGGCGCTGACGAAATACGCGGGGGGGCGTTTCGAGGCGGTCATTACCGATATGCGCATGCCGAAAATGAGCGGGATGGACGTCCTGAGGGGAATCAAGAAGGTTTCCCCCAAGACCCCGGTGATTCTGATCACGGCCTACGGGACGGTGAGCACGGCCGTCGAGGCCATGAAGGAAGGCGCCTCCGAGTTCATCATGAAGCCCTTCTCCCTCGATGATCTCGAATTCGTCGTCAAGAATGTCCTGGCGACGAGCGCCGGCGGCGGGGAAGCGCCGCCCGATGAAGACGTGGAGGACGGGGCCTATCCGGAACGGGAAATTGTCACGAGGGATCCCGGAATGCTGTCGCTCCTTGCGATGCTCAAGGGAATCGCCAGGAGCAAGTCCAGCGTCCTGATTATGGGGGAAAGCGGGACGGGCAAGGAGCTGATCGCGCGCTTCATCTACCGTCACAGCAACCGGAGGCAGAGGCCCTTCGTCGCCGTCAACTGTGCAGCCATCCCGCACAATCTTCTTGAGAGCGAGATGTTCGGGTACGAAAGGGGGGCCTTTACGGGCGCGTCGCAGCGCAAGATCGGCAAGTTCGAGCTCGCCGACGGCGGCACGCTCCTCCTGGA
>DIWJ01000012.1 GCA_002428445.1 Syntrophaceae bacterium UBA6109
AGAGTTTTTCAACAACCTGCTAATGGCTGATGATTACAGCGCCCTCGGATCAGAAACGACCAAGTTTCTCACAAAGCCGAACTGGGTTTCGATGCCCTCGTTCGATGCGCTGCATCAACGGGACATCCTGGCCTTCCCCGGCACGACGAAGGAATTCTACGCGGTGACATCGGCGCAGCCGATCACGATCGAGTACGAGTTTTTGAACAAGACGAAGGCCGAAGAGTCGACGCTTCTCACCTTCTTCGCGGGCCGCCTGGGCCGTCTGACGAAGTTCTGGCTGCCCATGTGGATCTCGGCGTTCCGGCTTGCAGAAGCCATCGAGCAAGATGACACGACGGCGATCGTCCAGGACGTCTGTTTCACGGACATCCACCGCGGCGACGAGCGGATCTTCATCGAGACAGTCACGGGCGACATGATCACTCGCGCGATCACGGACTGCGCCGACAACGGCGATGGGACCGAAACGCTCACGTTCAACACGGCGATCACCCGGGACATCGCGCTTGCCGACGTCATGACTTTCGGCCGCTTTCTCCTGGTCCGGCTCGACGTAGACAAGCTCTCGCTCCGGATGAAGAACGACTCTGTCAGCAGTTACCAGATGAGATTCATAGAACTTGTGAAGGAATACCCGGCATTATGAGTTTCAACGACAAGGAAGCCGCCCAGGAATTACAGCTTTCGGCCGAGGTCTACATCCTGACCGTGACGGGATCGATCTCGCGCATGACATCCTACGAGACCGATCTCACGATCGACGGGAATGTCTATTCGAGCAAGCCTCTCCGTCGCAGTGGGTTCACGATCGAATCCCAGGGCGCCTCGAAGGTGGTCATCGAAGCCCCGGTCGTCGAGCCGTTCAGCCGGTTCATCGCGAACACGCCCTTTCAGCCTGTGTCCGTCACGATCCGCAAATACTACCTGGACGACCTTGGAACCTACAGGACCCTGTTCAACGGACTGATCCGCAATGTATCCGTGAAGAACAATCTGGCGAGCGCGGAATGTGTTTCCATCGAACACCTTCTCAAACGGCGGATTCCGCGGGTCCTCTACCAGTCGTTCTGCAATCACACGATCTTCGATGCCTACTGCGGCCTTGTCGAGGCGAACTACGCCGTCAGCGCCGTAGCGACCGTGTCCGGCTCCACGATCTCCAGCGCGACGTTCGACGGGTACGCCGACGGTTATTTCATCGGCGGGTATGTCACCTTCAACAATGACATCCGGCTCATCACGAACCATGTCGGCGCGACCTTGACGCTTCATGTCCCGTTCTCCGACCTGGAAACAGGAGAAACGGTCATCGCCTACCCCGGCTGCAACGGCAACCCGGCAACCTGTTTGAACACTTTCAACAACCTCGCCAACTTCCTTGGCATGGACTACATCCCGGCGAAATCGCCGGTCCTGTGGACACTGAGATGACGCCTTACTTTGACGACGAGCAGAACCGCCAGCGATTTCAGGAGATCCTCGATTCCTGGAAAGGCACCCCCTATCGCCACTTCACGGCGGTCAAGGGATGCGGCGCGGACTGCACCCTGTTCATCGCGTCGGCCCTGGTCGAAGCGGGGATCCTCGACGGCGTTTCGTACAGCTACTACCCCCGCGACTGGCATCTCAACACACAGGAAGAAATGGTGCTCGGTTACATCGAAAAGAACGTCCGCGAACACCTGGCGCCCGGTTTCAGCATCGATCGCCTCCCGGCCGGATCTCCGCTCCAGTGGGGCGACGTCATGGGTTTTGCCCTGACGAAGATGAACGTGACGAATCACCTGGGCATCCTTGTGGAAAACAACATGATGCTCGGAGCGATCTCCTGCCGGGACGTCCGAGAAGTGGAACTTCGCGATTACTGGATGCGGCACATGAGCTGCGTGTTTCGTTTAATGAGGGAAAACTGATGGCAAGCCGTGGTGGTGCTATTGGGGCAGTGGTCGGAGCGGTCGCGGTGGCCCTTGTCATACCGACTGGGGGATGGTCGGCGGCAGCGTACGTGGCTATTGCCGCTGGTGCAGCCGTCGGCATGACTGCCGGCACCATGCTCGATCCGCCCACTTTCGACAACCCCACATCGACGATGGCGCAGCCTACGCCTACCACGGAAATGCAGATCACGCAGAATTCCGAGGGCGTGCCAGTTCCTGTTATCTACGGGACAGTCAAGATCGCCGGCACAGTGCTCTGGTACGGAACGCTCGAATCGACAGCGATCACGCAGAACGTCCAGTCTGGCGGCGGCGGCGGAAAGGGCGGAGGCGGCGGCAGTTCACAGACGGAGCAGATCACCGGCTACACCTACTACCTCCACTTCTGGAAAGCGATCTGCATGGGCAAGGTGACGCTCGGGAACATTTACGTCAACGAGGAAGTCGTCGACCTGACCGCCTACTATACCTTTAACGACGGGACCGGCGCGTACTATCCGACAGATCCCGGGCAGTATGCGACGGCGCTGAAAGGCGTCGCGCACATCTTCTTCGATCGATACCTTCTCGGCGAGAACGTGACACGGCTCCCGGTGATGCAGTTTGTCGTCACCCGCGTCCTGGGACACACGGAATTCGATCCCGCGACACAGAACATGGCGTCCGGTTCGAACCCCGCGGTCGTCATCTTCGACCTCCTTGTGGAATCCCTGACGCTTGCCGGGATCTCCAAAACCCTGATCAACATCGCCTCGTTCCAGGCGGCGGCCACCTACTACCTCGGCAAGGGATGGGGAATCAATTTCGCCCTGACCGGCCAGAAGGATGTCTTCGAAATCATCGCGCAGATCGAGGGGCTTGTCGGCTGCATCTTCGGACGCGACATCGATGGGCTCTATGCCTTGCGCGCGACCGATCCCGCCGACACATCCCAGGCCACGATGGACGATGAGGATTATGAAGAGTTCACCCTGACCCGGAAGACATGGGACGAAACCTACAACGACTTTCGCGCCGACTTCACCGATCCGAGCCAGGCGTACAGCGCCCGCACGGTCCAGACGCGGAACGCCGCGAACATCAAGATCACCGGCTCCGTCCGGCAGCAGAAAGTGGATTTCCGGCCGTTCCATTCAGCCGATGTCGCGTCCGACCGTCTTGCCGACTACATGAAGAAGACCAGCTACCCGCAGGCCGAACTCCGGATCACGACGAACCTGGAATTCTCCCACCTGACACTCGGCGACATCATCACCGTGAACAACACGGAATTCTCCATGGTCAACGTGACATTCCGGATCAAGAACATCGACATCTCGAAGATCGACGAGAGCAAAATCTCGTTTTTCTGCACGCAGACGGTCGAAAGCATGATCGACGGAGTGTACCAGTCCGGCGGCGCCCCGCAGTGGGTGAAGCCCGACTTCTCCCCCGCCGCGCTCGACTATCAGGCTGTTGTCGAACTGCCGTACACCAACGGCGCGCCCCGGTATGCGGTTCTCGGGGCCCGGCACTCGGGACACGAAACCGGGATGCAGATCTGGATGTCCTCGAACGGGACCGACTATTCCCGCTACGCGAACGTCCGGAACTTCGCTCAGCGCGGCCTTCTCACAGCCGATCTTCCGACTTCCGCCCTGCAGTACGACGAAACGAGCGTCCTGATCTACGATCCCTCGATCGACGACATGGACTTCGAGGATCTGCCCTTCTCGGACCTCTCCGTCAGCGGCCGCCTCGTCCGTGTGGGAACCGAACTCATCGGCTTCATGAACTACACCCCTGTCGGCGACGGGACGTACCGGCTCACGAACCTCTGGCGCGGCGCCATGGGCTCCACGATCGCGGCGCACAGCATCGGCGACGAAGTCTGGATCTTCCGGACAGAGGGCACGATCATCTCCCCGCCGCTTGCAGATTTCTACATCAAGCTGCTCACCTACACCGAATCCAAGATGATCGGCCTGGACGATGCGACGGCCATCCATGTGACATCCGCGAACGTCACTGCAGTCCCGTACTACTTCCAGGAGCCCGACTCCTGCACGGCAGTCACGGCAGTCGAGGACAGCTATATCAACACGGACGGCACCTACGTCCCGACGATCACCTTGACCTACACGAAGCCCGCCGTGGCGACCTTTTGGGATCACGCGATGATCCTCATCAAGACGCAGCGGGACGCTGAGTACCGTTACTATGGCGACGACCGGAGCGGCGGCACCGGCTTCATCATCGACGGTTCAAGGGGCGGCTTCGGAGTGAACGACACGGTGAGCATCAAGGTCATCTCCGTGTCCTCGTACGATGTCGAGGAAAGCGTTCTCTCGGCCCCGACGACAAGCCTCAAGATCGAAGCCGTTAATGTCATCCCGCTCGCCCCCACCGGACTCGAACTGGTGGGCGCTGCGGAAGACAACCCGTATGTCTACGACGGCATGAAGTTCGATGTCACCTGGCGCTCGGCAAGCCAGAGCGGCGGATGGGGATCGCTATTTGGAGAAGAACCGCAGGGGATCGGCGGGATCGGCGAGGATCCCTTCTGGTTGTACGACGAGATCGAAGTATGGGTTGCCGGCGTCCTTGCCCACACCGAACGGAACAAGGCGCTCATGTACCGTTACATCTTCGGCGACGCGCACGACGTCGGCATCGACTACTACATGAAACAGTCCAACGGCGAAGTCGCGATCCGGGTGCGCCGGTGGACCAAGTTCAATTCCTTCTCGCCCTGGTCCGCGATCACGCTCACCAATCCGGCGCCGGCGACTCCAACGGGACTTGCGGCGGAGCCCGTGGTCGGCGGCGTGCAGTTTTCCTGGGCCGCGAACACGGAAGACGATCTCCAGGGCTACCAGTACCGCACCCGCATCGGCGGCGGTCCATGGTCGACCTGGGCGGTCACAACGAACAACCGTTACTTCCTGAATCTGACCGCCGCGGACGTCGCCACCTACTCGAGGAACGCCCTCATGGAGATCGAGGTCAAGGCGATCGACGTCTACGGCAACCTGTCAGGCGTGACGACAACGAGCGAGACATCCGACAAGCTCAGCGACGAACTTTTCAAAATGGACCCGACGCTCTCCGGAGGGACAGGCAATGCAAGCGAACTATTTGACGGCGTCCGCAACAACGGCGGCATCTTCATAGCATAGGAGGACACCATGTCCGGTTTGACAAATTTCCCCGTTTCCAAGGATTCCTGGGTAGCGAAAGTCGACACCAGCGACAAGATCCTTGCTGAGCATGTCAACAAGCTCCAGGAAGCCGAAGCCGCGATGCAGACGAAACTCGGCATCGATGGATCCACCGACACCACTTCCATCGAATACATACTGAAAAATGCGGCCCAGTTCGATCCCGGCCACCGGCACACGGCCAACGCGCTGATTACGGCCGCGATCGCCGGCCAGGACACCTACACGATGGCGCCCGCAACGGCCATCGGCGGATATGTGGCAAACCAGCTTTTCATCGGGAAAGCGGCGTCAGCCAATACGAGCACCACCCCAACTCTGAATGTAAGCGGCAAGGGCGCCAAAACCATCAAGAAGCTCGGCGGATCGGCGCTCGTCGCGGGAGACATCGCCGCCGGGATGGTCTGTTTCCTTTTCTATGACGGAACTGACATGCTCCTTCTTAACCCCGCGTACGCCGTCGCCAACGTGGACGGCTCGACCCTCGAGGTCAGTGCCGGCGTCATCCGGGTCAAGGCGAGCGGAATCACGGCCAACGAGATCGCTTCCGGCGCTGTCGGCGCGGACGAGATCGCTTCCGGTGCGGTCAGCACGGACGAGATCGCCACCAATGCCGTTGGCGCGGACGAGATCGCAGCCGGCGCGGTCGGTGCAAGCGAACTCGCTGCCGGATGCCTCGCTGCGGACAAGTACCCCGCTCCGGCAGCAGGCGACTGGACTCTGGCAAGCTGCGGCGCGGCAAGAATCACGGAAGGATCCCTTACACTAAAAGCACAGTTCTACTGTCCAAAAGCGGGCTCGCTGAGAACCAGAATCGGCATCGTTGCCGACACATCCGAAACAGCGGTAACAGCACAAGTATATAAAAACGGAAGTGCGGCAGGCACCCAAAGATCGAACAGCGCACAGAATTACGCATATTTCAACGAAGACATCTCCTTCAACGCAGGCGACACGCTGGAACTGTACGCACAGGGGACCGGATGGGGTTACATGGTTCTTGGCTTCGCGACGCCTCTCGTCGCAACCGCGAAAATTGAGGATATGTAACAAAAGAGGATAGACACTCATGTCCTGGGATCATGCTGAATATCAATTCGCCGTCGCCCAACGCTTCCACAAGCATCTCCTGTGGCTGAATGCGAACTGCAACGTCTACTTCGCCATGAAGCTCAAGGAGGGCGATGACTGGGCGTACTTCGCCGGAAACGCGACGCATGCGCTTGAGACGGGCAGGCTGCTTACGTCTTACGCAACCGAAGCCGAAGCGCAGACCAATTACCTCAGAACGACGAAGGATGCCAACAACAAGATGCTGGCCGTCCTTCCCTCTCTATTTGAGGCCAAGTACGCGCGCCTTTACATCGCATCGGGAGATGCCGTTACGATTCATGAATGGATCTGCAGTTCCTATTTCTCCGCGAACGAAATCATCAGCGGCCGCATCGAAATCACGGACGAACTCGATGACTCCCCGATGCTCACTGTTCGCAAGAGCGGCGCCGAGAAACTGCGCATCGGCAATCTCAAGAATTTCTCCGACCTTGCGATCTCTGCCGATGAATACGGCATCGGGATCGGCGACTCGGGCGCATACTTCATTTACACTCCCGAACGCGGCTTGTTAATCAAAGGCCTCTTCGTCGGCAGCACGATCAAGACGGCGGTGTCCGGGAAGCGCATCGAAATCGATTCGACCGGCATCACCTTGCTCTCCGAATCCACCGGCTCGACTTATGGCGAAGACTATTACGGTGAAGATTCCCCTTACGGCGGCGGCATCGTGGCGTACATCAATAACGTCGACAAGGGGCCCCCGTTCTACGTCAAGGAGCCCGGCAATGTGGCCGACTTCCATTTCTCAAGCCGGTCCGAAGTCCCGGCTGCCGGCACCCATGAAATCGGCGACATCATCTGCGTCCTGGGTGAACTCTACCGATGTTCCGTGGCCGGGACTCCAGGAACATTCGAGCCTGTCGGTGGCAGGATAATTTCAAGTCCCGATGGCGCGAAGAAGATCGAAGCCGCTGATGCAGGGATCACCGTCACACTCGGCTCCGATGCCGAGGATGATGTATTCCGCCGGGACTCCAACGGCTACCTCGCAAGGGTGGCGATGGCGGCAAGCCGAATCGTGGGCAAAAAGGCGACGGGCAATGTTGTCGGATTAACGGGCGCAGAGGTTTGGGCGATACTTGGAAAAGAAACAGCCTTAACAGATTATTCGAATACTTCCACAATAGTTGGATTTTCTTCATTCAACGCCAAAATAATAAAATATGGGGTGGTGGGCAATGTTGTTGTTTGTATCTTTGGCATTTCCGGAACGAGCAATGGCGGTGGTTTTAGTTTTACCCTTCCCATCGCTGCGGCTGCTTCAAGTATGTACACTGCAGGTGTTCCAATGATTGCTCAGGATAATGGCATTTATCTAACTACCTTTGCGCGTATTTACATGGACAGTGGTGGCAGTACCGTATTGTGCCAGAAACTCTTAGATGGAACGGGATGGACGGGTTCTGGCACAAAAGCATGTTACGGAACAATAACTTATCTCAAAGGATAAGGAACTTACAATGGAATCCTACAGAACAATGAACGACGGGATGATTCAGCGGCAATCAGACCTGGCCCTGATCCCGCCGACAACAGAGAATCCCGACTATGTGCAGTTCCTCGAGGACCAAGGGAACGGCGCAGAAGTCCTGCCGTTCGACTATGAAGCAGAAGCCCTGCGGCAAGAAGGGTTAGCCAGACAGAATAAATTCAATGCCCTTGCTGCCTATCGCCATGAACGGGAAATCGCCGGAATCACGGTCGATGGCGTGACGATCTGCACGGACCGGGAATCCCAAGCAATGATTAACGGCGCAGTAGCCTATGTCGGGCTGAACCCCGAAGCCTTGATCGACTGGAAGGGCGATTCTGAATGGGTACAAATTGACCGGGCAACCGTACTGGCAATCGGGCAGGCCGTGGGAGCCCATGTTCAGGCATGCTTTTCCAGGGAGAAGGTGCATGCCACGGCGATCGCCGCACTGGCCACTGCGGAGGAAGTCGAAGCCTACGATTTCACGACCGGCTGGCCCGGCTGATCCGTTCTATCGGAAAATAATGTTGAATTCTCCTGGCGTTTTTGACAGCCGCTGAAACTATAGGAGCCGGGTTATGGGAGTCGAGCAAATCAAATGTACCGTCACATTCACGAATGGCAGCGCCCTGGTCACAGGGAGCGGCCAATCGTGGCTCACCGATCTCTCCAACGGCCACATCATCTGCAAGGACGCAGCGGCCGCACCGATCTACGAGGTCGCCCGGGCGATCGACAACAACACACTCCAAATGACCGCGAACTACGCCGGCGACACCGAAACCGTGGCCGCCGTCATCCACAGATCCTTCACCCCCATCTATCGTTTCCCAAGGCTCCTTGCCGGCGACCACTACGACCACTACGACCACTACGACAACGTCGTCAAGCAGTTCCTCGACCACCACCACTACCGCATAGGAGGTCAAGATGAGATGAGTATCGGAGATGGAGTCGCAATCGCAACCGTAGCCGTGTCGATCGCCGCCGTTCTCTGCACGATGATTCGCGCAAAGGCGGGCAGAGACACTGGCGGCCACACCAACGGAAACGGGAATGGAAACGGAGTCATGAAACAATGCCTCGCGCATTCCGGCATCGAAGTGAGCATCGAGAACATCGAGAAGGGAATGAAGCGGCATGAAGATCTTCTGCAAGAGATCTACAACCTGCTGAGGAGCAAGGATGAAAAACCTCTGGCTTCCTCGACTTGAACAGACCGATGACGGCGCCCTCGGAGTCCTGACGATCGGCGGCAGGCTCGTCGATCTCTTTACCCTGGAACCCGACGCCCTCGATCCGCACAAGCCTCAGATCCCCGCCGGGACGTACCCGGTTCGTCGTTTTCACGGCAAGAAATATCCCGACACCTACGAGATCGTCGTTCCCGGACATACCGCCGTTCTTTTCCACTGGGGCAACACCGAAGACGATACCCAAATGTGCATCCTCCTCGGCAACAGTCCCGGCGAACTCGAGGGCGAGCGTGCCGTTCTCAATAGCGTCTTTGCCTGGGAGCAGTTCATGAAATTCATGAACAAGGACAACGGCCAGATCACGATCGTCGACTGCTATCCCAAGATCATAGGAGCGTAACCCATGTGGTATTTGAATCCGAAGAACTGGATCCTCTGCATAGTAACGCTCGCCGTCATCACGGCCATCGTCGTGATCGGCGTCCAGAAATCCACCATCGCAGACCAAAGGCTCAAGATCGCCGCGCAGGACGCCGAGATCGACAGGCTCTTCACCGCGATCGCCGGATACGAAGAACAGAAGGCAATCTGCGAAAAAAATCTCAAGGAGATCAAGACAGCCTCGTACCAGATGCAGAAAGTCTCCAGCCAGTCTGCCACGATCCAGAACCGCATCGACGAGCTGCGGGCGACCTTGCAGGTCAACCCCGGCACTGGAGCCGCCTCCTCCAGTGTGACCTCGGCGCCCGTAGCAACCACCACACAAGGAGAATCCCATGAAGTATCCAATCAGGATGTTGTTGCTCTTCGCAATGATCTTGTTCGCTTTTTCCATGATGGCCTGCGCAGCGTCGAAGCCGGTGCCGATCCCGGTAAAGCCGCCGGAAGTGTACTGCCCCGAGCCGGAGGAACCAGTGTTTGCGATCCTGGGGCAGCAGAACAGGTACAGCGACCGTGAGCTTCTTGTCATCCTTCTGACCGATCTCAACGCGGTGATGGAGTACACTCTCAAGCTGAAAGCCACGGTGAAATGCTATGAGCGAACTTCTCAGCAGTGATCCCAAAACCAAATCCTCGATGCGATGGGTGATGGTCGGTTCGGCCGTCCTTGCGAACCTTGTCGTGTGGGGCGCCTGGGCCGCGCTGTCATGGAAGAAAGGCGAAATGGTCTCGCCGCCGGACAACGTGATCTACTTATACAGTACCGCGACCGGACTTCCGATTGTCGGTAAAGTGATACAGAAATTCGCGGAAATGCAGATGGGCGCTGGGAAAGCCGAATAATGTTGACACAGATGCGTTGATAACTCACAACAGATCGTAACGCATAAAGGAGGCGGCTTTATGAATGTTGCGATCTTGACGACCTTTCAGGAGTTCGTTCCCGGATACTCACTTACGGGAATCGCAAAGGATCAAGCCCGGATGCTGGCAAAACATGGCAACCGGGTTTTTCTCTTTGTGAACGAGAAATATCACGGCGAATCGTTTTCGGATGACGTAACCCTTGTCAAGAAGATCCCCTTCACCAACCTCACCGACTACCAGACCAAAGACGACCTTTCCCTTGAACACAAGCAGACCGCGTTTCTGACGGCCAGGATGCTGATCGACACTTTCCGCGAACTAAAGATCGACGTCGCCTACACCCATGATTTCCTGTTCACCGGATGGAATCTCCCCTATGCCGCCGGCATCCTCGCGGCAAGCTCCGATCTTCCGGATGTCGCATGGTTTCACTGGATCCACAGCATCCCATCGGCGTCCCGTGACTGGTGGGTCTTGCCCGAGTATGGACCGAATCACAAATTGATCTACCCGAACGCCACCGACAAGATGCGCGTCGCCGAGTCCTACCAAACCGACGCGGCGTTCGTGCGCACGATCCCGCACATCAAGGACATGCGCACCTTCTTCAATTTCCGTCCCGAGACTTGCGAGATCATCGACCTGATGCCCGCCCTGATGCAGGCAGACATCGTGCAGATCTATCCGGCCTCAACCGACCGTCTGGCGGCCAAGCGCGTCAAGGAAGTCATGTCGATCTTCGGCTTCATCAAGTCGCAGGGCCACTCCGTCGCGCTCCTCGTTGCGAACCAGTGGGCGACCGGCCGGCAGCGCAAGGAGGAGATGGAGCCGTACTTCGCGCACGCCAACGCCTGCGGTCTCGAATACGGCAGGGACTTCATCTTTTCGTCGACGCTCGAGGACGGCATCTATGACAAGGGCGTGCCGATGGAGATCCTCCGCGAACTCATGATGCTTTCCAACCTGTTCATTTTCCCGACGCGCGAGGAAACTTTCGGCCTGGTGCTTCCGGAAGTGTCCCTGGCATCCGGCGCCCTGTGCGTCCTCAACAAGTCGCTGCAGATGCAGCTTGAAGTTGGCGGCTACAACACCCTCTTCTTCGACTTCGGTTCCTACCATCACGCATTCGAACACCCCGATCCCAACAGTTATCTTCTGGCCATCGCCCTCGTCATTCTCGCTCGCATGAACGAGAACGAGGGAATCGTGACGCGGACCTGGATGCGGAAAAAGTACAACATGGACAACCTCTACCGGCGTTACTACGAGCCGATCATGGCGGAGGCGAAGCTCGCATTATGAGAAGGCTCGTCTACTGTTACGTCTCGAACGGATCGTGTCCCGAATCAGAGATCCGCGATCTCAAGTGGTCGCCCGATGCGGAAACGCGAGAGCATTTCGCGGGCCCCCAGCTCCTGACCGAGGGATTCTATTTTCTCTTTCAGCAGTTCATCCATTGCGGCTTCTTCGACGAGATCCTTTTCGTGATCGAGTCATCGAAGTCGCCAGGCCATAGGCGATATCACAAGGGCATCGAGATCCTTGTCGTCCCGAACCTGTCATGCCTTCACAAGTTCACCCGTCCCGATGACATCATGTGGTTTCGCGGCGGGTGGCGCAGTTGGTTTCCGGTCATCGAGAGGTATTGCGACGCAGACCACTGGATTCTGTTCTACCGGGCGAACACGAACCGCGGTGCATGGCCCTTTTGGGATGTCGTCCTTGACGACCTGATCGAAAAACCAACGGTCGACCAAATCGGCCGTTTCTATTATCCGATCGGCAAGCCGACGAACACGGGCATGTTCTATCCCGCGAAAGTGGCCCGAAAATACGACCTCTGCATCGGCGCCTCCCATGTCCACGACAAGAAGGGTCAGTGGCGTGTCGTCGATGCCCTTGTGGAATACAGGAAACTGTTCGGCCATAACCTCAAGTGCATTCTGCCGGGCAGCTTTCATAACGGCATCGGCACCAACCAGATCGGGGCTGCGAAAGAAGAGAACAAGCTCGACATCGAGTTCCCGGGCATGTTGAGCCGCAACGACATGGTTACGGCCTACAACATGAGCAAGCTGCTCGTACATTCCGGAGTGTCCGGACAGGGCGACCGCGGGCCCCTCGAGGCGATGTCTTGCGGCTGTCCCGTGGCGATCTTCAAACCGGAAATCCATGCGCCGTTTGTCCGAAGCTGTCCCTACAATTTCACCATCGACTTTTCAGATTCCATCGAAGCCGCCAAATCGATTCACGCAGCCCTGAGGACAATCAACCGGCATGGTGAAAAGTGGCGTGCCGAGGTCAAGGCCTACTACGAAGCGCATAACGGCATCGATGAAGTCATCATCCCCCAGTTCAAACGCCTTTTTGACGTCATCCGGCCGGCAGAAAAAGCGGACCGCCGAATTCTACGCGACACATTACCCGCAAACCCTGCCTAAAATGCGTAGCAACGCATATTTGAAGGCCGAGCGGGGAGCACAGGAGGAGACTGAGAATGCTGAAGAAGCCCGTTTACTGCAAGAATTTGTACCCGGATGCGCACATCGGAGACCATTCCTATGGCCGAATCCGCATTTTGGGCGACCACAGCAACGTCACGATCGGTAAATTTTGTTCCCTTGCCGACGGCACGACGTTCCTTTCGAGCATCGAGCATCGAACCGACTGGCCCACAACCTACCCCTTCCCGGCGCTCTGGAAGGAAGCCGAACACATCAAGGGGCATCCAGCGACCAAAGGTCCGATCGTCGTGGGCAATGACGTATGGATCGGACTGGGCGTGTTCGTCCTTTCAGGCGTCATGATCGGCGACGGTGCGATCATCGGCGCCGGAGCAGTCGTCGCGAAAGATGTTCCCCCCTACGCGGTAGTCGCCGGCAACCCGGCCCGCGTCGTTTCCTACCGTTTCACGCCGCACCAGATCGAACTGTTCATGAAAATCAAATGGTGGAACTGGCCCCTCGAGGAAATCTCATCGCAGCTCGACTTCCTGCTTTCGCCTGTCGACGATGATCGTCTGCAGGCCCTGGCCGACAAAGTCCAGAAACGCACAATCCAATAGGAGCACCATGAAGAATAACCTCGAAGCCGTCTACGGCCAGAAGTTCTTTCGCAAGCGCGACTCGCTCCTGTGGAGAGGCGACATCTTCGGGTCCGTCATCAAGAAGATCCTCGATCCCAAGAGCCTTGTCGATGCCGGCTGCGCGATCGGCGATTTCGTGAAGTGGTTCCTGGAACATGAAGTTCAGGCATGGGGAATCGAGGGATCGAAGGAAGCCAAGCCTTACCTCGTCGCCCCGGCCGACCGGATACTTTTTGCCGATCTCCGCGAACCGCTCACCGGGCTCGGTGCCGTGGCAACCGTGCCCTGGGACCTCTGCATGTCGATCGAAGTCGCCGAACACATCGAGCCGGAATTCGCCGACGCCTTTGTCGCGAACCTTTGCTCCTTCGCCCCGAGGATCCTGATCACGGCTGCCGGGACCGGAGAACGAGGCGTCGGACACTGCAATCTGCAGCCAAGAGACTACTGGGTAGAGAAATTCCAGAAGCACGGCTTCGAACGAAAGGTCGGGATCGAGAAGCGGATCACGTCTGAATGTTTCCCGCATCGCACGAACCGATGGCTCTGCGCCATCCTCTGCCACATGATCTACCTGGAGAAATAGCATGTCCGACGCGCTCGTCGACATCACGATCACAGCCACCCGGCGCCCGGAGATCCTCCACAGGACGCTCGACAGCTTTTACGAACTCATGCTGCGCCCCGTTGCCGCGAGATGCCGCGTCTTCATGAACATCGATCCCGTCGGCGACGACGTCGATCGCATCGACATCATCAATCTCGTCCGCGCCTATTTCAACACCTGTGTCTCCCGGCTGCCGATTACACCATCCTTCGGCGCGGCCTTTCAGTGGTGCTGGCAACAGACGGCGGCGCCATGGATTCTCAACCTCGAGGAAGACTGGGAACTCCTGCAGCCGGTCGACGTTCTTGAGATGATCCGGATCCTCGAGGACGAGCCGGACCTTGCCCTGCTTCGCCTGCCGTTCCGGAAAAGCGACGCCGCGTTCCAGAAGAACTGGAAGGCATTCTTTCCTTGGAACGGCCGCTATTTCGAGTGCCCGGCCGACCGCCGCACGGAGATGGGATTCTGCGGGCACCCATCCCTGATCCGAATCGGGTTCGTCAAAAAGTGCGCTCGCTTCATCGACGAAAGGCAGAATCCGGAAAAGCAATTCCATCATGGACACCGCGCCCTCATCGAGACTGTCCAGGACTACCGGTACGGCGTGTGGGGCAGACCGAACGATGCCCCCTACGTCCGCGACATCGGCCGTCAGTGGATGGTCGAACATGGCTGGGTGAAACAAGGTGTCAAAGCATTCTTTACGAAATGGGAAAGGATTCAAGAATGAAGATCATCGTTACCGGCGCGGCCGGATTCATCGGTTACCATCTCAGCAAACGCCTCCTCCTCGAGGGGCACGAAGTCGTCGGCATCGACGAGATGAACGACTACTACGATCCCAAGCTCAAGTACGATCGCGCGGCACGGCTCGAGTGCCCGAAGTTTACGTTGCTGATCCGGCACATCGAGGACGTCGAGGGCATGGAGATGCTGTTCTCGCAGTTCAGGCCCGATGTGGTCGTAAACCTCGCGGCACAAGCCGGAGTCCGGCACTCCATCGATCAACCCATGGCCTTTGCCCGCAGCAACCTTGTCGGTTCGTCGGTGGTCCTGGAGCAATGCCATAAGGCAAACGTCAAACATCTCCTGATCGCGTCCTCCAGTTCCGTGTACGGATCGACCTTGCGTCTCCCGTTCGAGGAAACGGACACCTGTGTCCGGCCGCTCAGCTTCTACGCAGCCACGAAGCGCGCGAACGAGCTCATGGCTCATTCCTACTCGGTCGTCCACAAACTGCCGATCACCTGCATGCGGTTCTCGACGGTCTATGGGCCCTGGGGTCGACCCGACATGGCGATGCTCAAGTTCATCCGCGCGATGTCCCACGGCGCCCCTGTGGAACTCTACGGTTATGGCGACATGGCCAGGGACTTCACCTACGTCGACGACACCGTTGAAGGCATCGTACGCCTGATCCCGGAGATCCCGAACAGCAACGCCCTCTGCCAGATTTACAATATCTCCGCCGGCAATCCCGTATGGCTGCCGGGAGTCATTGCCGAACTGGAGCACAACCTTGGAATCAAAGCCGAGATTGAACTTCGGCCGGCACCGCCGACCGACATCCGCGTCACCTATTCATCGAACGACAAACTTTACCGGACCACGGGCTTCGCGCCGGCAACCACGATCGCCACAGGCATCCAGAAACTCGTTGAATGGACGAAGGAATACTACAAGGAGGCACAATCATGAAGATCGGAGTAGTGGGACTCGGAATGGTAGGCTCTCAGGTCCACAAGCATTTCAAGGGATCCAAAGGATTTGACAAGTACAAGAAGATCGGAACGCCGGAAGAGATTCAGCATTGCGAACTGGTTTTCATCTGCGTGCCGACCCCCTATGAGAAAGACGAGTGCGACCTGTCGTTCCTCGAGAACGCCTTTCTCACATGCACCAAGACGGGACAGACCGTCGTCATCAAGTCGACCGTCCCGCCCGGCGTCTGCGAAACATTCGCAAAGCGGTTCCCGTCGCTCATCGTCCTGTCGAATCCGGAGTTCCTGACCGAGGCGACGGCCGGGCAGGACTTCCTGCATCCCGAACGGCAGATCGTCGGCATGAGCGATCCCGGCCAAAAGAAGGTCGCCGAACAGCTTCTCGAGATCCTGCCGAAAGCGGAGCACTCCTACATCATGACCGCGAACGAGGCGGCCATGGTCAAGTATTTCGGGAATGCCTTCTTTGCGCTCAAGGTCGCCTTCTCGAACCAGATATTCGATCTGTGCCAGAACCTCAAGATCGACTACGCGAAGGTCCAGGATGCCGTGAAGGATGACTCGAGGATCGGCCCCGAGCACCTGACGATCCAGCACAAGGGCTACCGCGGCTACGGCGGCAAGTGCCTTCCGAAAGACACCCGGGCCCTGCTCCGGTGCGGCCGGTCGAACGACATCGATCTCACGCTCCTTGACGAAGCCGAACGGTACAACAATTTCCTGCTCAAGGCTCAGAATCTGGAGGTCTGAAATGGTAGCCGGTAAGCTCAGTGTCATTCTCCCTTACGTCCAGGAGCACCCACAGATCGCATTCACGGTCCAGTCGATCTATTGCGAACTGCGCGATCGTTGCGACTTCGAGATCATCGTCATCGATAACCACTGCCCCGAGGTCCAGGCTCAGCTTGACAAGAAGGGCATCCCCCGGGACGACGGCTCAAAGTACATGCGCGAACTGGCCACGGCGCAGCGTCCCTGGCTCAAGTACGTCGCCTACGACAAGAAGCTCTCGCACTGGAATGCCAAGAACGCCGGCGTCCGGATCTCCGATGGTGAGTTCCTCTGGTTCTGCGATGCGCACTGCGTCCCAAGCCGCGACAGTCTGTATGATATGTTCCGGTACTACGCGAACGACTGGGACCGGCTCAACGGCACGATCCACATGCCTCTTTCGTACATGCTCGAGCGCCCCGGCCTGGAGCTGATCTACAAGCTCGTCGTCGACTGGCCGCGGGGCGTCGTCCATTACAGCTTCACCCGCTTCCGGGCGGCCGCGGCCCCCTACTCCGTGCCCTGCATGTCTACCTGCGGGATGATGATGCGTCGGTCACTGTACGATGAACTTGGCGGCTGGCCCTCGGAACTGGGAATCTACGGTGGTGGCGAGCACTTCATCAATTTCACGCTCGCCGTACTGGGCAAGTCGGTGAACATCTGGCACGGCAAGCCGCTGTACCATTACGCGGCCCCGCGCGGTTACCACTGGAACTATGGCGACTACCATCGGAACCGTTGCATCGCGACCTATATTTTCGGCGGCGAGGCCCTGGCATACCGCTACATCATGAACATCAAGGGCGACGACCTGGTCAAGGAATCCATCTTCTCGACCGTCGCCGGATCTTCCGCGTGCCGGGCGCACCAGGACTTCATCCTGAAGCGCAAGAAGATGACGATCGAGGCATGGCTGAAAATGCACCTTGACGTTCTGCCCGAAGATATGCTGGAGGTTGTAAAATGAAGATCGGAATCGTGATCCCCGTCGTTTCGGACAAATATATCACCGCCCTGCTGGACTGCATCGCCGACAATACGGTCCTTCCGCACTCGGTCCTCATTCTCGACAATAGCGGCAAGCACATCCCGCCGGTCCCGTTAGTCCCTCTCTCGAGGAAAGCTGTGGAAATGGTGCTGACCGACCCGCCCCTTGGAGTCAATGCGTCCTGGAATTACGGCATCAAGGTTATGCTTGAACGGGAGATGGACCTGATCTCCATTTTCAATGACGACATCGAAATCGAGAGGTTCTTTTTCGAGAAGCTGATCTCGGCGGCCGAGCGGTACAAAAAAGCGGGCGCATTCTGCCCCTACACGACAAGGCACCGGGACGCTCTCAAGACACCCAGTTCGATCATGGATGCGAAATGCTACGAGATGGCGAAGCGTGAGGGATGGGCGTTCACGCTCCGCGCCTCCGTCGCAAAAAGGATCCCACAGATCCCCGAAAAGCTGCGGACGTTCTGTGGAGATGACTGGCTGATGATCCATTCAAAGAAGCTCGGGCATCCATGGTACAGGATGGTAAACAACCTGTGCTTTCATCATGTCGGCGGGACGGTTCGGAACTCGGGATTGAGAGGGGATCTTGAAGGCGAGAAGCGGACGATGAATTCGCTCTTGTAGCCGGGAGGCCGCCTCCCTGCCACAGTCAAAGGGGCCAGGGGGATATGTCGTTCGATGAGGCCCTTTATGTCCGCTTTATTGTGGGTTCTGTCGGCAAGCACCACCCTCCTTTCAAGGGTCATATAAAAACAAAACCCCGCCAGAGGCCTTGCGGCTGATCCGACGGGGGGTAGATGACGCCCTGAATTTAAAGCTATCGATCTCTTTAGTCAAGGAAGATCCACCGAAATCGGGCATGCTTTTAAAGAATTAGAATCCTTGCGGATATATTGCGTTATCGCAGTTCTTGAATATCCTTTTCCTTCCCTACAACCACAAGCACTTCCCCATCTTTGATTACGTAATTGGCCTTGGGTACCATGTGAACCTGGTCGGCAATAATGTCGCGGATCGCGATGACTTCGATATGGTACTTGCTCCGTAACTGTAATTCCGCGATGGTCTTGCCGAAAAAATTGTCGGGCGGGGCCAATTCAAATATCATGTAATCGTCCGAAAGCGGCAGGTAGTCGAGAACGTTCGGAGACAGAAGACTCTTGGCTACCTTTCGCGCAATCTCCTTTTCCGGAATCACGACATCAGTGGCGCCGACCTTTTCCAAAATCAGCTTGTGATCCTCATTGGGGGCTTTCACGATGATTTGCTTAACGCCTATCTGTTTCAAGTGGAGCGTAATAAGGGTGGCCGCTGCAAGGTCCTCGCCGAAGGAGACGATCACGGTATCGCCCTTTTCAATGCCAATCATCTCCATGACATCTCCGTCGGTTCCGTCGGCTAAGATTGCCTTTGTGCAAAAGTCTCTAACTCGCTGGACCGCATCTTTGTTTTTGTCGATGGCTACCACTTCCATACCGCCGTCATGGAGATCCCTGACGATGTTAAAACCGAAGATTCCCAGACCGATCACTACGACTCGCTTCATACTGCCCCCCTTAACCGACCATGACCGACTCTTCCGCATAGGTCAGGGACCTACGAGAAGCATACCACGAAAAGGCAAGTGTCAGCGGTCCCACTCTCCCTGCGAACATCAGGAGGATAACGCCCAGCTTCTGAATATCGTTCAAGTCCGGCGTAACACCCATGGAGAGACCTACCGTGCCGAAGGCGGAAATAGCTTCGAACAGATACTCAACAAAGAGGTGTCGGCTTCCTTCAGGTAAGTCGCCATTCGTGCCTCCGGTGATCAGCAGGATTGAGGTGATCAGGCAGACGGAAAAGGCTGCGGCAAATATGATGGCGATCGTTCGCGTCTGAATTTCCTCGGGAACACTGCGATGAAATACGTTGAGACTTCCCTGTCCTCGGAAGCGGTTCCAGATCATGAGTAACAGCAGTGTGAAGCTCGTCGTCTTGATGCCCCCGCCCGTCGATCCCGGGGATGCTCCGATGAACATGAGGATCATAAACATCAAAATCGTCGCGTTGGTCAGGTGTCCGATATCGACCGTATTGAATCCGGCCGTCCGCGCTGTCGTCGATTGGAACAGTGAAGATAGGAGCCGCGCTCCGAAAGGAAGATCCTTGAGCAGGTGTTCTGACTCGAAGATATAAAACAGGAGGGCGCCTGCTGTAAGGAGACCGGCGGTAGCAAGAAAGACGATCTTCGCGTGCAGGGAAAACCTTGTCTGATATCCACGTATTCGGTTAACGACTTCATATTGGACGATGAAACCGACGCCGCCGGATACGATCAGGGTCATCATTGTCAGATTGACCAGCCAGTCTCCCCGATACCTCATAAGACTGTCGGGAAACAGCGTGTAACCGCAATTGTTGAAAGCCGATAGCGCATGATAGACTGCCAGGTAGAGGGCATTCCCTGGAGACGTTTCACCAATGAAACGGAGAAAGAGCAGAAGGACACCCGCCGCTTCCTGCGAAAAAGTCAGGATCAGGATCCACTTCATAATGATGAAGAAATCGCGCCGGGGCGTGTGCAGAAACGTACTTTGGCAGAGTTCGCGTCCCTTGAAGGAGATGCCGCGGCCCATGATACCGAACAGGACGGTGGAAAAGGTAAGGATACCCAGACCGCCTATCTGGAAAAGGACCAGGGTGACTATTTGTCCGGCGAGGGAAAGATCCCTGCCTATGTCAATCGTAGCAAGCCCCGTAATACAGACCGCAGAGGCGGATGTGAAGAGTGCGTCAATAAATCTCAGACGACTGTCCGAAGCGGCAAGCGGCATCCAGAGCAGTATCGTGCCCAGGCCGATCAAGGCGGCAAAACTGAGCAGAAAGATCCGCTGGGGAGGCAAGTAGCGGTCCAGAAACATTCGAAGTTTAGGTAAAGCCATCATAAACCTTTTGCCGAAAAATCCATGGCTTGTTCGGGAGTATGTTTCGGAGGGTGCGGTTTTCCTCAGGATCAGTTACAGCGGGATTAAACAACCCGCCACTCCATCAAGGAGGTTCTTTTCTGTATCTCTCTTCCTCTGCTCCTGCCGTTCTACCTCGTCGTTCATGCCTACGAGTCCCCCACGGCCATGTCAGCCACAGAATGACGCAGAATCTACACAAATCGTGCGGGGATGTCGATGATTTTTCGAGGATGAGAAGGAACTGATCAAGCAGACTGAACCCAATCCTGTGCTCAAGGGTTCGTGGGAATGTTTACAAAGGCGAAATCTAACTGAGACATGCAAGGGACGCCGTCTTGTGAAAGCGAGAAGCGGACGATGAATCCTCTACTGTAGCCGGAACGCCACCCCTCCGGCTACAGTCAAAGGGGCCAGGCCGATTCGCTCGGTCTGGCCCCTGTTGTTTTATCCCGTCCGAAAACCGCTTGACATTAATATCAATATTGATACTAGGGAAAGGCCAAAGCATACAGGTAAAGCAGGTGCTGCTGGCTATTGAGAAGCTGGAGGTTGAACATGCCACTGAAGAATGATCGTTATACCTATCGTGTGACCTGGTCTGAAGATGATCAGGAATACGCAGGTTTATGTACTGAATTTCCAAGCTTGAGCTGGTTGGACAAGACACCTGAGGCAGCGCTGAAGGGTATCCGGGAAGTTGTTCAGGGTGTCATCAAGGATATGAGCCAAACCGGCGAAGAGATACCCGAGCCGATTGCATGTAAAAGATACAGCGGTAAATTTATGGTGCGTGTTCCCCCTGAAGTGCACCGGAATCTTGCCATCCAGGCAGCGGAATCAGGCGTCAGCCTGAATCGGATTGCCGGATCAAAGTTAAGCCGATAACATGGAAGGGGAATCACTCCAGATCCATCCCTAGAGCTGAAATCGTTTCTCTCTGAAGAGCCTCAAACAGACATTGACGACGTCTTCGTCGTAGAGCATCCCTCTGCGTTCATCGATCTCCTGAAGTGCGGCTTCAATGCCAAGTGACGGTCGATAAGGCCGATGAGAAGCCATCGCCTCCACTACGTCGGCCACCGCCAGGATCCGCGCCTCCATGAGAATCTCCTCCCCCTTCAAGCCCCGCGGATATCCGGACCCGTCCATCCTTTCGTGATGCTGATAGATGATCTCCGCAATGGGCCAGGGGAATTCGATATCCTTGAGGATGTTGTAAGCCGTGGCCGGGTGACTCCTGATGAGACCCAATTCCGGTTCCGAAAGTTTGGACGGCTTGCTCAGGATCTCGGCCGGCACGGAGATCTTGCCGATGTCGTGGATTACCCCTGCCATTCGTATGGCCTCGATGCTGTTTTGGGACAATTCCATCTCTTTTGCGATGTTTCGCGCCAAATTCGCCACCCTGCGCTGATGACCGGACGTATAGGGGTCTCTGGCCTCCGTCATGGCCGATGTCGCCTGAATGATGGCTCCCATGGCATTCCGGAGCTTCTCGAAACTCTGGAGAACGTCATGTTCTTTTTGCAGGCGCTCGGTGATGTCGCGGATCGCGGCGATGTGGACGAACCGGTTGTTGCGCATCAAATGCCGGGCGGCGATCTCGCAGGGGAATACGGTCCCGTCTTTCTTCTTGTGGTATCTCAGGGGTACGCAGCCTTGATGTTTCAAGGTGGCATCCCTCGTTCTGGCCGGTTCCGCGGACAGTTCGGTGTGCTTCATTTTCAAGAGCTCTTCGTGGCCGTATCCGTAAAGAGCCGCCGCCGAATCGTTTGCTTCCAGGATATCGCCGTTCTCGTTGTCGATGAGAAAGACCGCATCGGACTCCATGTTAAAGAGCTGCCGGTATTTTTCTTCGTTATCCCTCAGGACGTCCATCATCTTCTTCATTTTCGTGATATCTCTGGCGATGCCGTAAACGCCGTAGGTCCTGCCATTTACGATCATCGGAATGTTGGTGACCTGGACGTGGAAGGGGGTTCCATCTTTCTTGCGGCATTCGATTTCGTACGTCTGGGGTTCGCCGCGCAAAGCCTTCCGAAAATGTTCCCGTGTCCTCTCGCGATCGTCAGGGGCTATGAGGCTGTCAAAGGTCCTCAAGCGAAGCTCCGGCGTCGAATATCCGGTCAAGGACAGGGTCCGCGTATTGGCGGTCATGAATCTCCCGTCAGGATCGAAACAGTAGACTGCGTCGGGGCTGTGATCGAAGAGGGAACGGAACTTCTGTTCGCTTTCGTGGAGTGCCTGCTCAAATTCCTCAGGATCCGTGACGTCGACGAGATTCACAAACAGATACCGTTTCCCGCCCAGGGAGCAGGGCATGACGGACTTGAAGACTGTCCGACCGTCCCGGGACACCAGGGCTTCATCGGAAGGCTCTTCTTCGGCCTGATCGCCATCCGTGCCTGTCTGTGTTGCCTGTGCGCGGGGAGAGATCAGACCCTGGCAGATCTTTTCGAGGGAGTTCTCTCCCTCTCCTATTCCAAAGAGATCGATTGCCGCTTTGTTGGCTTGTATGATGGCGCCGGTTTGCCCGTCGACAAGGACCAGACCCGTGCGGATCCTATCCGGGTTGGTTTCAAGAAAAACAAGGTTCTTTTTTGTATCTCTCTTTCTCCGCTCCTGCCGTTTTACCTCGCCGTTCATGAATACGAGTCCCCCACGGTCAAGTCAGCCACAAAATGATGCAGAATCTACACAAATCGTGCGGGTATGTCGATCATTTTCGAGGATATCCGTGTGGATACTGCTGCTGTAGCCTCCCAGATCAGCAAGGCAATGTGTGGTACGGCTAATCTCGCAATGTTCTTTCTGAAGTGTCGGGTCTTGCAGTTCTGATAGAGATCTACCCTTACGAAGGGTAATCCTTTAACGGCTTGATTTTGATTGATGTTTGGTCAACGACAATGTATAGGTGGCCCCATTATTCGCGCAGTAAAACAAAAATCAAAAACAGGAGGTGGTTAATGACGAAAGCGGAATTGATTGCGGAAGTGGCAAAGGTTACGTGCAGCAAGAAAGAAGCGGCTCAGGCAGTAGACGCAACGATCGCGGCAATTCAGAAAGCGCTCAAAAAAGGTGATGATGTTACACTTGTAGGATTCGGCACATTTCGAGTCAGCAAGAGAAAAGCCCGCAAAGGCCGGAATCCTCAGACAGGCGCGGAAGTTAAAATAGCCGCCAAGAAGGTTCCCGTGTTCAAGGCGGGGAAGGGTCTGAAAGACGCGGTAAAATAGACCGATCATTCACCATCTCCGAACATGCTCGTTGAGCCGCCCCATTCTTCAGCGGGGCGGCTCTTTTTTACCCCTTTTATCATTGGCAGGGATGGGGGAGCGGGATTCCTGTTGTAGAGCAACCATGAAGGAGGAATGCGTTGAGCCCTTATTACGAGTGTAGGAAAAAGGGGATACCGATCACCGAGATCTGTCCGGATAGTACCTGCGAGTGGTTCTTGAAGAACGAGGCATATTTGAATTGTACTTGGGTTGCATGTCATTTTGGCCCTTTTACCCTTGAACAGGTGGGGGCCATGATGGGTGTGACCCGTGAAAGAATAAGGCAAATTGAAGCTAAGGCATTAAAGAAGCTACAACACGTGAAGAGGAAAGAACAACTGCGTGACTTTTCGTACGAAAGCGATAGAGAATAGAAACACTTTACCTCTCCCCACTACTGGACAACGCAATAACGTGCATTTTTGCTCTGATAGGGGCTACGGCGCTGAGTTCAAATACTTATCCGCACATTGGCTGATCGGGTCTGATCAATGATAACGGGGGTGAAACGTGCATGTGGTCATCATGATTCGCCACTAAGAGCGCCGTAACCACAACTTCCTGTAGTCGGTAGGCTGAGAATTATTCATGACTTAGTAGATTTTAAACGCAAATGGTGATAGAAAGGCGCAAAATATGAGTGGCAGTTGAAAAAGTTCCATCCCGTATTATCATACTGGGGGGAATATGAACTGGCTTAAGAGGCCCCATTCTTCAACAACGAGGAAAGGGGTCTTTTTATTTTTTGATGATTTCTATCCCTTTTGTTGTAATAACATTCAGAAAACAGGAAAAAGCAAAGTCAGTATATTTATTGTTGGCTGAACAAGAAGGAATGCAAAGTCGATGAGGTAGGCGATGAGCAACTTGCAGGGTGCCTGGGCTGGTAGAATCTACGGAACCAATACTGGCAACGTTTTCGTTGAATTAACTCAAGCAGATAACTCATTGACAGGAGTCGCACGTTTTCACGACGACAAATTCGGCATAGCAGTATACGAGGTGTCTGGATCGGTTGCTGAGGGGAAAATAAGCCTTAAAGGTATCCCGAGACAGGCGGCACAGGAGGTTCGTCTTGGGGAAGCGACGATAGTTGTCGACCTAAAACAAGATGGGAGTCTTGCGGGAAGATGGGAGACTACGATCGGAAGCGCGGGCACTATAAAGTTGTTTCCCCACAGCCATGAAGATAAGAACAAGAAAGTCAATGAACCAGAACAAGTCTACAATAGGAGCATCCCTGTCGGCTCGGTAAGGTTGTTTAAGAAGGATATTACCTCCTTGTTCCAAGTGATTGAAAGGGATTTCTCGGAAGGAAAACTGATAGTTACGTATATGCAGCGCGGGAGTGAAGTGACAAGGTTCGCTTCCGATTTTCTGTCTCATATGGATGAGGTGGATGAGATCCGAAGTCTGAAGATATTCATACAAGAACGTGATGATGCCCCTGGCATAAATAAGACAGTCAATGTCGATCTGCTTGAAAAAAACGGCAGTGCAGTCAGAGTGTCGGGTATCAAAGAATCGTGGGTAGTAGGCAAGGCCGAGTCGATCAGCAGGCAGATTCGCAATTACCAAAACTGGATTGTTACAAACTATAGAAAGTACGGTTTAAATCTCAACGGCTTAATTTTCCTGATCATGCTCGTTTTAATTCCAGAAATATCTACATGGCCCAAGAGGCTACTTTTCGTCGGCATCATATATTCCTTGTTGGCTTCACTATATGGAGTCCATTCGAAATTGATCCCGAATACTGTGATATTGGCAGGAGGGAGATTGCCTGGCTTCTTCACCCGAAACTGGCCATCGATCTTGTCTTGGGTGATAACGTTTACAGGCTCGCTAGCAGCTGCGCTGGTTTTCTGGCTGTTGACGAGGAAGCCCAATTGACAGCCAACAGGCTTTCAGCCGGATCGCTTATGCACTCGGTGAACTCACCGTTGCTCCTTTCAATCCGAAATCCGCAAGAGATACTCTGCCCTCCTATTCCGGAGTTGTAGGTGGAGACAAGGTCCGGTCACATGTCTTTTTTCATGCGCGTTACTCGTTCAGTTCAAATACAAAGCGAGGGGATGTGTTATCGTACGCGGTCACTAAATTCTGGTTGAAAGGCGCACTTTAGAGGAAGAAACATTTCTGTTGGCTCCGAGGCTCCGCTCCTTCCTGAAAGCGGGAAGCCGATTAATCTCATTCACATACTGGACTTCAGTCGAAAATCATGATAAGGGTCACGCAAAACCTAAGAATAGTTCCACGTTACTTCTTAAGAAAATCAGAAGAATTCCAACAATGTCATGTACACGAATGGGAATTTCGCTGTGTTTCATTCCCACCGGTGATGCCAAGCGTTAGACCACGAAGCGAGAGACGTCTGATGAACCATAGACAATATGTGGGAATAGCCGAATGGCGAAGAAGGCGCTAAATCAAAGCTTGCACGCGGCCAAGGCCGCCAAGCAGGATGAATTCTATACCCAGCTTCCTGACATCGAGAAGGAACTCAAGCACTACACCCAGCACTTCGAGGGCAAGACTGTCCTGTGCAACTGCGATGACCCCAAGGTCAGCAACTTCTTTCGGTACTTTTCGCGCAAGTTCAACGACCTCAAGCTCAAGAAGCTCATCACCACCTGCTACAAGAACCGCGACCCCGACCTCTTCAGCAGGCACGACGACAAGCTTGGCGTCTATCTGGTCTATGAAGGCGAGCGCACCCCCGGCGGCCGCGTTCCCACGCCGAATCGAATCGGCATCCACCCACTTGACGGCGATGGCGACTTCCGCAGCGATGAGTGCATCGCACTTTTGAGGGAAGCGGATATTGTCGTCACCAACCCGCCATTCTCGCTGTTCCGTGAATACGTGGAGCAGTTGGTCCTCCACAAGAAGAACTTTGTCATCATCGGAAGTAAAAACGCGATTACGTACAAAGAGATCTTCAATCTTATCAAGGCAAACAAGATTTGGCTCGGATATGGCTTCCAGAACGGCAACGCGTACTTCAAGACTCTCTCGGTAAAGGAGTATGCGAACGGTGTTTACGACCCCAAAACGGGCCTCGTCAAGTTTCGCAATGTCTCCTGGTTCACAAATCTCGACATCAAGAAGCGGCACGAAGAGCTAATACTATTCAATCCGTATAGCCCCAGTGAGTACCCTGCCTATGACAACTACGATGCCATAGAGGTGAGCAGGGTCAAGCGCGTCCCGGCGGATTATGATGGCGCGATGGGAGTCCCCATCACGTTTCTCGATAACTATAATCCGGACCAGTTTGAGATCCTCGGGATAACGGACCGGGGAAACGAATGGGGGTTGAAGACTAAAGAATACACGGCAGAAGAAACGCCGAACGCGAATGATTTGAACCGACGCGCGGCGATCAAGACCGGTAACGCCTACAAGCCGACATACGCGCGGCTTCTGATTCGGAGGAAGAAATGAACATCCAACTCCACGAAATCACGGTCGCGCAGCTCTTCGAGGGCTTCATTGACAGCGACGAAGAGGGTGTGAGGGCTTTTGGTGGCAAGCTTGACATCCGGCCGCCCTACCAGCGGGAATTCATCTACAAAGATAAGCAGCGGAGCGCCGTGATCGATACCGTGCGGAAGGATTTCCCGCTGAATGTCATGTACTGGGCGGTACGCGAGGGCGGCAATTACGAAGTCATCGACGGCCAGCAGCGCACGCTTTCGATCTGCCAGTACGTCAACGGCGATTTCTCCATTGACGGCATGTACTTCAGCAATCTTCAGGACGATCAGCAGCAGCAGATTCTCGATTATGTCTGCATGATCTATTTCTGCTCAGGCACCGACAGCGAAAAGTTGGATTGGTTCAGAACCATCAACATCGCTGGAGAGGAACACACCGATCAGGAACTTCGGAACGCGGTCTATGCCGGACCGTGGACTGCGGATGCCAAGCGATATTTCAGCAAGACCGGCTGCGCGGCGTACGGCCTTGCGGGCGATTATCTCAAGGGCATCCCGATCCGGCAGGATTATCTCGAAACCGCGGTCAGCTGGCACACCCAGGCCGGGGGACTGGATTCGATCGAAGAATACATGGGACAACATCAGCACGACGAGAACGCCACGCCGCTGTGGCAGTATTTCCAACGGGTCATCGCTTGGGTGAAAGCCACGTTTCCCAAGTACCGCAAGGAGATGAAGGGCGTCGGCTGGGGTCCGCTGTACAACCAGTTTAAGGACAATACGCTCGACACGGACAAACTGGAGAAGATGGTAGCGAAGTTTATGATGGACGAGGATGTGCAGCGGAAGCTGGGCATTTACTCGTACGTGCTGGACGGAGATGAAAAACACCTGAACATCCGCGCGTTCTCACCGAACATGAAGCGGGAGGCGTACGAAAGACAGAAGGGCATCTGCGTGAAGTGCAAGAAGAACTTCGAGCTCGATGAAATGGAAGGCGACCACATCAAGCCTTGGCACGAGGGAGGGAAGACCGACGCGAAGAACTGCCAGATGCTATGCAAAGAAGACAACCGAAGAAAATCGGGGAAATGAGATTCGATCTGTATTTCTCACTTTTTCCGTATATTAAACAACTTAGACTTGTAGGTGGCAGAGATAACCGGCGATGCTTTTCAGGCTGAGCATTTCGGGTTCAAGTCTGCCACAAAATCAAAGCGTCCCCGCTCATTCACTTCAATAAACAATCATCAGACAAAGGGAACTTCTCCGATTAAGGAGATGTCTGTCGTGAGTGATTCGACATGCGCTTAGGAGATGTGGCGATCATGGATATTGTTTTCATCGAGCCATTTCTTTGCCATGACCGGTGTTACCATCATGCATCTCCTTTTTCCTTGCGCCGTTCCTCGATCAACCCCTCCATGAGCAGCGTGTAGTTGATCATGTCCGTCATCTTGTCGTCGATCGTTTTTTCTGTGGGAATCCGGCCGGCCTCGATGTCGTGCACCATGTCCCTTACGGAAACGATGTGCTTTTTCCACATGCCCCACAGGGCTTGCTCGGGCGTCTCGCCGTCGAGCGCCGCGGCGACCCTGAAATTGTGGAACTTGTCGCCGTCGCGCGTGTACTCCTCGTTCTTCGAACCGGCCAACAGCAACCGGCATGCTCCGATCCTCTTTTCCGCGAGCTGCATGAATTTGTCGACTTCCATGGTGTCTACTCCCCCTCGATCCGTATCGGCTGGTTCAATCTTTCCTGGTGTCCTGTTCGCGGATGCTCATCGCTCCATGCCTTGCCACGGCACGAATCGGAATGGAACCTTTGCCACTTGCGCTGCGGCGTGAAGACGATCCCGCACTCCTTCCATCCACAGGGCTTCGGACGGAACACTTTCTTAACGTACTTTCTTCTTCGCTTCTTTGGCATCTCGGCTTCCCTTCCTTCCTGTGCCTTGTTCTTCGATCCTGTGCCGTAGTCGAAGTACCTTCTGCTCGATCGCGTCCAGTCCCTCAAGATCATGCGCCGTGATCTTCATGTTTGAACTCCATAGATTCTGAGAATGGCCTTGACGTCGTCCACAGAGGTCGCGCGTCCTGCGATCGCGCCGACCTCTATCCATTCCTGCAGCCGTCTGGCTTGGAGCTTGGTGCATCGCTTCTTCGGTTTCTTGATCTCGATCTCCGCATGCCGTCCCTGGATGCAGCCTGTGATGTCCGGATCGCCCTTCTTGTTGAATCCGCTTTGGTGACGGATCTGCATCTTGGTTTGGGGCAGCGAGTTAAGATAGGCGAGGATCTTCGCCTTGATCGAACTCTCAAGCGCCCCCGGCTTGCTCCGTGCCTTGTCAAAATTGAACTCGGGCATGGCTTCCTCCTCAGTTTAATCGCGCCGTAAATTCTCCTGATGGTTGACATAGAATCAATGACTCCCTCGCCCTCGTCATGCCGACGTACATGGTCCGGATGACGCTCTCCTTGCTGATCCCCGATCTCTGGTATTGCTCGAACGCCGAATAGGAAAGATCCGGACAAAGTATGACGACTTCCGCTTCTCCCCCCTTCACTCCATGAATCGTCGAGATGATGATCTTCGGCGGCTCCCGCAGCGCCTCGATTCCGCGCTTTCGGATTATTTGCAGCGGAAAGTCCGCCACCGCCTGCTTAGATTTAACGATATTTTCCTTGAACCATGCGACGTTACGCGTGAGCGCGTTCTCAAGGGCAAATTCCTGAAAGATGCTTTTGTACCATTCCGGCAGGGATACGATCGGATCGCAGAAGCCCTCTGCCGCAATATCGATTCTTTCCTTTGCGCCCCGTTGGAACACCCCGTTGGATTTGACGATATCGCTCCAGAGTGCGAGATCCTCGATAGACCAGTAGTCCTTGCCATCGATTCGAGTTCCCGAATTAAAGAAAGCAAGAATTCGGTCTCGGCTGCTATGGCGATTCTTCGACTTTGTGAACGAGCCCAACGGATTCCAGTCACCTCGGGTCTGTCGGAACGGATTGAAAAAGGGGAGTGCATTTTGTCTGAGCTCCTTTTTGATGTTATTGAGCATGTAGCCGCACGTGGTCAGGATCATCACGGACTTGCCTTTTGCCGCATACTCTTCCGCCGCGCCGATCAGGTATTGCGGAGCACGGTACGTCGCGTCGAGCATGCGGATGATCTCTCCTTCGCAGTCCCGGGGCTTGTACTCCTTGATTTCCCGGTTCTTGATCTGCTTGATCCAGGTCGTCGCGTACTCCTGAATCAGGCGAGGCAACCGCCACGACTGCTGCAAGACCCGTTTGTTCTCGGCAGGAATATCCGGCTTCAGGAAAGCATCCGGCGTTGACCCACAGAATTCATATAAGTTCTGATCGTCGTCTCCTGCGAGAATTGTGGTTTCCTGGAACTGGCACCAGTGCCGGACGAGAGACATCTCTAAAGCATTGAAATCTTGACAATTATGTACGAGGATATTGTTTGCAAAGAAATTATGATTGTCTTCGATGTCTATACAGTAAACCCATGTCGTCTCTTTTGTATCAGAATTGCCCGACATTGGCGGCTGCATGTTTTTGGATAATGTCTTTTGGCTGGTTGAATGCTTAGCTCGATACGTTCCGCCTGAAAAGGTTTTCCACAAATGACACAAATCCCCCTGACGGTTTCCATTCGCTGGTGCTTCCGTCTCCAAGCTTTCTGCAATTTGTTCATGTTGGCACGATAGCACTTCCTCTTTCCGCATATTGTCTGCGACTTTTTTGCGACAAAATGTTCCCCGCAATATGGACAAATACTTTCCTTCTTCTTGCCAAATATCTTTGGCAGATTCGGATGTAATTTCCCGCCTTTGTTGGCCGAAAGATCGCTCTTGTAAGCAAAGATTGGATGCATTAAAGGAGCGATTACATCCATGAGGTTCTTGGCGCCTCCTGAAGTGAACAATATGATCGGTCCCTTGTTCCCATCCTGATATACACGACAAAACATTTCTCGCTGACAGAGAAAAGAAGTTACGCGTAACAAATCTTGCGGAAGAAACGAGTAGGTGCTTAATTTGGCCATATATTTTTGAGATCCACCATCGTCCATAAACCAGACAGCCAAAGCGAGATCGTCCAGTTGTTCTATTAATGCATCCAGAATACGCTTCTGTTTCTTTTTGCGATGCACGGGATAAATCAGATGCCACAACTCTGTGAACACTGGATGGCTTATGGTTGAGAATGCGCTGACCATTCCGTCGTAACCTGTCGGATATGGTGCTGTCGGTGGAGATAGCACCCATCTCTTCAACTGGCAATACTTCCATTCCAGATATGCCGATTGTTCTACTCCTTGGCAGAATCTCACGCGTGCGTTTCCCCTCGGACCCGGATTTTTGTTTATCGAACCGTCGCCAAGAAGTGACCCGATTACAATCGATCTTTCCATTGCCGTCAGAGTTTCGTTGTTGCTGTAATTTTTCATGATTCAACCATATTACAACGGTACCCATGTCAATACAGTTCTTGAGCGAAATGTAGCCATATTGCGTAAAAATAGGATGATCTTCCGTCCCCTCAAGTGGACCGTGTCGTAAAATTTGTCGATTTCGCAAAGGAACTTTGCGCCATCCCGTAATTCGTTTGGATTCAATATGGCCAGTATCATGATTCAGTGACAGTACTGATCCTGATATACGTTTCTCAACAATTTCACCAATATTTACCTGAGAACCATCATCCATGGTTACCGTGACATATTCGGGAAAACACTCATCGTAAATACCGATCTTCGGGTTTCCCGGAGCCGGCTTCCTTTCCTGAAGCGTGAAGGCGATCATGTCGGTGAAATCGATATAGTTGCTGAGCATCTTCCAGCGTTCCCACGCCTTGATGAATGTCAGGAGATCCTTGCTGAGATATTCCAACGGCTCCATCCGCGCCCTCAGAAGGTTGTAGTCCTGGAGCAGAGCATCGCCGTCCGATCCGAACTGGGCGTCGACCGCCATCTCATCCATCTTGCCTGTTTCGGCCGGCGTGAGATCGTAGCCCGGATTCGCTTCGTTAAACTCATTGATGTGCGTCTCCGCGATTTCAGGACGATCCAGGGCGCGGTAGCAGAGGCTATGCAGCGTGCCGATGTTCTCTCTTGGAATCGGGAGCTTTCTTCTATTGAGTTCCGCGGCCGCGGTTCTTGTGAAGCTCGCGACCATGACGTTGTCGCTTCCATGCTTCTCGACGGCCGCCTCGACCTGACGGGACAGGTACGTCGTTTTGCCTGTTCCTGGTCAAGGAGGGCCAAAGATACGAATTTCTCTCATGATCTTTGGCCCTCACTTTCCCCTTTCATTTTATTTTCGAGTCTCATTGAATGCTCCTGTCGAATCTGCACCACCGGCCGTTCCGCTTGAAGTGCCGTGTGCCGTCGCTCCTGACCTCGATCACCGCCACATCCCCGAGAAGGCCGTGATACTCAAGGAGCGCGTAGTATTGGGCCCTTGTGTAAGGTTCGTAACGCCCCTCTGTGGCGGCGCGATAGGCGAGCTCATTCCGGATTTCCTGATACGCAAAATGTGCCGGCGGCAGGAACGGAACGATCAGGACGACGAGAATCGCAATGTCAGAAAGCATCGAACTCTTCTTCTTTGCTGGTTCATTCTTCATCTTTGATCCGCTGAGCCTCTTCTCGTTGTCGATTTGCTTCGCCGAGCAGGGCATGATCGATCGAACTGTCGATAGTCGTGTCCGCGCCGATCGGCATCTCCCACAGGTAACGGGAGATATATTTCGTGTCGGACTTGAAATTCATCTGTCTTGGCACAAAGCCGTATTCCCGCAGGAGAATGCCGAGCCCCTTCTGCGCGACATTGTCCCGGCAGAACTGGTTGACGTATTTCCGGAACTCGATGCCGAACAGGAAGAAGCTGTTTTTCATGAAGAAAGGACGGTGCGCGACGACGGCTGTTTGCGGATCGTACATCGGTTCGTTGTGCTGCAGGTACATGGTGAGCCACGATCCGACGAGCCCCTTGTTGCTCGACTCGGCGCCTGTCGATTCGATCTCACAGGCATTCAGGAGCGCTTGGGCGACGTCGGGCCACCGGTCCTTGTGGACAGATCGCATGAAGATTCCGGTTGCGTCGGCGATCTTGCGCCGGAAATAGTGCTGTTCGATGAGATGCTGAATGGGGCCGATGTGAATCTCTCCGTCAAAGCTGTCGGTCTTCTGCCCGATGAGCCGATATTCAGGGGGATCGACGGTGTACTTGAGGATTCGGATGATCCGAATTCCGATGATCTGAGAAAGACTGTCGACCGCCTGCTTGACGCGTTCCTTGTGATCGGCCGGCGACGACGGCTTTGTGTGGGCCAGGTATGACAGCGATTCCAGGGCTGCGTCTTTCTTCACGCCCTGCATCGCGACATTGACCGTGCGGAGGTAGTAATCCTGGCGCAGCTTGAGATCGAAATTGTGTTCCCTGCGGAACGCAATCAGCAGATCGACGACTTCCTGGATGGTCCAGTTCGCCGTGAAGGCCATGGTAGCCAGCGACATATCGTAAGAAGATGCGGACTGATCCTTGAAATCCCGGCGCTGTTTGTTCCATGAAGTCAGAAAGTTTTCGTTGTTTGTCGCAAGGACATCGAACTTGTCCGGTGGCGGCTGAGCATCCGAATTGAGCGTGAACGGAACATTGCCGGTTGCCGGAATGACAGTGGCGGGCCGTGCACCTTTCTGCTCCAGGAGTCCCGGCTCGATCTTCTGGATGCACTGATCGACGATCGCCTCGATGGTCTGCACGGAATAGTATTGATCGTTGATGGACTCGATCGTGACGGGAGCCACAGGAGGCTTATGATTGATGCCCCCGGGAATCCTCATGACGCGCGAAAGATCGTGAACCATGTCGACATCGAACCCGAACGAGTGGGCGGTTGCTCTCATGTAGGACATGAATCGTGAGGCGAGCGTCGCCGCCTTCTGCCGATCCTCTTCGGAACCAAAGAGCCAGAACTTGTCGAATACCCACCAGTATTGAAAGCCGTGCCCTGAATTGACGATGATCGTCGGCTTCAAGGGAAAGGACGCGATGAGTTTGTCGATCTCGCCGCGGGTCTTGGGAAGGTTGGGCTTTTCATGGGCGGGACCATCGAGATCGCAGTCGAGCCATAAGCCGGGGATGCCCGAGACTTCGTTCGCCCTCGCGCGCCTGTGCTGACCGAGATCCCTGGCGCTGAGGCCGCAGCCGACATAGAGATTGCACTTGGAGCCGCCGTTGTAGACATGCTTGACCGCTTCGCTGCAGCCTTGGAACCACAGCGATACCTTGGGCGCCTTGTCGTCCTTGCTCTTGGCATAGTTTTCCCACAAGAGGATGTACTGCTCGGGCGGCTTGTCGTGGAGAAGGACAGAGAGAAACTGTTCCGCGTATGCGTCCATGGCTTCCTCATTTTAAGAATGAGAGGAGGGATCGTTCCCTCCTCTCATGCGCCTCAATTTGCCGAAACTTCCGCAGCCTCGACCGTCACCTTGTTGAACGCTTCCTGAAAGTTCGCGATGAACTCCTTGACCTGGCCGAGCGAATCCGTGGGCAATTTCGCGTCGATGGTCGGAGCGATCATCGAATACTTGATGCCACCCTTGTTCTGCGCGGACTGGAGCCGAAAGTTCAGGACGCAGGAATAATAGGGATAACCCTGCATCGTCATCAGCGTGAGGAACTTCTTGAAGGGCCCGACCGACGTCGGCGGCAAGGGAACGATGATCGGCAGAAGATCGCCGGGTTTCAGGATGAACAGAACCTGGACCTGCTTGCAGGCCTGACCGCCGCCGCCCTTGGGATCGCTGCCCCACTGCGACATCGGGCACTCAGCGCACTCGCCTCCGGGCCGGCCGCGCCCGATGGCATTGTTCAGGGAGACGCAATCAGGCGGGACGCGCTCGCCCGTGTACTCCTTCTCCCAGTAGACCCGCGTGAGCCGATGGCCGAGAAGGATGCCCTGAAACTCCTTGGCCATTTCCGGCTCGCCGATCGACGGCAGTTCCCAGGCCAGACCGCCGGCGGGCGGGATCTTGACGCGGCTGAGGTCGTTGGGCCCAAGCTGCTGATTGCCCATGTTCTCCTTGATGAGCGCGGCAGCCGACTGATCAAACAGCTTGTACTCCACCAACTGCCCGCTCTCGAGGACCGTGAGCCCCCTTTCCTCGGTATTTCCCTTTGCTTTTGGTGCCATGCTTACTACCTCCTACTTGCGAATTTTGATGTCGAACTTCTCCGAAACCTTGAGCAATGTGTTCAAGGGCTTCGGTAATGCCGCGAGGATCTGCTCCGATGTGGCCGTGATGTTGCCGTCCTTGTCGACGAACTCGGGGTTCTCCTTTGCGATTTCCCGGACGTAGGCGGACAGGGACTGGTGGTTGAACGTGACGTAGTTTTCGAGCGAGAGCTTCTCGAGGGCCTTGCTGATCTGAAGGTTCGTGGCGCCCTCCCCTGCCCCGGCGAAGATGCTCCTGTGGGTATAGAGTGTCCGGCCTTCCGCCTTGACCGATGACACGCCCATCTGAAGGAAGATGTCCTGAATGCGCTTTTTCACATCATCCAGGTCGGCCTTCACCTGGTCGATTTCATCCTCGAGCTCTTTCTTTCTCTTGCTGAGATCGATCGCCCTCTTGAAAAGCTGTTTCGACTCCATGTGGTTGAAGGCGTTGGATGGAACATTGCATTCCGGCGGATCCTGCATCTCGCACGTTGCTTCTGCTGTGGCTGACTTCATGACTACCTCCTGTGTGAAAATTCCGTCGAAAAAGCAGAAGAAATTAACTTGTGCTTGCTGCTTCCGACGCGCCTTCGGCTTCCGGAGATCCCGCCGGGAAAAGCTCGGCCGTTTTTTCGGTGGGCCCGGACTTTGCGCCGCCATGGAGAATCGTCTCTTCGGAAATCTTCTTCGCCGTGCAATTCATCTTGATCTTGGTTTCTACCGGCCGCCCGTCGCCGATCGTGACCGAGAACCCGATCTTGAGTTTCGTGCCCTTGAGCCACGCATGCTCGAATTCCTTGCTCTGGTCGTTGCACATGCCGGCGATCGCCTGACCGATTTCATCCCAGTACGGCCCCGTAAACTCCTTCGACGGCGCCACCTTATTCCCGGCTTCCTGATCTTTTTTCGCCACTTTCGACCTCCTCTCTGTATTGCTGCAGTACGGAGGAAACCACTTCCTCCCGTTTTTCGAGCGCCTTGATGACCTTTTCGTCCACGGTCTTGTTCATGACGAGATGGATATAGGTGCAGTTCCGCGTCTGGCCGGGACGATGGATCCTCTTGCGGGACTGGTTGTAATCGCCGAGAGAGAAGCCGAGGCTGTAGTAGATGCAGTATCGGGCGCGGGTGAAATCGACGCCCTCGCGGCCTGATTTGATCTGGACGCCGAGAACGTCGGCGTTGCCGTCCTGCCACTTTGCGAGATCGTTCGCATGGCCCGACAATTCGGCATACCGGCGGCCCTGGGACTCAGCGACTTCGTGGATCTTTTTGAGGTCGTTCGTGAACCGCGCGAAGATGACGATCGGTTCCTTGACGGCAAGATCCTCGAGGACGTCAGAGAGCAATGCCGCCTTCGATGTGCCGATCGGCTGGCCGTCGATGAAACCCGATGTGATCTCCTGGAGCCGGAGCAGTTTGACGAGCGCGTTGTCGGCCGTGACCAGATTCTTGTCGACCTCGACGCAGAACTGCTCGTTCATTTCCGTGTAAATGCGAGCCTCTTCGGTATTCAGATCCGCGTTCCGTTCGACGTCGATCTTGTCCGGCAGATCGAACACATCGTCGGACATGACCCGGTAGGCGATCAGGTACATCTTGTCGTGCAGCCGATCGAGATTCTTAAAAGACATGACCTGATGATTCTGAAAACCGCCCATGACGGCATAATCGCTGCGAAATTTTGTATAGGAGGTTCCGAAGATCCCGGGATCCAGGTGCCGGTACTGGCCGTAGATGTCGAGTACTGAATGGGGAAGCGGGGTGCCCGTAAGCCCCAGGCGGTATCTGGTGTGATAGGCGAGCCGGGCGAAATACTTCGACGCCCTGCCGCTGGCCGCCTTGACCCGATGGAGTTCATCTCCGATAACCAGATCGAAGCCCATCTCCTGCGACCAGCTCGCGAACGGCTCCCGCCATGCCGACTCGTAATTGATGACGCAGACAAACTGCCTTTTGAGAGCCTCGGCCTGTTGAAGCATCTGGTGGGCATACCGCGTTTTCTTTTCGAGGTTATGCTTCATCGTGATCGGGGCGATCAGGATGTTCCGCAGGTCCTGTGGGAGCGCGTGCTTTGCGAATTCCTTGGGCCAGACGTCGATGACCGAATGAGGGCAGACAATGAGAGTTTTGCGGATGTGATCGGCGTGGTTCGTGACGATGTCGACGCCGACGCGACTTTTGCCCGTTCCCATGTCGAGGGCCATGAGCGACCCGCCGCCGTACTGATGATCGAAATCGAAGATTTCACGGACGATGCTGTAGGCGACCTTCTGGTGATCCCAAGGCTGTTTGACGCCTCGAGGAACGAGGGGTTCGACCGATCCTTCGCGGAACATCTTTGCCCGGATGAACCGACCGTTCATTTCCCGGAGCAAGGGAATCTTGTCACTGGGAACCTTGCTACCGAATGTCTCGATCACCGCCGCGGCGGTCGCCGGCGACAGGAGATATTCCCATGCTTTTTTCGACGGCGCCCATCGACCTCCAGGCACTGCCGCGCATCTGTCCTTGTCCGCATAAGCGGTTCGAATACGCAAAACTCCAGACTCGATTTCAAGCTGCACAGCGAAACCTCCTTGAGGGGCACTCAACACAAAAACCGCACAAAATGTTGTAAGTGATTGTTTTTATTAGGCGCAGAAACGGACTTTTAATCCGTTGGTCGCGGGTTCGAATCCCGCACGGCCCACCAAAATCAAGGGGTTAGGTGATTTCACCTAACCCCTTTCTATTGAGTTGCCTACGTTTGCCTACGAATGCGCAGGCGCATGCTTCGATTCATTCAGTGTATGCCAATTAAATCAAATCGTTAAGAATTTCATGGTGCTATTTTTTTCATCCACATTCGTCGAACATCGGATTAAAATCCGAAGGCCGTCGGTTCCCCTGACAGACATGCCGATAACACCATAGGATTGGGCAAAAAACATGGCCCTCTGAGTTTTTGGGACCGAAGGTTGGATAACGGAGGTGCAAATATCGGGCGGGTCAACAGGTTGATGCGTACTTCTCTCTTCGTCACCTACAAGTCCTCAGAGATAGAATGTAATCAACTCTGACAATTACTGTTTATAGTCTACGATAGTGATGCCAGATCTATTGTCTATCGCTGTTGAAAACGGAATACCGTCACAAAAAAGCATCAGGATCATTACGCGTGTGATTCACCCTTTAGCCAGAAACATCTTGAACACTGTTTCAGAGCAGACAGGAGATGACAATCCTTGAATAGGATAGGAGATTTTTTCCATCGTCATTTTCCAGAATCATTCTCAATTATTTATCCGGCAGAGCAACCATCATTTGTCAGGTTTTTTGAAGATCACTTCTGCTTACGAGCGGCGGCGTTTGATCGCCTTTTCAATCTCCACTGCCACGAAGACCAAAGCTGACCAGGCGATGCAGAAGAACAATTCACCCAATGTCAGCGGCACGGTCTTGAAGATGGGGTTGAGCATGGGCACGTAGAGTGTGGCCATCTGCAGAAGGAAGGTCAACGCGATCGCCCCCATAAGATACTTGTTGGAAAGAAGCCCAATCGTGAAGAGCGATTGTTTTTCCGAGCGGATCGCCAGGACGTGGCCGAGTTGGGTGAGGCAGAGTACCGTAAAGACCATTGTCTGCCAGTGAGAATTCCCGCCGGTGATGGACCAGCACTGGACCAAGAGAACCATCCCCGCCATCAGCAGACCGACCCAGATTGCATGCGCCCCTAAGCCGCCGGCAAAGACACTCTCCCGGGGATGGCGGGGAGGACGGCTCATGACGTCACCTTCCGCCGGTTCCGCGGAGAGGGCCAGGGCGGGAAGGCCGTCCGTGACGAGGTTGATCCAGAGCAAGTGAATCGGCAATAGCGGGATCGGCAGGCCCACGAGCGGCGCCAGAAAGAGGGTCCATATCTCGCCGGAGTTGGTCGTCAAGAGGTACTTGATAAACTTCCGAATATTATCGTAGATCTTCCTCCCCTCTTTAACGGCGTTGACGATGGTGGCGAAATTGTCGTCCAGGAGGATCATGTGCGCCGCCTCCTTGGAGACATCCGTACCCGTGATCCCCATGGCTATGCCGATGTCAGCGCGTTTGAGCGCCGGAGCATCGTTCACCCCGTCGCCGGTCATCGCGACGAACTGCCCCCGATCCTGGAGCGCCCGGACGATCTTGAGTTTCTGTTCCGGGGCAACGCGGGCGTAGACCCGGATGTGCTCGACCTTCTCTTCGAACGCCTCCAGGGACAGGGTCGCAAGTTCCTTCCCGGTGATGATCGCCTGCGGATCGTTGTCGAGGATGCCCAGCTTTGCGGCGATCGCCCGTGCCGTGATCGGATGATCGCCCGTGATCATAACCGGCCTGATTCCCGCTTTCATGCACAGAGAAACAGCCAGCGCGGCCTCTTCCCGCGGAGGATCGATCATTCCCACAAGCCCCAGGAGGGCAAGATCCGTTTCCGACTGTTCGGGAGAGATCTCGGTTGGAAGCGCTTCCCAGCGCCGCATGGCGACAGCCAACACCCTCAAACCGTCCGCCGCCATCCGTTCATGGATCTGCTGGATCTTGGCGACATCCAGAGCCTCAGCACCCTCCGGGCCGATCTGTCGGGCCGCCTTTTCCATAAGGACATCCAACGCCCCTTTGGTAAAGGAGATCACGCCGCCTTCCCAGACATGGAAGGTGGTCATGCACTTTCGTTCGGAATCGAAGGGAATCTCCGCTACGCGCCGGTGCCTCGTCTCCAGGACCTTCTTGTCGAAGCCGTGCTGCCGTGCGACATGAAACAATGCGGCTTCCGTCGGGTCGCCGATCGTCTGGCCGTCGCTTGCTCTTTCAGCGTCGTTGCTCAGCGCCAGGGCCATCATCAGGAGGGTCCCGGTATGTTCCGCGGCTTGGCCGGACGGATCCGGGGCGGAAAAGTCAGAGGCGTGAAGCAGCCTTCCTCCGTAATACAGCTCCGTCACCGACATCCGGTTTTGCGTCAGCGTTCCCGTCTTGTCTGAGCAGATATAGGTCACCGAACCGAGGGTCTCCACGGCGGGCAGCTTGCGGATCAGGGCCTGCAGATTAATCAGTTTCTTGGCCCCTAGGGCCAGGGAAATCGTGATCACCGCGGGCAGCGCCTCCGGGATCGCCGCGACGGCGAGCGAAATGGCGACCATAATCATCAGCAAAGGCGGCTCACCGCGCAGCAGACCGATTCCCAGCACGATAACGCAAACCGCCAGGACCGCCAAGGCGAGTTTGCGGCCAAAGATCGCCAGACGTTTCTGGAGAGGCGTCTTGACCTCCTCCTCGTCCTGAAGCATGGCGGCGATTTTACCGAACTCCGTCGCCATGCCGATCGCCGCGACCACGCCCATTCCCCGGCCGTAAGTCACGAAGGTTCCTTTGTAGGCCATGTTTTTTCGATCGCCCAGGGAGAGACCCTCCTCCGGCAGGGCGTCCACGATCTTTTCCACCGGGACCGATTCGCCGGTGAGAGCGGCCTCCTCGATCTTCAGGTGCGCAGCCTGGATGATCCGCAGGTCCGCCGGCACCACGCGCCCCGCCTCAAGGACGACCAGATCGCCAGGAACCAGTTCAGAAGCGGGAACGGTTCCCGGAACACCGTCCCGAAGCACCGTCGCCGTGGGCGCGGCCATCTTTTTGAGGGCCTCCATCGCTTTTTCGGCACGATACTCCTGGATGAAACCGACAACCGCATTGATCACCACGATCACAAGAATGGCGATCGTATCGACTAGATCACCGACGAACCCGGCCAAGACGGCGGCCGCGATGAGAATCAGGATCAGGACGTCCTTGAACTGGGCGAGGAACATCAGGAAGGGTGATTTTTTCTCCTTTACGACCAATTCGTTTGGTCCGTATTGCCGGCGGCGTTCGGCAACCGTCGCCGAAGCAAGGCCCTGGGGCGAGGTCCGCCACTGCGCCATGAGTTGATCTGTTGGTTGCTGATAAGGTTCCATAAATTCTCAACCTCTCAGGTTTGAAGACCCTTTTGCGGATGCATGAAGGAATTTCAACACCGGCCCTGATAGGGCTTATCACGATGATCTCAATCGATAATCAGCAATCCTACTAAATTGATAGAATATCGCCTTTTGCAGTGGCGAGTATAGGCAGGAAAAGATTGTGAGTCAATCGAAAAACATGAATGAATACAGACTGAAAGAATGTATATCTTTGAAAATCGCTAACCGTACAGGAAGAACGCAAGATCTGTGGCCTAGGTCCTTATTTTACCTATATCCATATCGTTCAGAACATGCAAGAGGCGTCATATTTGATCGCCGACAGTCTCAAAACCGAGCCACGGTGCGGACCTTTCCTGTGTAGGCAAAATAATATTCTGTAAAAATATATTGTTATGTACATATAGTGAAAATTAGATTTTTCAAGTAGCTGTAATTATTCATGGCTTCCTGGATTTTTAATCCGTTGGTCGCGGGTTCGAATCCCGCACGGCCCACCAGAAATAAAAAAGGGGTTCCGGCACTTGCGAATGGAACCCCTTTTTTTTTCAAACCCCGTAAATCTCGTTCAATCGATGGCCAAGCGGAGCGCTGATAACAGGCAGCACCGTATTGGCGTTCTCGTCCGTGCCTAACCTCGCCGCACGGAGGCGCCGCCGTCAACGGGGAGTGAGACGCCGGAGATGAACTTGGCCTCGTCGGACGCGAGAAACAGGGCCGCATATGCCACGTCCCACGCCGTGCCCATTTTGCCGCCGGGAACTTGGGCGTCTCGTTCGGCGACAACTTCTTCGCGGCTTTTCCCCAACGCTTTGACGCGGGACTCGATAGCCATGGGCGTATTCATCAGACCAGGCAAAATGACGTTTGCGCGGATGCCGTATTCCGCATTCATATAGGCCAGCTGCTCCGTCATGGCGATAACGCCTGCTTTCGATGTCTTATAGGCGACATAGGGGTAGGAAATGAGGACTGCGTGCGAGGAAATGCTGATGATGACGCCGTTGCGCTGCTTCCTCATGATCGGAACGACATGCTTGCAGGTCATGACCATTCCGCGGAGATTGACCCGCATAATGCGGTCGAATGCCTCGCTTGTGATGTCCTCGATGACGGCATCTCCTCCGGCAAGGCTGAAGCCCACATTGTTGTGCAGGACGTCGATGCGGCCCCATGCAGCGACGCAGTCGGCAACCATCTTCTGCAGCGATGTCTCATCGGTCACATCGGCAGCTGCGGCCTTGGCTGTCCCGCCTTCCTTGACGATCATCGATACGGTATCCTGCGCAGAGCTGAGGTCACGATCAACGACCAGCACCTTCGCACCTTCCCGTGCGAACACAATCGCCGTTGCCCGACCATTCCCGGTTGTTTCTCCCGGTATCTGACCGCCGCCCACAACAATTGCCACTTTATTCTTCAGCCTCATCTTTTTTCTCCTTTGATCCGATGAATACGTTTCTCAGACATCCTGTGATCCGTGGTTCAGTTTGGAGTGCCGATATCAGGCTAAAATACTTTTGAAAACCAAAATCCCGCATTTCGATCAATCGCTGAAAAAGTATAGAATCCCGTATTCAATGTCAAGTATTTCTTGCTCGCGACAGCCTCTTGTTGTAATAGGAGTTCGGTAAAACAAAATCAAGAAGGGCCTTTTGGCTCAGTACTGGACACACCGGAAATCCTCCAGGAAACCGCCACGAGGGAACAGGAAATCTCGAGAAGAATATTGCCTTGAGGGAGGGATAGAGCGTGAGCCGCATTTTCGGGGAAATCCGACAAATTGGGTATGTGGTGCGGGACATCGAATCCGCCATGCGTTATTGGATAGAAGTTCTCGGGGTTGGCCCTTTTTACTATTCCGAGCGGGTTAAACAGCAACACGTCAAGTACCGGGGAAAACTATCCCCGATTGAGATGAGCAGCGCGCTGGCCAATTCTGGGCCCCTGCAGATTGAACTGATTCAACAGCACAACGACGCCCCCTCCATGTATCTCGATTTTCTCCGGGCGGGGAACGAGGGGCTTCAACATGTCGCCTATTGGACGAAGACTTTTGACGCCGACATGGAACGCCTCACAGCGGCAGGGTACGAGGCCGGGCAGGAAGGCTGGGCCCATGGACCGGACTGCCGATTTGTCTACTTCCTCAACGAGAACCACCCGGGAAGCATCGTGGAGCTTTCCGAGATCAGCGGCCCGAAAGGCGAATCCTTCAGGATCATCGCCGAGGCCTCGCGAAACTGGGATGGAAGCAATCCGATCCGGAAGAGGGCATCCTCTTTTGGAAAGTGAATTCCCCGCTGCAGGCTGCGGGGACTCTGCAAAGGCTTTAACGAAAAAAGGGCTCATCTGCGCAATGAGCCCTTTTTCATTCTGGAAATCATCTATTGACCTTCTTGACAACGATCCGGCATGTTTCAAGCGGTCGGGCTGAAGGCAAAGGGCAGCAACGCCTCGCACCACGACGCCAGGGACAGCAGCTTCTTCTCCTGCAAAGGCCCCGCCCCGATCTGGATTGCCAAGGGGAGATTTTGATCGTCTAATCCTGAAGGGAGTGTGATGGAAGGATACCCCGCAATGCTCCAGGGTACACAAAATACCGGCGATCCCGTCGACGCAAGACCCTTAGGCGCAGTAGATGGAGCCGTAGGAAGCAGTACGGCGTCCACTTCCGACAACACCGTTGACAATTCGGTCTGGAATGCAATTCTCTGTCGAATTGCGTCAATATACTGGTGGCCGGGGGTCGTCATGCCCTTTTCAATGCGCGCCTTGATGTTGGGTGGATAGCCTTCACGGTTCTTCTCGAAAAATTCGCGGTGATAGGAAGCCATTTCGGCGTCCATGATGATACGGTGGGCTTTTGCAGCTCGTGTCAAAGAATCCAAGAATTCAATATCCATAACATTGGCACCGGCTTGCTGGATCTTGCCGAGTAATGATTCAAAGTGATTCCTGACGGACGAATCCGCCTCTTTTTCGACAAAACTCCGGAAATATCCGAAGCGGAATGGCTTCCGCAAAGGTCGGTCGTCTCCTGGATCACAGCCGACCGGCATGCGGGCAAAGGGCTGTGGATTTGCGTCCTTGATGACGGAGAATAGAAGCGCCGTATCTTCAACGTTGCGGCATAACGTTCCAAGATGATCCAATGTCCAGGACACGGGAATAACGCCGTCCAAGCTGACGGCCGCATAGGTCGGTTTGAAACCAACGATTCCGTTGTAAGCAGAGGGCCTCAGCACGGATCCTCCCGTCTGCGTTCCTAACGCGGCAAGACACATCTGGTCCGGCACGGCGGCGCCTGAACCGCTGCTGGAACCACCGGGTGTGTGTTCCGTGTTCCATGGATTTCTCGTTATCGCCGGATCGTTATTGGCAAAAGCTGTGGTTTCCGTCTTACCCAGAATGATGGCACCCGCGTTCCTTGCCTGTCTTACGGCAGGTGCATCCGATCCCGCTACACGCGCAGGATAAACGGCACATCCGGCTCTCGTCCACATGCCCCCGACGTCGATGATGTCTTTAACGCCGATGGGAATGCCGTGCAGCGCTCCTCTCCACTTGCCGGCGCGAAATTCATCATCGCATTGACGGGCCTCGAGAAGTGCATTTTTTTCTGCGACCTCCACCCACGCATGAATCGCATTCTCTCGCTGATGGATTCGCTCCAGGCACGACGCGACCAGGTCTTCTGCCTTCAGTTCCCCTCTGCGCATCCGGTCGAGCGCCACACAAACGGATAATTCTCCTGGCTTTGGCATATCGATCCTTCCTTCGTAAGGCTTTTCCGGCCCGGCCGTTGATCCTCAAGAGAAACCCGCTTTTACGAACAGAGCCTTATGACCTTTCCGATATCCCTTGCTTTCTCCAGTCCCCAAAGGGCTTTCAGCAGCGATTCCATCTTTTCCTTCGGAAGAGCGACGGACGCCAGAGATCTGAATTTTTCCTCCAGTTCTTTATCACTGAGCGGGTTTCGCGGATCCCCTTTGGGATAATGTACGAAGGTCGAATATTTTTCCCCGTTCAGCGCCGTGATGCAAGCCTTGGCTTCCGTCTCCTTCAATTCGGACGTGATCTTCACTCTTACCTTTTTCAGCAGTTCGACCATGCCGGGGTGGAGGACCTTGGCATCCGTGAACATCTCTTCACCGGCAAATCCTTCGGCGAGCGCCAGCGCCGCACAGAAATGCGTGCTGAATTTCCCTGCCAAACCGGTCTGCGGATGTTCATTCCCTGCTGTGTCCATGCACAGCTTCGACACTTCGCATGAAATTTCAGAGACTTGTTCCGCTCTGAGATCATGCCGTTCTCTCAGTTCCCTGACGGCGTCGATGATGGGGTGCGTCAGCAGACAGGACGCGTTGATCTTGAAAGTATTGTTGAGGATTTCGTATTCCTTTCCAAGACCCCGCACCATCCGGTCGAGACTTGCGCCCTCCCCCAAAGCCTCGACATATCCTTTTTTTCCTTCAAGGATATTGCGGGCGCATGTGAAGTCCCTCTCCGCCATCAGAGCCGACATCACCCCGTCCGAAGCACTTTTTCCGGCATGAAAAGGTTTTGTCATCGTTCCGAACACCAGACGCACGCCGGACGCTTGGGTCCCCGCCAATCCCATGGCACAAAGCATTTGATCGAGAGACAGCCCCAAGAGCTTCCCCGCCGCCACGGCCGCGCCAAAACGGCCAAAAGTGGATGTGCTGTGCCATCCCCTCTCATAATGGCCGAAGCCGATGCCGACGCCGATTCTCGTCTCCACTTCATAGCCGAGAACGAATGCTTCCATAGCGGCCGCACCGGATACTTTTTTCCATTCCCCCAATGCCAGGATCGCCGGAATCAGCGGGGCGCTGGGATGGCCATGTGCCCCGAGATGCACGTCATCGTAATCCAGGGCATGGGCCATGCTTCCATTAAGAAGGGCCGCGTTCATCACATTGGTTTTCAGTCCCCATCCCAGGACGGTCGACTGGTGTTTGCCGTCAAATTCGGGGATCATCTCGATGAGAATCTTGCTCAAGGGCTGTTTGCATCCCCCCAGGATCACCCCGATAAGATCGATGAAACAGCGCTTTGCCTGGTGGCAAACATCTGCAGGAAACGATTGGCAGGAAGTTTCCAGAACGAAGCGGGCCAATTGTTCGGTTGCATTCATCTCTGCCTTCTCCTATTGCATTCGCGGTATTTGCAGTTTTCCCTCAAGCCCACTGAACCGCGAGCGGTTTCCGATAGACTGTTCGTAAAAACGTATATTTCGGGTAGCCTATCGCTAAAGTGCTGTAGGCCCGATTTCCTTCCGGCAGATTCAACTCCTTTGCAACCGCAGCGGAGTGATTGCAGGCATCATCGAACAACCCCATGTAACATGAACCGATCCCGAGGGTGACGGCCGTCAGGACGACTGTATGCGCGGCAATGACGCAATTGTCTTTGGGAGTGCTCGACTGGGGTCTGGAATGGAAGACCAAAATCGTTCGGGCACCTCGAAAAATGGGATCCTTTCCGCTTTCCCGAATCTGAATCGTCTGCATATAGCGCCGATTCCTGCGCTTCGCCCACTGAAGATCCGGAGGCAAGGGTTTCCCCGCCCGCTCAAATTTCGCTGCTTTTCTTTCCACCTTGGCGACAAGCTGCTTGTAGTATCGAATCGTCAGATCGATGAGTCGTTCAATCTTGTCCTGATCCCGGATAACCAGGATTTGCACATCCTGCGTATTGCTTCCCGTGGGCGCCTGGCGGGCGGCCTCGAACAGACTGGCAAGGATCTCGTTGGGTATGTCCTTGCGAAGGTAATTTCGATGGGTCCTGCGGGTTTTCAGAAATTCTATAAAGGAATCCGCATCGGTTTGCCGGCGCTTGTCATCGATCTTTGCAAACTCATCCGAGTCTAATTTTTCATGGAGAATGGCATCCTGTGGGCACAGGGCGATGCAATGACCGCAGAGATTACAGTTCGTCTCATCGGCGACACCTTCCACCCTGCCTTCATTCTTGGAAAAGCATCTCAGGCAGATCGCAACGCAGATTCCGCAGGAATTACATTTTCCCTCATCAATCGATATCCAGTTTGTCATTCTTTTCTTCACCAAATCCTCTCACTCGCAATCCCGTTATGCAAAGCGTCCTGAGTGCATTGCTATTCCGGCGTCAATGCCGGTACTTTTTATTCATATCCCGCTTTTCGCGGAGGGCTGGCAAGAGAAGTCCCCCCGTCTACGATCAGCGCAATTCCCGTAATCCACCTTGCGTCGTCCGAAGCAAGGAATAGAGCGGCATTGCCGATGTCCCATCCGGTTCCCTCCGTTCCGAGAGGGGAAGCCTTGCGGCGCTGCTCCCGGTCCTCCTCGGTCATTCCCTTTGTGTACACCATCGGGGTGTAAACCGGACCGGGAAGGATGCAATTCACGCGGATACCGTCCTGGGCATGATCGATCGCCATCGCCTGCGTGAGCGAAATGACCGCACCCTTGGATGCCGAGTAGGCGGTCAATCCGCGTGGACGAATGGCCGAGATGGAAGAAATATTAATGATGGAACCTCCCCCCGAGGCCTTCATCTGAGGAATGGAGTATTTGCCCATGAGCATCACGCTCTTCACATTGACCGTCATGATCCGGTCCCAGGCTTCGGCGTCGAATTCCACGACATTCCCGCGGCCGCTGATACCGACGTTGTTGTCCAGAACGTCCAGCTTGCCCCAAAGAGCCACAGCCCTTTTCACGATGGCCTCACAATCCTTGGCCTGAGAAACATCACCGACAAATACCTCAGCTGTTCCCCCTTCCTGCTGGATGGCCTTCTGTGTCTCCTCGGCGGCGCTCTGGTTCAAATCCACCACCAAGACCTTTGCCCCCTCCCTTGCAAAAAGGATGGCCGTTGCCCGGCCGTTTCCGATTCCCGATGCAACCGACCCTCCCCCGGTGACAATGGCCACCTTGTTCTCCATGCGACGCTTCGATTCCATCATTCACTCCTCCATCATTCCGGCGGATAGCATGACGCCTCACCGCCCGTCCGTAAAACGCCGGATTGCAGAATCCTCTTCTCCGTACGCCCGGTCAACACTGTTCCACGATCTCCACCCGGACGTTCTCGGGAGCCCTGACATAGGCAATCTTGCGTCCCGGCCTGAGGGCACAGGGTTCCATTGCGAATTCCGCACCCTTCTTTCTCAGTTCGCTTACCGCTTCATCCAGATTCTGCACGAGCAAGCCGAAGTGGTCCAGGCCGATATAATACTCGCCGGGCGCCTCCGGCATCGCCTGGTCCGCGGCAACCGGAAGGATGAATATTTTCACCCCGTCAATATCCAAATCGATTCTGTTTTTCCCGTCGGATTGGACGGATTCGATGATTTCGGCATCAAACATCTTCCTGTAATAATCCGCCGCGGCCCTCGGATTCCTGCTCAGGAGATGAATGTGGTAAAATTTGAATTTTCCCATTGCAGATTCCCTCCACCTTTGCAAACGCCGTCTCCAAAGGAATGCAAAAAACCTCATGCCAAAAAACATTCGCTCGGAAGGCGTACCCCGGTCACGATCATGACTCTTTGGAATCATTCATCGGCAAAAAAAACGACGCGGGCAATGACCAACTGAAGACGCGTAAAGAGTAAATCATGGAGAACCAAAAAAGACATTGCGGCAAGAAAACACCCCGGGCAAAATACTCACTGTCTTTTGAAATCGCCCGTTCACGACTGGATTGAAACCCTTCGAAGCGCAATATTGTTTTTCAAGACCCATCCCGGCAGGCCGGGCTCCCCAGAAGAGGAGCCCGGCGCCATTCCGGGGAAACGATTTCCCGCCCGCAACGGGACAAACGACCCGGCGGATTATTTCTGGAAAATGTGAATGGAACACGCGGCGTGATCCAGACCATAGATGCCGCCACCCGTGCAGTGCGTAAGCCCGATCTTGGGATCCTTTACCTGCCGATCCCCTGCCTGACCGCGCAGCTGCCATATAATTTCCGCCGCCTGGGCGAGGCCGGTTGCACCGACGGGATGCCCTTTCGACAGGAGCCCGCCGCTCGGGTTTACCGGAATGCGGCCGTCGATAGCAGTGGCGCCCTCTCTGAGCAATTGAACTGCGTCACCATGCTTGCAGAATCCCAAGGCTTCGTAATAAAGCAACTCGGCAATGGTGAATGCATCGTGGGTTTCGGCAACGTCAATGTCCTCCGGGCCATAGCCCGCCATTTCGTAGGCCAGCTTGGCGCCACGATTGCTGATTTCCGGGGAGGTCATATCCCTGAAATCATTCATGAACTTTCCAGACACCAGGATCGAACCCTTGATCCAGATGGGCTGGGTGGAATATTTCCGCGCCTTTTCTGCGGTGCAGAGCACGACCGCTGCGGCGCCATCTCCCGCCGGGCAACATTGATAGAGGGTGAAGGGATCGGCGATCATTCTTGATTTCAAGACCTCTTCCACCGTTGTCTCTTTCCGCATCTGCGCATGAGGGTTCTTTGCGGCGCACTTTCTGCTTTTCACGACGACCTGGGCAAGGTCTTCCGCCGTCGCGCCGAAATCATTCATGTAGCGCTTCGCCCTCATCGCATACAGGGCGGGCATGACCAACCCCTCGTTGTTCTCCAGGTCTTCCATTGACAGGGGGATCGTTCCTCCGCCCAGAGCGGACATCTGTTCCGATCCAACCGCAATGACGACATCGTACAGACCGCTGGCGATTCCGAGCCACGCCTCACGCATGGCGCTCGTGCCGCTGGAACACGCATTTTCCATGTTGTTGATGGGCATCCCCGCCATACCCAGGTCCTTAAAGATCCTCTGTCCCAACAGAGAGCCTCCCAGCAAGCTCCCCGAGTAGGCTGCCTGGATCTCCCGGGGGGAGACACCCGCATCCTTGATGGCCATCGTAACGGCTTCTCTCCCGATGGCCGAGAGCAGGCGCTCCGGCTGCTTTCCAATCTTTGTCAATCCAACGCCAATGACGGCTACGTCTCTCATTTCTTGATCTCCTCCTTCTCCGATAGCCTTACTTTACCGGCCTGAATCTGTAGCTGTAGACCTCATTTCCCTGCTCATCCACCGCAATCTTGCCGAGTTCCGCCTTCATCTTCATCCCGATCTTCAGATCGTTTGGCTCAGCCGTCGTGATCTGCCCGAGCACCCTGACGCCTTCCGGGTAATCCACGTAACCGAGCCCATAGGGCGTCGCAAAGCGCTTCGGCGCTACCCGGACAATACTGAACGAATAAAGCGTCCCACCATCACTGAACGTGAGCGGCTCCAGTGCACTGTCCTTGCCGTTCGAATAGCACTCCGGACAAATGTCCCTCGGCGGAAAATAGTTCTTGCCGCAGCCCTTGCAATGACTTCCGATTAAACGCAGGCCATCCTTTTCTGCTTTCCAATAATTCTCTCCGGGGTAAAAAACCTTGCCTTTACCTCCTGCTTCTGATTCAGCCATGTACTTCCCTGCCTCCTTCCCTGAATAGTTGTTTATCGCTTCCTATAGAATTCCCTCTTGGTTCAGTTTGGCAAGATCATCCGGGGAAAGCCCCAGATATTTTTTGAAAACCTCTTCATTGTCGGCTCCCAGACGAGGCGGAGTCCGGTATTCCTCAATCGGTGTCTGCGACATCTTCACCGGGTTGCCAAAGGAAAGCAGTTCCTTGCCAAAATGATCCATGGAAATGATCATCTTCCGGTATTGAAGGCCCGGATCGTCAAATACCTTGTCGATCGTGTTGACCTGTCCGAAAGGAACCCCCTTCTTACCCAGGATATCCACCCATTCTGCCACCGTCTTCGTCGAAAATGCTTCGCTCAGGATTGGATTGAGAATATCCTTATTCTTGAGGCGGTCTCCGCCCTCCAAAAACCTCGGATCCTTGATCAGTTCGGGTCTTCCCACGGCTTCGCAAAGCAGACTCCAAAACTTCTGGGTCGGACAGACAACGGTCACATAACCGTCCTTGGCCTTATAGGCCCTGAAAGGAACGACTGCCTGATGGCCGGAACCCAGCGGCTGAGCAATTTCTCCTCCGTAGGAATAATAAAGAGACGGATAGGTAATAAATGCGGTAAGGGAATCAAGCAACGAGATATCTACGAGCTGTCCCTCTCCCGTCTTCTCCCGATGCCGAAGCGCAGCCAAAGTCCCCACCAATGCCCACATGGAACCGGCCAAGTCGCCCATAGGGACGCCCAGGCGCAACGGACCGGTTTCTTGTTCCCCCGTCATGCTCATCGAGCCGCTCAGGGCCTGAACAATCAAATCGTATGAAGGGCGATTCCCGTAAGGACCCTCCGGTCCGTAGCCCGTTAGCGATGTGTAGATGATCTTGGGATTGATCTTTTTCAGAGACTCGTAATCCAAGCCCAGTTTCTTCGTAATTCCGGGACGATAATTCTCGATGAAGACGTCAGCTTTCTTCACCAGCTCAAAGAGAAGATTTTTCCCCTTGTCCGTTTTCAGGTTCAAGCTTACGCTCTTCTTGTTGCGGTTGAGGCTGATGTAATACATGCTTTCCCCCTCATGAAAGTACGGGGGAATCTGCCGGCTGGAGTCGCCGGTTCCCGGTTCCTCAACCTTGATGACCTCCGCCCCGAGGTCCCCAAGCACCATGCTGGCGAAGGGCCCGGACATAAACGAGGTTAAATCGACAACCAAAACTCCCTCTAAAGTTTTTTTCATGGCGATCCCCTTTCTCAACGATACCTGCTGGAATGAAACGTTCGTATTACCCTGCGTTGAAAGCAGAGGTTGGTCTTATCATTTCTTTTTCAACACTGTTCTCAGGGAGACCAGGCCTTCATAAATCAGTTTTGCAGCAAGTTCTTCCGCCGCACGGATGTCCTTATCTTTGATGGCCTTCGCCAGGGCTCTGTTCAATTCGAACGAACGTTGAATCCGGCCGGGGGGCTTCATGCCCAGAAGCCTGAAACGCATAACCGGTTTTGCCACCTGATTGACCATGCTTCTCAGACGGGAGTTTGGACAATATGTGCAGTAACATTCAAAAAGTTGAACATTCACGGTAAAATAACCGTCAACGTCTCCCTTTTTAACATATTGCTGCATTTCATTTATGTAGCCATCAACGGTGTCCATGAAATCGGATTCACATCCATTTTCAATGATAGTTTTGACCATAAGTGAAAAAAGAACCATACGGACGGGATAGATCTCTTCGATGTCCTCGATATTGATATCCGCTATAAAAAAACCCATTCTGGGCATGTTGGTTACCAGCCCTTCCTTTTCCAGACGCAAAAGGGCTTCACGGACAGGGGACTTGCTGACTTTTAGTGTATCCGCAATCTCATCCGGCACCAATCTGGCGCCCGCCCCCATCTTCCCTGAGATGATCATACCCTCCAGATACCGGTAGATGCTTTGCGAGAGAGATTCTGGGATGGAAAAAGTCGGTTTCTCCATTATTCTTCGCCTCATCTGTTTTTTTATGTACCTGAATTGTGTTTGTGCATTCGAGACATGATCGCCAAGATTCTGCAGGTCATAGAATATATGATTCTATGTTCTATGTCAATTTGTTTTTGCTCCTGTGTTCTTGCTCCTGTCAGTATTACGTGCAATGGAAATATTCGTTTTGTTTGGAGAAACGCTTCCTTCTTTGGCCAGCGGGAACTACCGTTTCAACGCGATAACATCCGCCGTCGCAGTACAAAGTGATTGATTTCCGCCGATTCCCCAACCGCCTCTTCAGCGACGATAATCGCGGATTCCAAGAACAGACATGTGGCCGTTAAGGCGCAGAGAGGATGTTATTCCTGTTCTCTCAATTCCCCCGCCTTCCTGAACGACAAATAGAAAAAACCTCCGGCACTGATGAAGGCAAAGAACATGACTGCCATCCAGCCGATAAAATACCCGAAAGTATCCGCCGCATAACCGAAAAGAATCGGACCCAACAGGAAACCAACGCCGACCGAGGCCATCCCGATGCTCTGCACGGATGCGGCGAGCTCCAGTCCCCCGATTTCTGCGAATAACAACATCACGACCGCGTTCCACCCATTGAGCGTCAATCCCAAAAGAGCCGACCAGAAAAAGGTTATCCATAAAGGAACGTTCGGATTCAGCAAACCAATTCCCAATGCGCTCAATGCGCCAATAGACGATAAGAGGACCATCGGCTTTATGCGGTCTCCTTGGAAAGCGTAATCGCTCAACATCCCCCAGCCGATCCTGCCTACCGTCGCCGCCACCATAGCGCAGGCCAGGCATGCACCCGCAATATCGACGGGATACAACAGTTGCTCCTTCAGATACAGGACCAGGAAACCGATCGTGCTTCCGTGGCCGAAGGCGAGGAAAAACAGAATGGCCATCAGCAGAATAAAGGCAGGGCGCAGAATAATTCTGCGGAGAGACCGCGCCGCAATCCGAACCGGCTTTGCGCTTTTTGCCCGGCGATGATCGACGGGCACTTCCTGGAAAAAAAACCATGCAATCGCCGCCATAAACAGCATCGAGCCGCTGATCGCCACAATGGCTATTTTCCAGCCACAGGATATGGAAATCGCGGGGAGCAGGAGTGCAACGACACCGCCACCGAGGCTTACGCCCGCCTGTTTGATCCCCATGGCCGTACCCCGCATCCTCCGTTCGAACCATCCCATGATGCTTTTCGTGGAGACCTGATTAATGATCCCATAACCGCCTCCGCTAATGGCCGTGCAAACCAAAATCAGCCAGAAATCATTAGCGAACATCATGGCTCCATAGGGAATGCCCTCTAGGATCAGGCAGGCGACCAGCATCGAACGGGATCCGATCCTATCAACCAGAAGGCCAGCGGGAATCGAAAAAAGCGTTGTGGAAAGATAAAAGATCGAAACGAGTGAACCGATCTGGCCTAAAGATACCTTGAATTCCTGTCGCAAAAAAGGGGCGAGAGGACCGTAACCGAATGAACCCATCGACATGGTGAACTGGGCAAGAAAGAGAATCAGCAGGACGAGCCAGGCAGCCGAATCCGGTTCGTTTAGGTCGTCTTGTTTCATGGTCCGTTTATCGACAGAAAGCAGGGTACATGGTTCAGCAATTCCCCCCTCCCTTTGGATCCGACGTGGTGGGAACCCGCAGGCAACCCCGCCCTGAGGACGGGGTTACCTGCCATTCCCTAATGGTTGGGCGTTATCTGAAATTCTGCGGCGAGACTGCGTACGCGAAATATTTTCCGCCGGCCTCACCATACTGCCGAAACCTGTTATTCGTACTTCTTGCGCAGATCTTCGATAGAATTAATGATCTTGTCGGCTTTTTCCTTGCCGACCAGCCTCCTGTAGTCATCCAGTAGCTGCGGCACGGCGGTCTTTCGCCATCTCGCCTCTTCCGCAGGAGCTATTTTGTTGAACACCATGCCCAGTTTCTTCACTTTTTCCGTGGCCAGCCGATCCACCTCCACTACTTTAGAAAAATTGGATTCCTGCGCCATCTTGGCCGCATGGGTGAAAATTTTCTGCTGCTCGGGCGAAAGCTTGGCCCACGTCTTCAGCGATATGATCATCCAGTATCCGTAGCAGGGGAGGATGTTGGAATCCGTCGCGTACTTCACCACCTCGTACCATTTGCGCTCGTCGAAGGTGCTCGGCCCCGAGATGGCCCCCTCGATGGTCTTACGCTGCAGGGCCTGGTAAACCTCGCTGGGATCCATGGTAATCGGCGCAGCGCCCATGGCCTTTATCCAGTGCGCGTAACCGCCGCCCGCGGCGCGAATCCGCTGGCCCTTGAAATCCTCGAGGGTTTTGATCGGTTTGTTCGAGGCCACTTCATTCTTGCCGTAATTGGCCCAGCCAATAACCTTCACTTTGCCGCCTTCCTCGAACTCTTTCTTCATCACTTCTCCGGGATAGCCATCCATGACCGCCCGATAATGCTCGAAGTTGTTGAAATAGCTCATATACGCCATGATATTGATCGTCGGGGCGACACCGGTCCAGAAACCCGTCTGTACAAGCCCCAGATCCACGCCACCCGTCTGCAACACCGGGACGGAACTCTTGTGAGTATACAGCTGTCCCGCGGGGAAATGCTGGATTTCGATCTCTCCATTTGTGGCCCTTTGCACTTCCTTGATGAACACCTCGGAAGTAGCCGTGATGTGGTGCTGAACGGGAAGAAACCCCACCATGCGAAGCGTCATTTTCGCCTCGGCAATCCCGCTGAAAATCACTGCCACGATGAAAAACACCGCTACAGCCAGTAATGTCCTACTCATCTTCCTCGAACCCATATTTTCCTCCTCTATTCTCAAGTCTTTCCATTGGATAGATGATTTTATTGACACGTCACCTCCTCGTCTAGCTTCAGTGCCTCCTTTCTCCATCAATGTCCGGATTCCAGCAAGTGCCTGCCCGATCCGGCATTTCATCGTTCCGCCTGCTGCAATTGCAGATCAAAAGCCGCCGCTATAAATACCAGCCGCTGCTAATGGAGACCGTATCCCATCGTACCGGGCAGCCACGTGACAATTTGCGGGAAAAACCACATCACGAGAACGCCCAGCAACAGAAGGATCATGAAGGGAAGCAGACCGACCGTCACGTCCCGGAGGTTCGCCTTCGCGATCCCCTGTATGACGAAAATGTTCAGTCCGATCGGCGGCGTGATCAGCGCCATTTCCATCAATGCGGTCACGAAAACACCGAACCAAACCCCATTGTAACCCATGCTGATGATCAGGGGGTACACAATGGGTATGGTGATCAGGAGAATGGAGATAACCTCCAGGAAGCATCCCAGGACGATGTACAGAAGGCAGATCGTCAACATCACGACCCACTTGTCGACCCCGAGGGAGGTGACGAACGTAATAAACTGCTGCGGCAGTTGCAGCAACGTCGTAATCGCACCCGTGATGAGGGCTCCGACGATGATCATCATGATCATGCAGCTGCTGCGCGTACTGGTGGCCATAATGTCGGAAATGTTTTCGAGCTTTATTTTACGCCGCGTGAAGGAGACGATAAGCGCATAGACCACGGAGAGGGCACCGGCCTCTGTTGGAGTACATATCCCCGTATAGATGGATCCTATCACCAGCACAGGTGCCAGGATCGCCCAGATCGACTCTTTCAGGACCAAAAACCGCGCTTTCCAAGAAAATGCGGGAACCTTCTGATATTTCCCCGTCACATAACAGACGCCTGCCGCGTAGGCGGCAAACAAGAAGCTCAGAAGAATCCCGGGGATAACGCCGCCCATAAAGAGGGCGCCGGTGGATTCGTCGGTGATGCTGCTGTAAATGATCATCGCGCCGCTTGGCGGAATCATGATTCCCAGCGTTCCGCCGGCGGCCAGCACGCCATAGGCCAGGCGTTTGTCATAGCCGTACCGCAGCATCTCAGGCAGTGCGATGATGCCGATGGCCGCCGCCGTTGCAACGCTCGACCCTGAAATCGCGGCAAAAATTGCACAGGATGCAACGGTGGCAACGGCAAGCCCGCCGGGTATATGGCCGATCCATTTGAACGATACGTCAAACAGCTCTCGCCCGATCCCCCCCTTCATCATGATTTCTCCGGCCAGAACGTACATCGGCAGGGCAAGCAGGACGAAGTTGTCCAGGCACATGGCGCCGATATTGGCCGCCTGCGAAAAACCGGCAGCGGGCCCAAGAAGAATGTACAGGCCCAGCATTCCGATCCCTCCCAAGGTCGCAAAGACGGGAACGCCTGCGGCAAGCAACGCGAGGAGCAACAAAACGAGGCCGGCCGCCGGAACCGCTGAATAAAGCCAAACACCGACGACCATCATAACGATGTACAGGGTCAACATCAAAGGGGTGTTGTTCAGAATGCCGTCGCCGCCCTTGAGATTTCCCTTTGCCGCGACGGATATCAGGCGGACCAGTTCGAGGCAGGACTGCATGATCATCAAGAATGTCCCGATTACCATCCCCAGTTCGACAGCGAAAATCGGGGCGCCCCAAGCCGTCGGTGCCGCTTCCATGCTGTTGAAATGAACCAGAGTCAGCTTGGAGATATAGAAAAACAAAATGGAAGTGTAAATCACACAGACGATATAGGAAAGGATATCCAGTGGCACCTTGGTGCGCGGCTTCATGTTATGGACGAGGATATCCACGCTGATGTGGCTGCCTTGTTTGATGCCGTATGCGGCGGCACCCCAACCGAACCAGACCAGAAGGTAACCGCTGATGTCGAAGGCCCATATCGTGGGAGCCCTGAAACCGACGCGCATTATCATCTCGAAGACAATGACGAGCGATGCGATGAGCATGAAATAGCCGGCAAAAGATCCGAATCTCTCCGATACGTAATCGATGATCTCGGCGACACCGTTCCAGAAATTCCGCTGCATTGAAGGCGGAACCGTCTCTTGGTTGGTTGCGTGTGGTTCGAGCTGCATTTTTACCTCCGTGGATGTCGATGGGTATGATAAAAGAACTTTTTTTTCATCGATTCAGGACCATTCAAGCAAAATAAATCCGGCATCTTTTCTCTTGCCTGAATCTCCCTGGGAGGGAGAGGAACAAAGGCCGAAGCGTGAATCCGCTTCCATGACACACCAAATACCGCCACAAGGGATGCTAATTTACGGGTACTGACTTTTTCCTGATTGTTTCCGGCCCAGCGGGTATTGGCTTGTACGCTCTACATTAACAGAACAGGATTAAAAGAAGAAAATAAACATGCATTATACGGTTATAGAATTCTATATTCAATGTCAAGCATTTTTTAACGACCTGTTGGAAGCACGTAAACTGTCCGGGTTTGTAGCAGACAATCTGTCCGGTTTGTGAAGGTCACGTTTGGAGGTGACGGATGAGGCGGACGGAGATACTACAGGAGATCCGGAAGATGCGATTTGAAGAGGTATATTTGGGATGGACGGAGAGTGAAGAATACACTTCAGTCTCAGGGGTTAGTTGTGAAGGCTACAACGCGGGGAGTTCATCGCAAACGTCGGGAGAGAGCACCCTTGCCCGGCATGAGACTTCACCAAGATGGGAGCAGGCACGAATGGATTCCCGGCAAATGAAACTGCGAATCCCCGCAAACCGGTATCGCTGCCATTACGTCAGGGTCAGGGTGTGCATTCACCGCTATCCGAATGGCTCTCTTGCCATCTTCCACGGTCCAAGAAAGCTGGCTGAATATGATCCGCAAGGGAAACTCAGGGAAGCGAACATCCGCCGCTCTCCTCCTGTTCTCAAAACCTCCCCTTTCGGGGAACAGAAAAAGCGGACATTTCTATTTGTTGACAACAGCATTTTTTAACGACCTTCTCTCGCACCACCTCGAAAACCGTTTCAACAGCTTAACGATTATTCCATCACGGCGGTTCGCACGCCTGAATATCAGTGCCTTGCGTTGAGGAGAAAGATAAATTTCTTCATATCCTTAAATTTGTTCAAATCGGCCACGGCCGCGAAGATGTCTTGCCGGGCCTTTTCGTCCAAGACGTTCTCCGAGCAGTCAGTGAACTTTGCCTGCAGGTCTTCGTCGCTCAAGGGATTGTCCGGCCCGCCTCGATAAGCCTCCCCGGAATCACGGACGAGCTTTCGACCGTCTTTCAAAACCACCTCAACTCGAGAACGGATTTTTTCATAGCCTTTCGCCTCGATCGCCGGATCGAACTCGGTGCGCACGCGCCGCATCACAGCCTGAACCGATGCAGAATTGACGAAATGATCCGTGAACTCCTTCATGCCGGCCCGGCGCGAGATGAGAATAGCGCTCAGAAGGAAGGGCATGCAGAATTTTGCCTGAAGTTCGTTCTGGGCAATCCGATAGCGGATGGGATTGAGGATGTTGTGCCCTGCGTAGAGGACAACTTCAGCCACGTCGTCGGGTTTGAGATCGTTTTCCCTGACCAGGGCCAGCATGGCATCCATGGACGGATGGGTCAAGACACCGCACGGGTAAGGCTTGATGCTCACGCCAGGATCAACGATGGTGTGGGGGTTGCCGAAGCAGCCCACAATTTTCCCCGGTTCGAACCCGCCTCCCATCACCTGGAAGAATCCCCATGGTCCGTCAAGCCCATCAGGACATGCCTCAAAACCATCGGCCGCCCACAATGCGGCGCTTACACCGTTAAAGGCGGCCCGCCCGACATGAACCGGTTTCATCATCGTGCCGAAGTTTACACGGATGCCGGCTGCCATGCTGGCTGATGCCCCTAAAGCATGACAGAGTTGTGATTCGGACAATTCCAAAAGTTTCCCGGCGGTGATGGCTGCCGCGAAAGTGCCCACTGTACCGGAAGTATGAAAACCCCTTTTGTAGTGATCGGGGCAAATGGCCTCCGCAATCTTACACTCCACTTCAAAACCGGCGAGGAACGCAGTCAAGAAATCCTCACCCGAAACACTTCCCAGTTTTTCCGAGATGGCGAGACCCGCCGCGAGGGGTGGAATCGTCGGATGGGTCAGAAGGCCATAGACCCGGTCAGGCGTGACAGAAAGCTGGGTGTCATCCCAATCCATCGCATGCCCGGCCGTACCATTGATCAAGGCAGCCAAGGGAGCTGCCAGCATCGTTGTTTCGGAACCGAACACCTTCGCCTCGGGAACCATTCCCAAGCCCATGGACTGCCGCTTGACGATGGTCGTACAAGGCTGGTCTGAGCCCGCGAACATAAGGCCCAACCCATCGAGCACACACCGCTTGGCTATCCGCAGAGCTTCATCAGGCAGGTCCCGGAATTTGAGGTGCGCCGCAAATGCCGCCGCTTCTTTTGTGACATACGTTTCCCGATTCATATGGATAACCCCCTTTTACCAGTAAATGAGCAGCCGCTATGTCTACACAGGATTTTGAATCACACGGCAGGACGAAGCAAGTGCCCGTCTTCGTAGTGTGATAATTTAGCTGAGCGCGGAAGCTTAGATTCTTCCGATATGTCAACAAATCATTGCCATCCATGGGTGAAACAAGCCGGCCATGGTAATTTTTGGTGTGTGGATACGTGTAAATCAGAAAGGATTTCTATTGCAAGAACAAATCTTCTATGTGTCAGCAGCACTGAATATGATTAATTCAGTCAGGACGCCGTTTGCCGGGCCTCAGACCAAACAGGTCATTTCTAATACGGCTTGAGGACGTACCTGTTTGTTATTGACATGACCAGTCGTTTACTGCATTCGATGATACTCAGGTGGTCAAGGCCGTCATTTTACTATATAAGGAATTCACTCGACGGCGAGGGGCACCATCAGATTTTTTCACAGTTCCCGAAGAAATTGAGAAAGGAGTTCCATGGATACGACGCAGAAGGAAACCATCGCAAAAAAGGCTTTTGATCTCGGCTTCAAATACGAGCGCGATTACCGTGGCTGTGCTCAGTCTGTCATCGCTGCGCTACAGGACGCTTCGGACGTGAGAAACCGGGATACCGACGCGATCTTCAAGTCCGCAACCGGGCTTGCGGCAGGTGTTGGTCGGGAAACCGACGGTCACTGCGGAGCCTACTCAGGTGGAGTCATGATGATAGGGTATTTCCTTGGACGTGAACGCGACAACTTCGCCGATCCCGATAACATTCGATTCAAGACTACAGTCTTGGTACAGAAGCTTCACAGAAAATTCATTGATGAGTACGGAACCGTCACCTGCCGTCAAATCCATACGAAGATCATGGGAAGGCCGTTCTATATTAAGGATCCGGACGAAGCGAAGAAATTCGACGTTGCCGGAGCCCATACGGAGAAATGTACCCGCGTCGTAGGCCTTGCTGCTCAATGGACCGCCGAGATTTTAACCGAGGAAGGCCTTATAAGATAAGAGACGGAAGCTGCTTTTCACGGAACCTCGAGACACGCTGAGTTCATCATCACGATCCTGCCGGTCAAGGAGATCGCCGGGCTTGCCAACGAGCTTCTGAAGACGCTTCCAGTCGAAGATTCCGAACAGAATTCTGCTCGTCTTGATACGTCATACTGTCTGCATTTCCGTGATGTGAATCATCTTGGTGGATCACGCCGTTGCGGTGGAGTCGCTTGGCGGCATCATTTGCAACGCGCCGTGAATGTCGGGTCGTCCCACATACTCGGCGCCGCTGAGGTATTTCATTTCGAGCCACATAGAAAGGCGAAGGGGGGAGCACCATCCCCCGCCCGGGCCTGCAGCGGCGGGATGGCGCTTTGGGGAGCTGCTTTGATTTCACGACCACCTGTTCCCGGTCGCGGCCTCTGCCGTCCATTTCAGTGCACTCCCGGGGCAGGGGCTGGCGGAAGTTTCTCTACCGCTTTCTGCAATTCGCCGATGTTGAAGGGCTTCGCAAGGCACATGTCCGCCCCCGCCTTCCGAAACGCCTTCTCCGCCCAGGCGCCGCTCATGCCGATAACACGGATATTCGGGAATTGGGCCTTGGTGAACCGGCAGAGCCTGAACCCGTCCATCCGAGGCATATCGGCATCGGTGATGACGGCGTCGTACCGGTTGTTCAACTGCAGATTGATGGCATCGAGGCCGTCGCCCGCCGTATCGACCGTGTGGCCGCAGAGCCTCATCGCAGAAGACAAGAGCGCCAGGACATCCGGATCATCATCGACCACCAGCAGTCTCATATCGAACCTCCGCCGTTCTGTCTGATCTCGTCATCCGGCCTCGAGCATTCACCGGCAAGACTGGGACGATCATAGGCTGCCCGGCAGTCGGAAACCATCAGGGAGAGGATGAAAGTTGAATAAGAAATGGCTGAAGCTTGATCGACCAATGGTGCAGGAGCCCGGGGGCCAGCGTTGCGCGTTCACGGCTGCGGATGATTTACGGCATACGGCACCTGCCTCGCGGAAAGGCGGAAACAACTCCGCCCGTCTGCGCCAATCTTGAGACCTGCCGCACACGATGTGAGTGTCAAAGATGGGGAGGCAATCATTACCGCATCAGGTCATGCGGGTTTGAAGGCTTCGATCAAAGCGTCCATGTGCTCACCCGGCTGAATCAGCCGCACCCTCGAAAAGCCCGCTTCTTCGAGCCCATCCTTGATTTCCTCGAAGGTGTAGGTGGACCCCCCTGCCGTGTTCACAAGCATGTTGACGGCGAAGACGGCTCCGTCTCTGGGCGCGGTTCGGCCGGGTTCCATGACGTGATCGCGGATGATCATCCTTCCTCCCGGGAGCAGGGCGCGCAGCACCTTCCGGAACAGCGCGACGTTTTGCCCGGTGCTGTTCTGGTGGATAATGGCGGAAAGCAGGGCCAGGTCGTGACCGCCGGGAAGTTCCTCCTCGTAAAAATCGCCCGCCTCGAGACGGACGCGGTCAAGCATTCCCGCTTCCGCCAGACGCTCGCGGGCGATCTGGATGACAGCGGGCCTGTCGAAAAGCGTTGCCTCCATTTCCGGGGCGGCTTGGAGGAAGGCGATGGTGTAGGTGCCGGAAGCGCCGCCCACGTCGAGCAGGTTCCTTGCGGAACCGGGCTGGATTGCGGCCGCGATTTTCTCTGCGAGGGCAGTCCCGACGACGTGCATGGCTCCGATGAAGGCGCGGATTTCATCTGCAGTACGGGCGGAAGAAGCCGCGGCTTCGCTTGCGCCCTTCCCCTTCACGATGGGCGTGAAACTGGACCAGCGCTCCCAGAGGTGGGCCGCGTGGAGAATCATCGGCAGCACCGACCGGGAACTCCTGTCGGTCAGAAACGGGGCGGCATCCGGCGCACACCGATAGATGCCTTCCTGTTTGGACAGCAGACCCATCGCCGTCAGCGCGTCGAGGAGGATGGTCAGACCCCGCAGATCGGCAGCCAGTCTGCCGGCAAGATCTTCGGCCGTCGACGGTCGTCCGTCCAGAAGGGTGAAAAGGTTCATCTCGGCCGCGGACAGAAGAATGCGGCTCTCCATGAACTGCCGGGCGAGTTTCAGGATGGCATCAGGGCTATTGTCTGGTTTCATGGGCAGCGTCCGACCTTATCGTCTCCAGGCACAACATCCGTTCCCGGCCGGTCTCGATGGAGAGACCCGGGCCGGCCCAGGTTCAGTCGGTTTCATAGCAAGCCAAGATTTCCCCGAAATACAGCGTATGGTAATCCTTCTGAGGATAAAAGGATGCGTCACAGTCTTTGTCAAAGTACGCCGGGTCCATGGCGGACCTGTAGACGATCCTGCACTCGTAATGGCGCCCCGGTATTTTCAGGATCGGCGAACCGACCTCACGGCTGTCGTCCGTCTCCATGTTGCACATCTTGAACTTGTCCACGGTCCGTCCGGATTTCGTGCCGCAATAGGCGACCTCTTTGCGCATATTTCCTGCAGGGACCGTGACCGTGAAATCCCCGGCAGCCTCGATGATCCCGAATGTGTGCCGCGTGCGGCGCACGGCCACCATCATGACCGGTTTGTTCCATATGACCCCGAAAGTGGCCCAGCCGATTGTCATCGTGTTGAGGGTCTTCCCGGATTTCACAGTCAGGAAAGCGCCTTCTTTGATTCTGCGGATGCTGTCTTCGATAACGGTCAAGCATTTCACATCTTTCATGGAAAAACTCCCTTGTTTTGGAAGGAATCCCGGTGCTTGGTGAAGATCCCCGGCATCCCGGCAGCCACATTTCCCCCGCCTTCACCGGCGGGGGCTCATCGCGCGAACGGTCTCATTATAATCGACACTACGCCGGAAGGTCCATCAGGAAAAAGATCAAATCGGGGCCGCAAATGCCTGAACACGGCGCAATCTGCTTCCCTCCATAATTTCTTTCACCATGGCTTGGAACTGTGCCATAATATAGCTGCAGTATGTCGATGAAACTCGTCACAGGAAAATCTGTCCGCACTTGGGAAAGGAGGTCTGCCATGAGAGTAACGCAAAACCGTTCCATCGACCAGCTCATCGGAGAGCAACTGGCCAAATGGAACTCCGAAAAGGGCAAGAAGAAACGGGATGCCGTCAAGCCCGGTCCTTGCATCACGGTCTCACGCGAACCCGGCAGCGGCGGCAGCGAGATTGCGCGCCAGCTTGCCAGAGACCTCGGCATGGATCTCATCGGCGCCCAGATTATTCAACAGGTCGCCGAACGGGCGGATATCAGCGAGAAGGTCATCGCCTCCCTGGATGAAAAGGAAGTCCGCCTGAGGGATAGCTGGCTCAGTTCACTGTTCAGTTCCCGCCACCTGTGGCCGGACGAATACCTGCGGCATCTCACCAAGGTCGTCGGCACGATCGGCAAACAAGGCAACGCCGTTATTGTGGGGAGGGGCAGTCAGTTTATCCTGCCGCCTCAAGAGGCGCTCCGCCTGCGCCTGATTGCACCCCTGGAGTTCCGGATTCGCAACGTGATGAAGGACTCGAATTCGGACTTTGAAACGGCGGAGCGTTATGTCTACAAGACGGAATCCGAGCGGGACGCATTTCATCGAAGACACTTTCACATCGACTGGACGAGTCCCGTTTACTACGATCTGGTCGTCAATACAGGCTATATCGGCATCGAAGGGGCTGCGGAAACCATCAAGACGGCCTTTCAGGTATGGAAGAAACGCCAGGGGTATGCGTGAGGGGAAAACCATCAACCGGCGGCAACGATCGTCGTTGCCGCCGGGGCTTGCAGGACGTTCCAGCTTCAACCCGTCACGTCTCAAACACATCACAAACCCTGCGGCCCGCGAGTCCGCTCGTCTTTGCCTTTCTTACAGTATCCACTCCGAGACATAGCCCAGAAGCGCTGCACCGACGAGACTGATCGCAAGGTAGAGGACGAACACGGGCCTGCGGACGACGCCCCAGACCGCCGTCATGGCGGGGATCGTCGTCACGGGACCCGCGATCAGGAAAGCGATGGCCGCGCCCGGCTGCATCCCCTGGACAAGCAGACCCTTCACGATGGGCAGGGCGCTCAGGTTGCCAAGGTAGAGCGGCACACCGACCAACGCCGACAGAGGAATCGCGAAACGGCTCTCGCTGCCCAGGACGGCGGCAATCGTCTCCTGCGGTACATAGCGGGTGATGAGCGCTTCGAGGAGGAAAGCCAGAAGCAGCCAGCGCCCCAGCCGCCAACTCTGGTCCCACATCTTCCGCGCAAAGACCGGCCAGTCGATGGCGCGGAAACTGGCCGCCGTCGAATCCCACCAGGCGGGACGCCCGATAACCGGCAAAACGCCGGCGGCGGTTGTCTTGACGGCGGCGCAGCAGGCCGCCGCAGGCAGAATGGTCAGACCGGCCGGCGCCGCTGCCGGCTTCGGCTTTGCGGTGCAGCAAGGCGCGACCTTCAGTATGTCCGTTTCATCCGCGGGCATGTAATGGCGGAAGTATCCCATGCGGGTAAGGGCCAGTGTCAGATAACCCGCCGTCAGGCTCAGGGCCAGGGACGATCCCAGTCTCGCCAGCGCCAGCGGCCAGCCCAGGATACCGACGCTGAGCGTGAAGATCTCGGGGTCCATCGTCGGCGAAGCGATCCAGAATGACATCACCGGCGCGAGCGGCACGCCGCTGGCGAGCAGCCCGGCGATGACCGGGATGACAGTGCAGGAGCAGAAGGGGCTGAAGGCCCCGACCGCCGTCGCCAGCAGCACCGAAAGCCCCGGGCGTGAAGCGAAGGCCCTGCGGATGGCGTCCTTCATATCCAGCATGTTGATCATGACGCTCAGGAACATGCTCAACAGGAAGAACGGCAGCACCTTCCAGACGGCGCTGCCGATAAAACGGAGGATCTCATAAAGGTCGTTCATCACGGCTCCTTTATCGTAGTTTTACGATATATTCGGCCCAAAAAAGCGCCCTCTCGGGCATCGGTTCGAACGTCATCATTTCAACAGCAAACGGACAGCCAGCGGTCGATCTGTTCCCTCAGCCAGGCGAGATTCTCCAGATCCAGGCAATAGCAGGTGGCCGGCCCCTCGATCTCGCCGCGGATCAGGCCCGCCTCGCGGAGCACCTTGAGATGCTGGCTGACCGTCGATTGCGCCAGCGGCGTGGCATCCACGATGTCGGCCGTGATGCAGGTCTTCCTCTGCGCCAGAAATTCCATGATTCCAAAACGGATCGGGTTGCCCAGCGCCTTGAGCATCTTCGCCAGGCGCCGTTGGTCGGTTCGGGGTGCAGGCTTCCTTGCGGCCATCGTTCGCGTTTCCTTTATCGTATTTATACGATATAAAACCAGCCCTGTCAAGGAGGTTTTTCCCCCCTCCCTGCCTTTCATGGAAAGACTTGAATAATCCCCCAAAACCCTTTATGGATGGACAGTACGAAGGTCATTCTGGAAGGGATCGGAGAACAGCATCATGCCGAAAGTCGCCATCGACAAGCTTGCTCCGGGGATGAAACTCTCCCAACCGCTGGCGGCGCCGAACGGTCTTGTCCTGCTCAGCGAGGGCACGGAACTGACGGAAAAGTGGATCTCCCGGATCGAAGACATGAACGTGGACTTCGTCCATGTCGAAGGTGCCTCCGATCCGGGCATGCCCAGGGAGGAAATGATGGCCCGCCTGGACGCCCGCTTCGCCCCGGTGGAAAACCAGCCCCATATGGGCAACCTCAAGAAGATCGTCAAAGACCACATCGAGACCCTCTATGCCCAATCTTGACATCCGGAATTCCCGGAACCGCATTGAAAATATCAACGCCCTGCCCACGGTTCCCGGCACGCTGAAGCGCATCTCCGGCATCATCGAAAAGCCGCGTCTGGCCCTGGAGGAAATCAGCCGGTTCGTCGCCGGCGACCCCGCCCTGACGAGCAAGGTCCTCAAGATGGTCAACTCGGCCGTCTACGGCTTCCCGGGACGGATCTCGTCCGTCCCGCACGCCATCATGCTGCTCGGACTGAACGTCGTGAAGGGTCTGCTGCTGGGTATTTCCGTTTTCGATATCATGCAGAAGGTCATGGGCGGGCTGTGGGAGCACTCGGTCGCCTGTGCCGTCGTCTCCCGCTCCATCGCCGAGAAGATGAAGACGCGGGTGAAGGATCCCGAGGAGGTTTCCGTCTCCGGCCTTCTGCACGACATGGGCAAGGTCATCCTCATGCTGGAGTACCAGGAGCCCTACCAGGAGGCCATGCACGCGGCGGAATCGCGACGCCTTCCCATTTCCCACACGGAAAAAGAAATCTTCCAGGAGACCCACGCGGCCGTCGGGATGTGGCTGTCTCAGAAATGGCGTTTCCCGGAAAACCTCGTCGAGGCGATGGCCTATCATCACAATCCATCCCTTGCCAAAGTCGCGCCCGTGGAAACGGCCGTCGTCCATCTGGCCGACATCCTGGTGAGGGCAAGAGGCATCGGGTTCGCCGGCGATCCCTTTGTTCCCGCCGTTGATCCGGCAGCCTATGACCTGCTCGGACTGTCCGACGGGGACATCCGGGACATCCTGACGGCGCTGGAAAAATCGATCGAGCAGGACACCGACCTCTCACTTTCATGATGAAAACGATCGTCGTCATTTCACAGGATATCGTACTTGCCACCCGCGCCGAGGCATGCCTGAAAGAATCCTTCCAGACCGTTGTCTTCAAGAACATACAATCGGCGCTGGACTACATCTACAACGCCGTCCCCAGCCTCATCGTAGCCGACCTCCCGGCCGAGGACAAGACGACAGGGACCTTCATCAGCAATCTCAAGGAAGATCCCATCTTCAGCCAGTTGCCCGTCCTCGCCCTTCTGAACGACCGCGCCGAGCTCCCGGGACTGCTCACCGTCCTGGTCGAGGACTACATCTGGAAGGCCGATCTCGAGACGGAACTGCTTACCCGGACGAGGCTCGCCATCCTCCGTTCCGAGCGAATCGTCGAGGTCAACCCCCTCACCCGCCTGCCCGGCAACATCTCCATCAACCGCCAGATCGAGGATCGCATCAACCGCGGGAATTCCTTCGCCTTTGCCTACGCCGACATCGACTTCTTCAAGCCCTTCAACGACAAGTACGGATTCAGCCGCGGCGACGAGGTCATCAAGATGGCGGGGCGGATCGTCCTCAACATGGTCAAGAACCGCCAGCCCCAGGGAAGTTTCGTCGGGCATGTCGGAGGCGACGACTTTGTCTTCATCACGGATATTTCCGGCATGGAGGAGACGGCCCGGGAGATTGTCGGGGCCTTCGATGACCTGATTCCCACCTTCTACGACCACGATGACCGCGACCGCGGCTTCATCCGGTCGGTGGACCGCCAGGGCAAAACCCGCGACTTCCCCGTCATGGGAATCTCGATCGGCATCACGGACACGCGCTGCCGCAAATTCTCTCACTACGGCGAGTTGACGGAAACGGCCTCGGAGATGAAGAAACAGGCCAAGCAGACACGGGGCAGTTCCTTCGCCGTCGATCAGCGGCGGGAAAACGGCGCCTGAAAGATCCCTCCCTTTGCGAAAAAGCATTGACAAATCCCGCCGCTTCCTCCAGGACATTCCTCGGGCAGCTATTTCGCTGCGGAGGGTCGTCAAGGCATGGTGAAAAAGAGGCCGCGGGTCGGGATCGCGCTCGGCACCGGCGGGGCGAAGGGCGGCGCCCACATCGGGGTGCTGGATGTGTTTCGGGAAAACGGCATCCCCGTCGACGTGGTCGTGGGATCGAGCGCGGGAGCCTTCGTCGGCGCCCTGTACGCCGCGGGCTCCCTCGGAAAGATCAAGGCCGTCGTCCGGGATCTCACGCTTCGCGAGTCACTCGGCTACTATGTCGACCCCGTTTTTCCGCGGTCGGGATTCCTTGCAGGAAAAAAGGCCCGGGCGTTTCTCCGCAGCATCCTCGGGGATGTGAAAATCGAAGACCTGCCCGTCCGTTTCGCCGCCGTCGCAACCGATCTCCACACCGGCGAGACCGTGGCCATCGACCGCGGTCCCCTGGCCGACGCCGTCATGGCAAGCATTTCCCTCCCGGGCATTTTCAAACCCGTCATCCACATGGACCGGCTGCTGACGGACGGGGGGGTCACCGACCCGCTCCCGCTCGATATTCTCAAGCGCTACGCGCCGGACATTACCATCGCCGTGAACCTGCACCCGCGGATGCCGGACCGCTTCGACAGCGTCCGCCGCAAGGCCGTCCTCCGGGAGGAAAAGAAGGTCCTGGAAAAGGATGTGGACGTCCCCTCCTGGATCATGGAGCGCTTCTCAGCCATGGCCGGCTCGGGAATCGTTCAAAACGGCATCGCGCCCCTTGCCCGGAACATCTTTCGGCGCCTCAACGGCAACGCCATCCGCGACTCCTACTTTGTCGAGGTGCTGCGCGAGCAGTTCGGCGGCGGGGCTAAGAAAACTGCGCCGCCCCGGCCGCATGTCCTGAACATCTTCGACGTCCTTCTTGCCTCCGCCAACATTCAGCAGTACCAGAAGAACAAACTCATCCTCGCGCACGAGAGCCACGATGTCCTGATCGCCCCCGATGTCACCGACATCAGTTCGCTGGAATTTTCCCGGGTCGAGGAGGCGATTGCCGAGGGCCGCCGGAAGGCCGCCGAGGCCGTCGGACAGATCAAGACGCTGCTGAAGAGATGAGTCCCGTTGCATTGTCCCCCGACAATCTCCTATAATACGGCATCATTCGATCGCGGGCATCCGGGAAGACGATCATGAGAATCCTCTACATCGCGGACATCCACGGCGCGTTCGACCGGGTCAAGGTTCTGCTGGCCGAGACCACGGCCGATGTCTACATCGTCTCCGGCGACCTCATTGACATCCCCTTCTACAACATGAACACGGCCATCAATTACCACGAGCTTCAATCGTATTTTCATGCCCTCCGGCTCAAGATGAACAAAGAGTCCATGCCCATCGAAGACTTTGTGGAAGAACTGCTGAACCGGCCCGGCGCCTCCGACGAGATCGAGGAACAGGGCTCCCGCTACCAGCAGTACACCATCCGGGCGCGGCGCGTGCTGCAGCAGAAATACAAGGTCCTCGAGAACATCCTGTCGCTCAAGCAGACGGCCCAGATCTTCTGCCTGCCGGGAAACTACGACATGGATCTGAAATACACGGCCCTGCACGAGCGGGACCTGCATCTGCACTGGCACGAGGTCCAGAACCTGAGGATCGCCGGCTACGGCGGCGCCGATCTCTGGACACCGGGCGTCCCCGAGCGGTATGTCGTGAAGTACCGGGCAGGCGTCGGCACCGACTTCAAGCAGAACGAAATGTACCGCTTCTTCAAGGCCGTCAAGCCCGACGTGATTGTCACGCATCAGCCGGCGCACGGTATTCATGACCGCGTCAACCAGTTCGGACCTTCCGGGTCGCCCGCCCTGCGCGGTTTCTGCGACGGCAATGCCGCCTTGCTCTGCCTTACCGGCCACATCCACGCGGACTGGGGCTTCCAGACCAGCGAAGGCACTGTCTACCTGAACCCCTCGAACTTCGGCGAAGTGACCCTGCTCACGGGCGGGGTTTCCGAGGGCGGATTCTTCTTCTCCGTCGACGTCGAGGACGGCAGAGTCCGCAAGGTGATTTTCAGGAAGCTTGTCGATGACCGGATCTACGACATCTCCGACTACGACGAGGCGAATGGCCGCTGGAAGGAGACGGTCGTGGACGCCGACCGTTATCGGGCGCTGAAGGCGGGGGAAAATTACGACAGCAAGATCCAGAAGGTCTCGCACATCCCCGAGATCCGCCTCTACAACGAGATCAAGCAGTTCTATCGGATGTTCCAGACGGAGGAAACGGAAGAACGGCTCGGCATCCTCGAGCAGGTCGCGAAAAGGATCGAGAAAAAGATCCGCGACGACATCGGCATGGACGTCATGGGGTCGGTCAACATGGGCCAGAGCCAGACGGGCTCTGACATCGACTTTGTCCTCTACATCCGCAGCGGTTCGGGAAACGCCGCCGACCTCCAGATGTGCGAGCAGTACAAGAACGCCAGCCAGATCATCGAGGAGACGCTGAAGCCGAAATTCGCGTTTCAGATCATGGACTGCATCGATCTGGACGTCGTGGAAAGATCAACCCGGGAGAAGAACTACGAGTGCGAGATGACGCAGCGATTCGTCGCCTACCGCTCCATCTGCCGACCCATCAATTACCGCGTCATTGCGCCGGTGGAGGACCTCCTGAATATGGACATGGAATTCCGCTCCGAACTGGAGGGAAGCATCCGTTCTTACTTCCAGATCTTCACCAATACCTCGCAGCACACGCGATCCTTCGACAAATACGAAAGCCGGATCAAGTCGGTCGGCATCAAGCTCCCCGAATCGATCCGGCTGAAGGTGCGTCAGTATCTCCGGCGCGACGGCCAGCGTCCCGAACAGCCTTCGGCCGAAGATGCAGACGGCGGCGAGGCTCCGTCCCGTTCGTAACGGCGGCGGGTGCTAAACCGCTTCTCAGGCGCAGGCTTCCGCCTCTTTCCGGACCTCCTCTGCGAGGTCCGTCTTTTCCCAGAGATAGTCATCCAGGAAGAACGTCTTCGGCAGTCTTCGATAGACATCGCCGCTCAGGAGATTGAAGCGGCGGATCATCCCGCCGGGGGTGAGATCGAAGACCTTGTCGATGATCCGGGCCAGCACGCGGTTCGAAACGGCGCCCGTTCCGAAGGTGTCCACGTAGACGGAAAAGGGCTTCGCCACGCCGATCGCGTAGGAGAGCTGCACGGAGCACTTTTTCGCCAGCCCCGAAGCAACGATGTTCTTCGCCACGTAACGGGCGCCAAAGGCCGCCGAACAGTCCACCTTCTCCGGCGACTTGTTCACGACGGCGCCCCCGCCGACCTGCGCTCCCGGGTATCCTCCGTAGAATTGCACGACAAGCTTGCGTCCCGTCACGCCCGAATCGGCGGCGCTGCAGGAGTTGACAGCCTGCCATTCGCCGGTGGGATTGAAGAGGAATTCCGTATGGGAATCCGTCCACTTTCCGAGGCAATCGAAGGCGATCTTCTGCGCCTTTTCACGCACGCTGTCCTTGTTGGCCTTGTTCACATGACGGTAGTCGATGGCATTGGACATGAGGCATTTCGCCACGCGGACGGGACGGCCCGTATCTTCGTCGTATTCTATGGAGACCTGTCCCTTCCCGTCGGGCGCAAAGGCCGGATCGCCGCAGGTCTCGAAGACCCGCATCATCCGGTTGACCAGCACATACGTCAGCGGCAGGAGCTCCGGCGTCTCGTCACAGGCGAATCCGTACATGATGCCCTGATCGCCGGCCCCGACCTCCTGATTCGCATTCAGGACGGCGCTCGTCCCCTGGTTGATGTCCGGCGATTGCGGGATAATTTCGTTGAGGATTTTCATGGTCTTGCCGTCGAGCCCGACGGCCACGTCCTTGTACCCGAGATCGAGGACCGACTTCCGCACGGACCGCTCGACGTCCACTTTGGCGCGGGTGGTGACTTCTCCGCCGACCAGGCACAGGCCCCTGCCCAGGAAGACCTCCAGGCCGCAATGGGGCATGTTCTGGAGCCCTACCCCCAATTTCTTTTCTTCATCGAGGATTTCGGCGATGATATTGGCCGCGATGACGTCTGCCACGATGTCCGGGTGTCCTACCTTGATGCTTTCCGATGTGATACGCATGTTGCATTCTCCTTGAGTCATTTGTCTCTCCCGCCCCTCCGGAAACCCGGAGCAAAAAAAACCCGCGCTGCGGCGCGGGCTGGCTTTCTGTACCCTGGCGCTTTAGCACATTTATATCGCGGAGCAATTTACCCTTAAATCACCGCGTGCCTGCTCTTAACACAGTCAGAAAAAAAGTCAATAACGAATTATTTTTCCGCCCCGGCACCGGCGATCCCCTCGATATCATAAAACTGTTTGACTTTTGCAGAGACCGGCTGTAACCGAGGAGATATTTTTCGCACCCCTTTTGCGGGAGGTCTGGAATTGGAATCAACCTTCAAGATAGATTGACTGGAACGGGGAGGGATATTATGCACGTGATCATCGTCGGAATCGGGGGCGTCGGCGGATACTTCGGCGGCAAGCTCGCCCTGAAATACGCCGCGGCACCGGGACACGCCGTTTCCTTTGTCGCCCGCGGCGCCCATCTGGAAAGAATCCGGGCAGAAGGCCTTTCGGTGAGGACGGTGGAGGGAGATTTCATCGCCGTTCCCACGGCCGCCGCCGACCGTCCGGAGACGCTGGGACAAGCCGACCTCATCCTTCTTGCAGTCAAGGGATACGACCTGGACGATGCCGTCTCTTCTCTTGCCGGCAACATCGGCGACGAAACGATCCTGATTCCGCTCCTGAACGGAGTGGACAACGGCGACAAGATCCGTTCACGGGTCAGCCGGGGAACCGTCCTGGACGGCTGCGTCTACATCAGCAGCTACATCGAGAAGCCCGGTGTCATCCACCAGGTTGGCGGCTCCTGCCGCATCCTCTTTGGGCCGGTTTCCGGCCCGATCGATCCCTACCGGCCTTTGGAACGATTCTTTCAGGAAGCCGGCATCGCGGTGCGCCTCTCGGACAACATCATGAAGGAGATCTGGTCGAAGTATCTCTTTGTCGCCCCTTTTGCATGCGTCACATCACGCGTCGGACAGCCTTTCGGCGCGATCGTCGAAAAAGAGGAGTGGTGCAGGACCGTGGAATCCATGATGGAGGAACTCCGCTCCCTCGCGGCGGCTCTCGGCGTCGTCCTGCCCCCGGATGCCGTCCGCAAATCCATTGAGATGGCCAAAAAATTGCCTTATTCGTCGCGGTCGTCCATGCAGCTGGATTTCGAACGCGGTCGGCGGACGGAACTGGAAACCTTCGCGGGTTATGTGGTCAGGACGGCAAGGGACAAAGGGATCCCCGTGCCGCTGCACGAGGAGATCTACGCCGAGCTGGCCAAACGGACGTCTCCGGCATCCGATAAGAAAGGCCGCGTTTGCTGAGGAAGCCCCGCTGAAAAAGCCGAAAGTCTTTGTATCGAGAATCCTGCCGAAGTCTCCGGTGAATCCGGAAGTCTTGCCCCGGCGGCGCTGATCAGGGCTGGTCAGGAAATCTCGCGGCAGACCTTTTCGATCGCCTCCAGGATGTTCTTGGACTGCATGATCGGCCTGCCGAGGATGATGAAATCCGCTTCCAACCGCGACGCCTCCTTGACGGAGGCGATCCGCACCTGGTCATGCCGATCGGCGTACCATGCGGGCCGGATACCTGTGCAGATCTTCTTCAGCGGAATCTCCCGGATGTAGTTCAGGTCCTTCACGGAACACATGATGTACTCGTAACTGTTCATCAGCGCCATGTCCGCGAAGGCCTTGACGATCTCCTGCGTGCTCTTGTCGTAGATCCACTTGATCTCGAGATCGGTGAACGAGGTCAGGGCGGTCACGCCGGCGATGTATTTCAGAAGCTCCGCATTCTTCGGACGGAAATTGGAGGAACAGTGGATCGTCACGATGTTCGCCCCGGCATTGGTCAGCTTCGACAGGCTGTTCTCCATGGTCGAAGGAATGTCATGGAGTTTTACGTCGGCCATGACGCCGAGCTTGAATTCATTCTTGAGAGCGGTGATGATTTTCGCGGCGTCGCCTCCGTAGAGCATGTCGCTGACCTTTACCCCCCAGATCATTCCCTGCTCCCACGCCTTGGACAGGGTCGAAAATACCTTTGCCTCCGACGCCGCCTGGTACGTTATACCGTCGACGGCCACGATCAATTTGGGCATTGCGGACACCTCCAACTACAGATCGAAGAGGGCTCACGAGCCCCGCAGACAGCCTTACGCCGGAAACTGGAACCCGTCATCGGCAATCCCCTGCGGGGGCGCAGGCCGCCAGATCCCTTTGCATCGGGCCTCATACGATCACCGTTATCACCCCCTATGGCCCCTTTCTGAGTTTTGAGAGATCCCACCTCAGAAAATCCCCCGGCCATTCCCGGCTTGCCTCTTCCGGAGAGTCGTACAGACCGATCACGTAGTACCCGTGGTACAGGAAGCGGGTGTCCCGTATTTCCAGCACGGTAGCCTCGATGCTGTGAGTCTTCCCGTCCAACTCCGCGATGAGGAAGGCATGGTCTCTTCGCAGCTTGTCCTTCTCGTCGAAGGATACGGCATAGAGGATTTTCGCGTGGATCCCCTTCTCCTTGAGAAGGTGCCACAGGGTTGTTGATTGAATGGAGCAATCAAACTCCCTGAACTTGTACGACGCCACCCACGTCGTGCCCGTCTTCAATCCGTGCAGCAGTTCATCGGCCGCTGCATACTGGGACTCCCCGGCCTGTGCAGCGCCGGACATCATGACAAGAATGATCACCCATAAAATTCGGCACACGTCCGGAACCCTCTGTAATGAAGATCGGAAAATCCCCCCGAAACTTGAGGGCGCGGCGTCGATCCGATTGCCGCTGCAGCGCGGATGTGATAGGGATATCGGCATCTTCTGCAGGATATTCCGGAAGGAGGGCGCAAACCATGTTCAAGCAGGCCGCGCGGGAGTGGCTGGATGAAATGGAACGGGAGGGCAGGCTGTCGAACCTCGACGAAGGCGCCAGGGGCCGCCTCGTCGATCAATACGCGGGAAAGCTGGAGGAAATCTACCAGGAGGAGGTCTTGAGGCAGATGGAGTTCCGCGGCAAGAAACGGGACTACGAACACCTGCTCGCTTACGACAGCCAGTACACCTCGAAATACCTGAATCAGGTCATCCCCGGTTACCCCCAGTTCCGGACGGAGGTCTTCGCACGGGCAAAGAAGCTGATTCTGGGAGGCTGATCGAGATGGACATCGTCTTTCTGGGGACAAACGGGTGGTACGACTCGGCCACCGGCAACACCATTTCCGTCCTGATCCGCACGGAGAATTTCGACGTCATCCTGGACGCCGGCTATGGGATCGCCAAGATGGACCGGTACGCGGCGCCGGGCCGGGATACCTTTCTTTTTCTAAGCCATTTTCACCTGGACCATATCGCCGGGCTGCACACGCTGTGCAAGTTCCGCTTCGGAAAACTCACGGTCTGCGGGCCGGCTGGAACCAGAAACGTCCTCAACACGATCATGAATTCACCCTTCACCGTCCCACTGGCCGGTCTGCCCTATCCCACCTCGGTATGCGAATTGCCCGACGAGGGTGGTTCGCTTCCCTTTCCGGTGGAAGCGAGGCCCCTGCTCCATGCGTCCCTCACGCTCGGCTACCGCTTCGGTTTCGCCGGGCGTTCCATCGCCTACTGCCCGGATACAGGCTACTGCGAAAACGCCGTTCGTCTCGCCGCCGGGGTGGACCTGCTGATCGCGGAGTGCGCCTACCGGGAAGGGGGAAGCAACGAGGCCTGGCCGCACCTCAACCCGGAAACGGCCGCGCGGATCGCCGTTGAAGCAGGCGCACGGCGGCTTGCCCTGGTCCACTTCGACGCCGTCGAGTATTCCTCCCAGGACGCGCGCCGGGAAGCGGAGGTTGTCGCCCGGAGGATCTTTCCGCAGGCCTTCGCAGCGATCGACGACACGGTCCTGGCGCTGTAACGGGATCCCCTTCAAAGGGCTTCCAGAAGAGCAACAACCTCAACGTGCGATGTCTGCGGAAACATGTCCAGGGGTTGAAGACTGCGCAGGGCAAACCCCATAACCGACAGGCGCCGGACATCCCGGGCCAGCGTGGCGGGGTCGCAGGATACGTAGACGATTTTTTTCGGCCGCAGACCGATCAGGCCCTCTGCGGCGCCGGGGGCCAGCCCGATCCGGGGCGGGTCGAGAACGACGACATCGACGCCCGATGGTCCGAGAGGTCTTGCTCCCGACAGCACGGCGGCGGCATCGCCGCAGGGAAAGTCGGCATTGCGAATGCCGAGCCGCTCCGCGTTGAGCCGGGCACAGCGGACAGCGGCCGGATCCCGTTCCACGCCGACGACCCGTCCGGCCCGGGAAGCAAGGAAGAGTGCGAAGAGGCCCGAACCGCTGTAGCCGTCGAGCACGACCTCCGTCCCGCGGAGTCCGCAGGCTTCCACGACGGCATCGACCAGCGCTCCGGTGAGTGAACCGTTGGCCTGGAAAAATCCGTCCGCCGGTGCAAGAAAGGAATGCCCCTTGACGCGGCGCAGGACGCATCCCGGCGGGGCAGCCTCCTCCCCGGCGCCGGACGCCGGCGCCTCCTCGTCCGACCAGAGCAGGACTTTCCGATTTACAGGCAAAGCGGCGCGTCCCCGCAGTTCATCCCGGCAGGCAAGAAACTTCTCTTCGATCGAGCGGTGAACGACTTCGCAACGGCCGATCTCCACAATCCCGTGTTCGCGCCACATCATGAAGCCCGCCTGAAGGCGTCCGTCCCGTCCGGTCCGGAAGTGGAATTCCGCCCGATTCCGGTAGCGGAACGGCAGCGGCGATGCAAGGATGGGCTTCACCGGCGCCTCTGGAATCCCGCCGATCCTTCGAAATATTTCCACCACCTGCGACTCCTTGAGGGCGGTCTGCCGCTCGTAGGGGAGCTGCTGGTAACAGCAGCCGCCGCACCGCCCGTGCGCGGAGCAGAGCGGTTCGATCCGGTCGGCCGAGGTCTGCAGGATGCGCAGCGCCCTGCCCCGGGCAAAGGTCTTCCTCACCTCGAGTATCTCCACTTCCGCGCGATCGCCGGAAACCGTGAAGGGGACAAAAACGACCTGTCCCCCGATCCTGCCTACGCCTTCGCCGCCGAAGGCCGAGGAACCGATCGAAACCTCGACGATATCGCCTCGCGTCATGCCGACCTGCCGTTGATCCAAATGGTTTTTTTCCTTTCGCTTTACAAGCATCCGGTTTGTTGGTAATGACGACCCCAGCGTCCGGAGATGCTCCCGAGGAGAGGGAAGTTGAGCGAACAGAATATACATCGGATCGAGAGCGGCGGCAAACAGATCATCCTTGTCGGAACCGCCCATATATCGCGGGAAAGCGTGGCGTTGGTGGAAAAGACCATCGACGAGGAAAGGCCGGATACCGTCTGCGTGGAACTCTGCCAGGACCGTTACGAGGCCCTCCGCCAGCAGGACCGCTGGCAGCAGATGGATATCGTGAAGGTCATCCGGCAGAAGCGGACATCCCTGCTCCTGTCGCAATTGCTGATGGCCTCCTTCCAGAAGCGGCTGGCGAAGAAATTCAACATCCGGCCCGGTGAGGAAATGATGCGCGCCGTGACGAAGGCGGAGGAGATCGGCGCCCGGATGGTGCTCGCCGACCGCGGCATCCGCGTGACAATGCTGCGGACCTGGCGCAAGATGGGTTTCTGGACGAAAACAAAGCTCCTCACGGAGATGCTCGCGTCGCCATTTGTCGCGGAGGACATCACCGAAGAAGAAATCGAAAAACTCAAGCAGAGCGACGTCCTGGAGATCGCCCTGCAGGCGGTGGGAGAAAAGATGCCCGGCCTCAAGGCGACTCTCATCGACGAGCGGGATCTCTACCTTGCCCACGAGATCGGAATCGCTCCCGGCGAAAAGATCGTCGCCGTCGTCGGCGCAGGGCACGTGCCCGGGATTATCCGGAATCTTGGAACGACGATCGATATCGACGCCCTCAATACCGTACCCCCGCCCAGCCGCTGGTCCCGGTTCTTCGGCTGGGGATTTTCCCTGGCCATTATCGCACTCTTTGTCGTGGGCTTCTTTTATTCCGGGTCCCAGGCGAGTCTCAACATGATCAAGTGGTGGACGATCATCACCTCGGCGTGCGCTGCGCTGGGCGCCGCCCTCCTCCTCGCCCATCCGCTGACGATCGTCGCCTCCGCGGTGGCGGCCCCGATCACCACGCTCCATCCCCTGATCGCGGCCGGCTGGGTCGCCGGCCTGACGGAGGCCAGCCTGCGCAAGCCGCAGGTCAAGGACTTCCTTGCGCTGGCCGACGACATCACCACGCTCTACGGTTTTGTCCGCAACAAGATCACCCGCATCCTGCTTCTCGTGGCCATCGTGAATCTGACCACATCCATCGGCACCTTTGTCGCGATACCCGTCATGATGCGGTACTTCTGAGGAGCAACGATGACTGACCGCCGGCGGACATCCTTCTTATGCCCCAACTGCCGCAGGCTCCTGAGCGCCGGCGAGCCCCTCTGCCCCTATTGCGGCATGAAGAATCCCTCTTCCGGATTCCTGCGGCTGCTGCTCGCCGGCCGGCGGGCGGATCTCGATCCCATCCGCATTCTCATCGGCGTCAACGCCGCCTGCTACCTCCTTTCGCTGCTCCTGAATCCGATGGGCGCCGGCTTCTCGATGAATCCCTTCACCTTCCTGTCGCCGACGACGAACAGCCTCTTCGTCCTCGGGGCAACGGGAACGATCCCCGTCGAGGGGTACGGAAGATGGTGGACGCTGCTGACGGCTTCGTTCCTGCACGGAGGGATCCTCCATATCCTCTTCAACATGATGGCCCTCCACCAGCTGGGGCCCTTCGTCCGCCAGGAATACGGAACGGCCCGCTTCCTGCTGATCTATCTTTTGAGCGGCGTCGCCGGTTTCCTCGTCTCGCTGCCGGCGGAGATCCCTTTCACGATCGGCGCCTCCGCCTCGGTCTGCGGCCTCATCGGCGCGATTCTCTACTACGGCAAGAGCCGCGGGGGGTTCTACGGGCAGGCCGTCTACCGGCAAGCAATGGGATGGATCGTCGGCCTGGCCCTTTTCGGGCTTGTCTTCCCGGGCATCAACAACTGGGCCCACGGGGGCGGCATCCTGGCGGGCTTGCTGATCGGTCTTCTTGCCGGCTATGAGGAGAAGCGGGCCGAAACGGCCGTGCACAGGCTCCTGTCCTCGGTCGCCGTGATCCTGAACGCCGCCGTCCTCGCCTGGGCGTCCGTCCGGGCGTTCTATCTTGCATTCTTCTGAAGCGATGGCAGGATATTTCAAACTCGCAATCGCATGCCTTTTCTGGGGCATCGGGTGGATCGCAGCGCGGTACGGAGTTGCGCAAATCGGGCCGTATCTCACATGCGAGGTCCGGTTCTGGATTTCCTTTCTGCTGTTCCTTCCATTCCTCTTTTATCCAAAGCCGGTGAAGCCCGCCTGGAAGACCTTCCTCTACGTGATCCCGCTGGCAGCAACCGGCTTCTTTGTCAACAACATGCTGGGGCATATCGCCCTCAAGTACACGACGGCTACCTCCGCGACGATCATCATCATGAGCAACCCCATCATCATCGCCGTCCTGTCCTATCTCTTCCTCAAGGACAGGCTCAACGGCGCGGCGGTTCTGTCGATCGTTCTTTCCGTCGCGGGAGCGCTGATGGTCGTGGTGAAAGGCGATTTTCTGTCTCTTGTCCATCTGGACGTAAACGTCGGGAACCTGCTGATTGTGGGTTCCGCCCTGTGCTGGTCGATCTACTCCATCCTCATCAAGATCTTCTCCGACAAGGTCACGTCCATCGAAAACGTGACGTACGGATCCCTCCTGGCTGCGGTCGGCTTTCTGCCTTTCAGCCTGGATCCGTTCCCGGCGGAAAAATTCGGCCCTCTTTTGATCGGGGCGCTGGTTTTTCTCGCGCTCTGCAACACAAATCTTGCCTTTTATTTCTGGAGTGAAGGGATCAAGGATGCCAATCCGAACACCGCGGCGGTCTTTATCGGACTGGTGCCGCTGACCGCCTCGATCCTTGAGAACATCCTGTTCGGGGAACGGATCGCGCCCTACCACGTCATCGGCGGGGCGCTCATTTTTCTCGGCATCCTGTTGTACATCTGGTCGAAGAACGGCCTATGGAGGGGGGATTCGCAGAAGTGAAAACTCCGTGGGATCAAGGCGAAGATTTCCGGTTGAAAGAAGGGCGGATGCCCTGCAACTGACTGCAGGACATCCGCCGGATGGGAACGCTCCTTCGCCGGAGGCAAGGAATGAAACTCGTCCGGCCTGGTGATCTTGCAGCAGACGCCTATTGCGCCCCCTTGGTTCCCTTGTAAATGCCTGCAGCGGCCGCCTTGTCGGTGGACATCCCCCAGGGACCGCCGATGAAGCTGCCGGATGGCCCGTAGATGGAGCCCCCGGCGTTGGTGTTCGCGGGGGTGACACCGTTGAGCTTCCAATCCCCGCCGGTCAGCTGGAAGTGCGCGTCGGTGCCGATCGTCCCCGTTGCGTTGGTGATGGACGCAGAGGCATTTGCACCGCTGACGTTGAGGTGAAAGCCGGTCAGGGTCTTGTTGGCAAAGTTGACGTCACAGGAAAAGCTGCCCGACATATTCACGCCGCCCGCCGAGTTCCAGTAGGTCCCGAAGGCTTCCCCCATATAGTACCCCGCTCCGGTAAGGCTCATGAGATCGGCGGAGAGCGTGCTCGTGCCGAAGACGTAGTAGGCGCGGTTGTCCACTGCGTAGTTTTCGGTGCTCACTGCAAAGGTCGGCATCGTGGCATAACCCCACTCGAGATATTGCTGCCCCGTAGTCGGATTTTTATAGGTGCCCAGGATGGTGCTGGAAACGGGAACCGTGAGCAGCCCGGAAGATTTCGTCGCGCCGAAGAGCTCGACCCACTTCAGAATGGGATTCCCGAACTGTCCCCCGCCTTCGACGCGGAGGTAGTCCAGGGAACTCAGGAGACCCCGTCCCCAGACGCTGCCGTCGCCGTTGTAGCGGTTCCGGCTCACGTAAACGTCCTGGAAGCCCCCGGTGGAAAGGTTGGTGAGAATCCCCGCGAAGTAGCCGGTATGGTCACCCGAGGCATTCGTCTTGGGGTCCGTCACGGGGTCGGTCTGCGTTGCCGCCTGCTCGGTCTGGGTGGTGCTCTGCGTCTGGGTCACGTTCGACGTATCCACCACAGGCGGCGGCGCGTCCCCGGCCGCGGTTGTCGTCGTCGTTGCCGTCGTCGTGGTGCCGCCGGTGGTGCCCTGCGTCTGGCCGCCGCTCGTTCCCCCGGAATCGCCGGCCCCTGACGCTCCCTGCGGGGGCGGGACATTCGTCGCGGCCTGGAAGCTCTGGGAAACCTGCGGCGGCGTCGGGATCAGCGCCCCGATCCCCTGGGGAGTGGTTGAGATGGTCTGCCCCGCGCCGACGGTCTGCGTCCTGCCGTCGACCGTCGAGGTAACTGCCACCGTGCCTTCAAACCCGTGGACGACCGTCGTGGCCTGCGGCGCCGGACCGCCCTGGGCCAGGATGAGGTGCCGCGCCCAGCCGGCCGAGGCGTCGGCCAGAAGAAGCGGCCGGGCGGCTGCCGTGGTCTCGTTCATCAAGGTGACTTCAACGCCGAATTTCGTCCCCCGGACGCCGGTAACGGCCGTGGGACTCACCACGTTCATGGTCGCGCTCTTGTGATTGAAGAGGCGGATCGCATAAAACATCGCCTTACCGCGCACCAGCGCCAGAACCGATTTCTTTTCCGAAGTCTTCCGATCGCCGGTCATCTCCTTGACGGCCAGCCGGGTATTGTCGCCGAGAGTGATGATATCGTCGTTCCCGAGCTTGATGCGGCATTTGGAGTCCTTCAGGGTAAAGACAACATCCTGTTCGAAGAGCTTGTCCCCGTCGGCCGCATAATAGGCCTGGCTGAGATCTCCCCGGGCCACGACGACATGGGCGACGGCGGACTGGATCACCCCGGCCGCTTTCGTACCTGCGGGGATGAAATAGTCCCTGACGGCGACGTCCTTGAGCTCCTTGGGAAGAAGATTCGCCGGGGCTGCATGACCCCTGTTTTCGGCGGCGACACTTTCGCCGACCTGCCATCCGCAGCACAGAAGTGTCAGGCTGACGGCAAGGATGATAAAGGCGGGCGTGCGGCGGTTCATGGTAACCTCCCGGAAAAATCAGAAATAGAATCCACAGCTGAGTGTGTACGTCTGTTTCCTGAACGCATAGAGTTCAAGATTCGAGCGGTTGTCAATGTAGCTGAAGGCCACGGAGGCGAAGAAGTGCTTCAGAAACTCCTGGCTCAGCACGGCGGAGAAAGCATGCCGCCTGTCGACGCGGTCTTCCGAATAGAGCAGGGGTGGCGCCTTGTAGTCCCGGTTCGAATACTGGTATCGGAAGAAGAGGTCCGTGTTCGTGGGAAAGCGGGTGTAGTAAGAGACGGCGCCATAGGGAGCCGTGTAGGTGAAGCGCCTGGCGTCAGCCGCGGATTGTTCATAGCCGCCGCTGACCGAAACGATGTGACGCCGGTTGAGGAAATAGAAGTTCGGCGTGATTTCGTAGCGGTTCGTCACATTGTCCTGATCCTGGTTGGCCAAATCCATGAACCGTTCCTGGCTGTAGACGTACAGGGCCTTGACGCTGAAGCCGGGGGTGAAGTAGTGCTCCCAGCTCGGCCGGATGTGATAGACGGTCGACAGGGGGTCGCTGCCGAATTCCTGTTTGGCGACGCCCAGGGGGAGTTTCAGGATGTCCCGCGGTCCGACCCACCAGAGTCCCGTTGAGACGTCCACGAGGCTGTAGTTGTACTTGCCGTTGTGGAAGTAAAACTGGTTGTAGAGATCGGCCGTCGTGTTCCACATGAAGCCCTGCTTCTCGCCAAAATCGTACAGGACGTTTCCGGAAAAGTTCGTAATGGATGCCCAGTCCCCGATCTCCGCCGTGTCGCTGTTGAGGGTCAGGGTTCCCCCCGTCACGTTGAGTTCCTTCTGGTCCGGACCGCTGGAGATGTTGCTGTCCCACTGAATCCCCTGAGAAAAGCGGACGTTCCAGTAAAGGGTCTTTGTGCTCTCGGTGATCGCCGCGAGGAGCCTGTCAATGTTGCGTACAACCGCTTCCGGCGGCCGCGCCTGCTTGACCGCCTCCGCCTCGCGGCGGGCGTCCTCGTATTGCTTCAGCTGGAAATAGGCGGCCGCCAGTTCGAGGCGGACCCGATGCAGCGTGGGATCAATTGCGAGCATCTGCTGAAATTTCTGCACGGCCAGGCGTGTCTCCCCGACGTTCATGGCGCTCGTCCCGAGCCACCACATGATGTCCATCGTCTCCACGTCGGCGGAGATCATGTTGAAGATGGGCAGGGCCTGGGCGAATTTCCCGTCGTAATAGAGGGTCAGAGCCTCCGCAAGCTTTTCATCGAGGCTGGCGATTTTTTCCGGCGGCAGTTTGCGGAGCTTTTCGATGGCCTCTTTATTTGCCGTCCTGAAGTCCACCTCTCCGCCGGCGCTGGCGGACTCAGCCGGCGGTTGCACCGGGCCGGGAAACTGGCCATGGACAGGCGCCGCCGGGGACATCAAGACCAACGACGCGACGAGGATCAGTCCTGGGAACGGGAAAAAGGGGAAGTGTTTTCTGCTCATCATCGGAACCCTCAGGAAGGTTGTTGACGGCGGACCAGCGTCCTCGCGGTGAGGTCGCCGGCTGTGCGGCCGCCGCAGGGCGATGATCGCCCCGGCGCGCCGTTTTTCGCCCGGATGCATTCTTTCCCGGAGAGGAATTCTTCCGGAACACGCCTTTTGGATGGGAGTTTAAGACAAGAGGTCCTGTGTGTCAATGGGTGATCGGGCGTCTGTTTCCCGAATGCAAAAGCCCCGTCCCCCGGCGTCCCGGGGATAACAGGTGACGGCCTGCGCGACTTTGCAGAAATGGAAATAAGATCGATGGTCTTTAGCCGAAGACGCCGCCCATCTTGGAACCGGCCAGGCGGTTGATGACCAGGAGGCATAACGCCCCCAGGATGATCAGGATGAACCCCAGGGCAGCCGCCTCATTCACGGAACCGCCGATGTAGAAGTTGAAGATGCCCACCGTCATCATCTCGTGGCCGGGAACGACGAGGAGCAGAGCGGCCGAGGCTTCCTGCAGGGCAAGGATAAACGAATAGAGCGACCCGACAAGCACTCCCTTCCAGATCAGCGGCAGCGTCACATCCTTGAAGGTCTTCGCCTTGGTGGCGCCCACGCTTTCCGCCGCCTCCTCGAAGGATTTGTGAACGATGAGAAGCGAGGCAAAGGTCCCCCGCACGGTGTAGGGGAGGCGCCGGACCCCGAGGACGACGGGGATGATGATCCACATGCCGATGAGCGCGACCTCCATGAAGGGAAGCGGATCCCGGAAGGCCCGCATGTAGGCGATGCCGATTCCCGTGCCCGGCAGCGCCAGGATCAGCGTCGTCAGGGAATCCAGCACGTCCCTTCCCGGCAGTTTTGTCCGCGCCATGACCCAGGCCACGGGCACGCCGACAACGATGCAGATGAGAACGGAGATGCCGGAGAAGAGAAGACTGTTGAGAATGAATTTGGGCGTTTCGAAGGCGACGCGCTGGAAGTACTGGAGAGTATATTTCACTGGGAAGGGCGTCAGGGCCCATCCCCTTCCGAACGAATCCAGCGCGATCCCCAGATAGGGGATGAAGGCGAAAAACAGGATCAGCGACAGAAAGGCGACGGCGCCGAATTGTGCGAGCGGCGTAAGTTTCTTCCGCTCGATGACGGAATAGCTCAGCGAACTGTAATCCTTGAGGGACACGTACTTCTTGGCAACAATCAGGAAGAGGATTGCGAGAATGACCATGATCGCCGAAATGACAATCCCCATCTTGAAGAGACGCCGGTCCACGAACTGGACGATGTTCAGATAGGCCTGGGAGGCCAGCAGGTCGTCGACTCCGACAACGAGCGGCGTGGCGAAATCGGCGAAGGTCCAGATGAAGACGAGAAGCGCCCCGGAGACGTAGCCCGGCGTCGTCAGGGGAAACGTGATGTCCCAGAACTTCCGGAACCCCCGGGAGCCGACGCTTTCCGCGGCCTCATCGAGCGAGGGGGAAATCTTCCCCATCGCGTCCACGATGGAGAGCGTCATGAGAGGAAAGAGGTGGAGCGTCTCGACGAGAAGAACACCGTGGATGCCGTACATGAAATTGATGGGCTGCTGAAGGCCGAAATAATCCTGGAGGATGATGTTGACGGTTCCGGCGCGGCCCATGATGAAGACAAATCCCATGACGCCGACCAGGGGCGGCATGATCATCGGGATGATCGTCAGATACGAGAAGAGACCCCTCCCGGGAAAGTCGTAGCGCAGGAGGAGAAAGGCGATGGCGATCCCGATGACCGACGTCGTAACAACCGTGGCGACGCCCAGAACGAGTGAGTTCATCAGCGATTTCAGGTAGTACCGGTCCGTAAAGAAATCCTGGAAATTGGCCATCGTGAAGACGCCGTCATCCGTCGTGAAGCTGTCGTAAAAGAGGCGGATCAGCGGGTAGATGAGGAAAACCAGGAAAAAAAGCCAGATGGCGGCATAACCGGCCAGGCCTCCGAACGTGACGTTCTCCAGAAAACGGGTTTTCGGCAGGACGGCGGTCGAAATGCTCTTCACGTGTACGGTCCTCTCCTGTTTCAGACGGGAATGCCCCGCGTAATCTGTACGGGGAAATGCACGAAGATCTCCTCGCCCACCGGAAACGGCTGCTGGTGCCAGGGATTCTGCACGTCCACCTTGAAGATGGTCTCAGGATCCAGTTCGATGTCGTAACGGATGGCATTCCCGATATAAGAGGCGAAGCTGACTTTTCCCGCAAGCGTATTGACGCCTTCCTTCGGCGCTCCCTCATAATTGATGGAGGCCGTCTCCGGCCGGACGCAGATTCTGCAGGGATCGCCCTTTTTCAGCTGGCCTTCGTTCAGACAATGGAACGATCCGAAACGGGTCGAAACGGCCAGCAGGTCTTGTGCCTCAAGAATCTCCCGGACATCGCCGAGAATCAGGTTGTTGATGCCGATAAAGTCGGCGACGAAGGGATTCCCCGGCCGCTCGTAGAGATCATGAGGCGAACCGATCTGCTGAATCTTTCCGTGATCGAGGACGGCGATCCGGTCGGAAAGGGTCAGGGCTTCCTCCTGGTCGTGCGTCACGTAAATCGAAGTAATGGCCAGTTCCTTCTGGAGTTTCCGGATTTCGGCGCGGACCTGCTGGCGGATTTTGGCGTCGAGATTGGAGAGCGGCTCGTCGAGAAGGAGGACGTCCGGATTGAGGACGAGCGCCCGAGCCAGGGCCACGCGCTGCTGCTGTCCCCCCGAAAGCTGGCCCGGAAAGCGTTTTTCCAGGCCCGTAAGATTGACCAGAGACAGAGTCGAGTTCACCTTTTCGGTCACGTCCTTCCTCGGCACTTTCTTCTGGATATTCAGTCCGTAGGCCACATTCTCGAAAATCGTCATGTGGGGCCACAGCGCGTAGTTCTGAAAAACCATGCCGATGTTCCGCTCGTAAGGCGGAATGTCCGAAACTTCGCGGTCGCCGAAGTAGATCTGCCCGCAATCCGGCCTGTGAAAACCGCCGATGAGACGGAGGATCGTCGTCTTGCCGCACCCGGAGGGTCCCAGCAGGGTAAAGAGCTCGCCGTCTTTGATGTCAAGCGAAACGTGGCTCACCGCCTCCAGGGCGCCGAAACGCTTGACCATGTCCTTCAGTTGAATATTCATAGTCGAACCCGATGCGTTGCAGGATGAAGACAAAGGGAACTCCCTGAAAACGACGTGTTCAGGGAGTTCCCCGTCATGGAACGTCTGCGGACCTTATTTCTGTTTTACAATATCCTTATGCTTTTCGGCGATCTCCTTGCGGAAATAGGAGTTCACTTCTTCGATGCGTTTCTTCGGTCCGGCGATCTCGTCGTTATAGACGTTGCCAACCTCGATGTCGAAGAAGGACCTCATCCCGCCCGTGAATGCCACGGCCTTTTCCTGATTGGATCCCGGAGCACCCTGGACTTTGTATTTGGGCGTGATGGGATAGACGCCCAGTTGGGAGACCAACTGCTGGCCCTCTTCCGTCAGCAGGAATTCGATGAAGGCGTGGGCCGCCTTGGGATGGGGAGCGCCCTTGAGTACGGCCATCGGTTCCGGCGTCACATAGGCATTTTTCGGGTAGACGTACATGACGTCGTAGCCGCCGAGGGCTTCCGCGAAGGCCATGTAGCTCGGAACGGCGAAGCCGACAGCGAACTCGCCCTTGGAAACGACGCTCGGAACGTCACGGGAACGGGCCGTGAATATCCCGGTGTTGGCCGCCAGTTTCTTCAGCCACGCCCACCCTTTATCCCAGCCGTGCATGGCCAGGATGACTTCATAGGAGGCATGGCTGCTGCTGGAGCGGTCCGGTGTGCACTGCGCGATCTGCCCCTTCAGTTTCGGATTCAGGAGGTCGTCCCAGTCCTTGATGACGACGCCGAGGCGCTTCAGAAGTTTCGGCTGATAGATGAGGCCGTAAGGCTCGAGCATCGTCCCGACCCAGAATCGTTTGGGATCCTTCAGCGGCAGTCCAACAGGCTTGCCGATCTCGGCGGGGATCTCGTTCCACATCTTGTCCGACACCTGGATCTTGTCCAGCAGCCCTTCCCGGGCGAGGTTGTCGAAGAGGGTCCCTTCGCCGCCCCAGAAGACGTCCGCCTGGGGTTTTCCCTTCCACTCCATGATCTGTCCGAAGGCGACGGGTGTGCCCTTGGGCATGGCGCTCGTCTTTACGTCGATGCCCCATTTTTTCTTCGCATAGCCGGCGAAGGCTTTCAGCACGGGATCATGGACGTCTTTGGAAACGGGCGTGATCAGGTACAGTTCGTTCTCAACGGCCTGGGCAAAGCCGGTGCCGCTGAAACAGAAAAGGGCCAATACGCATAAGGCCAACATCCAGACAAAACGTTTCATTTCTCTCCCCTCCTTCATTCCAAGTGTTGGGCTGCTCTCCTCGATTCCCGGTCCCCCGTGACGAGGACACTCTGCAAACGGCCGTCTATCGCCTCCTCGTTCCTGCTTTTCCGGCATCTGTCGATCCAGTGCGCCGGAGTGCGGAACAAGTTGGAATTCTCTGCTGCTTTTCGGTGCGGGATGAAAACAGAATGTGATCCGTGGATACGGATGGAACGAAGATTCTTTCGGGACAGGGTGAGCGCATCATCGGTATCGTCGATTCGGAACCCTCTATGTCGCGCTGCCTTATTTTATTCTCTGCCGACAAGACAGGGGCACCTTAAAATGAACGGATTGGAAAGTCAAGGTCTTGCTTTTCCCTGTGCTGCAGGCGCATCCAGGGAAGGTTTCCTCGCCAATCCTACTCGACGGGGAAGTTGAAGTACCTGTCGGGATAGGGCTCGTTCTTCAGGGTGAAATGCCACCACTCCTTATCGTAATTGCGAAAGCCATGCTTTTCCATCAGCGTTTTGAGCAGGAGCCGGTTGGTTCTCTGGAGAAGCCCTACGCCCGGATTCTCCGGGTGCGACAACTCGTGAAAGCAGTCGAACCCCGTGCCCATGTCGAGGCTGTTGTCCGCAAACCGCTCGCCCGCCGGCCGATAGCAGGCAACGAGCGCCTGACCGGCGGCGTAAACCGGCTGGGGAGGAGGCGGCAGCGGAACGATCGTCAAATCGACGGTGCTGCCCCGGCTGTGCCCCGAACGGCTGTCGATGTAACCGTCGCGGAAGAGATGAGTCTTGTCGACCGTGGGATAGAACTCCTTTTTCGTACGCACGTCGCCGAGGTCCTTCGCCCACCGGACAAAGTGATCGACCGCGGCCTGGGGACGATAACCGTCATAGATCTTCAGGGTCATGGAGAAAGGCGCCAGATCTGCCTGAACCTTTGCCAGCGCCACGGCTGCCTCGCGGGTCAGCAGGCATTTCGGAGCCCGATAGCCGTCCACCGGCCGGCCGAGAAAATTGTGTTCCCCGTAGTAACGAATCTCCATGAGCGCCGAAGGAACAACGTTCGAAACATCGACGAAACCTGCCGGCATCTTCTCGGGCGCCGGGACGACGGGCGCCGGGGACAGAAAACCGCAGGCCGCGACGAAGCACAATACAAAAAGAATCTTTCGTTGCACCGGTGTTACCTCCTTTTGGAGCTCTCCTGAGCAGGCTAATGATGATCCATCCCCATGATGATCATCGGGCTGGCCGCAGGCTCCAGCCAGGCGAGAATTTTCAGGAGGTCGTCCTCGGCGACGGCGACGCATCCGGCGGTCGATGAGCCGGGTCCCCTCCACACATGGAAAAAGATCGCGCTGCCGTGTCCCTTGACGATCGGGTCGGTGTTGTACCCGATGACAATCCCGTATTTGTAAAGGTCATCGTCACGTCTGAGCCTCTCAAACGAGGCGGCAGTAGTCTTGCCCTTTTCGACCCAGCGGTTGTAATCGGGCGATTCCGGGTCATCCGCCCACAGGTCCTGTTCCCGCGCCTGCCGGTAGGGCATCCTGGTGGGAGACATTTCGCCGTACCCGAAAACCAGTTTCAGGGGGAAGATGCCGGTCGGCGATCGACCGTCCCCCTCCCTCTTTTCTCCAGGCGGCGCAAAACCGTTCCGGCCGATGACGGCCGCGATCGGCCCGAAGGCCTGCCGCCAGGTATCGTCGCGTCTTTCGAGCGCGTAGACGTTGATCTGCCTCGCAAAAAAGAACATCTCCTCCCGGGCAAGAAGAACCTGGCTGGTGTTCTCCAGGCGATGAGGCGGCGACGTCAGAAGGGCGGCCGCATCTGTTGAAGAGAGGGTATGCGGAAAGGAACACCCCCACACACAAAAACCGAAGAACAGGAGAATGAACATGTCCGGCAAAACGGCACATCGGATGCGTTTCACGGCCACCTCCACAGGGTTCATGAATGATCGGGAGACCCGGCCCCTCCGTCACGAAGAAGGCCGTTCGACCGTCTGTGCGAACGGCGATCTCAACAACTTGCCGGATCCAGGGCGTCGCGGATGAACTGAATCGGATGCAGGACCTTAAGCCCCGTAAGGCGCTGGATCTGCATGCGGCACCCTTCACATTCCGTCAGCACCAGCCCGACGTTCATCCGCGCCACGGCTTTCGTCAGGTCGTCGCCGATCGCGTCGGCGATGGGGGCCTTTTCCTTTTTGAATCCGTAAAGACCACCCATCCCGCAGCAATCGGCATCCACCATCTCGATCTTCAGTTCGGGAATGCGTCTCAGGATTTCGAGAGACGGAAAGCCGATCTGCAGCGACCGCAGGTGGCAGGGGGCAAAATAGGCGGCCCGGACCGGCCGGGGACGAAAGCGGACGTTGAATTGTCCCCTGCCATCCAGGTCGCGCAAATAATCGAACAGCTCGTGGAGGTGGCGCGCCACCTCGTCCGCGTCGGGAATTTCCAGAAAGCGGCTGTACTCGTATTTGAGCATGTGGCCGCAACTGGTCGAAGTGAAGACGATCTCCAGGCCGGAGCGCACGGCCGCAAGCAGCGACGGGACGTTCTTTCCAGCCATCCGGCGCGCCTCCGCGATGTCTCCCTGCCCCAATGCGGGAAGGCCGCAGCATTCCTGCCGGGGTATGACGACCTGAAATCCAGTCGCCTCGAGAACCTGGAACGCGGCAATGGCGACATCCGTTTCATGGGTATTGGCGTAGCATCCGTAAAAATAGCCGATGGGGTTCCCGCCGCGGGCGGTGTGCGTCCGGAACCACTGGCGGAATGTCTTTGTTTCGTAAACAGGCAGCGGCCGGCGGAGGTCGATCTTCAGCACGCTGTCCAGGAGACGGCGGACAAGCGGATTCTGCAGAACGGCATTGGAGATGCGGGGGATGCGCGCGGCCATTTTTTCAACGAAGGAGTTGTGGGCAAACATCCAGTCCCGCAGGGGCATGCCGTGCTCGTCCCGGTACTTCGCCTTCGCAAGGAGATTCATCTCGGAGACGTTGACGCAGGAGGAGCAGACGGTGTCGCACAGGCGGCAGCCGATGCAAAGGTGAATCCAGTCGTCCACGGAGGGATCGCCGGGCTTGCGGAACCGCTCCGCTCCCGGCCCCGCCTGTTTGGGGCCCGGAAAGGATGCGGTCACCCGGGCGACGGGACAGACGCCCATGCAGGTCGCGCACCGGATGCAGACATCGGGATTGACGATGTTCAGCTCTTCCTTGTTCATGACGCCAGGGCCTTTCGCGCCGCCCGGTACCCTGTGGCGATTTCGATGCCTTCGCGGGATTTCTCGTCAATCCAGCGCTGATGGGCGAGGATGGTGCCCGCGATCCAGAGGTTGGGGGACGCAGGGTTCCCCCGCCCGTCGAGCGGCCGCAAATCCCCGTCCGTCATTACACCGACGCCGTGGACGGCATGTTCACGGTCTCCCAGGAAGGAACGCTCGAACCATTGCGCGCGGGGCAGGGACGCTGAAAGCGGAAGCCCCAGAAGGGGCTCCCGGATCGTTTCCTCGTCGGCCGAGAGTCCGCCCCCCATGAAGCGGCCGGTTGCGAGGATGAAGCGATCGGCCTCGTAGATCTGCGTCACGGGAGGATGGAGAACCTCAATGGCGGCGCACGACGGCCCTTTTCGCAGGACCTGCCCGACGGGGCTGCCGAGGAGAAAGGTTGCGCCCCGCTCTATCAGATGCTGCCGGAAACGGTGAAAGATGCGCATCCCGGGAATGGACGGAGGAAGAACGGGGATCTCGAAAATCGTGGTCTTCGTCCTGCCCTCCAGGTCTTTCAGGATTTCCATGGGATCGCGGAATCCCAGCAGGGCGGGAAAGCCGACGTGGGTCTCTCCCTGAAGCCGGCGGACGATTTCCGCTGCCACCTGCTCCCGGAACGGCAGGCCCTCCAGCAGGCGCGCCAGGGAAGTTGCCGAGTTGTTGCGGCCGGCGATCTCCGGAATCGCCAGATTCTCGCCTCGGCACCCCAGCCCGGCGGCCGCATATCCCGCGTAAAAGTCCCGGAAGCCCTGGAATCCGACGAGGAGCGTCCGTTCTTTTTCCAGGCGGCAGGCGCCGCGCATCGTGGCCGGAACGAGGTAGGCCGATCTCTTCGTTCCGACGCCCGTGGGAAGGAAGATATTGCCGCTGCCCACAGGCGCGTAATCGTAAGGCGGCGGAAACAGCGCGGCAAAGGCATCGAGGGCCTCGCGGATCCCTTCCCAGCCGATCCTGGCATAGGGGTGATGGGGATGCCTTTCGATCCACCGCGGCAACGCCTCGCCCATCGCCGCGGCTTCGGGAAGGGTTCCCATGACGTCGATGGCCGAGGTAAAGAGGCACAGTCCGCCCGTCCCCTTGCCGACGACAAGGACCTTCGCGCCGGCGTCGACCGCCGTTTTCGCGGCCATCAGGCCGGAGAGCCCCATACCGATGACGATGAGATCGTAGCGCATAGTTTCTTCAGCAGCCTGTCACAGATGAAAGAGTCCGCGGTAAATCGACTCAATCAGCTCCTCTTCCCGCAGGGACAGTCCCCCGAGAATGGGCCGGACGCCTTTCCAGCGCTCCTCCAGAAACCCTTTGAGGATCTTGTGCGGTTCGCCCTGGGTGAGGCCGTGTTCCTGAAGAACGCCCAGCAACCGGTAAACACAGAAGGCTCCCTGGCACGTCCCCTTGGCCAACCGGGTGCGGTGCAGGATGTCCTGGAGATTCCGCAGGCGGCCCTGCCGGAGGATTCCCTCAATCTCGCCTCTGCCGATCAATTCGCAGTCGCAAAGCGTCTCGCCGTGCCCCTGGAGAGGTACGTCCCCGAATTCCTTCAGCCGGCCGCTGAGATCGAAGGGTCTTTCCGCGCCCGGAAGGGGCATGACGGACGTCTTGCATTCGGAGCGGATACCCATCTTCCGGCAGAGGAGATCGCAGACTTTTTCCGCCATAAGTCGGTAGGTGATGAGTTTTCCCCCGGTAATGGTGATCAATCCGGATACCCCTCCGCGGGCGCCATGGTCCACCAGGACGAACTCGCGGCTGACGGCGCGGCCGTCTGCGGCATCGTCGAACTGAAAGAGCGGCCTGACCCCGGCGTAGGCCCGGATGAAGCGTGTCGTCTTCGCGGCCGGAATCAGGTGGGAGGCTGCCTCGATAAGCTGGGAGACTTCCGGAAGTGTGACCTCGATCCTGCCGATGTCGTCGACGGTCACGGAGGTCGTCCCCAGGATGGAGACTGTCTCGTTGGGAACGATGATGTCGCCGTCGCCCGGCGGACGGCATCGGTTGATCACGTGCCGGCAAAGACGGCGGTTCGTGATGAGCATGCTCCCCTTCGAGAGGATGAGGCCGAGGTGCAATCCCGCCAGTTTGAGGATGTGGTCGGCCCAGGCGCCTGTCGCATTGATCACGTAGGGTGCTTCGATTTCGCAGGGCTCTCCCGTGATGGTGTCGCGCGCCATCACCCCGCGGATATGCCCGGCCGTGGCGAGGAGTTCGGTGACTTCGACATGGGTCAGGCACTTGGCGCCGTTTCTTTCGGCATCGCGGGCGTTTTCGATGACCAGAAGGAAGGGGTCGACGGCCCCGTCCGGCACCCGCACCGCCGCGACAAGGGCGGGATTGATCGCCGGATCCATCTGCAGGACATCGTCCCTGTGCAAAGGCTCCGCCTCAATGCCCGTGTCCATGCAGGCGCGGATGAACTGGTCCCGCCAGTAGAGACTGTCTTCCGGCAGGGAGACAAAAAAGCCCCCCGTCGCTTCGATGCAATGGGGGGCAATGGTTTTGAGGATCCGGTTTTCCGTGATGCATTCCCGCGCGGCTTCCCGGTCGGAAACGACATAGCGTGCGCCGCTGTGGAGAAGACCGTGATTCCTTCCCGAAGCGCCGCTGGTAAAATCGCCCTTCTCCAGAAGAACGGAAGGAATCCCCCGAAGAGCAAGATCCCGGGCGATGCCCGTCCCAGTTGAACCGCCGCCTATGATAATGACCTCGGTCTTGAGATGCACGAACGGGGACTCCGCTATGTGACTTGAATACGTCGTAACAAGCCGCCCAGGGATTGTCAAGGCGATTCGGGGTAGAAGCGACGTCAAATCTATGGATTGGAAACGCTCACCGCGTGGCGCGCCTCAGGATGCTGCAATTTCGGATCTCCCGAGGGTCTTATGCAGTCCTCTTGCCGTGACGTCGAGAGGCCGCACATTTTATCCGAGTTTCTATTCAAAGGGCTCTTTCAGCGATTCGCGCATGGCTTCTTGATAACGGGCGCGAATGTCTGCAATCTTCTTCTCCGTTTCTTTCGCCATTGCAGTATCTCCGCTTTGCCGAAAAACAGACACGGCCAATCGATAATAGGGAAGTACTCGATGATCCCGAGGGTACCAATATTTCAACCCCGCTTTCAACACGCCGGCCGTCCCTGCGACATCACCAGTTTCCAAAAGCATCTTTGCGTACTGAATCCGCGCATCATAGCACCGCAGGTCGATCGCCAAGGCCTGCCGGAATGATCGCGAGGCCTTTTCATACCAGTCTGGACCGGCCAGATCGCGATTCTGCGCGTAGAGTTGACCGCGGACGACAAAGATCTGCGGACGCAGGGGATTCAAAACCTCGGCTTGCCGCAACCTCGTCTCGGCCTCCTCATACGCCAGTTTACGGGCCATCAAATCCATTTGCGGATTTTCCTGGAGAGTCAGTTGATAGATGCTCGCCTGGAGATATTGCGGCAAGTCATGGCTCGGCCAGAAGACCTCCGCGATCCTCAAAGCTTCAACAGCCTCTTTCAATTGATCGGCCTTCATCAACCGTTCTCCGCGTTGATGATAATAATGTGAAATGCCGACTGTTAAGAAGTAGATTCCCGGAAGCAAGGCCAGAAGCGGAAGAAGGAGGCGGATCACCGAAAGCCTGAACCATCTTTTCGGCGAGACTCTTAAGGACGCGAAAGTTACGGGCTCATGACATAGCATCCGCAGCCGTCCCATCGCTAAACCTGCAAGGATCATCGTGGGCATGGAGTAGAGGTTGAAGTCGAAAACACTGTGCAGGAAAACCGAAAGCAGTGCAGCAAAAATGCCCGCCGATTCAATTTTCGCCGCCCGGCTCGTCGAAGCGCCTCGGTATGTCTTCGCGAAAAGAACCAGGAGCGCTGCCAGGACGGCAAGAAGAAGGAGCAGGGCGGGCCATCCGCTTTCAATGAGAATCTGGAGATAGTCGTTATGGGCAAAGTAACCCCCGCCACCGACATCGTAAGCAAGGCGATACGCGGCATATGTGAACCAGTAGGTCCCCAAGCCATTGCCATACCAGGGAGAATGTTTCCATAATTCCCAAGATTGCTCCCATATGAGAAAACGACCGAGGCCCGCCTGATAGGGGTCACGCAGCGACAGTATCCTCAATCCCATCTCCCCGGAAGAAAACAAATGGGCCAGCAGCAAAGCCGTCAGATATATTCCCAAAATGATCAGAATATTTCTTCTGATTTTGATCTGAGAATAAGCAAAAATCAACAGGGACAAAGCACCAATTGAAAAACAGAGTATGGCCCCGCGGCTCTGTGTTAACCCGACCGTCAAGACCAGGAGGAAGATTCCAATTAACGTGAAACATCCTCGACATTTTCTGCCGTCGTTTTTAGCCAGGAAGCGGGCCGATGTCATCAGGGCCAGCATGGTGAGAAATGCTGCCAGCAGGTTGCGGTAGAGAAAGGGACCTCGCGGCGAATCTTGAAGGACGAAGGATTGATACAGACCCGCCATCGCGAGACCGATGCCGACGACAAAAAGGGAATTGATCAGCGCAGGCCAGGATCCGTCCGTCTCGGGAGAAAGGATGTAGATCAGATAGACCAGCGGCAGCACGCCGACCCACCAGAAGGTGAGACCGCTGACGTAGGGAACCCGGGAGAGCAAGACACTGGCGGCAAGCCACGACCAGAATAGAAGCATGGCGCCGGTCAGGAGATCTATCCTGACCAGGATGGTATCTTCTTGGGCTCTTATCAGTCGATACGTCAAGGCGCAAACAAGCGTCGCATGCACGGCAAGGAAGGCGTAGAGATTGCTTCCTTGAAAAAAGAGACTCCCGATCAGTGCTGCCGCGATAAAGATCGGCGAGATGTTCTGTTCTTTCAGAAGCATGTCATTCATTTGCCTGCGAAAAATGTCAGAACTTTTTGCTGAGAGGTCCTTTCCCCGTTACCGAGCATACTTCCGCAATTCCGCCGCTTAGGGTGTCCATCGCCTGCCTTCGCTTCTGATCCAGGACAAACTTTAGCGTTGTTGCGGTGGATATGCAAGAAGCTCGTGTACGGGTATGAAATAGAATCTTCTACTCGACCGATTTGCGCCGCTGCAAATGCTTTGCGGAATTCAGTGTGGTGCGATATAACGACTCCGCTAAGCACTCCGGGGATCTGAAGATGAATAACCTTACACAGGATCGGTGGATCGGCGTTCTTCTGACCGTTCTGGTCTTGGCCGTATTCTACGGCGTCGCCGGGAATGGGTTTGTCAACTATGATGATCAATTGTATGTGACGCAAAATGATCACGTCCAAGCCGGCCTGACCAGAGAAAGCATCCTCTGGGCTTTTTCTTCCGCCTGCGCTGCCAACTGGCATCCCTTGACGATGCTTTCTCATATGCTCGACTGGCAGGTCTATGGTCTCCAGCCGACAGGACATCATTTGACCAGCCTCTTCTTTCATCTATCGAATACTCTTTTGCTCTTTCTCCTCCTTAGAGAAACCACAGGCCGCCGCTGGGAGAGCGCCGTCGTCGCCGCACTCTTCGGCATCCACCCTCTCCACGTGGAATCAGTAGCATGGATCTCGGAGCGCAAAGACGTCTTGTCCGGTTTTTTCGGTATCCTCACCCTGGTGGCCTATGCCCGCTACGCAAGGAATCCGAATATCCGCAGATACATGGTGCCACTTTTCTTCTTTGCGCTGGGCCTGCTGTCAAAGCCGATGCTTGTCACTCTTCCTTTGATCATGTTTCTGTTTGATTTCTGGCCGTTGGGGCGTCTCCGGGCCCTTGAGGAAGCAGCAGCCCGGAATCTGATCCAGAAGATGACATTGCATCGCCGCCACCTCCAGCGCCTCATCCTCGAAAAGGTCCCTTTCTTGATTCTCTCCCTTCTTTCAGGGATTGTTACGTTGATCGTTCAGTCCGGAGCGATGTCGACTCTTGCCGGAATTCCCATGGGCGCAAGGATCTCCAATGCCATGGTATCCTATCAGCGATATTTGGAAAAGACGTTCTGGCCCGACAGCCTTGCCATTTTCTATCCCTATTCCTTTTCCCCCTTGTCCGATCACCATGTCATCGGCGCTGCTTTTTTTCTCGTCCTGGCGACAATCGCTGTCGTGGCGCTGGTTCGCCGTCACCCTTACATCGGGATCGGTTGGCTGTGGTTCCTGATCACGCTGCTGCCCGTCATCGGGATCATTCAGGTAGGTCTCCAATCGATGGCGGACCGCTACATGTACCTTCCGTCCATCGGCGTCTTCATCATGATCGTCTGGGGGATCTCGTCCTTTTCGCGGGAATTCCCATTCCGGCGTCTTCTCCTGTCCGTTGTATCCGTGATCGTGCTGGTCAGTTTGTCCGTTGTCGCATGGCAGCAGGTCGGCTATTGGAAGGATACAAAGACCTTGTTTCAGCGCGCGGCAGATGTCACATCGTTCAACTGGATGGCACATCGTCTGCTCGGAAGTTTTGCCCTTGCTGAAGGAGATTTGGTGCGCGCGGAAAAAGAAATGCGTCGGGCGCTTTCGATTTGGCCGACGTACGCGGATGCCCATGTCGGCATGGCAGGAATTATGGAAAAAAGAAACCGTCTGGGCGATGCAATGGTTTATCTGCAGAAGGCGCTGCAGTACGATAGAAAGAACACCCAGGCCTATATTCAGAAAGGAAACGTTTTACGGAAACAGGGGAAAAAAGAGCAGGCGCTGGCTTCCTATGCAGTTGCCGAGGTCCTGATCCCCGACAATTCCTGGACACGCAACCGGCTGGGCGTGGCCTTCACGGATGCAGGCGACCTGGACCGCGCTCTGGCACAGTTCAAGCGCGCCCTGGCACTTGCGCCGCACCGGGCGGAGACGAACAATAACATCGGCGGAATCTTCAACTTGAAGGACCAGCCGCGCGAAGCCCTGCCCTATGTTCTGGCGGCCATCAAGCTCAAACCGAATTACCCTGAGGCCTATAACAACGCCGGCATATCGCTGCAAAAAACAGGCAATCTCGAAAAGGCCGCCTATTATTTCTCGGGGGCGCTGCTGCTGAAACCCGATTACGAAGAGGCGAGGACGAACCTCCGCCAATTGGCCGCCAGGATAGCAAATCAACCTTTATCGAGGAAAAGAGAGTAGTACCGAAATTCTAGAAAAGTTGCCGTCTCCGATCCCTATCACAGGAACCGGAGGCGGCTAGCAAGTTTGATACTCGGTGCTGATCAGTTGGTCGGCAAATTTGCTATAGCCGAAGCCGACCCGTCCTTCACATTCGCCGCCGTTCCCGTGGCGGTAATCTTGATGCCGCTTGCCGTGGTCACGAATGCCAGCGAGAAATCTCCGGCGTTCGAATAGGAAGCGGTCGCTACATCGAGTTCCGACTGGACACTTTCAGGTGACGGAACCGACCCGTTCGCCAGGATCAGCTTCGCAGCCAGCATGTTGACCCTCGCCATGCCCTCGGCAACAGCTGCATAGGCGGCCTTGTCCCTGGCTTCATCGATCAACGCCATATACCTGGGAACTGCAAGCGCCGCCAAAATACCGAGGATAACGAGAACGGAAATGATCTCGATGAGCGTAAAGCCTTTTTCATTCCGAATCATGCAGGATTTCTTTCATCATGATTTCTCTCACTCAATCGGCAATAACGCTATACCGGTAGCTGTACCTCCGCTCACATTCGCCGCGGTTCCTGTGGCCGTAATCTTGATGCCGCTTGTCGTGGTCGCGAATGCCAGCGAGAAATCCCCGGCGTTCGAATAGGAAGCGGTCGCTACATCGAGTTCTGCCTGGACGCTTGCCGGAGTCGCCACGGCACCGCTCGATAGAATCACCTTTGCAGCCACCATGTTTACCCTCGCCATGCCTTCGGCAACGGCTGCATAGGCAGCCTTGTCCCTTGCTTGCGCCGTCAGATCCATGTACTTCGGCACGGCTACCGCCGCCAGTATGCCGAGGATGACAAGCACGGCAATGATCTCGATCAGAGTAAAGCCTTTCTGGTTTGTTCTCATAGAATACCCTCCTTATGGACGTTTTGTTCTTTTCCTGACGATGCAGGATTCTTTGATAATGGAATACTCCATTACTCCATTTCTGAAATTTCTATATTGCACATACCATGCCACCTGACAGTGAAATGATAAAATAAATGAAACGTATAACATACTGATTTTTAATGCTTCCTTATTATTCCACCTTCATTGACCCTTCAGTAGCTGTCGCCAAAATTACGGTCCCTACCATTTTTTGTAATTCATCTACATTTTTTGTTGATCGTTGGCTGGGTATTGTGAACTACCGCACTTATTATTCCCCGCCAGTCTCGCAGAAGATTGATCGGGCTCATCCCCATGGCATGAAGTGCGTCGGCCCAGACAACTCCAACTTAACGCTTCAAGAATGTCGACATACATGTTTTTCTCTCGAGATGTTATCCAGCCGTTGGATACACGGTTCTGAATGAACGGTTCCTCATTCTTGCCCAACCTGACTGGTCTATCTGCTCCAGCAAAATATCCGACCGCGGAACTGGACATCGGCATGTCCCCTTCTCCTCTTCTTGTTTCTTGACTTGTCTTTTCATTCCCCATATTGTTGACGTCATATTTTTCGGCCCGGGCGGGGGGAAGAGTGAAGAAGACCGTTGGGCCAGAGGCCAAACGTAAGGTTTCATTCGGGCAGCGGAGGGCGCATATCAAAAGGAGGGAGCAATTATGAAGAGATTTACATGGATTCTTGCAGTAGTTGTTGCCGTGTTGTTGGTATTGCCGGCCGGGGCTTCCGCCAAGAAGATCACGATCAACTGGTGGCATGCCCACGGAGGACAGCTCGGTGAGAGAGTGAACGAGATCGCAGCGGGCTTCAACAAATCCCAGGACCAGTATGAACTTGTCGCCACCTACAAGGGAAGCTACACGGACACCATGACGGCGGGCATCGCCGCCTTCCGATCCAAAACCCCTCCCCACATCCTTCAGGTATTCGAGGTCGGCACGGCCAGCATGATGGCCGCCAAGGGGGCCGTAAAACCGGTCCACGAAGTGATGAAGGAATCGGGCCTCCCCTTCGATCCCAAGGTCTACCTGCCCACCGTGACCGCCTACTATACGACGAAAGACGGCCGGATGATCTCGATGCCCTTCAACAGTTCGACGCCGGTCCTTTATTACAACAAGGACGCGTTCCGGAAGGCGGGGCTCGATCCCGCCAATCCGCCCAAGACCTGGCCGGAAATGGGCGAAGCCGGGAAGAAACTCGTTGTGGCCGGCTTCAATGCCGGTTTCTCCACGGCCTGGATTACCTGGATCCACCTGGAGACCTTCAGCGCCTGGCATAATGTACCCTTCGGCACCAGGGCAAACGGCTTTGAAGGGCTCGACACGCAGTTTCTCTTCAACAGCCCCCTCCACGTGAAGCACATCCAGCAGCTCTCCGACTGGCAGAAGGACAAGATCTTCGCCTACGGAGGACGCGACAACAAGGGCAACGCCATGTTCTCCTCGGGCGAGGCGGCCATGTACACCGAGTCTTCCGCTGGCTACGCAGGCTTCAAGAAGACCTGCCAGTTCGATTTCGGAACCGCCATGCTGCCCTACTGGCCGGACGCGAAAGGAGCGCCGCAAAACACCATCATCGGCGGGGCAAGCCTCTGGGTCATGCGCGGCCATCCCAAGGCCGAGTACAAGGCTGTCGCGGCCTTCTTCAACTACCTGTCTTCGCCGGAAGTTCAGGCCACATGGCACCAGGCAACGGGCTATCTCCCCATTACCCAGGCCGCCTACGACCTGACCAGGAAACAGGGATTCTACGAGAAGAACCCCAATCTCGAAACAGCCCTCAAGCAGATGACCCTCAAGAAACCGACGGTTAACTCCAAAGGGATCCGTTTCGGCAATCTCCCCCAGATTCGGGAAATCGTTTACGACGAACTCGAAGCCATCTTCTCGGGAAAGAAGACGGCCAAGCAGGGCCTTGACGACGCCGTTTCTGCCGGCAACAAAAAGCTGCGGCAGTTCGAAGAAGACAACAAGTAGCATCGGTTGCTTCAATTCTCCTGAAGATTTTCCCGGGGCTCGCCGGCTTGCGCCGGCGGGCCCACCGTTGATCCGGCGGGGCCTCATGGAAAAACGCGTCGTCTTCAAGAACAAACTCCTTCCCTACCTCCTTGTCGCACCGCAGGTGATCGTCACCCTCGTTTTCTTCATCTGGCCTGCCGTCCAGGCCCTCTACCAGTCCGTACTCAGGCAGGACGCCTTCGGCCTTTCGACGCGGTTCGTGGGGATGAAGAACTTCGTCACCATTTTTTCCGATTCGGCCTACGTGCATTCACTGCAGATCACCGTCCTCTTCAGCTTCTCCGTGGCGGCCCTTTCGATGTCCGTCGCCCTCATCCTCGCGGTGATGGCCGACCGGGCCGTCCGGGCGGCGACAACGTACAAGACCATGATCATCTGGCCCTACGCCGTCGCACCGGTCGTGGCCGGCGTTCTGTGGTTTTTCCTCTTCAACCCCACGGTGGGCATTATCGTCTTTTACCTGAAGGCGTTCGGGATCAAGTGGAACCATACCCTCAACGGGGGGCAGGCGATGACCCTCGTGATCATCGCCGCTTCCTGGAGAGAGATCGCCTACAACTTTCTCTTCTTCCTGGCCGGTCTCCAGGCGATCCCCAAATCCTTCATCGAGGCCGCGGCCATCGACGGCGCTTCGCCGCTGCGGCGATTCTGGACCATCGTCTTTCCGCTCCTGTCGCCCACGACGTTCTTCCTGATCGTCGTCAATATCGTCTACGCCTTCTTCGATACCTTCGGCGTCATCCACGCCATCACGAAGGGCGGTCCGAACCACGCTACGGACATCCTCGTCTTCAAGGTCTACCAGGACGGCTTCATCAACCTGGACCTCGGCAGTTCGGCGGCGCAGTCGGTGATCCTGATGATCATCGTGATCGGCCTGACGGTCGTTCAATTTCGCTATATCGAACGAAAGGTTCATTACAATTAACCTATGGTCCAGCATCGGCCCCTCCTGACATTTCTGACCCATGCCGTCCTGATTGTGGGGACCGTCCTGGTCGCATTCCCCATCTACGTCACCTTTGTGGCGTCCACGCATACGCTGCAGGAGATCTCCTCCTCCTTCCCGCTCCTGCCCGGTTCCCACCTGATCGAGAACTATGCCAAGGCCCTCGCGGTGGGCCCGCGGGACCTGGGGGCCACCGTCGCCACCATGATGCTCAACAGCCTCATCATGGCGCTCGGCATCACAATCGGGAAGATCGCCATCTCCCTGATGGCGGCCTACGCCATCGTTTATTTCCGGTTCCGCTTCCGCATGTTCTTTTTCTGGCTCATCTTTATTACGCTCATGCTCCCCGTCGAGGTTCGGATCCTGCCCACCTACAAGGTGGCCGCCGATCTGGGCCTCCTGAACTCCTACGCGGGCCTGATCTTCCCCCTCATCGCCTCGGCGACGGCAACCTTCCTCTTCCGCCAGTTCTTCATGACCGTCCCCGACGAACTGTGCGAGGCCGTCCGGATCGACGGCGGCGGACCGATCCGGTTCTTCTTCGACATCCTGCTGCCCATGTCGCGCACGTCGATCGCGGCCCTGTTCGTGATCCTCTTCATCTACGGCTGGAACCAGTATCTGTGGCCCCTGCTCATTACAACGAATGAAAGCTATTACACGGTCCTCATCGGCATCAAGCGGATGCTCGACGTGGGGGAAGGACAGGCGGAGTGGCAGATCATCATGGCATCCACGATGCTGGGGATGATCCCGCCCGTGCTCATCGTCATCTTCATGCAGAAGCAGTTCGTCCGGGGAATGACGGAAACGGAGAAGTAAGGGTAAAATTATGGCCGATGTGGGTTTGCGGAACGTGTTCAAGAGCTTCGGGAAGGTGGAGGTGATCCACGGCGTTTCCTGCGACATCCGCGACGGCGAATTCGTCGTCATCCTGGGCCCTTCCGGGTGCGGCAAGTCGACCCTGCTGCGCATGATCGCCGGACTCGAAGAGGTGACGGCCGGCGATGTGCTGATCGACGGCAAGGTGGTGAACCGCATGGAGCCCGCGGAACGGGATATCGCCATGGTCTTCCAGAACTACGCCCTCTACCCCCATATGACGGTCTTCAACAACATGGCCTACGGGCTCAAGATCCGCGGGATGAAGAAGAGCGAGATCGAACAGCGGGTTCGCCATGCGGCGGAGATCCTGGAGCTGACGGAATATCTGGACCGCAAGCCGCGGCAACTCTCCGGCGGCCAGCGCCAGCGCGTGGCCATGGGGCGCTGTATCGTGCGCGAGCCGAAGGTGTTCCTCTTCGACGAGCCCCTGAGCAACCTGGACGCGAAGCTGCGCGTGCAGATGCGGCTGGAGATCCGCAAGCTGCAGGAAGACCTGAAGGTGACGAGCGTCTACGTCACCCACGACCAGGTGGAGGCCATGACCCTCGGCGACCGCCTGATCATCATGGACAACGGCTACGCTTCCCAGACGGGAACGCCCATCGAAGTCTACGAAAGACCCGCGAACACCTTCGTGGCGGGCTTCATCGGGTCCCCGTCCATGAACTTCATCGAGGCCGTCCTCGACGCCGATGGAAAGTGCGTGGACATCCCCGGCGTGACCTGCCTCAGCTTGCCCGGCGCCGCTCTCTCCCGGCAGGGCGGGAAAGACGTCACCCTCGGCATCCGGCCGGAACACTTCCGCCTGGTGGAACCGGAACGCGCGAAGATCCGCCTGCAGGTGGATCACGCGGAAATCCTCGGGGCGGACACGCTGGTGTATGGACGCTTCGACGGCCATCGCAGTCCCGTGACCGTCCGTCTCCCCGCGCTGCACCACCTGCAGAAACACGAGATGCTGCCGATCGAAGTCCTGCCGAAGGATCTGCACGTGTTCGACAAGGCGACCGGCCTCCGGCTGGGATAGGAACGAATGGAACCTTTCAGGAAGACGCCTGTTTTCATGCCGAACCCTTCACTTCCAGAGCGGCGGCGCGACAAGAAGCCGTGGATCATTGCGCACCGGGGGGATCGCGTCCGCTGCCCGGAAAACACGATCGCCGCTTTCCGGGCGGCCTTCGCGGCGGGCGTCGATATGCTCGAGATGGACGTCCAGCTGACCCTGGACCGCAGGATGGTCATCATCCATGATCCGGGCCTGGAGCGCACCACCGACGGGACGGGACGTGTGAGCAGCCGAACCCTGGAAGAACTCAGGAAACTGGATGCCGGCCGCTGGTTCGACGACCGCTTCGCCGGGGAACAGATCCCGACACCGGAGGAGGTCTTCGACCTTTTCGGCGGCAAGGTCCTGATCAACATCGAGATCAAGAGAGAGGCATTTGAGCCTGACGGACCGACCGATGCGGTGGAGCGGCAGCTCGTCGCCCTGATCGAGCAGCGCGGCTTGCTGAATTCCGTGCTGGTCTCCAGCTTCGAATGGGGGGTGCTCGAAAGCATCCGCCGCAGGCGCGACGACGTCTTTCTTGCCTTCATCACGCGAAACCCCGGAGAAGAAGGCCTGCCGGACCGCTGCCGGTCGCTGGGCGTCTTCTCCTTTCATCCGAGCTGGCTCTTCCTGCAAAGGGAGCATTTCGAGCGCATGCACGAGGCGGGCATCCCCGTTTTTCCCTATCGCGTCGATAAGGCCGACGAATTCCGGTGCGCCATGGCCATGGGCGTGGACGGCGTGATCTCGAACGACCCGCTGATCGCCCGGGAGGCAGCCGAATGATCGACGATCTCGTTGACGCAATGAAAAAGGCGATCGGGGAGATGCGCGCCTGGCCCGATCAGGCGGTCCACCTTTTTCACCACAACGACTCGGACGGTCTCAGTTCAGCCGCCATCCTCACCAGGGCCTTCGAACGCGAGGGGTGCGCCGTCCGCCGTCTCTGCCTGGAAAAACCCTATCCGCAGGTCCTGGAAAAAATCTATGCCGGGGCGGGACGGATCCTCGTCTTCGCCGATTTTGCCGGGCGCATCGCCCCGCTGCTGTCGCGTCTCAACGGAGGCCGGAACCTGACGCTGATCCTGGATCACCACGTCGCAGAGGCCGCCACGGACCCGCGCGTCCACAACCTGGACCCCGACCTGTTCGGTCTCAAGGGCGACCGCGATATCGCCGCTGCCGCGACCTGCTACGTTTTCGCCAGAACACTGAACCCTGCCAACCGGGATCTGGCCCACCTCGGAGCGCTGGGAGCGGTAGGAGACAAGTTCTTCGTCGCGGGCCGCCTGGCGAGCGTGAACCGCGATGTCGCGATGGAGGCCGCGCGCCAGGGCATGATGGAAGTGAAGCCGCACGCGGACGGCGAGCACTATTTCCTGCACACCCCGCAGGGACCTCTGCGCTGCGACGAACTGGCCGCCCGCCTGGATATGCTGGGCGCGGCCGGATACTACGGGAACGGTCCGGAGACGGCTCTGAGGGTTCTCCTCGACGGCCCGACGCCCGAGACGAACGCGATGCTGGCGAACCTGCAGGCCCTCAAGGATGCCGCCTTCGACCGGGAAATGGCTCGCCTCGCTCGGGAAGGTCCGAAGAAATCGCCCCGTATCCAATGGTTTCACGTCGGGAGCCGATTCTCCCCGATGGGCGTCAAGATGATCGGGCTCTTCTGCGAAGCCGTCCGCGAAAAGGCGTTCATGGACCCCGACCGCTACATCGCCGGTTTTCAGACCGTCCCCGATGAGATCCCGGGCCTGGGACCTGTGCCCTTCGGCCAGGTGAAGATCTCCATGCGGGTGCCGCCCCGGCTGGAACGGCAGATCCGGGAGGGCGGAATTCCCGGCCTCGATGCCTTCCTGCCGGAGGCGACCAATCGCCTGGGCGGGTTTTCCGATGCCTGCCACCGGCTGGCCGCCGCCACCACCGTTGCCGCCGGCAAGGAAGAGGCGCTCGTCCGTGAGATGGAACGCGTGATTGAGGAAGGAGTCCGTTGATGGGAAGGGGAACAGGTTTCGGCAAGACCATCCTGATCGGCGACCAGTTCGTCCTCTATGAGGTCCCGGCCATTGTGGCGGCGTTGTCCTTCGAAACGGTCGCCGAGGTGGAGCGGGGAGAGGGCCGGGGCTGGACCCTGGACGACCGGCGCACGGAGGTGCCCGGATACAAGGAAGAGAAGAAAGAGCAGCAGAGGAAATCCATCGACCGCATTCTTGCCGTCATGGGCATCGATACGAACGAGCATCCCCTGCGCATCGCCTTTGGCGGACCCCTGCTTGCCGGAAGCGGCGTAGGCGCCAGCGCGGCAAGTTGCGTAGCCCTGGCGCGGGCCCTGAACGACGAATTCGGCCTCGTCCTGCCCGACGCGGAGATCAACCGCATCGCCTGGGAAGGCGAATTCGCCTATCACGGCCTGCCGAGCGGAGTGGACAATACCGCCTCCACCTACGGCGGACTTCTCTTCTACCGTGTGAAGAACAACGAGAAGATCTTCGACAGGATCGCGGCGCCGGCGCCTTTCGAGATCGTGCTCGCCAACAGCGGCGTCACCGCCGATACCTCCAAGCTCAGGGGAGAAACGGAACGGCAGCGGATCGCGGCGCCCGATCTCTACCGGCGGCGCCTCGACAGGATCCGGGAGCAATCCTACGCCATGAAGGCATGCCTGGAGCGGGGAGACATCCCGGGTGTGGGACGTCTGATGAACGAAAACCACGAGATCCTGATCGAAATGAACCTGTCACACGAGAGGCTCATCCGGCTCTGCGACCTGGCAAGGGAAAGCGGCGCCCTGGGCGCAAAACTGACGGGCGGAGGCCGGGGCGGCTATATGGTCGCCATCACGCCCGAAGCCGATCTGCAGGCCCGCGTCGCCGCGGAAATGGAAAGGGAAGGCTTTGCCGTGATCCGGGCGCGGATCGGTTGATTTCCTTCAGATTTCCGTAATGCGATATTGACAGGCAAGCGACTTGCCCTTATAGTCCGCATGACATAAGGACGAGAGAAGCGATGGGCGTACTCCCCACAAAAGGAATTGACGAGCAGGCCTTCACGCTGGTCGAAGTGATCGCCGTACTGCTCATTATCGGCATTATCGCGGCCGTCGCCGTCAGCCGCGTCCTGTCGACCCAGCAGGACCTCGTCGCACAAACGGATGTCATAAAATCCCACCTGCGATTTGCCCAGCTCAAGGCCCTGAACGACGACACCGCGCCCTGGGGAATTGCTTTTTCCGGCAGCTCCTATACCCTCCAGTGCAGCGGCGCAGCCGCCGCGATCAACCTCCCCGCTGAAAGTTCTCCGACGCGGTCCCTCCCGTCCGGCACGACGATCACCTCGCCGTCAACCGTCAGCTTCGATTTGTGGGGCAGCCCGGGGGCCGCCGACATCTCGATCACCCTCAGCGCGGGCGGCGAAACATCCACGATCACGCTCGCCGGGAATACGGGGTTCATAACGCCATGACGCCGTCGAAGAAATGCGGACAATCAGGGCTGACGCTCGTCGAGATTCTCGTGGCCATCGTGATGCTCGCGATCGTAGCCGCCATGATGGCGCCATATTTCGGCACGTCGATCTCCCGCAGTTCCACCCCCATCGCCAGGCTGCAGGCGTCGGCAAACCTGAGCCAGATCCTGGAGAACATGACGACGCTGTACAGTCGGATACCGCATTGGCGGCCGAACACGTCTTTCGCCGCCGATGCGCTCATCCTTCCCTCGATACGCATACGGAACGGATTCCACTACCGGTGCACGGGCGGCGGAACCAGCGGCGCGAACGAACCGGCGTGGCCGATCGCGGCCGGAGCCACGGTCACCGACGGAAGCGTTACCTGGCAGAACAACGGCGCAGCACCGACGCTGACGGACCTGCAGACCGCCATCGGCGCGGCCGGCGGCGGAGAAAACCAGGACTACAGCAACACCTTCGGGAACTACCGGGTTCTCCAGAACCGGTTCATCAAGTTCGATGCAGGCAACAGGGAAGAAAACATCAACGGATCGACAAGCGACCCGGCCTACGGGCGCTACCTGAAGATCGTCATCAGCCACCGATCCGACGCATCGAACCGGACGGGCGAGACGCGGACGGCGTTGTTCGTGATGCGGTAAAGGAAAGAGGCGACTGGCACCATGATGTACGGAACCCGATCCGACAACAAGGGTTTTACGCTCGTCGAGATGATCGTCTGCCTCGTGCTGATCGGTATCCTTGTCGCCATCGTGGGGATGGGCCTGACGCAGATTGCGGGCGGCTACGTCTTTTCCCGGAAGAACGCCGATACGATCCAGAAGACCCAGATCGCCCTGACGCGGATCGCCAAGGAATTGAATGCCGCGACGGCCCTCGCGCCGTCGCCGGCGGAAGCGGTGACGTCTTCGGTGACCTGCACGAGAACGGGACCGGTCACGACAGCCATCACCCTTTCCGGCGACAGGGTGCAGATCAACGGGGTTACCCTGATCGACCGTGTCACCGCATTCAGCCTCAGCTACTTCGATGCGTCGGGCGCAGCGACGGCGACGGCGGCGAATATCCGCCGCATTGCCATTGCCCTCACGGTCACCGGCGCTGACAATTCATCGTCCAGTTTCAGCCACTGCGTCAACATATCGGAGTCGTACTGGTAACGGAGATCCCATGGGCCTGCGGAAACGAAAAGGGGACGTGCTGATCACGATCATCATCGCCATGTTGATCATGGGCGTTCTCGGCGCCGGCATCTACAGCGTCACCACGTCGTCCACCTTCGGGGAACTCCTGTCCAACAGGAGCGACAACGCCTACGATCTCGCCAGGGCGGGCGTGCGTTACGGCGTCGCCATCCAGCTCGCCAATTACCCGGAAACCACGTTCTACATGCCCGACGCCAATTCCACCTTCAAGATCAAGATCGAGAACTACATGATCACCTCGACGGGCATTGCCAACGCCGGGTCCTTTCTGGAGTCGCGGAGGGTGATCGTCTATGACCTGGCCGTCACCTGGGGTTCGGGAACGGGCACATCGGAGCCGCCCCCGCCGACGTCGCCGGTCATCGAATCCAACACGGAATTCCCCAGTTTCAGCGATCCGATCGCGTCCGGCGAATCGGGCGGCAGCGCCGTCGAAGCCGACCCCGACACGAGCACGGTCACGCTGGGCGGCGGCGTTGAGGACAGCTACGGATCCCTCTGGTACCAGGGGAGCAGCATCGTCGGCTATTGCGCGGACGGCATCTGCAATTTCGGGCTCGGCATACGCGCCTACTTCGAATACACCTTCCTCAATGAGGATTATTCCTCCGACAGCACGACCTTCGCCGACGGCTTCACCTTCGCCGTCCTCAGCGCCATCAACAACACGCGCGACCGCACCGGCGGGGCCGTAGGACAGGGCGAGCTCATCGGGTATGCCGGCGCGGGGAGCACGGCGGACGGCCTCGGACTGAAGCCCCCGAAGCTGGCCCTCGAGTTCGATACCTTCCCCAACCCCGGCACCGGCAACATCTGCTCATCGGGCAGCCGCAACGATCCGCGGACAACCAGCGGCCCGCCGTGGAATCCGACCTACACCTTTTACAATCACGCGGCGCTGATGTTCTGGGGCGCCGGCACGGCATCGGGCAGCAGCTGCACCGGCTCTGCAAACAGCTATGACGACAACAGGCACGGCGCGGGCGGTTCCGGCGGAGATCCCCAGAATACCGCGGGAACAGGCGACACCGGCTACTATCAGGGCGCCAAGGAAACCTGCGCGAGCTCGTCCAACACCTGCAACTGGATGGAGAGCGGACATCCGTATGTCTGCAGGGTCGAGATCGTCCGTCCCGGTTCGGCAACCGGCGGTCTTTACAACTACGAAATCAAGGCATGGATTTCCCGCAAGGACAGTTTCACCGATTCCCTGGCCCTGAGCCGCTTTCAGGACATCATCGTCCCCTATTCCGACACGGCCTGGCAGGTCACAAAAACCGTCTCCCTTTCGGAAGCCCATCACAACGATTTCAGCAAGATCTTCTTCGGCTTCACGGAAGCCACCGGTTCGAGCACGCAGCAGATCGAGCTTTCCAATTTCCGCGTCTTCTTCCCGCAGGGCGACTGCGCCTACTCCATCTCGCCCGCAAGCGCGGAGGCCGCCGCCGCGGGAGGATCGGACAGCATCAGCCTCACCACCACGACGGCTTGCCCCTGGATGACGTCGAGCCTCGACTCCTGGATTGCCATCACCTCAGGGGGCGTCGGAGCCGGAAACGGTACGATCGCTTACAATGTCGCGGCCAATACCGGCCCGGCAAGGACCGGCCGCATCAACATCGTCGGGCAGACCTTCACGGTCCATCAGGCCGACGGCTGCGTCTATGCACTCAGTTCCTACAGCCGGAGCTTCAGTTCCTCCGCCGACAACTCCAACACCGTTTCCGTGACCGCGGCCGGCAACTGCCCGTGGACGGCCGTGAGCAATGACGCCTGGATCACCGTCAACTCGGGCGCCGGCGGCACCGGCAACGGAACGGTCAACTACGGCGTCGCCGCCAATACCGGCCCGGCAAGGACCGGCACCATGACCATTGCCGGGCTGACCTTTACCGTCACCCAGGACAGCGGCTGCTCCTATTCGCTCAGCTCAACCAGCCGGAACTTCGACGAGGATGCCGACAGCAGCAATACGGTCTCCGTAACGGCAGGCAGCACGTGCCCCTGGACCGCCGTGAGCAATGCCGCCTGGATCACCATCAACTCGGGCGCCAGCGGCACGGGCAACGGAACGGTCAACTACGGCATCGCCGCCAACACCGGCCCCGAACGGACCGGCACCATGACCATCGCCGGCCGGACCTTCACCGTGACTCAGGACGGCGGCTGCACCTTTACGCTGTCTCCCGGGAGCGCCACATTCGGCTGCAGCGGCGGGACCGGCTCCTTCACCGTGACCACTTCGAACAGCGCCTGCGCGTGGACGGCATCGGAGAACCGGACATGGACCGGCATAACGTCCGGAAGCAGCGGCAGCGGCAGCGGGACCATCCATTATACGGTCTCCACCTGGACCTGTTCCGGTTCCGGAGCGACACGATCCGCGACCATGACCCTGAGGGATGCGTCTACGGGCAGCACTGAGGATACTTCCAGCATCACCCAGAACCATCACTGATCGAATGGAAATTTCGCATCAGGTGCAGTGACAACGGAAAGCGTGCAGGAGTGCGGCGTTACCGCTTCACGGGCAGTTGAACCGCCGTGGACCGGTTGGCGATGAAGAGAGGCAAAGTCTGAAGAAATAAGAGGCCCTCCCGCAAAAGCGGGAGGGCCTCTTTCTCATTTCAGGAAGGAGCCGAGACCGGCGGCCTTGATTTCGGGAAGTCCCGGCACATCGAGGATTTTGATAACCTTTTCCGGGGCGGCCATCTCGTTGCAGGACTCGATCACCGCCAGAAAGGTGGAAAGATGGGCGCCCACACGCCTCGAAAGCGGCAGCACCGGATGGTTCACGGTATCCGCGCCCCGGTCGCCGTCTTTCATCAGGGGGTTGGGCGTTTCAAAGAGAAACGCCATGGCCTTCGTCGCATCCCCCCATTCCCGGTGCGAGAGTCCGCGGAACGTCTTCGAAGATGCTTCCAGTCTTATGGAGATCCCCGCCTCGTCCAGCCTGAGGGCCGCGGCGGCCCCCACGTCCACATTCTTCGGGTTGGCGACCAGCATCCACGCCAGCCGGGAAGCCGGTCCCGTCTCATGGAAGTCGTAGGCGACGTCTACGGATTCCCTTTTCAGAAGCTCGACGATCGCAGCAGCGATCTTCTGCGTGAGGTTGCCGTTCGGCTTCCCCGGATAGTTGCGGTTCAGGTTGCGCGCTTCCCATCCCTCGATTTCTTCCGTGGAACCGGGGGGGTAATACCTGGGCGGATCCGCGGCCCCCTGATGGTCGGGATTCGTAAGCCTCGATCCGTAGCGGAATTCCCGTTTGCCCGCCGGCGTTTCGACGAAGATCGACGGAGGCCCCGGCCTGCGCGCATCCGGGTAGCCGACGGCGGAGTTGTTGGCGTGCGGGACCACGATCAGCCTCCCCTTCCGCACCTGCGCCCGCTCGACGAGGATCGCCGCCGCGACGATCCCCGCGATTTCGTTGCCGTGCGTCCCTCCGGCGACAAAGACTGTCCCGCCCGGTTCCTTCCCTTCAAGAACGAAGACCTTCGTATCCCCGGGCGTCCCCGCCAAGTCCGGCAGATAATCGGATAGCTGTCTGACGGCCGCCACACCCGTCCCGGGACGGATATCGTGCGTCAGCGCATTACCGGTTCCTGCCGCCGGAAGCGATACCGGCAGAAACGCAATCGCGGCGAGTGCGAGCCATGAGCATTTCATATCGGGTCCTCTTATCGCTTTTCAGTAGCCGACGACCACGCCGTCCCGCCGCGGATCGGCGCCTCCGATCTTCTTTTTGCTCTTGGGATCGATGACGATTCCCTGGGCGCCTCCAAAGAAAAGATCATAGTCCTTCTGCTTCTTCAGCACGTAGCCCATCCGCTCCAGCGCGGTGAGCGTGTCGGCCGGCAGTCGCGTCTCCACGTAAAGATCCTTGGGCTTGTCGCGGGCGAAGAAGCGCGGCGATTCGATGGCTTCCTGGATCTGCATTTTGTGGTCCACCAGGTTCGAAATCAGGATCGCCATGGTCGAAATGATTCGCGCCGCCCCGGGCGTCCCCATGGCCGCATAGGCCTTTCCGTTTTTCAGTATAATCGTCGGGGAGATGGTGGTGCGCATGCGCTTGCCCGGCGCCATGACGTTCACGCCCTTGGCGGAAAAATTCTGCATCTCGTTGTTGAGGATGATCCCCGTGCCGCCGATCATCACCCTGGCGCCGAAGAAGCTCGAGATCGTCTGGGTCAGCGCCACGATGTTGCCTTTACGGTCCACGACGCACAGGGCCGTCGTGCTTCCGCTTTCGCGCGAGGGTTCTCCCGCCGCGATCTTGGTGCTGATGGCGTCGGCCTTGATCTCGGCCGCCCTCTTCTTTGCGTATTCCGGCGAAAGCAGCCCCTTGACGGGTATCTGTTCGAAATCGGGATCGCCGATGAAGGCGGCGAAGTCCGCGAAGCCCTTTTTCATGGCCTCCGCCATCAGATGCACGTTGATCGCCGAGGTTGGCGGATTCTTTGCGAGGTCGAAATTCTCCAGGATCTGCAGGATCTGGATGACCGAGAGGCCGCCGACGGGCGGCGGTGCGGAGATCAGTTCATAGCCGCGGTACTTTCCCCGGACCGGCTCGCGGACAACCGCCTTGTAGGAGGCAAGGTCCGATTTTGAAAAGAACCCGCCGTTCGCGGCCATTTCCGCAGCCATCGCCTCGGCCAGTTCACCCCGGTAGAAGATGTCCGGGCCGAAGGCCGCGATCTTGTGCAGGCTGAGGGCGAGCTCCGGATTCTTCAGGGTTGCGCCGGCCTCCAAGGGCAGGCCGTCTCGACAGGTGACGGCGGCCAGGGGGGGATTCTTGGAGATATCCGCGAAGTTGTCCTGGATGATCCCCGCCAGCGTCTTCGACACCGTAAAGCCCTGTTCCGCCAGGCCGATCGCCGGCGCCATCACCTGGTGAAGCGGCATCGTCCCGTATTTGGCGAGCGCCGTCGTGAGCCCGGCAACGGTCCCCGGTATGGCCGCTGACGCATGGCCGACGGTTGGAATCTTCTTGGGAAACTTGGCGGAAGCCGGCGCCGCGGAACGGTAATCGATGGCGACGGCGGTCTTGGTGTCGGCCCGGTAGATGACGATCATCCCCTCCCCGCCGAGGCCGCTGGCGTTGAGTTCCACGACGCCGATGGCAAAGGCGGCCGCGACCGCCGCATCGACGGCGTTGCCCCCGGCCTTGAGCACCTTCAGGCCGGCCTCGGAGGCCAGCGGGTGCGCCGAGGCTACCATGCCGTGGACGGCCTCGACCTGGACGTTTTTCGTCGCCGCCGCCAGCGGCTGGCAAAAGACGAAAAACAGCATCAATGCCATGCAGGCATGTCGGAACGCTCCAACCGCCCCCTTTCCGAACCGCATCTTGCTTTGGCTCTTCATAGCGTCTCCTTCCGTTTCGTGGCTTGAGTTTTCCTGTGGATTTTTCATTGGTCCGCTGCCCTGCTGCAGGGCCGGGAAGGGATTTTGCCCGCGATCGGACGTGCGGGCCCGGGAAAGAATGATCTGAATCCTCTCTTGAGTTTTGCTTTGTAGCGCCGTCCTTTAAAAAAAACAAGAGGCGGTTTTGCCGCGGATCGGCGAGCGGATTCCCGTCCGGGCGGCATCGGACAAAAGGCGCTTGACATCGTATAAATTATAAAATATATCTCGCGCCGAGGCGGATTCCGACATGGAAAAAAACACAGGGAAACCCCCTGCCCTCACGCCGACAAAACCCCTGAAGACCTACAAGGATTCCATCTACGCATCCCTGCGTGAAGCCATTGCCAGCCAGCGGATCAAGCCTTCCGACCGCATCCAGGAAAAGGATATCGCACGCCAGTTCGGCGTAAGCATCACCCCCGTACGCGAAGCAATCCGCAAACTCGAGGGCGAGGGGTATCTGGAGGTCCATGCCCATCGGGGGGTCACGGCCAAGACCATCTCCGATGCAGAACTGACAGAGATCTACAAGGTCATGAGGGTTCTGGACAGTTACGCCGCATCCCTGGCCATCGAGCACATGACTTCAGAGCGCCTGTCGGAGTTGAAAAGGCTGACCGACGAGATGGAACGCCATTCCCGTGAAGGCAGGATCGAGGAGTACCTTTCCATGAACGCGCGCATCCACCTGTTCATATGGAACCTTTCGGGAAATCGTTTTCTCTCCCGGACGCTGGAGCAGATTCAGGCGAAGATGCTTCAGTATCCGGGGGAGCGTATCGCATTCTATTCGCGGCCGGGCGTGCTGAAGAAGTCCATGGAAAGCCACAGGAAGATCCTCGAGGCCGTGAAATCCCGAAAAGTCGAACAGGTTGAAAAAATCTGCAGGAATCACTGGTGTCTGTTTTCCGGACCCGCAAAAAGATGAAGGGGAGGAATGTTATGGCAAAGAAAGTCATCAAGGTCGTGCAATTCGGAGTCGGTCCCGTGGGAGCGGGCATCGTGCGGCTCGCGGCCCGTAAGCCCGGTATCAGGATCGTGGGCGCCGTTGATCTCCTGAATGTCGGCAAGGACCTGGGAGACGTCGCCGGCGTCGGCCGCAAGTTGGGAGTGTCCATTGAGAAGGATGCAAAAGCCGTTCTGAAAAGGACAAAACCGGACGTCGTCATGCATGCGACGGGATCGACGCTGAAGGGCGTCTTCCCGCAGCTCAAAACCGTGATCGAGGCCGGTGTCAATATTGTCTCCACCTGCGAAGAGATGTCCTATCCCTTCCGGAATCAGCCTTCCCTGGCGGCAAAAATCGATAAACTGGCCAGGAAGCACGGCGTGACCGTCATGAGCACGGGCGTCAATCCGGGCTTTATGATGGACGCGTGGCCGCTGGTCATGACCGGCGTGTGCCAGTCGGTCCGGAAGGTGAAGGTCGCCCGCTTTCAGGATGCAACCCCGCGGCGCCTGCCCTTTCAGAAGAAGATCGGCGCCGGTCTTACCGTGAAGGAATTCAAGGACCTCGTAAAAGCCGGGATTATCCGCCATGTGGGGCTCACCGAGTCCATCGGCATGATCGCGGCGGGGCTGGGATGGAAACTGGACAGACTTTCGGAAACCATCGAGCCGATCGTGGCAAAGAGGACCATCAAGAGCCAGCACCTCACCGTCAAGGCCGGCCAGGCGTCCGGCGTCCGCCAGGTGGGAAGAGGATTTCAGGGTAATCGCGAAGTGATCACGCTCGAGTTCGAAGCCTGTCTGGGTGCGCAAGATTCCTACGACGCAGTGTATATCGACGGCACGCCCCCCCTGGAGGTCGTGATCGGCGGCGGCGTCCACGGCGACCTGGCGACAGCGGCGATGATTGTCAATTCCGTCCCACGGGCCGCTGAAGCCCCCGCGGGATTGCTGTCGATGAAGGATTTGCCCCTCGTCTGCGCTCTTCCCGAATAGCGGCGCGAGGCCGGGAACGGCCGCATCCGCCATTCCGGTACGCATTCTTTTGAGAGACGGTGCAGGCAGCATTCCCCTTCAAGACGTGTGGAGATCATGACGAGGGCGGTTTCTGAAAGGAGAGGTGCGCTATGAAAAGGAGATGGTTGATCGCGGCATGTCTTTTCCTGTTCCTGCCGGCGGTCCTGTCGGCGGCGGGAGAGGAAAGGAAGGATGTGAAGTTTTCCGCCAAGGAACCGGTTTTGCTGACGTCGGCCGGACAGAGCGCCGATGTCCAGATGGTGAAGGTGCTTCTTGAACGGAACAAGATCGCCGTCAAGACGGCAACCCTCGCCGGCCCTGACGACCTGCAGGGAATCAAGACTCTGGTCGTCGCCGTCGGCGGCAGCGCGAAGGGTCTTGGCGCCGCCGGCGTGGATGCGGACAAGGAGGCGGCCCGGGTTCAAAAGGTGATCGCCAAAGCGAAGGAACTCGGCGTGCCGATCCTGTCCCTGCATGTCGGGGGCAGCGCCAAACGCGGGGAACTCTCCGACCGCTTCATCGCTCTCGTGGTGCCGGTCTCGGCTTACGTCATCGCCCTGAAAGACGGCGACAAGGACGGGTTCATCACCAAGACCTCCGCCAAGGGCAATGTGCCGGTACTGTTCGTTGAAAAGATCTCCCAGACCCAGGACCCCTTGAAAGCCCTGTTCGGAAAGAAATGAGGAGGTAAGCCATGAGCGCCGTACGAAGCCCTATGCGAAAATCGGTGGTTCTCGTTTTTTCATTCTTCCTGCTGTCTTTCCTCGCCGCGACGGTGTGCCGGGCGGACAATCCCGTCCCGGCAAAGCCGGTCGAGGCCGCCAAGGGCATGGTGGCCTCCGCGCATCCCCTGGCCACAGCAGTGGGGGTCGAAATCCTGAAAAGGGGCGGCAATGCCGTCGACGCAGCCGTCGCGACCGCCTTCGCCCTCGGCGTCGTCGAACCAAACGCCTCGGGACTGGGCGGCGGCGGCTTCATCATGTTCTACAACGCCAAGACGAAAAAAGTGGAGGTGATCGATTACCGCGAAATCGCGCCCTTCAAGGCCACGCCGGATATGTACAAGCTGACGCCCGACCGCAAGGTCGTCGACAAGGCGACGACGATCGGCCACCGGGCGGTCGCGGTGCCGGGGACCCTGGCCGGTCTCGACATGGCCCTCAAGCGCTGGGGCACGATGAAGCTTAAGGACGTCATGGCTCCCGCGATTCGCATCGCCGAGGAAGGGTACACGGTCAGTGCGACCTTCAACGGCATGATGAAAGACAACTTCGACAAGCTGACGAAATTCCCCGAGGCGGCAAAGATCTATCTCAAGAATGGCTTGCCGTACGAAGTGGGCGATAAAATCGTGCTCAAGGACCTTGCCAAGACCTACCGCCTGATCGCCGGGAAAGGCCCGTCCGTCTTCTACAAGGGTGAAATCGCCGATGCGCTCGTCAAGGAGATGGAGGCGGGCGGGGGGCTGATTTCGAAAGCGGACCTCGCCCTGTACCGGCCGACGCTCCGCGAGCCGATCCGCGGGACCTACCGCGGCTACGAGATCATCTCCATGCCCTCTCCCAGTTCCGGCGGCACGCACATCATCCAGATCCTCAACATCCTGGAAGGCTACGACATGGCGAAGATGGGGCAGAACACGGCGGCCGCGATCCACATGATGGCCGAGGCCATGAAATGCGCCTTCGCCGACCGCGCCAAGTACTCGGCGGACACGGATTTCGCGTGGGTCCCCACGAAGGGCCTTCTGTCGAAGGAATACGCGGCGGACATCCGCACGCGGATAGCGGGTGACGTCGTGTCCCGGAAGGTGCCGGCGGGAAACCCGTGGTCCTATCAATCCGGCGGGACAAGCCATTCGTCCTACGTGGACAAGGACGGCAACATGGTGGCCCTCACGCAGACGATCAACCTCTTCTTCGGATCGGGCGTGGTGATTCCCGGCTACGGCGTCATGCTGAACGACGAGATGGACGACTTCGTCCCCGTTCCGGGCAACGCCAACTCCATCCAGCCGCGGAAGAAACCCCTCAGCAGCATGTCTCCTTCCATCGTGCTCAAGGAAGGCAAGCCGTTCCTCAGCTTCGGATCGCCCGGCGCAACCCGGATTCTCACGGCCCTGCCGCAGATCTTCATGAACATCGTCGACCACGGCATGGACCTGCAGCAGGCGATCAACGCCCCGAGAATCCACTGCATGACCGGCGAGATCTTCATGGAATCCCGCATCCCCAAGGACGTCCAGGAGGCGCTCAAGGCCAAGGGACACAAGGTCTCGGTCCGGGGAGCAATGGATCTGTACTTCGGCGGCGCACAAGGCGTCATGGTGGACGCGAAGACGGGAAAGCTCTACGGCGGCGCGGACCCCAGGCGGGACGGGTTTGCGGCCGGTTACTAGCCCGGCATTTTGAGGAAACGGCCTCTCCATGGAGTCTGAACTCTTTACGCTTGCCGTCATGGTCGCCGTCTTCGTCGGCGGCTGCTTCGCCCTGAAGCTGCCGGTCGCGCTCGGTCTCGCTGCGGCTTCCGTCGCCGGCGCGGTGGTCGCCGGGGAAGGCGTCCCCGTCCGGTCTCTCGTGGAGGGGATGTTCAGTTTCTTCGATTTCATCATCGTCATCGCCACGGCGATGATCTACATGAAAGTGCTCCAGCATACCGGCGTGCTCGACACCCTCGGGCGGCAGGTCACGGAGGCTTTTTACAGGAAGCCTTCGCTGCTGCTCATGGTGCTCATGCTCCTCATCCTGTTCCCCGGCGCCATCACCGGTTCCTCGACGGCCTGCGTCTTCACGACAGGGGCTCTGGTGGCGCCGGTGATGATGAATCTCGGCATCCCCCGCGTCCAGACGGCGGCGATCATCGCCATCGGTTCTCTGCTCGGCATGATCGCGCCGCCCGTGTGCCTGCCCGCCATGATCATCGGCGAAGGGCTGGACATGCCCTATGTCGGATTCTTCTGGCCGTTGACTCTGCTGACGATCCCGCTGGCCATGGTCTTTGTTCTCGCCATGGGGAGACGTTACGTCCGCCGGGACATTTCTATCGCCGAGCTGTCGGCTGCCATGCCGCCGTCGTTTTTCGCCGAATACGGCTGGAAACTTTACCTTCCCCTGGCCGTTCTGTTCGCGCTCATGATCCTCCCCAAGGCTGCCCCGAGATACATTTACGATCCCGGCCTTTCCTTCGCCTTCATCCTTTCGACGGCGGTGGGCCTCTTCACGGGCCGGAAAATCAGCTTTCTGCATACGGCGCGGGACGCCATGAAGGAGGCCATCCCGATCATGGGAATCCTGATGGGGGTCGGGATGTTCATCCAGATGATGACGCTGACGGGGGCGAGAGGCGCCTTTGTCGTGACGTCGCTGACGCTGCCCAAGGCGTGGCTTCTGATCGCCGTTGCCACGGCGATTCCCGTTTTCGGGGCCGTTTCCGCCATCGGATCCGCCAGCGTCCTCGGGGTTCCTCTCGCGCTCGCTCTCCTGGGGAAGGATCAGATCCTGGCCGTTTCCGCCCTGTCGCTGGTCGCAAGTCTCGGGGACCTGATGCCGCCGACCGCCCTGGCGGGGCTGTTCGCCGCGCAGATCCTGCAGATCGAGAATTACTTCGCCGTTCTTCGGCGCTGCCTCTGGCCGGCGCTCGTCATCGACCTCGTCGGCATTGCGGCGCTGGCCTATGCAAACTGGATAGGGAAACTCCTATGATCGACGCTGTCATGGTCACGATTTATCGTCTGATCGTCCTCCTGGTTCTCGGTCTCACGGCCTGGATCGCCATGGACGAGGAGGACGGTTATTTTCAGGCGACGGCGGCGCTCCTCGTCGTGCCGCTTCTGCTGCGCGTCCTGATGATCAAGTGAGCAAACCCATGGCGAACATCCGCGGCCGGATGAAAAACAAATCGCTGCGAGGCGCCCTGCTGCTCCTCGGGGCGCTCGCCGTTGCCGGAGTCGCGGCGAGCTCGTTCCTGGACCACCGCCGGCCCCTGCCCATCAAGGCCGGCCCGGGCGTCACGGAAATCCGACATCTCCGCGATTATTTCGGGCCGCTGGCAAAAACGCGCGGAGACTCCGAGGTGTTCCTTCTTGCGGGCAAAGAACCCGGCGGGACCGTCCTCATCCTCGGAGGAACGCATCCGAACGAGCCGTCGGGCCATTTGACCGCGATCGCCATCGTCGAGAACACCGCCGCCGAGCGGGGCCGCCTCTTCGTGATTCCGCGGGCCAACGCCAGCGGCTTCAGATCCTCCGACCCGCAGGAGGCCAGTCCGCAGTCCTTCAGCATCGACACGCCCTCCGGAAAGCGCTGGTTCCGATACGGCTCCCGCGGGACGAGCCCCATGGATCAGTGGCCGGACCCGGACATCTACCTTCATTATCCGTCAGGCCAGACGCTCTCCGGCAACCAGACAAGGAACCTGAACCGTGCCTTCCCGGGCCGTCCCGACGGCAACTTCACGGAACGGGTCGCCTTCGCCATCACGGAACTGGTGAAGCGGGAGAAGGTCGATCTGGTGATCGATCTTCACGAGGCCTCGCCGGAATATCCCGTCATCAACGCCGTCGTCGCCCATGAACGGGCGATGCCGCTCGCCGTCGCCGTGGTGATGAACCTGGAGTTGCGGGGCATCAAGATCGCCCTCGAACCGTCGCCGGCGAACCTGCACGGCCTCACGCACCGGGAACTGGGCGACCATACGGAAGCGCTGGCGGTTCTCATGGAGACGGCCAACCCGGCTCAGGGAAGACTCCGCGGCCGGACGAGCGCGACGCTGATCGTCGAAGGCAAGGACCCGCTGTACGTGAGGGCGGCGAAGGCGGGACGCCTCTTTGTGGACTACGATGAAGGGGGGCATCCCCTTGAACGCGAACGGGTCGCCCGCCATCTGGCGGGCATCGAGGAATTCCTGAAGGCTTTTCAGGAGGCCAATCCGGCCAAACCCGTCGAACTCAGGAACTTCCCCGTTTCCGAGAAAGTTGTCCAGGAAGGACTCGGACCCTATCTGAGATGATCGTCTCTCCTCCGTCCGGAAGTCGTTCCCGGCGGGGCGGGTCAAAAGGGAAGATTGACAGACGGGGCGTCCTATCTTAGTATGACCGTTAATTGAAGTATCCTTCCGCCTGCGGCCCTCCGATGGGAGGATCGTGCTCTGCGGAGCAGAGCGCCGGCCAACGAAACTTCGCCACCAAAAGGGATGACCTGTCATGAGAAAAGGCACACTGCGACGAGTTCTCCTGCCGCTTGCGGCCCTTGTCCTCCTGTCCGGATGTGACGCAGCCCTGACCGTGGGCAGCAAGACCGTCGGCGTTCGTTCGGGCCATTTCATTTTTACGGACGGCTACCTTCGCTCCACGTACAGCGCGCCCTTCGACGTCGTGTGGACGGCCGCTGAAAAGACGCTGCAGGAACTCAAGGCCAAGGATCTGGTGAAGAAACGCGAGATCGCGACAGGCACGATGAAGTCGGTCGTTCAGGATGAAGACGTCGTCGTTCAGGTCGAGTACGCCGATAAGAGCTCAACCGCCGTCGGCGTCCGCGTCGGCATGGCCGGCAACAACCTGGCCTCCGAACTCATTCACGAACGCCTCGGCAAACGCATCTCCGAGGCATTGGCCCCGGAAACTGAAAGTTCCGCCCCGCAAGGGAAATGAAGGAACGCATGACCGGACGGCACGGATCCGACAAGCCCGCCACCAGGCTGAAAAAGGCCCCGCACGCCCGCACGAAACCCGATACGCCCCGCCTCCTCTCCGGCGAGACGAAATACCGCCGTATTTTTGAGAACCTCCGGGACGCCTATTATGAGGTCGCCCTGGACGGAACCATTCTCGAATTTTCCCCCTCCGTAGAGAAGATCTTCAAGGCCCCGCGGGAACAATTGATCGGAAGATCCATCGCCGATCTTTACGTCGATCAGGAGGAAAGACGATCCCTCCTGAAGATCCTGGCCGAAACCGGCGCCGTTCAGGACTACGAACTGCGGATGAAGGACCTCGACGGGAACGTTGTTTTCTGTTCAATCAATGCAAGTCTCGCGAAGGATTCCGCCGGAGACGGCGCGACGATTCTCGGGTCCATGCGCGATATCACGGAAAGAAAACACGCGGAAAGCGCCCTGAGGGAATCGCAGCAGCGCCTGTTCGACATCATCGACTTTCTCCCGGACGCCACCTTCGTCATCGACAACGGGGGAACGGTCATCGCCTGGAACCGCGCCATCGAAGCCATGACCGGCAGGACAGCGGAAGATATGATCGGGAAGGGCGACTACGAATACGCCCTCCCCTTCTACGGTTGCCGCCGGCCGATTCTCATCGACCTGGTGGCCCGTCCCCCCGATGCGGAGATCGAAAAGCAATACCCACTGCTCCGCCGCGAAGGCCACCGCCTGATCAGCGAAGCCTATGTCCAGGTGGCTTACCGGGAGGAAATGACGTGCGTGTGGGGGATGGCGGCCCCCCTTTACGACGGCGAAGGAAGGATCGTCGGCATGATCGAGACGATCCGCGACATTGCGGACCGCAAACAGGCCGAAGAAACCCTCCGCCAGAGCGAGGAGCGATACCGGACCATCCTGGAGGATATCAACGAGGGATACTACGAAATCGATCTGCGAGGCACGCTCACCTATTGCAACGATTCCTTCCGGAAGATCATCGGCTACGGAAAAGACGAACTGGCGGGGAGGAACTACCGTGAATTGACGGACGCGGAGAGCGCGCAGAAGATGCTTCAGACGTTCAGCGAGGTGTTCCGGACGGGGAAAGGGAACAGGGGCCTCGACTGCTCCATCACGAAAAAGGACGGCAGCCGGGGACATATCGAGTTGTCCGTCTCCCTCATCCGCGGCGCCGACGGGAATCCCTCCGGTTTCCGCGGCATCCTTCACGACATCACGGACCGCAAGCAGCTGCAGGATTCCATCGCCCACATGGCCTATCACGACACCCTGACGGGACTGGCCAACCGGAGCCTCTGCCTGGACAGGATCCGCCAGGCGGCCTATCAGGCCGACCGCAACGGCGGAAAATTCGCCCTCATGCTGCTGGATCTCGACCGTTTCAAGGACATCAACGACTGCCACGGGCATGTCGTCGGCGACTGCCTGCTCCAGGCGATGGGCATTCGCCTGAAGAGCCTCCTGCGCAAGAGCGATACGGTCGGCCGCATCGGGGGAGACGAATTCCTGGTGCTCCTGGCGGATGTTGAAAACGCCGATGCCGCCAGGGCCGTCGCAGAGAAAATCCTGGCTGCCTTCCGGAAGCCGTTCCCTGTCGCATCGCATGAACTGTCCGCTACCCTGAGCATCGGTGTCGCTCTCTACCCCGAGCACGGACGGGAATTCGAAACCCTGATCAGGCGCGCCGACGCGGCGATGTACCGGATCAAGGAGGGGACGCGCAACGGCTGCGAGATTTGTGTGTAGCGCACTGCCCGGCGTGCGCGGCGCGAAGGGCACGGGATGGAAACGGATCGATGCGTTCCCCGGGCACAGCGGGCGGTCAGAAAACGAACAGCAGCAGCCCCTTCAGATAACGCCCCTCCGGATGGCCCGGATCCGTGGGATGATCGGGCGAGGGACCCAGCGATCGGAGAATCGCAGCGGATCGCCCCGCGTCGCGAAGCGCCCCCAGGACAATCTTCCGAAACAGCTCCTCATCGACGGGATTCGAGCAGGAGAAGGTTGCCAGGATTCCCCCTCTTTTCAGCCTTTTCAGCGCCTGGAGATGGACCTCCTTATAGCCCCTTGCGGCCGAAGGAACATCCCGGCTCGATTTCGCAAAGGCTGGCGGATCAAGGATGATCAGATCGAATTGTTCTTCGGTTTCCCGGAAGTAGTTGAAGACGTCCGCCTCGATGACCGGGTGCCGGTCGGTGGGAATCCCATTGGCCGCAAGGTTGCGGCCGGCAATGGCGTTTGCAGCCGCGGAGGCATCCACGGAAACGACGCGGGCCGCGCCGGCGCCGGCGCAGGCGACGGAAAAACCGCCGGTGTAGGAAAAGGCGTTCAGCACCGACATGCCGGTGCTGACCTGTGCGACGATGCCGCGGTTGATGCGCTGATCCAGGAAAAACCCGGTCTTCTGTCCGGAGGCTACGTCGACGAAGTATTTTCTCCCCTCCTCGCGGATCGGAACCAGGGACGGCAGCTTTTCTCCCTGCAGCAGTCCGACCCGGTCGGACAGTCCCTCCCGCCGGCGGGAACGTCCCTCGCTTCGCTCGTAGATCCATTGCGGACAGAGTTCCGTCCGGAAGATTTCGACCAGTTCTTCGCGGCGGCGGTCCATGCCCGACGTGGCGATGACAATCGCCAGGCAATCTCCATAGACGTCCGCCACCAGACCGGGCATGCCGTCCCCTTCCGCATTGATCAGGCGGTAGGCCGTCGTGTCCGGCGGCAGGACGCGCCGCCTCAACGACATCGCATCCCGCAGCCTCCTTCGCCAGAAATCTCCGTCGACGGTCTCGCGGGTATTCCAGGACAGCCGCCGGAAGACGATATCCGACGAAGGCTGGTAAAATCCCAGCGCGAGCGGACTGCCGTCATGCGCGGCGGCGGTTACGACGTCTCCGGAGGCGGCGCTTCCCTCCATCTGCGCGACGGCGCCCGAGAAGATCCAGGGATGGCCGCGGCGCAACGAAACGTCGCGTCCGGCTTTCAATTTCAGAACAGGGTAACCCGTCACACCATCATCCTCTTTCGACACCGGCGCCAACATATCGATTCAGCACTTTAAAAGCAAGACGGATCGTTGTATAAGGGGGCACCTGCGGATTTCCGGCGGCCTTCGCACGCGCCGCCGGGGAAAGTCTTCGCAGACGCAATCATCACGGCGCGAGTGAAAGGGAAGACCATGTACGCGGTCATCATGGCGGGGGGAAGAGGCAGCCGTTTCTGGCCCAAGAGCCGGGAGAGACTGCCCAAGCACCTTCTGGATATCTTCGGCGGCAGAACCATCATCCAGGAGACCGTCGCCCGGGTGTTGCCGCTGGTCCCGCCCGGGAAGATCCTGATCGTCACCGGGGAAAGCCACGCCGAGGAGCTGATCCTCCAGCTCCCGGAACTGCCGCGCCAGAACATCCTCGTCGAGCCGGTCGGCAGAAACACAGCGCCCTGCATCGGCTGGGCCGCCGTCGAGATCGCCCGGTGCGATCCCTCAGAGGTGATGCTGGTTCTGCCCTCCGACCAGCTCATCGCCGACACGGAGCGATTCCGCAGCGTGCTCAGTGCGGCGGCGGATGCGGCGGCCGGGGGCGACTTCCTCGTCACGATCGGAATACCGCCCACCGGCCCGGAAACCGGCTACGGATATCTGGAGTGCGGCGGAAAGGCCTTCACGGCTTGCGGAGAGGAGGTGTTCCACGTCGCCTCGATCCGCGAAAAGCCGGACCGCGCGACGGCGCGCGAATTCCTTGCCCGCGGCGGATTCCTCTGGAACAGCGGCATGTTCGTCTGGCGCGCGGACTCCATCCTGCAGGCCATCGGCCGCTGGATGCCGGAGCTCGGCAGCGGCCTCCTGCGGATCGGAAAGATGCCGGTCCCGGCGTCTGCAGGAAAGGAATTCCGCAGGATCTACGAGCAGCTTCCCGCCGTCTCCATCGACTACGGGGTGATGGAAAAGGCCGGCAACGCGCTCGTCCTGCGCGGCGACTTCGGCTGGTCGGATGTGGGCAGCTGGGATGCCCTCTGGGACATCTCGGAAAAGGACAGCTGCGGAAACGCCGCCTCATGCCGCCTTGTGGGCGTCGATTCCGCCAATGTGCTCGTCCACGGCGCGAAAAAGCTCGTCGCCCTCGTCGGGGTGAAGGATCTGATCGTCGTGGAGACGGAAGACGCCCTGCTCATCTGCAAGAGAGGCGACTCCCAGGAGGTAAAAAAGGCAGTTGCGGAAATCGAAAGGAGGGGATGGAAAGAATTCTTATAAGGCCGGCGCCGTTCCCGATCCTCTCATTTCAGGATCACGGGCTTCCCCTGCACCGTCAGTTTTCCTTCCTTCAGCAATTCGACGATATTTTCCACCGATGTCTTCCCGTCATCGAATGTGATAACGAGGGTGCTCGCTTTCGCAGCTTCCCAGCGGACAACGCCGTTCGCGGATTGGAGGATCGCCCGGACCCTCGCCGCGGTCCCTCAGGAACTGCAGCCGGGTACGACGATCTGGACCTTTTTCTCCGCGGCACCGGCAGCGGCGAAGTGCCCCGCCAGCAGCAAAACGCCCAGCACCGCGACAACTGTCGAAAGCCATTGACTGCGTTGCATCGTTTCGGTCTCCCGGTTGATCGGCAGGGCTCTTATAGACCGGATTCGTCCGGAAATCCAGTCCCGGCTCCCGGCCCGCGTCCGCCTTGACTCGCCCGCATCAATCCACTATAAGGGCGAAGATATCGGGACGACGTACGGAGAAACGGGACAAACATGGGACTGCAAACGACGGGGCGGGTCATCCTGGCCTCGGCCTCACCTCGCCGCATCGAGCTCCTGCAGCAGATGGGCCTGCGCTTCGAAATCGCCACCAGCGGCGTCGATGAGAACTTCCGCGAGGGCGAGTCCCCGCGGGATCACGTCCTGCGGCTGGCCGAAGCGAAGGCCGGCGCCGTTTCCCTGCTCCGGCCCGACGCCTGGGTCCTGGGCGCGGACACCATCGTCGTCATCGACGGCGAGATCCTCGGGAAGCCCTCCTCGCCTGCGGAGGCGATCGCCATGATGCGGAAGCTCAGCGGGCGGGAGCATCGCGTCTTCACCGGTTTCAACATGACATCGGCCGAGCGCGGCATAACGGTCAGCGAAGCGGTGGAATCGGCCGTGACCTTCCGGACGATCGGCGACGACGAAGCCGCGTGGTATGCGGCGACGGACGAGCCTTACGACAAGGCGGGCGCCTACGCCGTCCAGGGGCTGGGCGCCTTCTTCATCCGGGAGATCCGCGGCTCCTACACGAACGTCATGGGACTTCCCTTGTGCGAAGTCGTGGACGTTCTGAAGAAACTCGGGATCCTCTCTTTTGCCGGTTAGCAGCATGGATTCAGCGGTCCGTCCCAACATTCTTCTGATACGCGAACGCATCGCCGAGGCGGCGCTGCGCAGGGGACGGCTCCCCTCCGACGTGCGGCTCATGGCCGTGACGAAGACGGTGGACGACGAACGGGTCGCTGAGGCGATTGCCGCCGGCGTGGACATCATCGGCGAAAACTACGTCCAGGAGGGAAAGCGGAAGATCGAGAAACTCGGGAAGAGCGTGGAATGGCACATGATCGGCCGCCTGCAGACGAACAAGGCCAAGTACGCAGTCAAGCTCTTTGACCTGATCCACTCCGTCGACCGGATCGAGCTTGCGCAGGAACTCAGCCGGAGATCCGCCCTTGCCGGAACGGTCACGCCCGTGCTCGTCGAGGTCAATACCGGAGGGGAGGATACGAAGAGCGGCATTCCCCCGGCCCGGGCGGTGGAACTCGTGCGGAGCGCCGCGGCCCTGCCGAATCTTTCGGTGCGGGGACTCATGACCATGCCGCCGTGGTTCGACGATCCCGAAGAGGCCCGCCCCTTTTTCCGGTCGCTCCGCGAACTCCGGGACCGGATCGAAGGAGAGCGCATTGCCGGGGTTTCGATGCGCGAACTTTCGATGGGCATGACGCAGGATTTCGAAGTCGCCGTCGAAGAAGGCTCCACGATCGTGAGGATCGGCCGGGCGATCTTCGGCGAACGGCCGGTCCGGAGAGGATCCCCGTGAAACGATTCCAGTGGCCCTTCCTGCTCGGGACATCCCTCATCGCCCTGTCGGCGATGTTTTACTACATCCATTGGCTGGTCTTCCGGGATGCCCACCATATCTTCATCTATCTGGTGGGAGACATCGCCTTCGTCTTCATCGAAGTCCTCCTGGTGACGCTTATCCTGCACGAATTGCTGAGCCTGCGCGAGAAGCGCAGCCTCCTGGAAAAACTCAACATGGTGATCGGTTCCTTCTTCAGCGAGGTGGGGTTCGCGCTGCTGAAGAGCCTGTCGGGTCTGGATCGAAATGCCGGTCAGATCAGGAAGGATCTCCTCGTCAAGGCATCCTGGACGGCAAGGGAATTTGCCGAAACGAGTCGAAAACTCAAGCAGCATCGCGGCGACATCGAGGTCTGCGGGGCAGACCTCGGAGCGCTGCGGGAACTCTTGGTCAAACACCGGGAGTTTCTCCTCCGCCTCCTGGAGAACCCGAGTCTTCTGGAGCACGACGCCTTCACGAACGTCCTCACCGCCGTCTTTCACCTGACGGAGGAGCTCTCGGCGCGGACCGACCTGGCGCATCTGAAGGAAGCGGACTGCCGTCATATCGAAGTGGACATGCAGCGCGTCTACGGGCAGCTCATCTCCACCTGGCTCGACTACATGAAGCACCTTCACGACCATTTCCCCTATCTGTTCTCGTTCGCCATGCGGACGAACCCGTTCGACCCGGATGCGACCCCGGAGGTGAAATAGCCGGCCCTGCTTTCGTGGCGACAAGAAGTCTTTCTAACAGGCTGTTGAAAAACGCCCGGCTGCTGCGTTTTCTTCATCCTTCGCCATTCGACGTACCGCCAAGTACGCCTCATGGCTCAGGATTTCAGAAGCCTTGCATCCGGACATTTTTGAACAGCCTGCTCTTAACAACTTTTTCAACAACCTGCTAAAGGAGAACTCCATGAACACCAAGGCATTCCGCAAGCTCAGTTACGGCCTCTACATCGTCAGTTCCCGCAGCGGGGAGCGGCTCAACGGCCAGATCGCCAACACCGTCGTCCAGGTATCGTCGGACCCCGCGACAATCGCCGTCAGTCTCAACAAGAAAAACCTTACCCACGATTTCGTCCGCGACAGCCGCGTATTTTCGGTGTCGATCCTGTCGAAGGATGCGCCTCTGGCCTTCATCGGCCGCTTCGGTTTCAAGGGCGGCCGGGAGGTTGACAAGTTCTCCGACACCGGCTACCGGATGGGCGCGACCGGCGCCCCGATCGTAACGGATTTTTCCGTGGCCTATGTCGAGGCGGAAGTCGTCGGCGAGACGGATTGCGGGACGCACACGGTCTTCATCGGAAAGGTCGTCGATGGCGCGGTCCTGAGCGAAGCGGAGCCGATGACCTACGCGTTCTATCACGAGGTCAAGGGAGGCAAGTCGCCGAAGAACGCACCCACCTTTATCCCGGACGAGCCCGAGGCGTCGCCGGCCGTGAAGGCCGGGCGATACGTCTGCACGCTCTGCGGCTACGTGTACGATCCGGAAAAAGGAGACCCCGATGCGGGAATTGCGCCCGGGACACCCTTCGAGAAGCTTCCCGACGGCTGGGTGTGCCCGGTCTGCGGGGCGGAGAAAGACAAGTTCGAGCCGGAAAAATAGACGGCTGTTGAATCCGACAGCGAGCGCCGTTCCGCGGCTAGTCGCGGAATGGACGAGCGAATGGAAACCCGGCATTTTCCCTGGGGATCGTAGAACTCCGAAGCTCGCTTCGGAGTTGTACAAAAATGCCCGCCTGCGGGTGCGGAACAGGCTTCAGGTTCGAGCCATCCTCTTCTTCCACACCCGGCGCAGGCGGAGCGAGTTGCTGACGACGGAAACGGAACTCAGGGCCATCGCGGCGGCCGCAAACTCCGGATTGAGGAGAATCCCGAAAAAGGGATACAGGGCGCCGGCGGCGACGGGAATCCCGACGATGTTGTAGATGAACGCCCAGAACAGGTTCTGGCGGATGACCTTCATCGTCTCCGCCGACAGGAGGATCGCCTGCGGCACGGTCCGAAGATCGTCCCGCATCAACGTGATGTCGCTGGCCTCGATGGCGATGTCGGTGCCGGCCCCGATGGCGATCCCGATGTCGGCCGCGGCCAGCGCCGGCGCATCGTTGATGCCGTCGCCCACCATGGCGACCACCTCTCCCGCTTCGCGCAGACGGCGAATCTCGTCCGCCTTCCCCCCGGGAAGAACTTCGGCCAGGACGCGGTCGATGCCGACGGCTCCAGCCACCGCCTTCCCCGTTCCCGCCGTGTCCCCCGTGATCATGGCGACCTGAAGCCCCATCTCCCCGAGGGCCGCGACCGCCGCGGCCGCGGATTCCTTCGGCGTATCGGCGATGCCGATCACACCGAGCGCCCTCTTCTCCAGCGCCACGAAGACGCAGGTCTTTCCCTCTCCGCTCAGGCGTTCACAGGCGGCCGCGAGATCGCCGAGGGGCACTTCTTCCCTGGTGAGAAGCGGCCTATTCCCCAGCAGGCAGCTCTTGCCGCCGAGACGGGCCCGCGCACCGAAGCCGGAAAGGGCTTCAAATCCCTCCGCCGGTTCAGGCGCCAGGCCTTCCTTCACGGCCCGCGCCATGACGGCCCGCGCCAGCGGATGCTCCGAAGAGCTCTCGATGCAAAGCGCCGTCTGCAGGAGTTCCCGTTCCGAAACGCCCGGGACGGGCACGACATCCGTAACCTGAGGTTCTCCCTTCGTCAGCGTTCCCGTCTTGTCGAATACGACCGTTGTGAGCTTGTAGGCATTCTCGAGGCTCTCGGCGTCGCGAATCAGGATGCCGTTATCGGCGCCCAGTCCCGTGCCGACCATGACCGCCGTCGGCGTCGCAAGGCCGAGGGCACATGGGCACGCGATGACGAGGACGGAAACAAAATTCAGGAGGGCACGGCTGAAGGACGGTTCCGGAACGAAAAAATACCAGACGACGAATGTGACCGCCCCGATCGCAAAGACCGCCGGCACGAAAACGGAAGCGACGCGGTCGGCGATCCGCTGGATCGGCGCCTTCGATCCCTGGGCGTCTGAAACCATCCGCACGATCTGCGCCAGCGCCGTTTCCGTCCCGACGCGGGTCGCGCGGAAGACAAGCGCCCCGTTCAGATTGATCGTCGCCGCGAAAACCTGCGTCCCCGTTTCCTTCGGGACGGGCATGCTCTCGCCGGTCAGCATGGATTCGTCGACATTGGAGGCGCCGGAGACCACGGTGCCGTCGGTTGGAATGCGTTCGCCCGGCCGGACGATCACCAGATCCTCCTTGAGAACACCCTCGATGGGGAGCTCCGTCTCGACGCCCTCCCTCATGACGCGGGCCGTTTTCGGCGTCAGGTCCAGCAGTTTGCGGATCGCCAGCGATGTCCTCCCCTTCGCTTTGGCCTCCAGCAGCCTGCCGAGGATGATGAGCGTCACGATGAACGCCGCGCCGTCGTAGTAGACGTGCGGTGCGATACCGGCCTGGGAAAAGAAGGCGGGGAAGAATGTGGCGGCGGCCGAATAGGCGTAGGCAGACAGCGCCCCTACCGCCACCAGGGTGTTCATGTCGGTCGTCTTCTGCCGCGCGGCCTTGACTGCCCCGATGATAAAGCGATCGCCCACCCAGAAGACGACGGGGGCGGTCAGGACGAACATCGCATAGAGGACGATCTGGCGCGGCAGACCGTGCAGAAAGGGAAACCAGTGCTGCATGGAACCGAGAAAGACGATGACGGAGAGGACGGCTCCGACGACGAGCCTCGTCCGCAGTTCGCGGACCTCGCGCTCCCTTTCGGCCGTGATCGGATCGGGCTCGTCGTCCCGCGGAACGCCGAGGAAGGTGTACCCCTGATCTTCTATGGCCTTGCGCAGTTCCGGCAGCCCGGCCCAGTCCGCATCGTGGACGACGGTCGCCCTGGCCGTCGCCAGATTGACCGCCGCGTCCCTTACACCGGGGAGTTCCCTGAGCGCCGACTCGACCCGCCGGACACAGGCGGCGCAGGTCATGCCGCCGACCGTCACGGTCGTCTTGAGGTTCTTGTCTTCAGCCGATTTCATATCCCGCCTTGACGATCTTCTGCCGCACCGCCTCCATGTCGACCGGCCGCTCCTCCTCAAAGGAGGCTTCACCCTTTTCCAGGTCCACACGCACATCCTTGACGCCGTCGACGGCGCTCAAGGCCTTTGACACGGCCAGGACGCAATGCCGGCAACTCATCCCCTTGATCTTGATCGTTTTCATTTCTTTCCTCCTGATCATCCTTGGTTTGGAATTCCCGGATCGGTTCAGCATTGCCCGATATCATATCGCACATCGAACGCCCGGGCAATCGCCGGATTCTCTTAACAACCGGCAGGAAAAAGACGAAACAGCGGTTCCGGAATCCTCAGCCGGGGATGACATATTTTGTTGCAATGCGATGCGTTTTCCTGCTATACATCTCCGCCGCTTGCGCCCCTTTTCCGGCGGCAACCATCTCTTGAATTGTCAATATAAATATGGTTATATGAGCTGGCCTGACGGCCTTGCAGTCGGCGTCGACAACGGAGGGCAGGGATGATCATTCGCTGCTGGGGAGCGCGCGGATCGAGTCCGGTCTCGGGACGGGAATATCTCAAGTACGGCGGCGACACGACGTGCCTGGAACTGCGGACGAAGAACGACGAAGTCGTCATCATCGACGCGGGATCAGGCCTGCGGAGACTCGGCAACAGCCTCCTCCGGGAGGGGAAGCGCCGCTACACGATGATCTTCACGCACGCCCATTGGGATCACCTGATGGGATTTCCCTTTTTCAAACCGATCTACTTCCCGAAGACGCACATGATGATCTACGGCTGCCCCTTCGCCCTGGCTTCCATCAGGGACGTTATTTCCCGCGTCATGGCGCCGCCCAATTTTCCGGTCAATTTCGACGACATCCGGGCCGAGTTGAAATTTCACGACTACTGTGACGACGGTTTTTCCGTCCACGATCTCACCGTGACACCGATCAATCTGAGCCATCCGAACCAGGGTATCGGTTACAAGTTCCAGGAGAACGGCAAGAGCTTCGTATTCCTGACCGACAACGAACTGACCTACCGGCATGAAGGCGGCCTCGACTACCAGGACTATCTCGAATTCTCCCGGGGCGCAGACCTCCTCATTCATGACGCCGAATACAACGAAACGGAATACAGGAAGACAAGGGGATGGGGGCACTCCGTATATAAGGATACGCTCCGTCTGGCCCTGGAAGGCAACGTCAAGAAACTCGGATTGTTCCATCACAACCAGGACCGGTCGGATGACGAAATCGACGAGATCGTGTCCAATTGCCGGGGAATCGTCGCGCAACAGGGAAGTCGAATGGAATGTTTTGCCGTCACGCAGAACACGGAAATCCGCTTATAGCCTCATCCGGGCCCCATCGTCCGGATTCCTCTTGCAGCGTTCCGCCGGTAAGGAATGCCCGTCCATGACCCTGCCGTATCTTCACGCCGTCCTCATATCGATCGCGCTCCTGCTGTTCGTCTGCGGAGCTTCCATCGCGAGGTTCGCCGTGGGAAAACGCTGGCGTATCCGGATCCACCGGGCAGCCGGTACGGCGGGTCTTCTGTCCGCACTGTTGGGTGTCGCGGCGATCGTGCTGATGATCGAAAAGACGTCCGGCACGCATTTTTCAGTCCCCCACACCTGGATCGGGTCGGCGGCCGCCGCCGGCGCCGTCTTCACACTGGTTCTGGGACATGTCCTGATCAGGACGCGGAAAAACCATCAGCGGATCGGAACCGGCCACCGCTGGGTCGGGCGCCTGACGCTGCTGCTGATGGTCCCGGCGCTGATATCCGGCGCCAGACTGACGGGACTCCTCTGAACCGTACGACGGGAAACGCCATGAACAACTCCGATAAAAGCCGCGGCGAAGAACTCTCCCGCCTGGTCGGCTCCCGCGAAGAATGGCTGATGCGCCGGGTCCTCGACTACGCGAAGCAGCGCGATTACACCCGGTACACGTCCACCCTCGAAGAGGCCTGGCGGATATCCATTGCCGGGCTGTCCGGCGCCCTCCGGGAGTTGCTCGGCCGGAACGCGGCGGTCCCCGAACTCGGGCCGGATGAGGATTACGCGCTCGACACCGTCGCGGCCTTCGCCATCCGCGAGGCCCACCTGCACCGCGCCCGCGGCGTGACGATTGAGATGTTCCTAGGCCTGATGAAGTACTACCGCCAGAGTTACCTGGACCTGGTGAAGACGGCCGGCTACCCCAACGACATGGAACGCTATTCCCTGCTGTACATCGAACGTTTCTTCGATCGTCTCGAGCTCGGTTTTCTCCGCGAGTGGTTCAGCATTTCCGACTTCGATGCGGTGGCGCAGCTGCAGGAAGCCAACCGCGCCATCACCAATGAAAAGAACAAATACCTCACGATTTTTGAAAGCATCCACAATCCCGTACTGTTTATCAACGGGGACGGAAGAATCGAAAACGCCAATCGCGCGGCGGTCGACTCCCTCTTCGGGATCGAAAGTCCCGGCTATGCCGACTACGGAGGACGGCGGACGCTCCAGGATGCGCCGTCCTGGCTTGCCGGCGAATTGAACGAGCTGATCGAAAGCCACGCCCTGGAACAGAGTTTCGAAAAGACACTCGACAGCCGGAAAGGACGCCGCATCTTCCAGATCCTTCTCAAGAAGATGCTCGATGTCAGCCAGAAATTCGAGGGGACGATTGCGCTCCTCAACGACATCACCGATGTCAAGCGGGCGGAGGAGACGATCCTCCACATGGCCTACCACGACCACCTGACGGGGTTGCCGAACCGCTACCTCTTCAACGACCGCCTCAACATGGCGCTGGCCCAGGCGAAACGCTCAGGCAGGAAGGTCGCCATCACGATGCTCGACCTCGACAAGTTCAAGGAGATCAATGATACGTTCGGCCATACCTTCGGAGACCGCCTGCTGCAGGAAGTGGCGACCCTGATGACCGGACTGGTGCGCAAGAGCGATACCGTCGCGAGGATGGGCGGGGATGAGTTCATGATGATCCTGTCCGAAATCAACGCCCTCGAGGACCTTCATGTACTCGGGGCAAAAATCATCCAGGCCTTTCAGCAGCCTTTCCGGCTGGAAAACCGGGATCTCATGGTGACGACCAGCGTGGGCATGGCCGTATACCCCTTCGACGGCAAGGACGTGGACACCCTCGTGAAGAAGGCCGACATCGCGATGTACGAGGCCAAGAAGATGGGCCGCAATACCTACCGCCTCTACGGGGAGATCTCCGATTCCGGTTTGCCCCTCGAAGCTCCGGACTCCACCAGCCCTCCCCCGGAAACATGACCCGCCGCAGCAGCCGCCGGACATCCGTCCCGAGCAGCCGGACCCGGGGCGCCGATTTTCTGCCCGCCACGCGCGAAGAGATGGCGGCCCGGGGATGGGACCGCCTCGATGTGGTTCTCGTCACCGGAGACGCCTACATCGACAGTCCCTTCATCGGAGCAGCCGCCGTCGGACGCCTGCTCGAGAAGGCCGGCTACCGCGTGGGCATTCTTGCCCAGCCCGACGTCCGGTCGGGAATCGATATCGAGCGGCTCGGCGAACCCGCGCTCTTCTGGGGCGTTTCCGGCGGCAGCGTCGATTCCATGGTCGCCAACTACACCGCCCTGGGGAAGCCGCGCCGGACCGACGATTTCACTCCCGGCGGCCGGAACGACCGGCGTCCCGACCGCGCCGTCATCGCTTACGCCAACCTGATCCGTTCGCGCTTCAAGCGCACGGCGCCCATCGTCCTGGGCGGCATCGAAGCCAGCCTGCGGCGGCTCGCCCATTACGATGCCTGGACCGATTCGATCCGCGGGTCGATCCTCGCCGACGCCAAGGCGGATCTGCTGGTCTACGGCATGGCGGAAAAGGCCATCCTGGAGATCGCCGCCCGCCTCCGCGAGGGGCGCAACTGGCGGGACGTCCGCGGCCTGTGCTATCTGGCGGCGGCCCCTCCCGACGGAACGGCCGCGCTTCCCTCTCTCGCCGAGGTCAGGGCCGATCCGGACGCCTTCATAGGGATGTTCCGCCTCTTCTGCGAAAATCAGGACCCTCTCACCGCGCGCGGCCTCTGCCAGCGTCAAAACGGCCGGTGGCTTGTCCACAATCCGCCGCAGCCGCACCTGTCGGAAACCGAGCTCGATGCCGCCTCCGAACTGCCGTTTTCAAGGGAAGTCCATCCTCTCGATGCAGGCCGCGGCGATGTCCGCGCACAGGACACCATCCGTTTCTCGCTGGCCTCCCATCGCGGCTGCGTCGGGGAGTGCCGCTTCTGCGCCGTTGCACTCCACCAAGGACGGCGCGTCCTGTCCCGCTCGGAGGCTTCCATCCTCCGCGAAGCGGGCCGCCTGGCGGCATCCGCCGGTTTCCGGGGCGTCATCACGGATGTCGGCGGCCCCACCGCCAACATGTACGGACTTTCCTGCGGAAAGATGGAACGGTCCGGGGCCTGCCGCGACCGCCGCTGTCTCTTCCCGGAACCCTGCGCTTCGCTCGAGTCGGATCACCGGCGGCAGATCGAGCTCCTCCGGAAGCTGCGGTCGCTTCCCGGGGTGCGCCATGTCTTCGTATCTTCCGGCATCCGCCACGACCTCGTCCTCGACGATCGGAAGTCCGGCCTCCCGTACCTGCGCGAGCTGACGTCCCATCACGTCTCCGGCCAGCTGAAGCTCGCACCGGAACACTCCGAGGAGAACGTCCTGAACTGCATGGGCAAGACTGGCCGCCGGCACCTGACGGCGTTCAAGGAGGCCTTCGATCGACTGGGCCGGGAGGCGGGGAGGAAGCAGTTCCTCACCTATTACCTGCTCGCCGCCCATCCCGGCTGCACGGACGACGACATGCAGCGGCTCGCGGAATTCGCGCGGCGCGAACTTCGCTTGAAGCCCGAACAGGTCCAGATCTTCACGCCGACTCCCTCCACCTGGTCCACCGTCATGTACCGGACGGGCGTCGATCCCTTCAGCGGCAGGAAGCTTTTCGTGGAAAAAACGGTGCGGGGAAAACAGCGCCAGAAGGACCTCGCGACGGGCGCGGGAAAACAGGAACGCCGGAGGAAATAGGGAAGTGCTGCCGGCGCCTTTTCAGGACTTCGGCCGCAGTCGCTCCCGGCGCGTCCGGCAAGACGTCTCCGCCGGACCACCAGATGTCAGGGCTGCTTCCACCTTCCCTCCCCGGGAACGGACAGATTCCAACCGATTTGATTGCCGGGCTGGATTCCCAGCTCGGAAACCGTGCCGGCAGCGAATTCGACAAAATGCCTCGACAGGACTGTTCCCCCGTAGGATGGGCATTCCGCCGCGCCGGCCGGGCAGGGCGGGACGTTCTGCTCGATTTCCACAACGACTCCCGACGCGTTCACCCAGACCACGTCGAGCCATACGAAGCAATCCTTCATCCAGACGGTATGATAGTCGTCCCTGTCGTAAAGAAAGAACATGCAGGCGTCCCCGGCGAGTTCTTTTCGCAACATGAGTCCGTTCGCCCTCTCCCGGGGCGCGCGCGCGATTTCCGCGGAAAAGACACGGCCCTTGACGGAAACCGTATTGTCCCCCGCGGTCGAGCAGGAGACAAGGAAGAGGCCAAGGAGGATCAGGATTCCTGGAAAACGCATAGAAAAGAGATTGAAGTCCGCCGCCTTTTCGGAATGGGACGCCTTGTTCAAATTTCTCTGCCCATCGCTATCTTGATGTCCAGCAGGGGCGTCCCGTCGATGCAGTCGAGTCCTCTTACGAAAAGAGTCTCATTCTCGATCTTCTCGATTTTTACGACGGCAGCCGCTATGGGATTCGGCCGGTTGGGTGCCCGCAACGCGAATACTCCGGCATAGATCCCTTTTTTCCGCGAGTGCTGGCGGAGCCTGTTTCGATCGACGTTTCCGAACCAGTATAGCAGGAGGATAGGCCGGTTTGCTTCGAGTCCCAACAAGCCATCCGAAAATTCTTTCTTGACGACCACCCTACAGAGGGGCCCGTCGGGTTGGATATTCCGCGGGCATTCCTCGCTTGTTTTGTACGGCGTCTCGATATGCCCGATGAATTTCGGGACCGCATCCATCTCTTTTCCCTTGCCGGCTTTTCACCCGGACATGGGGGATCAAGACCGCCTTCAGACCCGGCCGTAGTCGTCCTCGAAGCGCTCGATATCGTCTTCGCCGAAGTATTCGCCGGTCTGGACCTCAATGAAGACGACGTCCGTCGTCCCGGCGTTGCGGACGCGGTGCAGTGCGCCGCACGGAATATCGGCGGTCTGGCCCGGCCGAAGAAGGCTGTCGCCGTCACCGACCCGGACAAGGGCCTCGCCCGCGATGACGTACCAGTGCTCGGTCCGGCGACGATGGCGCTGGAGGCTCAGGCGCTGTCCCGGATGGACGGTGATCCTCTTGACCTTGTGGTCCTGCTCGTCGGCCAGCACTTCGAAAAATCCCCAGGGTCGATGCCCGGCGTCTGCCATCTCCCGTCACCTCTTCGAATCGGACGTTGCCGCCACCATAGCACAGGGCGCCGGCAAGGGGAAGCCTTTCGCGGTCGCCGTCCCGCCTCGCAGGCGGAACGCCCGGAAAATCCGCAAGGCATCCCGGCACCCTTAAAACCGTTATTTTCCCGCCGGTCCAGCGTTGAAATTGCAAAATCGTCGCCGGTCCTGTATAGATCGGCAGATAGAAGTCTGTCGGCAAAACGCCCGTCCGCACCGGGCAGGAAGGAAAAGAGACGATGACGGCCATCCGCATTTCCGTGGGAAACGTATCGCTCGACGCGGAGCTCTTCGACACGCCCTGCGCCAGGGCCATTGCGGCGAAGCTCCCCATCGAGACCGCCCCCAACGAATGGGGCGACGAGTTCTACTTCACGATCCCGGTGAAGATGTATTCCGACGAAACCGCCACGAGCACAGTCAAGGTCGGCGATATCGGCTACTGGCCGCCGGGCAACGCCCTGGCCATTTTTTTCGGACGGACGCCGATGAGTTCTGGACCGGACCCCGTTCCCGCAAGCGACGTCAATCTCGTCGGCCGGATCGTCGGGGACGCCGCCGCGCTCAAGAAGGCCAAAGGTGCAGCAGCCATCCGCATCGAAAAGAGATCCTGAGGGGATCGAGGCCGCGGCCTACACCCTGATCCGCAGCCGGAAGCGAAAAAGAACGCTGACGATCCTTGTGCGATCCGACGGGAGCGTGGTCGTCCGCGCCCCGGCATGGACGGCCAAGGGAGAGGTCGAAGCCTTCGTCCGCCGGAAAGCGGAATGGATCGAACGCAAGCGCGGCGAGATGATCCGGGAACGGGATGCGCCGAGGAAGTCTTTTCGGGAAGGAGAGCTTTTCCACTATCTCGGCAAGAGCTATCCGTTGTCTGTCCGCGGCAGCAATGCACGGGCAAGCCTGGATTTCGACGACGGTGTCTTCTTGATGACGCCGCTCCCGGAGGAACGGGCAAGGGCTCTCTTCGTCGGCTGGTACCGGCGGATGGCCCGCCGCCGGATCGGCCCCCGCGTCGCGCATTTCAGCGACGCCCTCGGCCTCCCGTGCCCGCCGTTCCGGATCACCAATGCGGCGGCGCGCTGGGGCTCCTGTTCGGCATCGAACCGCCTGGCCTTTTCCTGGCGGCTGGTCCTTGCCCCGCCGGAGGCGATCGACTATGTCGTGGTCCACGAGTTGGCCCACATGAAAGAAAAAAGCCATGCACCCGCCTTCTGGAGAGTTGTGGCGTCCGCGTCGCCGGATTACCGGGAGCAGCGGGCGTGGCTGAGGCGCAACGGAGCAACCTTGACACTGTGAGAAGCGGACGAACTCGATGAATAGAGAAAAAATCCCTCTGCTGTCCCTGATGGAAGGCGAGGAAGGATACATTTCATCAATCAGCGGCGGAACCGCGTTTTCCAGCCGTCTCGCGTCCATGGGGATAGCACCAAGCCTCCGTGTGCGCATCCTCCAGAAGAGCGGCGGCCTGATCATGGTCCAGGCCGGAGACACCCGTGTGGCGCTCGGCCGCGGCGAGGCGGAAAAAATCCTCGTTGTCCGTTTCCAGCCCGATGACGTCGAGGTGGTATGCAGGGAATGCCGGCAGGTGCTCGTCGCCCTGGCCGGACAGCCCAACGTCGGCAAATCCACCGTCTTTAACATCCTCACGGGGCTTTCCCAGCACGTCGGCAACTGGCCCGGCAAGACCGTCGAGAAGAAGGAGGGTTCCCACGTCGCGGAAGGGGTCGAACTGCGCATCGTGGATCTGCCCGGCACGTACAGTCTGACCGCCTTCTCCGAGGAAGAGCGCGTCGCCCGTGAATTCATCATCCATTCCCGGCCGGACGTCACCGTCCTGCTCGTCAACGCAGCGGCGCTGGAACGAAGCCTCTACCTTCTGTCCGAGCTGCTTCTGCTGGAGACCCCCGTCATCGTCGGCCTCAATATGCTGGACGTGGCCGAGTCCCAGGGGATCTCCGTCGATGCCGCCGCGCTGCAGCGGTTCCTGGGTGTTCCCGTCGTCTCCATGGTGGCGACGAAGAATACCGGCCTTCGCGAACTCGTGTCCCGGGTCATGGCCGTCGCCGATGGGAAAGACGGCTACCGGCCCCGCCTGCCCGACGTCCTCGCCGACCACCGGGAGATCTACGACCGCCTGGAGGAACTGGTCCGGGACATCGTACAGCCGCCTTACGGCAAGCGGTGGGTCTCCATCAAGCTCATGGAAGGCGATCCGGAAATCGGCCGGCTGATCGAGGAAGCCGCAGCGCCGGCCGTGTGGTCGGAGATCCAGTCGCTGCTCGTCAAGCACGAGGATTCGCTGCACGCCGTCGTCGGCGGCCGCTACGACTGGATCGAAGAGGCCAAAAGGGCGTCGGTGTCCCGCTTCGAGATGGGCCAGGTTGTCATGACCGACCGCATCGACCACGTGCTCACGCGGCCGCTCTTCGGAATCCCGATTCTGCTTCTGATGTTCGCGGCCGTGTTCGTCCTCACCTACCGCGTCGGCTTTCCCCTGCAGAGGGGTCTCGAGTATCTCGTCTCGTCTTTCGCTTCCTGGCTCGCTCCTCTTCTCGGCAGCTTCCCGCCCTGGATCAAGGGAGCCCTTCTCGACGGCGTCATCGGGGGCGCCGGGTCCGTCCTGACCTTCCTTCCCATCCTCGTCATCTTCTTCGCCGTCATTGCCCTTCTGGAAGACGTGGGATACATGGCGCGGGCCGCCTTCGTCATGGACCGCTTCATGCACCTCGTCGGGCTGCACGGCAAGAGTTTCATCCCCATGTGCCTCGGCTTCGGCTGCAACGTCGCGGCGGTGCTCGGCGCCCGGATCGTCGAGTCCCGGAAAGAGCGGCTGCTCACGATCTTCCTGTCGCCCTTTGTCCCCTGCACGGCCCGGCTCGCGGTGCTGGTCTTCGTCTCAGCCGCGGTCTTCGGCGAACATGCCGGTCTCGTCGCCTGGGGGCTGCTCGCAGCCAACATCCTGGCCCTCGGCGTTGCGGGGATGGTCGTGCACCGCATGTTCCTCAAAGGCGAACCCATGCCCTTCGTCATGGAGCTGCCGCTCTATCACAAACCCGACCCGAGAACGATCGGGACCGTCGTCTGGATCAGGACGCTCTCGTTTCTCCGCAAGGCGGGAACCATCATCCTTTTCGTGTCCGTTGCCGTCTGGCTCCTCGCCTATTTCCCGGACGGCAGGGTGGAGACAAGCTTCCTGGCCTGGTTCGGACAGTTTCTGGAGCCGTTGGGAAGTCCCCTGGGGCTGGACTGGAAGGTCCTGACGGCGCTCCTGACGAGTATCGTCGCCAAGGAAAATGTCGTGGCGACGCTTGGCGTACTCTACGGCGTGGGCGACGAGGGATTGATCAAGGTCCTGCCGACGGTGATGAGCCGCGCCTCCGCGCTTTCGCTTCTCACCGTACTCATGCTTTTCGTTCCCTGCGCAGCCACCGCCGCCGCCATGAAAGCGGAAATGGAAAATCGCGCCTGGTTTTACAGCGCCATCGCGGCGACGCTCATCATCTCCCTCTGCGGCGGATTTGTCGCCTATCGCCTGGCGCTCCTGTTCGGCATCTGACCGGCGGTTGAATCAGACAGCGAGTCGAATCCCGGCGGCCGCCGGATGAACGAGCGGCCGCAGTTCAAGCCCCTTCCTTGAGAATCGTATCTCTTCATCGGACACCGGCCCGGCGGGCCGTTGGAACGGCCGCTCGGTGTCATAGCTGGGATGAGATAACGCCGAGCGCTGCGCGATATAATGGCCTTGACTTTGTTCACGGATAACGTACCCTGTAGTTCCATGGCGATATCCATCCGCATCCGCGCCTGTAAACGTCAGCCTCTCTGTCATGATGAGGATATCGCGGTTGTCTTTCTCTGATTCCGGAAAGAAGCTGCATGAAGCTACGGACAAAAATACTGCTCCTCTATTCCTGCGGCGCCCTTCTCATCACCGCATTCTCGGCGGGCATCCTCTATACGAAACTCTGGGAGGATCGCCGGCATTCCATTCAGGAAGACATCTTCAATCAGCTTCAGCACATCGATTTCGCCCTGAATAACTTTTTTTCCGAGCTGGAAAACGATCTCGACAACCTCGCGTCCAACAAGATCGTCCGTTCGCGGGACGACGGTCATTTCACCAATTTTCTCGAGGCGGAAGAAGAAACCTTCCGGTATGACATCCGGCCGCTCGAACGGGAGATCGTCGCTATCTTCAATGCCTACCGCATGACGCATCCCTACGTGAATTCCGTGTATATGGGGAGGGAGAACGGCAGTTTTGTCCGATCCCATAACCGTGAAAGACCCACCCGCTATGACCCGCGCGACCGCCCCTGGTACATTCTTGCGAAGAGGAATCAGGGCAAGGTCGTGCATACGGACGCGTATTCGTCCGTTACAGCGCCGGACATCAACATCGGCACCGTCAAGGCGCTCGTCGACGAGAAAGGCGTATTCTACGGCGTCGTCGGCGCCGATGTGACGCTGGATGTCATCTCCCGCTACATCGCCAATTTTCGCGTCAGCCCGGCCGGCAGGATTTTTCTGACGGACGGGACGGGCGTCGTTCTCGCCAGCGAAGACAAGACCATGCATTTCAAGAATATCCGGAGCTATTCTCCTGAACTCCACAGGCTGCTGGCGGGGAATGGGCACGGGACCGCCTCCCTGGAAATTCGGGGCGGAAGATACTACGCGTGCTATCAGACCTCCTTCGCACAGAACTGGAAGATCGCCATCCTCATCGCCAAGGAGAATATCGATAAGGAGATCGTGGGGTCCGTCATCATCACCGTTGTCGGGTTTTCCCTCGGTTTGCTGGTCCTGTCCGCCATCATGCTGATCGGCCTCCATTACGTCATTGTCAAGCCGCTGCACCGTTTCATCGGCGAGACGAATTATGTCAAAGCGACATCGAATCTTGACCGCCGCATCGAAATCCATTCCCGGGATGAAATCGGCCAGCTGGCCGCGTCGTTCAACGAAATGATCGGCGCCCTGGATCATACCCACAGGTCGCTGGAAGCGGCGGGCGAGGAGCTCAGAACTCACCGGGATCATCTCGAGGAACTCGTCAAAGAACGGACCCTGCGCCTTGCGGAGGCGAACCGGAATCTCTCCACGGAAATCGGGGGGCGCATCAAGAGGGAAGAGGAACTCCGCCGGGCGCTTGCCGAGCTCGCCGCGGCGAAAGAACGGGCGGAGGCCGCCGACCGGCTGAAATCCTCTTTCCTGGCGACGATGTCGCACGAACTTCGGACGCCGCTGAATTCCATCATCGGCTTCACCGGCATCATCCTTCGCGAGCGCGTGGGACCGCTGAATGATGAGCAGAAGAAGCAGCTGAACATGGTGAGGCGCAGTTCGCAGCATCTCCTCTCGCTGATCAACGATGTCCTCGACATCTCAAAAATCGAGGCGGGACAGCTGAAGGTGGCGCAGGAAAGCGTCGATCTGCGGCCCCTCATCGAGAAGGCCGTACAAAGCACCCGTCCCCTCGCCGACGCCAAGGGAATCGAGCTTACGCACAGGATCGCCGTCGATGCGCCAGCCGTCACCGGCGATCCGCGGCGGGTCGAGCAGGTCCTCCTGAATCTGCTCAGCAACGCCATCAAGTTCACCGAGAAGGGTTCCGTCGCGATCGTCTGCGAGGCGGACGGAGACGCCATCATCGTCCGGGTGATCGATACCGGAATCGGCATCAAGGCGGAGGATAGGGAGACCATTTTCCAGTCCTTCCGGCAGATCGATTCGGGACTGAGCCGGAAACATGAAGGCACCGGGCTCGGCCTTTCCATATCCAAGAAGATCGTGGAACTGATGGGTGGCCGCATCTGGGCGACAAGCACGTGGGGTATGGGAAGCACCTTTGCGTTCTCTCTGCCCAAATACAGGTGAAGCACATGAAGGGAAGAATCCTCGTCATCGAAGACAATGAGCAGAATCTTTATCTCATCAAGTACATCCTCGAAGACTGTGACTTCGAGGTCTTCTCCGCCGCGGACGGAAGGGAAGGGATCGGGCTGGCGGCCTCGCTCCGGCCGGACCTGATTCTCCTGGACATTCAGCTGCCCGTCATGGACGGGTATGCCGTCGCTCAAAATCTGCGGAAGAATCCCGATCTCGCGGAGACGCCCATTATCGCCGTGACCTCCTATGCCATGCCCGGCGACAAAGAGAAGGCCATGGAATCGGGATGCAGCGGCTATATTGAAAAGCCCATCGATCCGGACACCTTCGATAAGGAAGTTCAAAGATATCTGTCCGCAAGCCCCCGGGATCGGGAGAAACCATCATGAAAAGAATACTGATCGTCGAGGACAATCCCGCCAATCTCTACATGCTGAAGACCCTGCTCGAAGGCGAGGGATTTGCGGTCGATTCAGCGGAAAACGGGAAAGAAGCCCTCGACATCGCCAATACCCATCCCCCCGACCTGATCATCTCGGACATCCTGATGCCGATCATGGACGGCTATACTCTCTGCAGGCTCTGCAAATCCCATGAGCGTTTGCAACATATCCCCTTCATGTTTTACACGGCCGAATATACCGAACAAAAAGATGAACACCTTGCGCTCGGCGTCGGCGCCGACCGGTTTGTCCTCAAACCTCAGGAGCCCGAGGCATTTCTGCGCATCCTGAGGGAGATGCAGGAGGACGGTGCCGAAAAGCAGCCGGCTTCCAAGCCTCTCGGCGAAGAAATGGAGTTCTTCCGGCAGCACAACGAAGTCCTCTTTCGCAAGCTTGAAAGGAAGATGACGGATCTGGAGACTGCGAATCAGAAGCTTCAAAGCACCGAAGAGCAATATCGGCTGAGTTTTCAGAATGCAACGGACATCATCTTCACGACGGACACCCGTCTCAATGTTTTAACCGTATCTCCAAGCGTGGAGAGAATGTTGGGGTACAAGCCGCAGGATTTTATCGGGCGATCCATTTCTGAGACGGCAAGCACCCTTACGCCGGAGTCTCGTGAACGGGCGGTGGCCGAAGTCAATTCGATCTTGAACGGTGAAACAATCTCCGCTTCGATTTTTTCGTTTGTCGCCAGGGATGGAACCACGAAGTATGGCGAAATCAGCGGATCACCGATCATGAAGGAAGGCAGGATCATCGGCATGATCGGCCTCATCCGCGATGTCACCAAGCGCAAGCGGGCGGAGGATGAACTGCGCCGGACGAATGTGTTTCTGGACTCGATTATTGAAAATATCCCGAACATGCTCTTCCTGAAAACCGCCAAGGATCTTCGGTTCGTCCGGTTCAACCGGGCCGGAGAGGAACTGCTGGGTTATTCCAGGGACCACCTGTTGGGGAAAAACGATTACGATTTCTTCTCGAAGGATCAGGCGGACCATTTCACGGGGAAGGACCGGGAGGTGTTACGCAATAAGGTCGCCGTGGACACGCCGGCTGAGCCGATCCAGACCCGCCACAGGGGAGAACGCATCCTGCATACCAAGAAAGTGCCTCTCCTGGATGCGAACGGAGAGCCGGAATACCTGCTGGGCATTTCCGAAGACATCACCGAACGCAAGAAGGCGGAAGAGGAGCTTCTGAAAACGACGGAGCGGCTGAGACGGTTGCTGGGGGGCACGGTGCAGGCGATTTCCATGGCTGTGGAAACAAGAGACCCCTATACATCGGGCCATCAGAGAAGAACGGCCCGGCTGGCAAGGGCGATTGCGGCGGAGATGCACCTTGCCGCCGACCGGGTGGATTTTGTCCGCATCGTCGCGACGATCCACGACATCGGCAAGATCGCCGTTCCCGCGGAAATCCTCAGCAAGCCATCGCGGCTGAGCGACCTTGAATTCCGCATGATCATGGTCCACGCGCAGGCGGGATACGACATTCTCAAGGATGTCGAGTTCCCCTGGCCGGTGGCGGAGGTCGTTCTCCAGCACCATGAACGGATGGACGGTTCCGGCTATCCCCGCGGTTTGAGCGGAGATGACATCCTGCTGGAGTCGCGGATTCTGGCCGTGGCGGACACGGTGGAGGCCATGGCTTCCCACCGTCCCTATCGTCCGCGGCTCGGAATCGACCACGCCCTGGAAGAGATTTCAAAAAACAGGGGGAAACTCTACGACCCCGAAGTGGTGAACGTCTGCCTGAGGCTCTTCCGGGAAAAGAACTATCGGGTCGAAGACTGAAGCTTCCGGGACAAACGACCAGCCGTGGCAGGAATCCCGGCCGGTCCCCGTTCTCAGCTCTTCTTATCCAGGCACCATTTGACCCCTCCCCGGCAGGCCAGGTAGAGGAAGACGAAGCTGTAGAGGGCGGCCAGCTCCCCCTGGTTCAGCGTCGGAAAGATCTTCGCGCCCAGTTGGAACTTCCAGTGGAACTGGATGTAGGCCACGGCCATCGTGCCGCTGGCCAGGAAAGCCGCTGCCCGCGTCTGAACGCCCAGCATCACCGCCAGCCCGCACAGGAGCTCGATGAGGCCCCCGAACCAGAGCTGCGAACCCACCGGCGGCTGGGACGAGGCAAAGAGCCCCAGGATCTTCTGCGCCCCGTGGAATGAAAACATAAAGCCCGTTGCGATCCTCAGCAGGGCATACGAGTAATCCGCATACCTTTCCAGCCATTTCATGGCGCATCCTCCTGGAAAAAGAGTTTGATCTGAAGGCTTCACGAAAAACAAAATCTATGCACGATGAAGCGGCCTGTCAAACAGCGGCGCGTTTGCCCCGGTCGGGAAATCCGCCTGACCTTCTCAGAAGATCAAAAGGGCTGCGGCGGCACCCGCGAGAACTATGAAAAGGATGTCGATTCCCCCCAGAAGCGCGAGGAGCGACGCGGCCGCCAGCAGGATCCTTGCAACGTCCCAGGGAACGGCGACGGCGAATGTCACAACAACGAAGAGGAGCAGTCCCAGGAAAGAGGCCAGGATTCCAGCCACCGCATTCTTGAAGCGATGCGAGCGCACAAGAATGTCCAGAAGCGGAGCGGCAATCACCAGCAGGACGAACGAAGGCGTGAAAATGGCGACGGTCGCAACGGCGGCGCCGACAAAGCCGTACACCAGATATCCGACGAATGTCGCCGTGATGACGATGGGACCCGGGGTGATCTGCCCCAGCGCGATGCCGTCCATAAAGGTCCTGCTGTCCATCCAGCCGCGGACATGCACGATTTCGTCGAGCATGAGGGGCAATGAGGCAAAACCGCCGCCGAATGCGAAGAGATCGACCTTCATCATGAGCAGGGCCATTCCGAACAGATCCGGTTTCACCAGATAGAGGATGCCCATGCCCGCCCCGATCGCCGCCAGCAGGGGCGCGACAAGGCGTCCGATCACGATGAGACGGATCTTCGAAGGCGGCGCGGCCGGAATCGCCGCACCGCTTCGCGCAATGCCGACGCCGGCGAGGGCGGCGCTGATAATGACCAGAAAGGGACTGACCGAGAGGAAAAAGGCGGCGGCGGATGCCGTCGCCAGGAAAATATCCCTGCCATTCCTGAGAAGCGGCCTTCCGAACAAAAAAACGGCATGCCCGACAATCGCCACCACAATGACCTGCAGACCGCCGAAGATCGAGACAACCCAGGGAAGCTCGCGGGATCCGGCATAGAGCGACGAGAGGGCGGCCATGAGCAGGAATGCGGGCAGGCCAAACCCCGTAAACGCCGCCAGCGCTCCGGCAAGGCCTCCCGCCTTGAGTCCGACGTACGCGGCCACCTGCATGGCCGTCGCTCCGGGGAGAGACTGGCTGAGCGCAACACCGCGCTTGAAGGTCTCCTGATCCAGCCATTTTCCGCGTTTGACGGCCGTCTCGCCGATATGGGCGATCATAGCCGGACCGCCAAAGGCGGTCAGCCCGATACGGAAAAAGGACCGGAAGAGCCGGGAGACCGTTGCGGAATGCTGAGCCATCGTGATCGCTCTTGTCTGAAATGCGTTTTCTATTTCGTATGGCAGCCGTGCTCATGAAGATTGCAGGCGATCCCGCTGTCTTTCAGTCCGCCCGAGAGCCAGCGTTCGGCAGTCTCTTTCACATCGCCCGCGCAACCGCGCAGGACCTTGATCCCATGGCTGTCCAGCACGTTTACGGCGCCCTGTCCCATGTTTCCGGCCAGCATCACCTTGACGCCCATCTCCGCGAGCGTCCGGGCGATGTCCGATTTGCAGCCGCAGGCAGCCGGAGCGGGAACCACTTCCCTCGAAAGGATTTCATTCCGGTCGCTGATGGTGAACACCGTAAAGTATTCGCAATGACCGAAGTGTGCATCCACCTGATTCTGACATGACGGTAAAGCAACTTTCATGATCTTCTCCTTCTCAACATCGTTTCATCTTTCCGCTGTGTTTCATTCACGGAGATGTCTCCACCCTCAATCCTCAGGGTTTTTCCGTCCGCAGGGACATCGGCGGCCTTCCAGTCCGCCGATTCGATGCCCCCCACGACGATTCGCACGTTATAGGCATATGCTCATAATATGTCAAGGAGAAAAATCGCTTGCGCGACGGCATGCGGCGGCCGGACCGGCAAATTCCCTCCCGCCGATCCGCTCCGCACAGACGAAAGGGACTGCATCATCCATGGGAGAAGACTGAAGATGTGGACAGGACGGTCAGAAAATCCCTGCGGGAGACGGGGCACGATCGATCCTCGGGAAGAATGCGAACTGCCCCGCCGTCCCCGGCAGATCCGTATTATTCGAGCCCCGTGATCCTCACGTCCCGGGGGTAGGCGACGCTGAACTTGACCTTCAGGCTCTTCTTTTCTCCTTTGGCAAGCTTCAGGTCCCAGGCAAGAATGCCGTCTTCGGAAATCTTCGCCTCCCCTTTTCCCGGCGATTCGATCTCCACCTTGATCTTTTCGTTGCGCGATACCGGCGCATTGTCATTCAGCGTCAGGGAAATCTCGCGATCCTTCCCATTGAGGAGATCGATGCCGTATTCGTACTGGATCCGAATGTCTCTGGTGAAGGCGCCGGCCGATTCGGTGAACTTCCTGAGAAGTTTCTTCTCCATCTTGATTCCCTCGTCGACGCCGAGGGAGAGGGTCATCTCTTCGCCCGGAAGGATCGTCTTCCCCACCGATGCCGTGCCGACCATTCTCTCGTCCAGAAAAATGCTGATCGGCCCCTCGATGAGAGGAAACGCGAAGGGATTCTTGAGGTCCGCCCTGAGGTAGGCATATTTGGACAACTTCGGTACACCGTAATAATTGAATTTCGCTTCTCTGCCCGCGGAAGCGATCAGGATCTTGTGGGGCTGACGGTCCGACGGCACATCCACTTTCCGCGGCAGCGCAAAGCTGAATGAACTCGCCTCTGCCTTCACCTGCGGCTGTTCATAGCCGCCCTCTTGCGCCGCCTCGCTTCTTCTTTCCATCTCCAGCATCATCGGCCGCAACTCATCGGCATCCTTTCTCGAGACGGATTTCCGCGCCGCGGGCCTCGGCTGATAGACATCGACAAGCCATGGCTGCAGTTCCGGCGGGGTGCCGTAGACAAAGGGCTTTGCCGTCGAGATCTCCATGTCGACGTTCTTCCAGTCTTCCCCCGTCGACTGGCTCAGGGTTGCATAGCAGTCGATGTCAACCTTCGCGCCGGAGTCCGCGCGAACATCGTAGGTCGGAAACCAGCCCGCCCCGTTCACCATGTAGGAAAAAACCATGACGGCCTGCCGGACCTCGTTCTGCGCAAAGGCGGAAACGACGATGCTCTTGCTTTCCTCTTTCGCAGAGGTCAGGCCCTTCAACTCCCGTTCGACCGCCTTTTTTTCTTCCTGCAGCTTCTTCAGCCGCGTTTCGGCTTTTGCGATCTCGCCGTAGTTTTCCGACAGCGACCTGGCGACGAACTTCACATGCGCATCGACTTCCGCCGGGGTCACCTTCTGATTCTGCGGGAACGGCACGATCTTCTTCAGGAGTTCGATGGCGCTGTTCAGGACGGCGGCGTCATTCGCCGCCGCCTTCATCCGCTCTTCGATGTCTTCGAGCCGCCGCTTCAGTTTTTCCGTTTTTTCCTGAGACGTCTTCGAAAGAAAGGTCTTTTCGACCTTCACATCGGCGATCTTGACGCCCGTACCGCCCGACAGGCTTGCCTGCACGGAGGCATCCACCATGCCGGCCGTAAGGCCCGATATCCGGATGACGTTCTGACCCTTCGACACGGAAAAGACCGCCTGCTTCCGGATCATCGCGCTGTCGGGATAGACGACGATGTTCCGGATGGACGACGCCGGTTCGGTCTCGGCGGCGGATGCGGGAACTCCCCAGAAAAAAACGACACACAGGAAAACTGCAAACAGGTTCCGCTTCATGATCATGCCTCCTTGCGGCAGTGGATTTCTCATCAAACCTCGCACATCATCGCTTCGTCCCGGCTCTTCCCTTCGGCGCCTTCACGCGGAACAGGGAAGAGAAGGTTGCCGTCTTGACACCGGCCTCGTCGAAGATCTGCGCCTCTCCCCGGATTGTCCGGTCGTCCTCCCGGACCGCGGCGGCGACGGCCCGGACCACGCCGCTCCTGACCGGCGCATGGAATTTCAACGAGAGTTCCACGGTGACGAAATGGGTCCCCTCGGGAAGGATGCTCTTGATGGCCATGGCGGCGGCGGTGTCCGCCAGGCCCGTGATGGCGCCGCCGTGCATCAGCCCCTTGCCCTGCGCCAGCTTCACGGTAAACGGCATGGAGAGGACGGCCCTGCCGTCCGCCGCTTCCTCGATCTTCATGCCCAGGTATTCCTCAAAGGGGGCGCGGGCGATCCATCCGGGCAGCGCGAAGGGCAGCTCTCCCCGCTTCGGCATCGTTTGTTCGTACATCGCTTCGTACATGGGAAAAACCTCCTGCATCAACGCAAACTTTCAAGCATGCGGGCAGCCGCCGGAATCGATCAGGGAACCTTCCCTTTCACGAACGGCGTCGCCAGCATTTGCGGCAGCCGGGAGTATCGGACATCGAAGAATTCCCCGACGCCGATCGTCATCCCATCGTGCCCCGCCGCGGGCTGGGCGCGGTAGGTCCCGAACAGGCGATCCCACCAGGGAATGCTGAAGCCGTAATTGTTGTTCCCCTCCTTCACGATGATCGAATGGTGGACGCGGTGCATGTCCGGCGTGATGACGAAGAGCCGCAGGACCGCATCGACCGCCGCCGGCAGGCGCAGGTTGCCATGGTTGAACAGGGACATGCCGTTGAGGACCAGCTCGAAGATCAGCACCGAGATCGCCGGGGCGCCGGCAGCGGCAACCACCGCCATTTTGATCGACTCCGAGAGCAGAATCTCCAGCGGGTGGAACCGCACGCCCGTCGTGACGTCGACATCGAGGTCCGTGTGGTGCATCCGGTGGAGCCTCCAGAGGACGCCCACCTTGTGAAGGAGGACATGCTGGCCGTAGATCGCAAGATCCAGGACGACGATGCCCGCGGGGATGGAAAACCATGGCGGGACATGGAGAAGATTCAGCAGGCCGTATCCCCTCTCGGCGCATACGACGGCGACGCCCAGCGGCAGGAGGGGAAAGAACAGCCGCACGCTGACGGCATTGATCACAGAAACCAGCAGATTGTTCAGCCAGCGGAGCCTCCTCCCTACCCTTGCCCGGCGCCGCGGCGAGAAGAACTCCCAGAGGCCGACGCCCGCGAGGATGAGGCAGAAGAAACCCGACCTCACGTAGGCTTCAAGAGGCAGGAGATTCGAGGGCACAGTCATGATCATCGATCTTCCCGAGGGGATACGGAAGGCGGCGCCAGCGATCCCGAACAGGATGATCCGGAACCCGCGGTGCAGCCGAAACAGTGAGTCCCCGTCACGACGGACCGGCGCGCCAGCCGGTCGAATCTCATCGCCGCCAGGGTATTCGGGGAACCGTGATTGACGGGCATCCCGAGGGCCAGATTGAAGTCGCAGTCGTAGAGGCGCCCGTCCCAATCGACACTGATCTGTCGGAGGCACATGAGATGGCCGAGCGTCGCCGGGTTGAAGGCATCCTTCAGGAGCTTCAGATAGGCGTCCCTCTCCCCTTCTCTTTTCAACTGCCGCCGGAACCGGCCGATGGGCATGTTGGTCAGGATGAGCAACCGGCTGAAGCGGACGCCGAAGCGCTTCCCGAGCTCCTCCCGGTAGACCGCCTCCAGTTCCGCCTGCTGCGGCGGGAGGAAGGAGCCTCCGGGGTTGAAGACGAGGTCCAGGGGCAGGCCCTCCTCGAGGCCGTAGCCGGCCCCGTTGAGGAGGCGGAGTGCAGCGATGGATCGCTCATGGACTCCGGGGCCGCGCTGCTGATCGACGTTCTCCTTCTCATAGCAGGGAAGCGATCCGACCAGGGAGACGCGCAGGTCCCTGAAAAAGGGGACCAGGTCGGACAGCGGCGGTTCGACGAGATTGGTCAGGTTCGTCCGCACCTGTACGGGATGGCCCTTCGCGCAGAGCTTCTCCAGGAAGGTCCGAAAGCGCGGATGAAGTTCCGGCGAGCCCCCGGTGATGTCGACCCGTTCGAAGGTGCGGCCGCCGATCGCGGCGAGAATTTCCTCCATCACCGCCTGCGTCATCTGTTCACGGCGCGACGGCGAGCATTCCAGATGGCAGTGCCCGCAGGACAGGTTGCAGTAGCGCCCGAGGTTGATCTGCAGGATACGGACATCCTTGCAGACGAGCCCTTCCGGCAGGTTCTCGCGGATCTTGCGATCGAAATCATTCATGTGCAACGGTGTCTTCCTTTTCGGCGGCATTTTCGATGGCCCGCGGCGCCTCGAAACGCTGCATTTTAACACGCCCTCCCCTTGAGTTGAAACATGAAGCGCAGCAGGCTCTTCGTCCTTTCGCTGAAGATCTTCCCGGCGAAGAAGCTTCCGGCGGCGCGCTTCGAAATCTCCGCCAGCGTCGGATAGACATGCACGGCGCTCGCGATCTTCGACAACCGGACCCCCGCGAACATGGCGAGAATCCATTCGTGGATGATCTCGCCGGCATGGGCCCCCATGATCTGGCACCCGAGGAGAGCCCCGCCGGGGCTGAGGAGGAGCTTGATCTTTCCCAGGGTCTCCCCTTCGGCCAGCGCCCGGTCGTTGGCCTCGAAGGGCTCCTCCCGGACCAGGTATTCGATGCCCTCCTTGCGGGCCCGTTTCTCATTGAGGCCGATGCTCGCCACTTCCGGGTCGGTATAGGTGCACCAGCCCACCTTGCCGTAGTCCACCTTCCTCGGCAGATGAAGGATCGCATTGGCGAGGGCGATGCCCGCCTCGTACCCCGCGACATGGGTGAAGGGAAACTGCCCGTTCACGTCGCCGCAGGCGTAGATGTGCCGGATGTTGGTCCGCAGCCGCCCGTCCGCGGGAATACCCCGCGCCGTGACCTGAACCCCGGCTGCATCGAGACCCAGTCCGCCGATGTTCGGCTTGCGCCCCGTTGCCACCAGAAGTGCGTCGGCTTCGATGTCCCGCGTCTCGCCCTCCCCCGCTGCGGACGCAACGGTCAGAAGGATCGTGGAGCCCCGCATCCGCGCCCGGACGGCCTTCGTCGAGACATGAATTTCCACGCCCTCCGCCTCCAGTCTCTTCCGGAGGAGATCGGCCAGATCGGCGTCCTCGGGTCCGAGGATCTGGTCCAGGAATTCCACGACGATCACCTTGGACCCGAGCCGCCCGAAGGCCTGGGCGATCTCGAGGCCGATCGGCCCTCCCCCCAGGACGAGAAGGCGCGGCGGCAGCACCCTCTGGGAGAAGACCGTTTCGTTGGTCCAGAAAGGCACATCGCGCAGCCCTTCCACGGGAGGGACCGCGGGGCTCGACCCCGTGGCGACGATCCACTTTCCGGCGGAAATCCGTCTGCCGTCCAGGACGACAACGTGCTCGTCGGCAAAGGCCGCTTCACCGAAGAGCACTTCCGCCCCGAGCGAGCAGAAGCGTTCCTTCGAATCGACTTTCTGGATTCTTTCGATGACGGCATGGACGCGGTCCATCACGGCGCCCAGGTCCACCGGCGGAAGCGCCGGCGCCGGCAGACCGAACTCCCGGGACCGTTTCACCAGCGACCAGACGGACGCCGTCCGGATAAGCGTCTTGGAAGGCACGCACCCGAAATGGAGGCAGTCGCCTCCCAGCTGCGCCGATTTCTCGATCAGGATCGTTTTCGCGCCGAACTGCGCACCGCCGGCCGCCGCCGTGAGGCCGGCAGCCCCGCCGCCGAGGATTCCCAGGTCGTAATCGAAGCGTGCCATGCCCGTCACCCCGTTCTCTTCGCTGAAAAATCCGCGCGGCGCCCCGCCCTCAGTGCGCCTCGTCCCAGTTGCGGCCGGAGGAGATGTCCACCCGGAGAGGTACGCTGAGACGAATCACGTCCTCCATCTCCTTCTTCACGATCGCCATCACTTCCGCCTGCTCTTCCGCCGGCGCCTCGAAAACGAGTTCGTCGTGAACCTGGAGGATCATGGCGGTCCGCAGTTTCTTCCGCGCGAAGATCCCGGAGATGTTGACCATCGCCACCTTGATGAGATCGGCGGCCGTCCCCTGGATGGGGGCGTTGATCGCCGTCCGCTCCGCAAACTGCCGCACCGCGGCATTGGGGGACTTGATCTCCGGGATATAGCGTCTGCGCGCGAGCAGGGTCTCGACGTAGCCGTTCTTCCGGGCACATTCCAGGAGCCCGTCGAGATAGGCCCGCACCGCCGCGTACTTGGCGAAGTAGCCGTCGATATACGTCTGCGCCAGCTTCTGGGAGACACCCAGCTCCTTGGCGAGCCCGAAGGGGCTCATCCCGTAGAGAATGCCGAAATTGATCACCTTCGCCTGGCGGCGCATGTCGGCGTTGACCATCTCCGGAAAGACGCCGAAGACGTCCGAGGCGGTCCGGCTGTGGATGTCCTCGCCGGATTCGAACGCGTTGATCAGGGTCTCGTCCCGGGACAGGTGCGCCAGGACGCGGAGTTCGATCTGCGAGTAATCGGCCGAGACCAGGAGCCAGCCCTCCGGAGCAATGAAGGTCTGGCGGATCCGCTTCCCCTCGAGCGTGCGGATGGGGATGTTCTGGAGATTGGGGTTGCTGCTCGAAAGCCGCCCCGTCGCCGTCGCCGTCTGGTTGAAGGAGGTGTGGACGCGGCCCGTCACCGGGTGCACCATCTGCGGCAGAGCGTCGATGTAGGTCGTCTTGAGCTTCATCAGGCTGCGGTACGCCAGGATCTCGGCGGGGAGTTCATGACCCCTCGCCAGCGACGCGAGGACCTCCACGTCCGTCGAATAGCCGTCTTTTGTCTTCTTGCCCTTGGCCAGCCGGAGTTTTTCGAAGAGGATGACCTGGAGCTGCTTGGGGGAGTTGATGTTGAAGCGCTCCCCGGCCAGGCGGTAGATCTTCTCCTCGGACATCGACAGCAGCTGCGCCGTCTCCTGCGACATGTCCTTCAGGATCGCCGTGTCCAGGAGGACGCCCTTTTTCTCCATCGCGGCGAGGATGGAAACGAGCGGCATCTCCACTTCCGTGAAGAGGTCTCCGAAACCCCCGTCCCGCACCTGCTCCGAAAGAAGGGGCGCCAGGGCGAGGACCGCGTCGGCCCTCCGGCATGCGTAAGGTCTCATCGTCTCGACCGGGACGGCCCCCATGGGGACGGCCTTCGCGCCGCTGCCGGCGATCTCTTTCGCCGCAGCGACCTCCCGGCCGAGGGACTCCCGCGCGATGTCGGAAAGATCGAAGCCGTGGTGCGAAGGGTTGAGAAGATAGGCGGCCACCATCGTGTCGCATTGCAGGCCCGCAAGGTCGATGCCCGCGTTTCCCAGCGCCAGGAGCGCGCTTTTCAGGTCGTGGCCGTACTTGGCGACGCCCCCGTCCGCGAGGACCGGCCCCAGCAGCGCGCGCACCCTTTCGAGCGGCATCCCTTCCGTGACGCCGGAAGGGAACGGGACATACGAGGAGCGGCCGCGCTCGGTGCAGAGGGCGATCCCCACCGGCAGCGCCTTCATCGCGCCCTCGCCTTCCAGGATGACATCGAGGGCCAATTTCCCGGCCTTCCGCAGTTCCCCGGCCAGAGCCTCCAGATCCCCGGCGGTTCCGACAAGCCGGTAATCCCCCTCCAGCGCCGTTTCGCGGATCCTCAGCTCCTGCAGCAGGGACGAAAACTCGAATTCCTTGAAGAGGGCCTTCAGCGCCTCCGGATCCGGGCCGGTGTACCGGCAGGCCTCGAGGTCGAAGGAGAAATCGGCGTTCGTCCGGATCGTGGCGAGATCACGGCTCATCCGCGCCTGGTCGGCGAACTTTTCCAGGGCCTCCTTTGCCCGCCCGTTCTTCACCTTGTCGATGTTCTGCAGGATCGCCTCCAGCGATCCGAATTCCTCGATCAGGCGGAGGGCGTTCTTGGGCCCGATGCCGGGGACGCCGGGGATGTTGTCGGAGACGTCGCCCGTCAGTCCGAGGATGTCGGCGACCTTGTCGGGCCCGACGCCGAATTTTTCGCGTACGGCCTCGGCATCGTAGGTCTTGCCCTTCATCGTGTCGATCATCGAGACGTTCCCGGAGATGAGCTGCATCATGTCCTTGTCGCCGGAGACGATGACGACCTGCAACCCCTCGCCGGCGTAGCGGGTGGCCAGCGTGCCGATGATGTCGTCCGCCTCGATGCCCTCCTGTTCGAGCACGGGGATGGAGAATCCGCGTACGACGTCCTTGACGAAGCGGATCTGGGGAATCAGCGCATCGGGCGTGGCCTTCCGCGTAGCCTTGTAGCCGTCGAAGGCCTCGTGCCGGAAGGTCGGTCCCTTCAGGTCGAAGGCGACGGCGATGCAGTACGGTTCGTGCTCCTTCAGGAGACGGATCAGCATCGTCGTGAAGCCGTAGATGGCGTTGGTCGGAAAGCCCTTGGAGTTCGACAGTTCCGGGATCGCGTAGAACGCGCGGTACAGGTAATTGTTCCCGTCGACGATGTAGAAGGCGGGCTTCTTCGCTGGGTCGGTCATGATGAATTTTTCGCTTTCTTCATTTTCATTTTGTCACCCGCGCCGCCGCTTCCGCGGGAATAGCAGAGAGTAAAGCGGCAATGGCGAAGGCAAAAGGCCCCCTGTTGTCACCCCCCCCCGAAAGCGGGGGCGGGAAGAACTGCCTTTATTTTTCGATCGTGTACACCATCTGCGCCTGGGCCCAATCGGCGGGATCGATGGCGTTGAGGCGCCGGACAAGGTCGCTGACGAGGCCCGTGGACCGCGAATCGTACACCTTGAACATCCCCTCCTGGAATCCCAGCGGGATGAGGTCTTCTTTCTCCTTCGTGGCGATGATCTTGATCCTTTCCTCCGCAATCTTCCCCTTGTGGCCGGGCAGGAGCATCGCCTTGAGGCGGATGGGGCTGCCGGCGGGAGGAAATTCGTAGGTCTGGTCCGCCTTGACAAGATTCTCCCGCTGCTGCGCATTCGGAAAGAGCAGGGTCACGGAGTCGTCGGCGGCGACGGAAAAGAGATAGACGTAGCAGTCGCGGCTGACCTTGTAGAAGATCCGGACCTCGTCTCCCTCTTTGAGCTCGGCCTTCGACAGGGTAACCTGAGCGGAAAAACCGCCGCCCTTCCCGGGATAAGTGGGCTCGACACGCGCACGGATCCTGACCGTCCAGAGATTCTTTTCCTTGTCGTCCCATCCCTCGCCCAGGAGCTTTACCGTGGCGAGCTTGCCGCGCACGGAGGCGTAGATGAGGTCCTCGGCGACCTGGCTGTTGGAGACCAGCGTGTGCGATTTGATGAAGACCCCCACGGCCTGCTCGATCGCCTTCGCCTGCGCATCGCGCCTGGCCGCCTTCTTGATCTCGCTGAGCGTGTCGTTCTCCCCCAGATAGGCTTGCCCCGTTGCCTCGACCCAGACGCCCTTTTCGGCGGCGGCCGCCGCAAAAGAAGGCAGCAGGCACAGAGCCAGCAGAATCGCTGCTGCCAGGCTATGGCACCTGCGCAACATCAGTCCCTTCATTCTCTTCTCCATCCCGTCTCTTTTCGCTCGTCCGCTGCCGTCATTGCGGCGTTTCCCTTCGCCCCGGCGTTTCCCATTCCTGCCGCGCCCGCCTTCCTCTTTGTCCTTCCCGAGCGGGCGGGAATCCAAGGCCTTGAACACCTGCTCCCGTTTTGGGCAGGACGCCGGATTCCCGCTTTCGCGGGAATGACAAACCAGTTGTCATTGCGAGGAGCCCTTCGGCGGGGCTCAGGATGAACTCAGCGACGCAGCAATCTGGTCCTTCAACGACAGCTTGCTTCGCTACTGCTCGCAATGACAGGAAGAATCTTCACACCTCGAAACGGGCGTCGATCTTGAATGTCCGCACCGCCCGCATGTCCAGGATATCCTCCACGCCGGTTCTTGCCCTGATCCCGTCGAGCTCCGCCCGGAGTTTCTCCTCCGACGGGGCAATCAGCGTGAACCAGATGTTGTACTCGCCGCTCCGGCGGTAGTTGTGCGTCACACCGGGCAGGGCGTTCACCGTCTCCACGAACCGCCGCAGCCTGTCTTCCGGAACGCGGGCCGCGCAAAGCGTCGAGGCAAAGCCCAGCTTCTTCCCGTCGAAGACTGCGCCGATCCTTCGGATGAGGCCTTCTTCCTTCATCCGCCCGATGCGCCCGATCAGTTCATCCTCGCCGATCCCCAGTTCCTCGCCCAGGATTCGGAAGGGCTCCTCCGCCACGGGGAAATCTTTCTGGATGCGGTTGAGTATCTTGCGGTCGATGTCGTCCATTCTGTCGCTATTCCCGTTCTCTCTTCGTCATTCCCGCTTTACCCTTTGTCATTCCCGCACCCGCAGGAATCCAGGGTCTTGAAAACCTGTTCCCGTTTTGAGCAGAGCGCTGGACCCCCGCTTTCGCGGGGGTGACAACAGGGGGCCTTTTGCTTTCGCCATTCCCGCTTTATTTTCTTCTGTCATTGCGAGCAAAGCGAAGCAATCTGTCTTTGAAGGACCAGATTGCCGCGTCGCTGAGTTCATCCTGAGCCCCGCCGAAGGGCTCCTCGCAATGACGACATAAGCCGGGCCGGGGGCCTTATCCGCCCTTCGGCTCGTAGATGCACAGGGGTTCCGCGGCGAGGAAATCCCCGGTCGCCTCGTAGGCCCGCGCCCGGCAACCGCCGCAGATGCGCAGGAACTCGCAGCGCCCGCACTTGCCTTCGTAGCGGCCGAGGTCGCGCAGCGCCGTGAACAGTTCCGATTCCCGCCAGATCTCCGCGAAAGGTTTCTTCCTTACGTTCCCCGCCTCCAGCTCCAGGTAGCCGCAGGGCTGGACGTTGCCGACGTGGGAGATGAAGCAGAACGATATTCCCCCGAGGCAGCCCCGCGTCGAGGCGGAAAAGGGATGCCCCGCCGGCGCTGTTTTGGCCGGGGGCTCCGCGGCCAACGGCTCCTTCGCCCGGCGCTGCCGCTCCACGCGGAAGTAATGGGGTGCACAGGTTGCCTTGACCTGGATTTTGCTTTCGCGGCCGCGCTCGTGGAACCACTCGAGCGTCTTTTCGTACTGCCCGGCCGATATCTCTTCGCCCGCCATCTCCTTCCCCCGCCCCGTCGGGACGAGGAGAAAGATGTGGTGCGCCGCGGCGCCGAGCCCGACCGCGAGGGCATGGATCTCCGCGAGGCAGCCGAGGTTCGCGCGCGTCACGGTCGTATTGACCTGGAATTCCATGCCGCCTTTTTTCAGCATTTCGATCCCGGCAATCGCCCCCGCAAATGCCCCCGGCACGCGCCGCAGTGCGTCGTGGCTTGCCGCGTCCGGTCCGTCGATGCTGACGCTGACGCGCCGGATGCCAGAAGCGATCATCTTCTTCACCGTCTCCGGGGTCACGAGCGTTCCGTTCGTCGCCATCACCATCCGCAGGCCGCGGCGGTTGCCGTAGGCGGCGATCTCGAACACGTCGGGCCGCAGCAGCGGCTCCCCTCCCGTCAGGATGATGACCGGCTTCCCGACGGCGGCAATCTCGTCGATCAGGCGAAGACAGGCCGCCGTGTCGAGTTCGCCGGGATAGGGACCGCGCTCCGCCGAGGCCCGGCAATGCGCGCAGGCGAGGTTGCAACTCCGCGTCACCTCCCAGGCGATCATGCGCAGTTCGGACGGCAGGATATGCGGCGTCTTCGGTTTCATTTTCCCAGAATCCGCGCGGCCTCCGGGGCGAAATAGGTGAGGATGATGTCCGCTCCGGCGCGCCGGATCGCGGTCAGCGACTCCATCATCGCCCGTTCGCCGTCCAGCCAGCCCATCTGCGCCGCCGCCTTGACCATGGCATACTCCCCGCTCACGTTGTAGGCGGCGACGGGAAGATCGAACTCCTCTTTCGCGCGCCGCACCAGGTCCAGGTAGGGGAGCGCCGGCTTCACCATGAGGATGTCTGCCCCCTCCTGGACGTCGAGATTCATCTCGCGGATCGCCTCGTCGCCGTTGGCCGGGTCCATCTGGTAGGCCCTGCGGTCGCCGAACTGCGGCGCGCTCTCCGCCGCCTCGCGGAAGGGTCCGTAGAAGCAGGAGGCGAATTTTGCCGCGTAGGCCATGATCGGCAGGCCGTCGAAGCCGCCCTCGTCGAGGACGTCGCGGAGCGCCCCGATCTGGCCGTCCATCATCGCCGAGGGCGCCACCATATCGGCCCCCGCCTTCGCATGGGAGACGGCCGTCTCCGCCAGGACTTCCAGCGTGGCGTCGTTGTCGACCTCTTCCCCCTGCAGCATGCCGCAGTGGCCGTGGCTCGTGTACTCGCAGAGGCAGACGTCGGTGACGACGAGGATGTCCGGCACCTTGTCCTTCAGGCGGCGGACCGCCTGCTGAACGATCCCGTGTTCCGCGAAAGCCCCCGTTGCCTGTTCGTCCTTCGTCTCGGGAATGCCGAAGAGAAGAACGGCGGGAATGCCCAGGTCCTTCGCTCGCTGGACCTCCTTCACCAGCCGGTCGATGGAAAGCTGGAACTGGCCGGGCATGGATTCGATCGGTTTCTTCACTTCCTTTCCCGGGACGACGAAGAGCGGGTAGATCAGGTTGTCCACGGAAAGCGTCGTCTCCCGCAGCATCCTCCGGAAATTCTCGTTCTTTCTCAGCCGGCGCGGCCGGTATTCGGGGAATTGCATGATTCAGTCTCCTCTATAGAAGTTAATGCCACATGATCACTCAAATTCAATTTCCGGCAGATTGGGAAAATATTCATGAACAATGTCATTTTCTTTAGGAACGCAGGTCACACAAACTTTACTCACCTCAATTTCTCCAAATATTTCTTTTTCATAATTCGCAAACATGAACATCTTTTTAATGGGCTCTTGAAGGTATGGCTTATCAGTCTTGGCAGCTATTAGCGCATCTGCAAATGGTGAAAAATCTACAGGCGGCCGTGTGATTTCACCACGTATCGATTCATTTTCTTTGAGCTTATAGATAGCCACCTTGACTTTCTTCCCATGCTCCCACCTGTCTGCTACAATTTCCACGTCATCGTCTAACAGGTTGTTGAAAAACTCTT
>DIWJ01000016.1 GCA_002428445.1 Syntrophaceae bacterium UBA6109
TAAACAACGCTACTTTATCTCACACCTTATGGAAGAGTCCTGGAAGGTCGTATTTTGCGCCTCGGGCATGACCCAGGCACGGATCATTGCCGGTCGATTGGAGGCGGAGGGGATCGCCACCCACCTCCAATACGACGCCGTTACGAATATCTACGCGATTACGATCGACGGCATCGGCGAGGTGCGGATTCTCGTCCCGCCGGACGACGCCGAGCGTGCAAAAGAGATCCTCGCGCACACCTGGGAAAACGAAGATCCGGAAGGGGAAAGCGGCCGTTCAGAGCCCTGATCCGAAGCGCCGGCCGCAGATGCGGCCCCCGGCAAATCCGGGTGAGACGCGTTCAGCCGCCGATCTTGGACATGTTGGTCGCACAGGCGCGCCGGGAAGCATCGCCGGAAATCATTTCATGGCCGCGGGGCTTCTGCTCGACCGTCTTGCGGACAAGCTCCTCCAGAGTGGCGTCGTCGCATCCATTCCGCAGCGGCATCCGCAGATCCGCCTGACGCTCCCTCAGGAGACACGCCCGCAGGCACCCGTCCGCCGTCAGACGGAGCCTGTTGCAGGCATGACAGAAATGATGCGTCAGGGGGCTGATGAAGCCGATTTCGCCCTGCCCGCCCTCGATGTGGTACATCCGCGCGGGGCCGCCGTTTTCTTCCCCGCCGTTGACGCGGCTCAGCCGATAGACGGAACGGACCTTATCCAGGATTTCCATGTTGGGGATGAACTCGTTCTCCGAAAGCCCCGAACCGCCGAAGGGCATGAGCTCGATGAAACGCACCTGGAAGGGGCGGTTGTAGGCGAACCTTGCAAAGTCGAGGAGCTCGTCGTCGTTGTAGCCGCGCACGGCGACGATGTTGATCTTGATGGGTGAAAACCCCAATGCCTGCACCGCATCGATGCCCTTGAGAACGCTCTGCAGATTTCCCCCGCGCGTGATTTTCCCGTACTTGGCCTGATCGAGGGAATCGAGGCTGATGTTGATCCTCCGGACGCCCGCCTCCGCCAGCCCTTTTGCATAGGATTCGAGCAGGACGGCATTCGTCGTCAGGCTCACGTCCGCGAGTCCTTCGACGGACATCAGGGAAGCGATGAAATCCACCGCCCCGCGGCGCACGAGCGGCTCTCCTCCTGTAATCCTCACCTTCGTGATGCCCAGCTTCACCGCCACACGGATGATCCTCAGGATCTCCTCATAGCGGAGGATATCCTCATGGCCGAGCAGGGACAGCCCCTCCTTGGGCATGCAGTAGACGCACCGGAGATTGCAGCGGTCGGTGATCGAAACTCGCAGGTAATTGATTTCCCGGTTGTAGGAATCCCGCATCGGCGGCTCCGCCTCCCTTTCCCGGCTTCCGTTCCAGCCCGCCGGGGGGCACCCTTGTAGCACAACTCGGGAGAGCGGGCAAGGGATCGAATCCGGGATCGAATCCGGAAGCTCGCTCATTCCCCGTGGCTTGCCGCGGGGAATGAGCGAGCGAATGATGTTCAAGATCGCTTCCTTGGGGATCGAAGATTCTCCGGAGCTTCCTCCGGAGAGCTTCAATTGCCGCCGCCAAATGCCGCTTGACAGGGGTCTATTTCTTCTCTAAGAAGGAACCAGGGCTTCTCCTGGGCGGTGATTACGGCCGGGCGAGCCCGTTTTTTATCATCTTCCGGGCTGGAGCGTCCCCATGAACAAGGTTCCGATCACGAAGGCGGGTTTCGAAAGGCTCAAGAAAGAGCTGGATCAATTGAAGAGCGTCCTGATTCCGGAGAATATCCGGGATATCGAGGCGGCCCGTGCGCAGGGAGACCTGTCGGAAAACGCCGAATACACGGCCGCCAAGGAACGTCAGTCCTATCTGCACGGTCGCTCAAGCGAGATCGAAAACAACCTCGCTATATCGCAGATCGTGGATGTCGGGGGAGTCAACACCGAGAAAGTCGTTTTCGGATGCTCCGTAACCGTTCAGGACACGGACACGGGCAAGGAGATCCGCTACCAGCTGGTGGGTCCCTTCGAGTCGGACATCTCCGCGAACAAGATTTCCGTCACTTCCCCCATCGGCAAGGCGCTGATCGGCAAGTGCATCGGCACGGCGGTCCATTTCAAGGCGCCGGGAGGGGAGAGGGAGATCGAGATCGTCGATATCGACTTCGACGAGGCCTGAGGTTCCGGCGGGCCTGGAGAACCTTCAACGTCGTTTCGGAAATAAGATAAGGCCGGGAGCGTCTTCCTTCCCGGCCTTTCGTTTTGTCTTTTCCCCTCTCCAACAGGGGTGCTTTTTCAGCCCATTGACGATGACTTGTCCGCGACGGTGATTCTCGTGATCGCCCTGATCAGAGCGACCCGGGCGCGTTCGTAATCCTCGTCTTCCTTCGCCGCCTTGGAGAGTTTCGCCTCGGCGTTCTCTTTGGCGCGCTGCGCCCTTGTCTTGTCGATCAAGTCCGCGCGTTCGGCCGTCTCCACCAGCACCGTGACCTTCGTCCCCGTCACTTCCGCATAACCGGTGTTGATGGCATAGAAGGTCCGCTTCCCCTCGCTGAGATAGCTCAGCTCGCCGATATCGACCGCGCTCAGGAGCGAGGCGTGACCTTTGAGAACCCCGAACTCTCCCTCGCTGCCCGGAATCGTCACCTCTTCGATCTTTCCGGAGAAGGCCAGTTTCTCGGGCGTTACGATCTCCAGCGTTATTTCGTCGGCCATCGGTAGAATTCCTCCCGCTTACTCGGACAGTTTCTTCGCCTTCTCAACCACTTCCTCGATGCCGCCGACCATGTAGAAGGCCTGCTCGGGAAGGTCGTCGTGCTTGCCATCGAGAATCTCCTTGAAGCCGCGGACCGTATCCTTCACCGAAACGAACTTTCCTTCCGTACCGGTGAACTGGGCGGCCACGAAGAACGGCTGCGAGAGGAAACGCTGAATCTTCCGGGCGCGGCTCACGGTGAGTTTGTCGGCTTCCGAGAGTTCGTCCATACCCAGAATGGCGATGATGTCCTGAAGGTCCTTGTATTTCTGCAGCGTCACCTGGACCTGGCGGGCCACCTGATAGTGTTCCAGACCCAGAACGTTCGGATCGAGGATGCGGGACGTGGAGTCCAGCGGATCCACGGCGGGATAAATGCCCAGTTCCGCGATCGGCCGGGAAAGAACGACCGTCCCGTCGAGGTGGGCGAACGTCGTTGCCGGCGCCGGGTCGGTGAGATCGTCGGCGGGGACGTATACGCACTGCACGGCCGTAATCGATCCCTTCGTCGTGGACGTGATGCGCTCCTGCAGTTCACCCAGGTCCGTGGCCAGCGTCGGCTGGTAACCGACGGCTGAGGGCATGCGGCCCAGGAGCGCCGAGACTTCGGAGCCGGCCTGAGTGAAACGGAAGATGTTGTCGACGAACAGAAGCACATCCTGCCCTTCGACATCGCGGAAGTACTCAGCCGCCGCAAGCGCGGTGAGCGCGACGCGGGCCCTTGCTCCCGGGGGTTCCGTCATCTGCCCGTAGATCAGCGCTGCCTGCTTGATGACGCCGGAGGCCTTCATTTCCAGATACAGGTCGTTCCCTTCGCGGGTCCGCTCGCCGACGCCGGCGAAGACGGAGATTCCGCCGTGGTGCATGGCGATATTGTGGATCATCTCCATCATGACGACGGTCTTGCCGACACCGGCTCCGCCGAACATCCCCATTTTGCCGCCGCGGGGAAAGGGCACCAGGAGATCGATGACCTTGACGCCCGTTTCCAGCACGTGGACGGAGGTGTCCTGTTCAAGGAACGACGGGGCCTCCCGGTGGATGGGGAAGTTGTTCTTCGCCGTCACGGGCCCCAGGCCGTCGACGGGCCGGCCGACGACGTTGAGGATCCGGCCGAGGCATTCCTGGCCGACGGGCACCATGATGGGATTGCCGGTGTCCTTCGCCTTCATTCCCCTAACCAGGCCGTCCGTGATGTCCATGGCGATGCAGCGGACGACGTTGTCGCCCAGGTGCTGGGCGACCTCGATGATCAGGTTGTCCTCCTGGTCGTTGATCGCGGGATTGCTGATGGCGATGGCATTGAGAATCTGCGGAAGATTCCCCTCTTCGAATGCGACATCGACTACCGGTCCGATGACCTGCACAACCTTACCAATGTTCATACCCGTCTCCTTCTCTCCTATCGAAGTAGCCAGGGCAGGAGGCTCGCGGGAAGACCCGCCGTGCTCCCTCGCCCGCCTTCTATCTCGCCTTTGCGAGCGCCTCGGTGCCGCCCACGATATCCATGAGTTCGGCGGTGATCGCCGCCTGTCTTGCCTTGTTGTATTTCAGCGTCAAGCTGCCGATCAGGTCCTCGCAGTTGCGCGTCGCATTGTCCATGGCCGCCATCCGCGCGCCGTTCTCGCCGGCCGATGTCTCCAGCAGCGCCCGGAACAGAAGGACGTGGACGTACATGGGAAGCAGCTTTTCGAGGAGGGCCTCATCCGAGGGCTCGTAGATATACTCGATCCTTTTTTCGGGATCGATCTCCTCATCGCCGCCGACGGAGGGCAGCGGAAAGAGCCGCACCGTCGTCGGCCTCTGGACGGACACGTTCACGAAAGCGTTGTAGATCAGATACAGCTCGTCGTACTCCTCCTTCTCGAACGCGGGGATGATGTCCTTGGCGACATTGACGGCAAGCGAAATATCGAATTTCCCGAAGATATCGGTCCGCTCGTGGGCGATTTTCGCCTTCTTCCGGAAATAGTCCCGTCCCTTGCGGCCCACCGGGATCAGGAGAACCTCCCTGCCCTCGCCGGTCTTTTCCTTGACGAACCTCTCCGTCGTCTTGAGGATGTTCGTGTTGAAGGCGCCGCAGAGACCGCGGTCGGCGGTCATGCAGATCACCCGGATTTTCTTCGGCTCGCGAACCGCGAGCAGGGGATGGTTCCGGGCGTCGACCCGCAACGCCAGGCTGTTCAGCACATCCATGAATTTGGTCGCGTAGGGACGGAAATTCTCCATCCTCTGCTGCGCCGACTTGAACTTCGAGGCGGCCACCATATTCATGGCCCTCGTGATCTGCTTGGTCTTCTTTACGGCGCCGATCTTCCGTTTGATATCCTTGAGTGCGGCCATGAAAACCTACTCCTGTCGTTTCTCTGCCATCCCGTAACGTCGCGCTGCCGCGCCGGATCCTCAGCCGCTCACGAAAGCCGTGTCGAATTCGGCCAGCACTTCGCGCAGCTTCTTGTCGAGCTCGGGCCCGATGACTTTTTTCTCGTCGATCTCCTTCATGACGTCCGGATATTTCGTCTCGACGAAATTCAGGAGCTGCAGTTCGTAGTCCTTGATCTTGTCGACGGGATATTTGTCGAGGAAGCCGCGCGTTCCGGCGAAGAGAATGACCACTTCCCTGGACAGCAGCATGGGCTGGAACTGGGGCTGCTTGAGAAGCTCCACCAGTCGGATGCCGCGGTCGAGCTGGGCCTGCGTCGCCTTGTCCAGATCGCTGCCGAACTGCGCGAAGGCCGCCAGTTCCCGGTACTGGGCAAGGTCGAGCTTGAGCGTGCCGGCGACCTGTTTCATCGCCTTCACCTGAGCGGCGCCGCCGACGCGGGAGACGGAGAGGCCCACGTTGATCGCCGGCCGGATGCCGGAGAAGAAGAGGCTGGGCTCCAGATAGACCTGGCCGTCCGTGATGGAGATGACATTCGTCGGGATGTAGGCCGAGACGTCGCCCGCCTGGGTCTCGATGATCGGGAGCGCCGTGAGCGAGCCGCTGCCCAGTTCCTTGCTGACGCGCGCCGCGCGCTCCAGAAGGCGGGAATGGTTGTAGAAGATGTCGCCCGGGAAGGCTTCCCGTCCCGGAGGTCTGCGGAGGAGAAGGGAAATCTGACGATAGGCCACGGCCTGTTTGGAAAGATCGTCGTAGATGATGAGCGCGTCCTGCCCGCGATCGCGGAAGTATTCGCCGATGCTGCAGCCGGCGTAGGCGGCAATGTACTGCAGGGTTGCCGGGTCGCTGGCGCAGGCGGAAACAACGCATGTATAAGGCATGGCGCCGTACTTGCGGAGGTTTTCCACGACCTGGGCGACGGTGGACTTCTTCTGCCCGATCGCGACGTAGATGCATTTGACGCCCGTGTCCTTCTGGCGGATGATCGCGTCCACGCCGATCGCGGTCTTGCCGATCTGGCGGTCGCCGATGATCAATTCCCGCTGTCCGCGGCCGATCGGCGTCATGGCATCGATGGCCTTGAGGCCCGTATACATGGGCTCATTGACGGGCTGGCGCTGGATGACGCCCGGGGCGATCATTTCGATGCGGCGGAATTCGGAGGTCTCGATGGGTCCCTTGCCGTCGATCGGCTTGCCTGTCCCGTCGATGACGCGCCCGAGGACCGCCTCGCCCACCGGAACCTGCGCGATTCTTCCCGTCCGCTTGACGATGTCGCCTTCCTTGATATGGGTGACTTCGCCGAGGACGGCGACACCGACGTTGTCCGTTTCGAGGTTGAGGACCATGCCCAGGATGCCGCCGGGGAATTCCAGAAGCTCCATGGCCATCGCGTTCTGGACACCGTAGACGCGGGCGATGCCGTCACCGACGGAGAGGACTGTGCCGGTTTCGCTGATATCGAGCTTCTTCTCGTAATCCTTGATCTGCTTGGATATGATTTGACTGATTTCCTCTGCCCTGATCGTCTCCATGCGCTATCTCTCCTCCCCTAACAGATTCCTGATATTGTTCAATTGTGTCCTGACGCTGCCGTCATAGAGCGTATCGCCGACTTGAACGACGATCCCGCCGAGCAGGCCTGCATCTTCCTCCACGGTCATCTCGACCTTCTTACCGGTCATCTGCTCGAGTTTTTCGCGGAGTCGGCCGGACAGTTCATCGGACAAAGGATATGCGGTTCTGACCTGAACCCGCGCCTTGCTTAAGGCCTGGTCCATCAGTTCGCGGTAGCAGTCCCCGACCTCGGAGAGAACCCCGATTCTTCTCTTGTCTGTCAAGAGCTTCAGAAAATTGGCCGTCAGAGGGGATATCCCGACCTTGCCGATGATCTGGTCCACCACCGCCCGCTTCTCCACCTGATCGAAGATGGGGTTGGCCAGGAATTCCTTGAGCCCCTCGTTCTCCTCCACCAGGGAGGCGAAACGGCTCAGTTCGTCATACAGAGCCTCGTATTTCCCCTCTTCCGCTGCGATGTTGAAGAAGGCACGGGCGTAGCGCTTGGCGATGCTGCTTCCGATCACGGTTTGTTCACCACCTTATCCAGATAATCCCGGACCATGGTCTCGTGGTCCTTCGCTGAAAGATTCTTTTTCAGCAACTCTTCCGCCATTTGAACGGACAGGAGGGCCGCCTCGGCCCGGAGAGAACTGCCCGCTTTCTTGAATTCCTGTTCCATGCGCGCCTGCGTGTCTTCCTTCATCTTTTCCGCAGCCCGCCGCGCATCTTCGATGATCTTCTGCTTTTCCGCTTCCCCCTGGGACTTGATCATTTCGGAAATCTTGGCGATCTCCTCGTTGGCCTTGTCCAGCCGAAGTTCGTATTCCTTGAACTTCTTCTCCGCCTCTTCCTTGGCGGCGATCGCCTCCTCCAGCGCCTTCTTGATATTCTTTCCGCGATCGACGAAAAATTCTTTCAGTTTCCCGGCAAGCAACCAATACAAGAGTCCCACGAGGATGACGAAATTGGCGCTCTTCCAGCCGAACTCGATCCACTTTTCCTTGCCGCCGCCTTCGCCGCCACCTGAGGCATAGGCCGCAGCGGCCACAAGAAGCAACGGCGATAACGCACCGAGCATCCTGACAACTCGTCCGATCCGCGCGCCAGTCGCGATTCTTCTCATGAGATGCTCCTTCCCATCACCTTTTCCGCGATTTCCAGCGAAAGCTTTCTGGAGTTCTCTCGAAGGATCCGATTAGCGCCCTCGATTTCCCGATCCATCTTTCCGTGAAATTCCGCAAGGATGCCGGGGATTTCCTTTCGCACTGCGTCGATGATCTTTTTGGCCTGCTCCGATCCTGCCTTCACGATTTCGTTGCGTTGATCCACGGCCGCGAGTTTTGCCTGCCGGAGCCGCTCTTCATATTCGGCCATTTTCCGCGCCGCCGTCTCCTGGAGACCCTTGACCTCCGTATCGGAATCCTCCATGATCTTTTTTCTCCGGTCGATGATCCCGAGAATCGGTTTATAGAGGAGTTTGTTCAGGATCAGGATGAGCACCAGAAAGTTGATCATCTGAATCCAGACGGTGTAATCGAGACTGACCACGGCGTCACCTCACGGAAATATGGTACGGAGAGCAAAAAAAACCGAGTGGCCATCTGAAACCACTCGGTTGATTTAGTTCATGACATATGCGCTCGCAAAGTCGTTCAAGGGGATAAACCCGTTCACCGACACGCCCCGAACCGGCCTCGAGGAGCGCCGTTGGGGGGCAACCGCTGAAAAACCGCGGACTACTAACCATAACTGAGGACGGTTGTCAAGCTCCTTTTATAAAAGCTATGCGGTTATTGAAAACCTGCGGATTTGCAGTCTGGACGCGGCTTGGACCATGGTCACCAATCGCCCGGACTTCCCCTGTCATTGCCCGCCGGGAGCCATCGGGAAGCGATAAAACCTCCCGTCACATCGAAATTCCCGGACACGGAAGCGTTCGCCCTTCCCGAGGGAGAAGGGCCGTTCGGGATTCGAACGGGTCGCGCCGGGCGAAGCGTCTTCGTCCGGATCAGGCGGCTTTTTGAACATCGGAGCGCTTGCCGGCCACGGCCTCTTTCATTTTTGACAATCCGTCGAAGATGGCGCCTTCCTTAATGACGAAGACCGGCGTGGTCACGTCGCCCCAGAGTTGTCCCGTCGAATAGATTTCGAGTTTCTCCGTAACATCGATCTTCCCATGCACCTCGCCGCTGATGGAGACGCTGTCGGCCGAGATGTTGGCTTCCACAAGGGCGCCTTCGCCGATGATCAGACTCCCCTCTCCGAAGATCTCACCCTGATAATCGCCGTCAATCCGCACAGCGCCGTTGAATATCAGTTTGCCGCAGAATCGCGCTCCCTTTCCGAGAAAGGCCTTGATCTCTTCGTCTTTTCCTTTTTTTTGACCCATCATACCCGGCTCCTTTCCTTCCGCCGATGCTCTCTCATGGCTGCAGAATAAAACGCCTCATGCTGACGTTCATCATCAGTCCGACGCCTGTCATCAACATCACGATGGAAGACCCCCCATAACTCAGGAACGGCAGGGGGATTCCAACGACAGGGAGGAGGCCCAGCACCATGCCGATGTTGATGAAGACCTCCCAGAAGATAAGAAGGATGATGCCGTACGTGATCATCATACCCGGGAAATCGCGCGAGTGAAGCGCTATCTTCAGGCCCCAGAGGATGAGCGACAGGAACAGCACGATCAATACCAGCCCCCCGAGAAATCCCCACTCTTCGGCAAACACCGAAAAGACGAAATCCGTCTGCTGTTCGGGAAGAAATTTCAACTGCGTTTGAGAACCCTTGAGAAAGCCCTTTCCCCAAAAACCGCCGGACCCGACGGCGATAATCGATTGAATGATGTGATAGCCGGACCCGAGGGGGTCCCGTTCAGGGCTCAGGAAGGTCATGATACGTTCCCGCTGGTAGTCCTTGAGGAAGTACCACATGAAAGGAATCAGCAGCAACCCGCTTGCGGCCGCCGAAAGGAACGCACCCCAGCGGACGCCCACACAAACGGCCATCGACGCGAACAGAACGGCGATAATCAGGGCGGTCCCGAGATCAGGCTGCTTGAGAATCAGCAGAAACGGCACGAGAACCAAAACAAACGGCATCCGCAGGTCCCGCAGGCCGAACGGCGCCGAAACGCGATGGTCGTCGAAGTATTTCGTCAGCGTCACGATGATGGCAAGTTTCATGAACTCCGAAGGCTGCAGGCGGAAACCCCACAGGGAAAGCCAACGCTGGGAGCCGCGCGATTCATATCCAAGGATCAGAACGGCAACCAGCGCCAGAACGGCGATGCCGTAGACCCAATAGGCGTAACGGTGGACAAACCGATAATCGACGCTGAACGCCACGGTCATGCCGACCAGTCCGAGCAGGATCCATTTGGCCTGTTTGAGATACAACGGGTCCGCTCCGGTTTCTGCCGCGCTGAAACCCGTGCTGTAGATATTCACAAGGCCGATCAGGCACAAACCGAGGATCATCCCCAGCAGCGTCCAGTCGAAGTGGAACAACAATCTCCGGTCGAACTTCAACGGCTCATCCTTCCGGACTCAAAAAGTCCTTCTTCCAGCCTGTCAGGGGGTGCCCCTGTTCTCCGCCGCAGCCTGGAAAACGGCAACCTGCGGTCGGTCCTGCTCCTTCTTCTGCGCAAAATAGGCGTCAATCACCTTGCGTGCGACAGGAGCGGCGATGCTTCCGCCGTGGCCCGCATTCTCCACGATGACGGCTACAACGATCTCCGGGTTCTTGTACGGCGCAAAACAAACGAACAACGCATGGTCCTGAAACTGCGCGGAGACTTTCTTTTCCCGGCGCGCCTTGTCGTTATCCGGCAGTCCGACGACCTGCGCCGTCCCGGTTTTGCCGCAGACGTCTTCTTCCTTCCGCTTGAGGACGTACCCGGTGCCGCCCTTCTCATTGACCACACCCCACAGGCCGTAGTTGACAATCTCCAGATTCTCCCTGCTGACGGGAACTTTACCGCGCATTTCCGGATCGAAACTCTTATAAGGACGACCATCCGGCCCCTCGATGCGCCGGATAACGTGGGGACGCCAGATCGTTCCGCCGTTGGCGATGGCGCTGTAAGCGGCCGCGAGTTGAAGCGGCGTGACGAGATTGAACCCCTGTCCGATGGAGATCGATATGGTTTCCCCCGCCTGCCACACCTCTCCCAGTCGCGATTGCTTCCATTCCTTCGTCGGAATCAAACCGCTTTTCTCCCTCGGGAGATCGATGCCCGTCCCGGAACCCAGCCCGAAGCCCTTCGCGTACCAGGCAAGGCGATCGACGCCCAGCAGTTTCCCGACATTGTAGAAATAAACGTCGCAGGACGAGACAAGGGCGCGGTGCAGGCTGATTTTCCCATGACCGTTCTTGTTCCAGCAGCGATACGTCCTATTGCCCAAAGTGAACGTCCCGTCGCAGTAGAAAGTGGTTTCCGGAGTGATGATTCCGTCCTGCAGGGCCGCAGATGCGACGATCATCTTGTACGTGGAGCCGGGAGGGTACTGGCCGGAGATGGCCCTGTTTTCCATCGGATGCAGGGGATGGCTGGACAGGGTTTCCCATTTGCCATGGGAAATTCCCCGGTTGAAGAGATTCGGATCAAAAGATGGAGAACTGACCATCGCAAGGACGGCGCCGTCGCGCGGGTCCATCACCACCACCGACCCCGGACGGCGCCCCAAGGCATCCCACGCCACTTTCTGCAGGTGCGCGTCGATCGTCAGGATGACGCCGTAACCGCTCGTCGGCTCGATTTTCCCCACGACCCGCACCTCTTTGCCGAAGGCGTTGACCTCGACCTGTTCGGCGCCATATTTCCCCTTCACGAGCGGATCAAGGAGTTTTTCGATTCCGTACTTGCCGATCGGGTCCCCGAGGCCGTAGAGGCCGGTCGTATCCTTTTCGAGCTCTTCCTTGCTGACCTCTCCCACGTACCCGATGATGTGGGCCATCATTTCGCCCGTCAGATACTGACGCACGGGGACCACATCCACGTACACGCCGGGAAGCTCCAGGGAAGCGGTCTCCACGATCGCGAGTTTTTCCCAGCCTACGTTCTTCTCGAGCTTAACGGGGACGAAAGGCAGCGGCTTTCCGTTGACGGGAAAAGGATCGGCGGACAGCGGGAGATTCTTCTGCGCATACAACCCCTCCAGTCGGTCGATCACCTCCTGAACATTCTTGACCCGATTGGGCAGGAAAAGGATGTCATAGGACGGCTGATTGTCGACGAGAACCGTCCCCCGGGCGTCCAGGATCAGCCCTCTGAGGGGTTTGATCTTGCGCAGCCGGACACTGTTGTTCTCCGATTTCAAACGCAATTCATACCCCTGGATGATCTGCAGGTACCACAGCCGCAGGACCAGGAGGGAGAGCACCGCGGCGACGATCACGAAAAGGATCTTGAAACGCTGCCGGAATACCCCCGGATCGTGTTCATCCAGTCTGTTTTGCAGTCTTGCCATCCAGCCGATCCTCGAGGAGATCGAAACCCCGGAAAAACAACGGGCTCAAAAGCGCCAGCACGAAGGCTTGCGGCACCGCATGACGGAACAGGTAATGAAAAAAATCGACTTCAGCAATGATCCGGTACAGCATCACGAACAGCACGCCTTCGGCGAGGACTGCGACAAAGGCGAAGAAGGCGAAAAATAGCCTGTTGTCCGCGTACATCCGCTCTGAAATCAGTTTCGTGACGGAAAAAACCAGGACGTACAGGAAGACATAGAGGCCCGTCGGAGAACCTGATACGCAATCCGTGAGGAAGCCGCAGAGGAAACTGACGACGGCCCCTTCGCCCGGTTCGTAGCGGAACCCCGCGTACAGCACCAGCAGCAGGGACAACTCCACGCTGAACTGATGCAGCAGGACAATCTCCAGCAGGGTCGTCTGCAGGACGATCAGTACAACGGCGATCATCAGGAGCGACAGAAAACGGATCACGGTTTCGGCCTCTCTTCAAGAGACAGGACGACGACCTCTTCGATATCGCGGAGATTGACTGCCGGGGTCACGTCGATCCGCTGGAACAGCCCGCCGTCTCCCCGGTCTACCTTCGCCACGACACCCAGGATCAGCCCCTTCGGAAAATTTCCGCCCAATCCCGAAGAGAGCACCATGTCGCCCGCCTTCACCTGTTCCGTCTTCGGCACATACTTCATCCGGCATCCTGTCGAACGATACCCCTGCAGGATCCCCTGCGTTCTACTTCCCTGGATCAAGGCGTCGATGTTGCTGTTTCCGTCAACGAGCAGCAGCACGCGCGAGGAATGCCAGGCCGTTTCCATGATGCGGCCGATCACGCCCTGGTCCGTCAGCACCGGCAGGCCGGCCCTCAATCCGTGGACCGATCCCTTGCTGATGGTAATCGTATTGAATACCGAGACCGGCGGCCTGTCGATAACGCGGGCCGCCACGGTCTTCCGGGTGGACTGTTCATCCAGGGCAAGTAGTTTTCTGAGACGCTGCCCTTCGGCGTACCCCTCGCGGTACTGAACGACCTGATCCCGCAGCAGGGCAACTTCCTTCCGAAGGGACCGGTTCTCTTCTTCCAGTCGAACCAGAAGGAGGTAGCGCTGCCAGAGATCCGCGAGACTGCCCGCCGAATCGTTGATCAGACTCTGGAGAGGCGCCATCGCTTCCAGGACGACGCGACGGGCAAAGCCCGTCTCCGTGGAGCGCCTGACGGAGTAAGAGAAAATGCCCAGGGAAAGGACGATCAGTATGACCAGGCTAATCCAGGACTGGTACTTCTTTGGAATCAGCATACGCTCTCAAATCAGCGCCAAGATGAACATCGCAGCCCTCCCGCTCGGGATCATCCATACACCGCTCCCGTTGCGGGAACAATGGCTTCCCGACCTGCTGGGGCGGCGATGGTCGAAAACAGGGGGTACAGCACGCCGGGACCGGGTGAAAAGAGAGGTCAAGATCGCGAGAGAGGTGCCGGATGTTTCTGGTGCAAAGAACGGAACGGGCGGTGCCCGGCACCCTACATCTGGACCGTCACCTCCTTGAGAACATCCAGTTGGTCCAGGGCCATGCCGGCGCCCCTGGCAACGGTGGACAGAGGCTCATCGGCGATCGTGATGGGCAGTCCGGTTTCTTCCCGGATGAGGACGTCGATTTTCCGAAGCAGAGCTCCCCCGCCTGTCAGGACGATGCCCCGGTCGACGATATCTCCGGCGAGTTCCGGCGGCGCATTTTCGAGGGCATCCTTGATCGTGTCGACGATGATGCTGATGGGTTCCTGGATGGCCTCGCGGATCTCTTCGGAATTGATCTCCACAATCTTCGGTATCCCGGAGATCAGATCCCTCCCCTTGACATCCACCTTGCGAAGCTCATCGTCCGGATAGGCGCAGCCGATCGTGGTCTTGATGATCTCGCCCGTTCTCTCCCCGATCAGCAGGCTGTACTTGCGTTTCATGTACTGGACGATTTCCTCGTCGATCTTGTCGCCGGCAACACGGACGGACTTCGAATAAACGATTCCCGCCAGGGAAATGACGGCGACTTCCGTTGTCCCCCCGCCGATATCGACAATCATCGAGCTGGTCGGCTCTTTGATGGGCAACCCTGCGCCGATGGCGGCCGCCATGGGTTCCTCGATGAGATAGATCTCTCTTGCGCCCGCCGATTCGACCGTTTCCCGGACGGCCCTTCTCTCGACCTGGGTAATGCCCGAGGGAATGGAGACGATGATGCGGGGGCGGACCAGTGCGCGCCGGTTGTGAACCTGAAGAATGAAATGACGGAGCATCGCTTCCGTGATGTCGAAATCCGCGATGACACCGTCCCGCATCGGACGGATCGCGACGATATTCCCCGGTGTCCGGCCAAGCATCCGCTTGGCTTCCGATCCGACGGCGAGGACTTTTTTGACGCCCCTGGCATCCTTGTGGACGGCCACCACGGAGGGTTCGCTCAGCACGATACCCTTCCCTTTCACATAGACCAGCGTGTTGGCCGTGCCGAGGTCAATGGCCAAATCGTTGGAAAATTTACCCAGGATGTAGTCGAAAAGCAAGGTGACCCTCCTTTTTATTTTCCTCAAAGGAACCGGGAGGATAACCGCCTCCCCCCTTTTAATATGCGCACCCTATAGCGTATTTCAGGGTGCTAATCAATGCATTTTTCGAAAAAAACGTTGAAATTTCCATATGCCTGTACTACGTTCGCCGGGCATGCAATTTCATGCCAATTTTTTCTGCGGGGAGGTCTCATCATGCTGGACCTGATGAGAAGACATGCCAGAAACTGGCTGATGAAGGTGCTGTTGGGCATCATCGTCATCGTCTTCGTATTCTATTTCGGCTCTGTCGGGAACCAGGAACGTGCGGAAACCGTCGCCACTCTGGACGGAAAAGGCATTGCCTATATCGATTTCCAGAAGGAGTATCAAAACCTCCTGGAGACCTACCACAGAACCTACGGCAGCTCGCTCAGCGAAGAAATGATCCGGAATCTTAATCTCAAAGAACAGGCGTTGAACAGCCTGATCAACCAGGCCATCGTCCTCCAGAAGGCCAAGCAATTGCAGATCGATGTCCCCCCGGAAGAAGTGCGGACGGTGATCCTCGCCTATCCCGGCTTTCAGCGCGACGGCGTTTTCAGCGAACAGCTCTATCAGCGAATGCTGAGCATGAACAAGACCACCCCCGAGGAGTTTGAGGCTATCCAGCAGAAGATGATCACGGCCATGAAGCTCCAGGAGTTGATTCAGGACGCCGTAAAGGTCTCGGACCGGGAAGTTTACGACCTGTACCGGATTCAAAATGAGAAGATCAATTTGTCTTTTCTGCAGCTCGATCCGAAGGCATACGTGGCGGGCGTCCATCCCTCCCCCGACGCCTTGGAGGCATTTCTCAAGGAACGCGCCGGCGAATTCCGCGTTCCCGACCAGTATCAGATCAAGCTGCTTTCTTTCCTGCCTGAGGATTTCGATGATCAGGTGAAGATTTCCGAGGGCGATGCGGAGGAATACTTCAACCGCAACAAGAGCAAGTGGAACAAGCCGGACGGGAAGAAAACCGATTTTGCAGAAGTGCGGGGCAAGGTCATCGCCGAAATGAAACAGATTCAAGCCATGATCCTCGCATCCCAGGCGGCCAAGAAGGCGCATGACACGATCTATCAGGAGGAAAATTTCGAGGGGTACGCGGCAAAGAACAGACTCAAGATGAGCGAACCCGCTCTGTTTGCCGTGGACCGTCCCCCCGAGGCCCTCAGGACGGCGAAGGAACTGGGAAAAGCGCTGGTTTCCCTCCAGCAGGGCGAGATGAGCCGGGTTCTGTCCACCGACCGCGGTTATTTCCTGCTCAAGGTCGCGGCGAAGAAGGCCGCTCACGTCCCTCCGTTGAAAGAGATCGCCGGGAACGTGGAAAAGCGCTACGCGGAGGCCGAGGCCCTCAAATTGTGCAAAAAGGATGCGGAAGCGCTCATCGAACGACTGAAAAAGGGTGAGAGCTGGAGCGCTGTCGCCGGTGCAAAGGGACTGGCCGGAGAGACGGGCTTTTTCGTGCCCGGCGGCGCCGTGCCAAAAATCGGCAACGACCAAGCGCTTTCCGACGCACTCATGCCGCTGTCGGACGGAAGCCCGCTGGCCGCGCAACCCGTGCTGATCGGGGGGAAATTCTATCTCCTGCGCCTCAAGGAAAGAGAAAAACTGGACGATAAGGAATTTGTGTCTAAGAAGGATATGCTCAAGGGAATTCTTCTCAGCGTCAAGAAGAACGAATACATCACGTCCTGGATCGAAAACAGCAAGGCAGCCCTGATCAAAGAGGGAAAGCTCAAATATACGCGGGACATCAAGAGCCTGTAACAGGCTGTTCAAAAATATCTGCCTGCCGCGTTCCCCTCATCCAGCGCCTCTACCCCGAAGCCGCCCCCTCCCCGGGGGAGCAAGATATCATGACCGCCATACCGCAGAACAGGAAGCGCCTCATCTTTCTTCTGGCCGCCCTGATCGGGCTGGTCCTGACGTCCGTCTATGCGCTCTATTCCGCATATGACGCCGTGCAGAAGGAGACCATCAGAGACCTCAACCGGCAACAGTTGACGCATGCCCGGGTGGCCGCTCACGGAATCGAAAACTTTTTCAACGAACGCTTGAGCGATCTGAAATTCTTAGCCGCTTCGCCGGACATCATCCGTCTCAACAGCCGCGGGGAAAAAATCATCGACGATTACTTTCGCACGCATGCAGGCAAGATCCGCATCTTCTCGCGCGTCGACGCCAGGGGGCGGATTCTGCATGCCGCCCCTTCCGATCCGAATTTTGCGGGGGGAAACATATCCTCCCTGAAGCACTTTCAGGAGGTCAAGCGGACCCTGAAGCCCTATGTAAGCGAGGTAACACCCCTCCTGCGGGGTTTCCGGGCGGTCGTCGTCCAGGTTCCCGTTTTTCGGGGAGGTCATTTCGACGGCGTTGTCAGTTTCGCCGTACCCTTTGAAGTGTTGGCCAGGGAATTTCTGAAGGACATCCGGATCGGGGAAACGGGCTACGCATGGATGATCGACCGGGACGGCACGGAACTGTTCTGTCCGGTGCCGGGCCACATCGGGAAAAACGTCTCGGAGACCTGCAAGGGGTTCCCGGATCTTCTTGCCATTGCCGGCAACATGATGCAGGGAAAGGAAGGCATCACCACCTACTCGTACAATCGTATCCGCGAAAACGCAAAGGAAACCGTCCTCAAACGTGCCGTTTACCTTCCGGTCCGCCTGGGCAATACGCACTGGTCCATCATCGTCGCGACGCCGGAGGACGAGATCGTCGCGACGATGGAATCTTTCCGGAACCGGTGGCTGGTCGTCTTGTTCCTGCTGCTCGCGGGCGGCCTGCTCACCGGATACATGACGATCCGCGCCTGGTGGATCGTCCGGGAACAAAAAAACCGGGCACAGTCCGAACAGGCCCTCCGGGACAGTGAAGAGAAACACCGGAACATCTTCGAAAATGCCGTGGAAGGCATCTACCAGAGCACCCCCGACGGGAAGTACATCAGCGTCAATCCGGCCTTGGCCCGGATGTTCGGCTACAACTCCCCGGAGGAGATGATCGCCCGCGTAACCGACATCGCATCCCAGCTTTATGCCGATCCCGCAACAAGAAGAGAATTCAAAAGGAAACTCGAGGCAACGGGCCGCCTGGAGAATTTCGAATTCTGGGCCAAGCGGAGAGACGGCGGCAAGATCTGCACATCGGTCAACGCACGGGTGGTCAAGGGCGCCGACGGGAAGATCCTCTTCTACGAGGGAACGCAGGAAGACATCACGCGCCGCAAACAAGCCGAAGAAGAGTTGAAGGCCGCCAATCGCAAGTTGAACGATATCATCGAATTCCTTCCCGATGCCACCTTCGTCGTGGACAAAGACAAGAAGGTCATCGCCTGGAACCGGGCCGTCGAGGAGATGACCGGCGTAAAAAAGGAGGAAATCGTCGGCAAGGGCGATTACGCCTATACCGTGCCTTTCTATGGAGAGGCGCGTCCGAACGTACTCGATCTCATCAACGGGTACGACCCGGAGATCGAAAAAAAATACCGCTACATCAGGAGAAAAGGCGACGTTCTCTTCGGAGAGGTGTTTGTCCCGAAGGTCTACGGGGGAAGGGGCGCTCACGTGTGGGCCATCGTCGCGCCTCTGTACGACAGCGAGGGCAAAGCGGCAGGGGCGATCGAATCCGTCCGCGACATCACGGAATTCAAGGAAGCGGAGGCCGCACTGCGCCAATCGGAAGAAAACTACCGGCTGGTCATCGAAAACTCACGGGACGCCATCTTCATCCTGCAGAACGAAAGGATCCAGTTTCCCAATCGCCGCACCTATCAGCTCCTCGGATATGCCGTCGGAGAACTCCGGGAGGCGGTCTTCACGAACTGCGTGCATCCGGAAGATCGGGACACAGCGGTTCTTCAGCAGCAGGAAATCCTGAAGGACCGGGGCGGCAATACAACCTTCCGCATCATCGCCAATGACGGCCGGGTGCTGTGGGTGGAAAACAGCGCCGTTGCGGTGCAATGGAAGGAGGAACCGGCGACGCTGAATTTCATGAGGGACATCACCGCCCAGAAGAATATCGAGGCACAATTGCAGAACGCTCACAAGATGGAGGCAATCGGCACTCTTGCGGGAGGCATTGCCCACGATTTCAACAATCTCCTCATGAGCATCAACGGATATGCCGCTCTGATGCTGCACGCCCTGGAAAGAAGCCATCCCCATTTCGATCTGCTCAAGAGGATCGAGGAGCAGGTCCGCAGCGGAGCGGATCTGACCAAACAGCTCCTCGGTTTCGCCAGGGGCGGTCGCTATGAAGTCAAACCCCTCGACCTCAACGAAGTCGTGGAGAAGAGTTCCACGATGTTCGGCCGAACGAAGAAGGAGATCTCGGTCCACCGGAAACTCCAGCCGGATCTCTGGAGCGTCGAGGCGGACCGGGGGCAGCTCGAACAGGTCATGCTGAATCTTTTTGTCAATGCCTGGCAGGCCATGCCGGAGGGCGGGTCTTTGTACCTGGCCACGAAAAATGTCGACGTCGGAGAAGACTACGCGCGGCCCTTCGGCTTGAAGGCGGGCAGGTTCGTCATGATCTCCGTCACCGACACGGGTGTCGGGATGGATGAAAAAACCAGGAAGCGAATCTTCGAACCCTTCTTCACGACCAAGGAAATGGGAAGAGGCGTCGGGCTGGGCCTGGCCTCAGTCTACGGCATTATCCGCGGCCACCACGGTTTCGTCAACGTCTACAGCGAGAAAGACAAGGGATCGACGTTCAACGTCTACCTGCCCGCATCGGACAGGAAACCTGAAATGAAGGAGGCAATGCGGGAGCGGGTCATCGAAGGCACCGAGACGATTCTCGTCGTGGATGATGAAAGGATGATCCTCGAAGTCGGCTGCGAAATGCTCCGGAGGCTGGGGTACAGGGTGCTGGAAGCTTCCTCGGGGCAGGAGGCCCTCGACCTCTATCAGGAGCGTAAAAATGATATCGCGCTGGTCATCCTCGACATGGTCATGCCGGGCATGGGGGGTGCCGAGATCTTCGACGAGTTGAGGGCAGCCAACCCGGACGTCCGGGTGATCCTCTCCAGCGGGTACAGTCTCAACGGCCTCGCTTCAGGCATCATGGCCAAGGGCTGTCGCAGTTTCATTCAGAAGCCGTTCGGCATGGCCGAGCTTTCACAGAAGGTCCGCGACGTATTGGAGAAACCATGATCGACCGTTTCCGGCCCGCATTTCTCCCCCTCTGCCTCGCGCTCTTTCTCGTCGCAGCGATTCCACCGCCTCCGCTCCCCGCAGCCGATTTTGGTCCGCTTCCCGAAAGGTCCGGCATCTCGTCGGCCCCGATGGTTTCCGTTCCCTTTGATCTCAGCCGCTACAGACTCAACTGGAAGAAACGCATCGAAGCAATGAGGCGGGAAGGCATCCTGCCCGTCATCGACATCGAATCCAGTTTCGATCCCTCCGCTATCGACGCGAAACGCTTTGCCGAGCAGATGGATCGGAACGGCTTCGCCCTTGTCGCCTTTTCGCCCGAAGTCGGCGCCAAAGCATTCAGGAAGGACGGCAGGGTATGGTCCGATGCCGCCCGGCGCGCCCTGAGTGTGGACCCATGGCGTTACATCCCCGTGACCACGGCCGGCATCGACCCGGCCTGGACGGAAAAACCCGAGGCGTTCCTGGAGGAGACGATCAAACGCGCCCAGGCCGAGGGGTATCCGCTGCTGGGAGAATTCGAATTCCGCCACTATCCATCGCCGCGTCAACTCAAGAGAAATGAATTTCACCGGGACGTCTCGATCCCCATCGACGGGCCTCTGGGCCATCGCCTCTTCGCCTGCGCGGAGCAGACGGGCATTCCTTTTGAAATCCATTACGAAATCGAGGAACGTCTTCTTCCCCCGCTCGAAGAGATGCTGAAAAGATATCCGAAGGCAAAGGTGATCTGGTGCCACCTGGCACAGATCCGTTATTCATCCAGGAGCGGCGTCTATGGTCCGGAATACGTCGGGCGGCTGATCGAAGCCCATCCGAATCTGTACTTCGACGTCGCCTTCGGGGATTCCACCTCGACCTATCCCGGCAGCGGGGAGTTTCATGCGCGGATCTGGCAGGATTCATCGGGAAACGTGAAAAAGGAATGGTCGGAACTGATCGCGAAATACCCGTGGCGGTTCCTCTCGGCGCTGGATCTCGGCGGAGACCGCATGGACAGTCTGCCGGCAGGCAGCAAAACCCTCCGGGCGTTTCTCGAGAAGCTGCCTCCGCCCGCCCGCGAAATCGTCGCCTACAAAGCCGCCTGGAAGCTGCTCTTCAACGAGGAACTGCCGTGATATTTTCACCGCCCTATCCGTCGTCTGACCCGGTCAGGAGTACAATCACCTGCCGTCGCGGAGGACGGACGGGTGGGGTTTCACGCTGTTTCTGTTTTCTTGTCGCCTTTCTTCAACAGGAGCATGAGGAACGTCACGAAGATCATCAAGAAGAGGTTAATCAGCCAGGCGTAGAAATAGGAACCGAAAGTGTCGTAGATCAAACCGCCGAAGACGGGACCTATGCTCCCCCCCAGGCCGACGGCGAAAAAGGTGACCAGACCGAACGCGGTACCCAGAACCTCCCGGCCGAACCGATCCACCGTCAGGATGGGAATCATCTGGCCGATCGAACTCCAGCCGAAACCGAAGATCAGGGCATAGAGGTAGAAAATGCCGAGGGTCTTCGCGAAGAGGAGCACGCCCATACCCGCCGCCATGATGGCAAAAGCAAGGCATGCCGTGTACTTTGCGTCGCTGATCCGGTCGCTCATCCAGCCATAGAAGAAACGGCCGGCGATGCTCGCGACGCTGACGATCGCCATGGAAGAAGCCGCGGCAATGCGGCCGATGCCGTACTCTTCTGCATAGGCCATCTGGTGCACGAACGTGCACGTTTCCACAACGACTGCCAGATTGTAGCAGCAGACGATGATCCAGAACCGCGAATCCCTCAGAAGAAGAAGCGTCGCCTGCCAGTGTGAGGTCTTCTGCCGTTCACCGGGGGAAGGGACCGCGAAACTGGGCGGCGTTGTGTCCCCGTCCGGCAGCAGGCCGTAATTTTCCGGATGCGTTCTGCGCATGAGGACCTGGGCCACGGATGCACAAAGGACGAGGACGGCGATGCCCAGCAGGGTGAATCCCGTTTGCCAGTCGAAGATCTTCGCGATGAAGCCGGCCAGGGGCGCGAGGATCAGGGTGCCGACGCCGGCACCATTGGTGGCGATGGCAATGGCAATTCCCCGTTTCCGGATGAACCATTTCCCCACGGAGGAGTTGCAGACGACGACTCCCAGGCAGGAGGAACCCAGGCCGAAAAGGACGCCGTAGGCGAGATAGAACTGCAAAGGCGTGGAGATAAAAGGGGTCAGGATGAATCCTGCGGCCGCCACGAAGGCGCCGGTCGTAACGATCCAGCGCGGCCCGAAAAGATCGAGCAGACGTCCAGAGAAGATCCCTCCGAGGCCGTAGAACAGCGTGGCCACGGAAGCAGCAACGGCAACCACGGAACGCGACCAGCCCAGATCGTCGCACATGGGTTTGAGAAAGATGCCGAAACAGTAGCGGGCGCCGTAGTTGATCCCGAAGATAATGAAGGCGCCCGCTACGACGTACCAACCCCAGAAAATCTTCCTGCTCTTCCGTTCCGATACTTCCAAGGCTTGCATCTCACAGTCGCCGAAGGCGTCTTCTTGCGCGTCCGCCCCGCCGCTCCGGGAAATCGACGGATGCAGGGATTCAGGCGTCAGCGGTCCGGAAAGAGCACCGACCGGGATCGGGGCTTTCCGGGTGGACCATAAAGACAAGGGGGCTAAGCGATCACGCTTACCCCCCCTGAAATTTTCCTGGTGGAGCTGGGGGGAGTCGAACCCCCGGCCTCTTGAATGCCATTCAAGCGCTCTCCCAACTGAGCTACAACCCCAGCCCTCTTTTCCCATGGAAAAGAGGGCCGTTCGTAACACACAGATTCCTGATATGTCAATTCATTTTTGCTTGACATTTCCCGGACCCCAAGCTAATTCACCGCCTGTGCCGGAGTGGTGAAACTGGTAGACGCAGGGGACTCAAAATCCCCCGACCCTTGCGGTCATGACGGTTCGATTCCGTCCTCCGGCACCAATCTTTTTCAACCCTCTTTTTCATCGGCAGCATCCATGACGCTCTTCGCAGCATAAAGGAACAGACCCTATGGCGGACACGACTCCTTCGGCACCTTCGGACTTCATTCGGGACATCATCGACGGGCACCTGCGGAGCGGCAGGTTTCAGGACCGCGTGGCGACGCGGTTCCCGCCGGAACCGAACGGCTATCCCCATATCGGACATGCGAAGTCCGTCTGCCTGAATTTCGGTATCGCGGCCCAGTACGGCGGCACCTGCAACCTGCGCATGGACGACACCGACCCGGGTGGGGAATCCCAGGAGTATGTTGACTCCATCATCCGGGACGTCCGATGGCTGGGCTTCGACTGGGGAGACCGCCTCTTCTACGCCTCCGACTACTACGAGCCGCTGTACCAGTACGCCCTTCAACTCATCGGGGAAGGCAAAGCCTTCGTCTGCGAACTTTCGGCGGAAGAAATGCGGGCGTACCGCGGAACCCTGACCGAACCGGGCAAGGAGAGTCCCTACCGGAACCGTTCCGTCGAAGAGAACCTGGCCCTTTTCGAGCGCATGCGCCTCGGGGAGTTCGAAGAGGGGACGCACGTCCTGCGCGCGAAGATCGACATGTCCTCCCCCAACATCACGATGCGCGATCCCATCATCTACCGGATCAAGAAGGTGGCCCACTACCGGACCGGAGAGAAGTGGTGCATCTACCCGATGTACGATTTCGCCCACTGCCTCTCCGATTCCCTCGAACGGATCACCCATTCGATCTGCACCCTGGAATTCGAAAACAACCGGCCGCTGTACGACTGGTTCCTCGATGAATTGAGGGTCAAGGACCATCCGCAGCAGATCGAATTCGCCCGCCTCAATCTCACCTACACCGTCCTGAGCAAGCGCCGGCTGATCGAACTGGTGGAAAACAGGCTTGTGAAGGGGTGGGACGATCCGCGGATGCCGACCCTGGCGGGGATGCGGCGGCGGGGATACACCCCTGAGGCGATCCGCACCTTCTGCGACCGCATCGGCGTCGCCAAGAACGACAGCGTCGTCGACGTCGCCCTCCTGGAGCACTGCGTCAGGGAAGACCTGAACGAGAAAGCTCCGCGCGTCATGGCCGTTCTCCACCCCCTGCGGGTGGTCATCGACAATTACCCCGAGGACCGGGTCGAGGAATTCGATTGCCCCTACCATCCGCAGAAGACGGAACTCGGGTCGCGCAAGGTTCCCTTCTCCCGCGTCCTCTACATCGAGCGGGACGACTTCATGGAGAACCCGCCCAAGAAATTCTACCGCCTGAGCCCGGGAAAGGAAGTGCGCCTCCGTTACGGGTACTTCATCAGGTGCACGGGCGTCGTCAAGGAGCCTGTCCGGGGCGGGATCGTGGAAGTCCACTGCACCTATGATCCGGAAACGCGCAGCGGTTTCGCCCCCGACGGGCGGAAGGTCGATGCGACAATCCATTGGCTGTCGGCGGCCCACGCCGTTCCTGCCGAAGTGCGCCTCTACGACCGCCTCTTCGACGTCCCCGATCCGATGAGCGCGGGCGACGGATACCTGGACCACGTCAACCCGAAATCCCTCGAGGTACTGGATGTCTGCCGCGTGGAGCCGGGCCTGAAATCCGCTTCCCCCGGAAACAGCTACCAGTTCGAGCGCATCGGCTATTTCTACGTCGATCCCATCGACTCGACTGACGGCGCTCCGGTCTTCAACCGGACGGTGACGCTCAGGGATTCCTGGGCCAGAGTTGCCGGAAAGAAATAGGAGGCGCTCCCGCCCCCTCCTTGTTCATGGCGAGGAGCCATCCGGCTGAGCCCAGGACAACCTCCGCGACGCGGCCATCCCGCTTCCTGTGAACCTCGCCGTTCCGCGCTTCTTTTTGTTCTGCCCGATCGGGCCCCGTTCTGTATCCACCTTCGCCGGGATTTGACTCCGCGTCCGGCAACCGTTAGAATAGCGGCCATTACAGCCAGAGGTGTGAACGATGAAAAAGACATTGTCTCTGCTGGTCCTACTGTCGTTGCTGTTCATGATTTCCTGCGCCTCCACGACCGGTACGCGCTATCGCGAAGGCGACAACACCGGCCAGGAAACCGGCATGACCGTACAGGATGAACGTCGCATGACCGAAGAAGCCCTTCCGGAGATGCAGAAAGAGTATCCGCCGGCCAAGAATCCGGAACTGCAGAAGTATATCTCCGATCTCGGCATGAAGATCGTCAGGGCGAACAATCTCGAAGGCAATCCGTACCACTATGATTTTACCGTCGTCGATGTGGCAAACGTGAACGCCTTCGCCCTGCCGGCCGGGAAGATCTTCGTGACCGCGCCGCTGATCGCCATGGCCTCCAACGAGGCAGAACTGGCGGGGATCATCGGACACGAGGTCGGTCACGTCATGGCCAGACACGCCGCCGAGCGGATGTATGCCATGGAAAAAGACAAGAACAAGACTTGGCTGTACGCAGCCGGCGGAGCAATCGCCGGCGCGGCGGCGGGATTCGCTCTGGGGAGGCTGCTGTGTCCTGACGGCGACAAGGCCTGCCTCGCGAAGGCGGCCATGATCGGAGGCGCCGCCGGCGCGGGCGGGGGACTCCTGGTGCAGAAGTTCAAATTCCTGGCGAATTCGAGGGAAGACGAACTCGAAGCCGACCGCATCGGGTTCCGGATCGCCGTCGGCGCCGGATACGACAAGGACCAGGTGGGAAAATTCTACGAAAAACTCCTGCAGATGGAAAAGAATGCCCAGAAAAGCGGAACCCCGCTTTTGAAAAGCCTGGCGGACGCCATGAGCACGCATCCCCCGAGCGAAGAGCGGGTCAGCCAGATGAACGAATTGGCGCGGAACAGCCCTGTCGCCAAGAAATCGATCGTCACCTCACCGGAATTCAACAGGGCCAGACTCGTCGCCGCGGGGCTGCAAAAGAAGTGAGAAATACTATTGCCGCTGCCGGGGCCATGACCGCGAGTTCTCTTTTTTTCGTGGGTAACCCGCTGCGCATCGGAAAGGTGCGGGCTGCCCTGGCGGGCGAGAAGTCCCGTGCCCCGGGGAATTTTCTTGACAGCAGAAACCGGCGAACGGATGTGATCGGCTTCCCGACCATCCGGCCAGGCGCCGGATCGCTTCCCTCCGAAACAGGATGCCGGATTTGCAGGAACCGCGTGATCGCATAACGCCGCCCAAAAGAAAAGCGGTTGCCCGAATATTGGACAACCGCTTGTTCTCTTTGGCCGGGACGACAACCATCGCCTCTCTCAGCAAGCCATCTTCGTTTCGATAGATACTTTCCTCCTACAAGATCATCTTCTTGCCGCTACATCTTTTTTTCGCGGAGGAAGCAGCACTGCCATTCGGGCGCTCCGTCCGCCTCATTGCGAAGCCGCATGGTCCAGTCACCCTTCGAAACTTCGGAGGCGACGATGTTGAATCCCACTCGTTTGCCCCTCACTTCAATTTTATCCTTCGCCGCAAACTTGAGGGACTGGTTGTTGATGAACCATCCGGGCCCCAGAAGAACCGTGTAGGTGCTGCTGCCGGATTTCAATGCCAGTTGAACGCCGTCTTTCACGCCTTTCATCTTTCCCACGGAAGTCACAGTACCCGTGAAAGTGTCAATGGGCTCGGTCCCCTTGAACCCTTCCAAGTCCGCAACAGGCATGTCCAACGTCCACGCGCCCGGGTTACCGCCTTCTCCGATCACCTGCCCGCCCGGGCCGGTGCCCGCAGCGAATGCCCCCTGACCAAACGTCAGGCCAACCAACAGACTGGCTGCGATCACCAGAGTCTTCATCATTGATTTTTTCATCTTCCTTACCTCCCAACTCAGTCGCCCTTGCCTTGCCGGTCATGCTTCCGGAGCCCGCAGGCCTTCGATTTGCGTACCCTCTTATCCATGCTGCTCCGTCCGTCAATCAGGACGCAACCTTAAGATAATTATTGGACTGCTCTTGTCAATCAGGCATCATTTCGAGGGATGAGATTGCGGTGAGGATGGACAGAATCGCCGCCCAAAAGAAAAGCGGCTGCCTGAATATCGGACAACCGCCTGTTTTTTGTTTGGCTGGGGGACAAGGATTCGAACCTTGATTCACGGAGTCAGAGTCCGTTGTCCTGCCATTGAACGATCCCCCAATCCAGCAGAGGTCCTTCACTTACACAAAATCCCATAACCCGTCAACAGGGAAATTCCTGACCGCAGCCGCTGTCCGCGATGAGCAGGGCCGGCCCTATTTCGTGTCCGGCATGCCATCGCGATTGCTCAGAATTCCCACCGAATGCCTGCGCCGATGCTGTGATCCTGGTAATCGCCGAAGTCGAAATCGGCGTTGTAGTTCAGATAGGCGGAAGTCCCGGCGGGTCCGCCAATGGCAATACCGGCGCCCGCCTGGAAAAAATCCCTCCTCGGGGACGCATGGGCCGTGGCGGTGCAGGAATCGCCGCCCTGGGCCAGGCGGGCCGTGGCCGGAACCGTTGTGTTTCCGAATTCGCGTGCGTAAAAAGCCCACAGCGACGGCATGACCTTAACCGCCCCCGTACTGAGGACATAGCCGACGCGTCCGCCCGCCCTGCCCCGGAGAGATTCCGACGTCTGCGCATTCACGCTGAGGTTGAGTGAATCGGCGCCCGTTTCAACATAGGAATCGACGCGATACCTGACGTACTGCAGGGAAAGGGACGGGATGACCTGCAGCCGGCCGAAGGGAATTTCGTAGCCGAGGCCGCCGTACCCTTCGAACTGGCTGCCGCCTGGTTCGGAGTGGGCCGTCCGGGCGACCCCGGGGAAGGAGATTTTCCGATCGTTGTCGTGGCCGTTCCACCCGTAGCCGAGATGGCCGTCAATGTGCAGCCTCTCGCGCTGGTACGTTCCATAGGCGCTCAGGGACTTGTGGCTCAGCGTTGCCGTGCTGCCGCCATCGTCGATGTTTGTGCGCGCCTGGTAGGAACCGGCGGCGAGCCCGGCGAAGAAACGATCTGAAAACCGGTAGTCCGCGCCGATCGTGACCCCATAAGACCGGAAGCTGTAGGCGTCATCGCCCCGCTTGTCCCCTGTCCCGTAGTTTCCGGCGGCGAAAACGCCCCACCGCTGGTCGGGGCTGAACAGGAGGCCGTTCAATTCCGAGACGTCCGACATCCGCCGGCCGTTCGCGGAATCATAGGAATCGTTCATCGCCAGCGTGATCCCCCGGACGCTCAGGCCGCGGCTGCCGGCCCGCAATTCTTCCAGGCGGCCGGCGAGATTTCCCGACTGAAAGGACGCCCCCTGAACGCCCATGTTGAACATCGCCCCCTGCCCCTTGGGCTTCATCGAGTCGAGGGCGGCCGCCACGGCCCCGTAGGTCGAAAGGTCATCGACGGCATTCAGGACCGTGTCCAGGTCTCCCGTCGTTCCCGCGGTCGTGTTGGCGACGCTGTTGAGCATCGTGCCGACTGCGGCCTGGTCTCCCGAAAGAGCGGATGAGAGGTTTGCATTAGCGTAATCACGCTCCACAACGAGGTGGACGCTGTTGGCAAGGTAGCGGGGCTTGAAGACCCGGGTCGGGGTGATGTTGGTCAGAAGGGTGCTGAAGGAGCCCGTTACACCGCCCGTCGCCGTGAGGATGTTGCCGAAGGCCGCGTTCACGTCCGGGACGGCGCCGCCCGTCCAGGTGGTCCTGAGGATGCCGTCGAGACTTGCGGAGCCGTTGACGACCAGGAGGTCGCTGAGTGCCGGGGAGGCCACTTCCGCATGCAGCGTCGCCCCCGCTCTCTGGGCGTAGTCCCCGGTGATCGTCAGGGTGCCGATGGAGTTCCCGGGGCTGATGGTGCCGCCGTTGTGGAAGAACCCGCCGGAGATGTCGATCGTCCCCGTCCCCGAGAGGGTCCCGCCGTCCATATAGAAGGCATTCGAATAATCGGTGGGGTCCTCCGTCACCGCCCCGTTGACGATGAACTCCCCCTTCGACATGATGATGTCCTCTTCCACGTCCAGCGTCAGACCCGCCGGGTTTTCGAAGGAGGCCGTATCCGCCATCATGGTAAACGAAGACGCACGGATGTTGTTGCTCTGCGTGACTTTGGAATTGCTGATGAGGACCAGTTTCCCCATGTAGAGGGTCACCCTGTAACTGTTCCAGGTGCCCGTGTATCCGTCGACCAGATCGGCCAGGCCGACGGTCCAGGTGCCGATGCCGCTTTCCCCCCAGAAGGCGTTGCTGAGGAAGTCCCACGCGAAGTTCGTCACGGAAGCCGCGTCCTGTTTCTCGGCAGCAAGATCCTTCGTGGAGTAGAAGAGGCGGCTCGACATCCCCGAGGGCGAAGCGATCGTTCCCGTCAGCTGCCCGCGCCTTTCGTGCGTGAACGTGTATCCGACGACGATGCTCTCCAGAGGCTGGTCCAGCTCGGCCGCGGTGAGGCTGAACGTGCGGGTGATGCCGGCGATGTCATCGTCGGGGATCGCCGCGTTGACGGCGACGTTGCCCGTCGCATGGGACGTCTGCGCGGTGACGTAGCCGACCTCGCGGAGCTTCTCCACGAATTTCCCGGCGTTGATGTTGCCGAAGCCGTAATTGGGATTGAAGCGGAAGCCGGCGCCATTGGTCCGCCAGCCGCCGGAACTCGAAGCGGAGGCATCCGTGGAGTCGACGACGTCGGACGTCCGGACGAGAACGTGTTGCGCCATGCGGAGGTCCATCGCGGCGTTCGCCTGCACGCCCAGCGCCATGATCCCGCTCACGAGCGGGGCGGACGAAGAGGTGCCGCCGAAGGTGCTGGTGTAGGACGTGTCGGAAAAGGCGTCGGTGCTGTCTCCTTTCGGATTCAGCGTGGAATAGCGGTTGTAGCCGTATCCGTCGCCCGTCCGGTCGGTGGTGGTAATTCCGAATCCCGTCAGGTCGGACCGGCTCGAAGGCGCGGTAACGAAGACGTTGGCGCCAAAGCTGCTGTAATTGGCAAACTTGCCGTCGCTGCCCAGGGCCGCTACGGTGATGACGTAGGGAGTGCCGATGACCTGTTGTTTGGTCGAGTCCTCGTTCGCCGTCTTCCGGTCGTTGCCGGCCGACCAGACGTGGATGACCTTGTTCAGCGCGGTCCTCTTGACCGCAAGCCGAAGGCTCCCGTCCGGATCTTCATCGAGGAAGGGAACGCTGGGGCCGTAGCTGTGGTTTTTCACACGGATCGTCGCAGCCGATTGCCGGGCGCCGGTGGCGGAATTGACGCCGCTGTACCAATAGTATGCGTCCCGGTAGTTCTTCGCCGAAACATCGGGATCGCCGTCCGTCGCCTCGTCGATGTTGATCCGGAGACCGGCGATCTGGGCGAAGGGCGCCGCGCCCGTTCCGCCCAATTTGTTCCCTCCGCGCGCGGCGGCGACGCCGGCCACGGCCGTACCGTGGTTGTTGCTCAGTTGCTGGGGCCCCTGTGCGGCGGCCGCCAGGTCTGCATCATCGCTGAAATTGCGGCTCAGATCGGACCGGTAATTCGGGGCGAGGTCGTAGTTCGTTCCGTCCACCCCGTCGTCGACGATGCCGATGATGACCCCGCTGCCCGTGTATCCCAGACTCCAGGACCCCGTCAGGTTCGCACTGACGCCGGCATTCACCATGGTGGTCTGCTGCTTGTCGGAGGGATCCGTGAACAGGATCGTGGCGGGCGCCGTATTCTTCAGGTGCCACTGGCCTGGGAAGGTCGGCCGCAGTGCGGCGTCGTACGGGAAGTAGGGGTCGTCGGGGGTGAAGGCCTCCGCCCCGTAACCGCAGGCGGGAAGAAGGAGAAGAGCGAAAAGGGCCGGAACGAAAAGGCGAAAGGCGGTCCGGTTCAAGACAGAATTCCTTTCGTGAAGAGGTTGATCCGCCCCGTGGAATTCCCACGGAATCCCGGGAGGACGTTCCCGCGCAGGACACAACGAACGCGGTTCGAACCGGCCGACGGCTTTCGGAAACCTTGAAGGGTCCTATCGTGATGCGCGGACTATAATGGGAAGGATCTCTTGTGTCAACGAAATACGGGCCTCACGACGCGGAAGACGGCCGGCGGCAGATTCTCCTCACAATAGCGCTGCAGGGTATCATGAGAAATCAGATCGCCATCGACCATAACGGGCCGGCATAGGAGAGGAAAAACCCGCTGCGGAGACGAGCGGCGCAGGGTACACAACCAGGAAGGCGATGAACTCGGAGTGCATTTCCGTAATGCTGATGGCAAGGCTTGCCCCCGCCTCTGTTTTCGGGATGCGGGGGGCGACGGGGATATCTAAACGGAAAAAGCCGGATGACGTTGCGCGGCAAGATTGACCATCGAGCTGGCGAATATTCCGTATGAAAGCCCGGCGGCATTGGCCGCATAGACCATGCTGGTATCCGGACTCAAGTCGGGATTTGGGTTGATATCGAGCACATAGTAGAGACCGTTTCTCATCCTCAGATCGATGCGGGCGTAGTCTCGGCAACGCATCACCCGGTAGGCTTCCGTGGCTGTCCGGTTCAAAGACCGTATTTGCGCCTCTTCCAACGGCGCCGGCACCAGCAACTCGATTTTTTCATAGTGCAGGGAGCCGGGGGTGAATTTGGAGTCGAACGTGCAGAGCCGGTCCGCCATGTTGTCGAGGGCGTTGAAGCTCATCTCAGCCGCGGGGAGGGCGCGGAGAAAGCCGTTTCCCAAAAGCGTCACATGAAACTCGCGTCCGTCGACGAAATCTTCGACGATGGCGGGCTGTTCGAAAGCATCCTGCACGAAGGCGATGCGGGACTTGAGGGCGTGCGAATCCATCACCACGGATTCGGTGGTGATGCCGAAGCTGCAATGTTCAAAAGCAGGCTTGACGATGGCGGGGAAACACTCCCAATGGTCGACTCCACTGCTGTCGTCAAAAATTCTCCAGGCCGGCGTCGGAATGTTGTTCTGATGCAACAACTCCTTGGTTGCGGCCTTGTCCCAACTGAACGAAAGAACATCATGGGATGAACCGGTGTAGATGAAGTTGAGTTCATCGAGGATACGGACGACCTCGGCGTCGCTTCGGGACCTGCCGGGCAGCTCTTCGCACCAGTTGAAAACAATGAATTCCTCAGGATTGAACGATTGAAGGATTTCGGCAAGCGCAGGGTCCGTTACGCGGACATTCTCCACCGGATGCCCTTCTCTGCTCAATTCCACGCTGAGATTTTCCGCGGCGGCAATAGCAGCAGCCTTTTCCGTCGAACTCCAGGCGGGATTGACATTGTGGAGCAGCAGCACTGGTATGTCGGTTCGTCTCTTGATCGGTTCCGTTTCCTTTCATATCGATTGAACATGCTGGACGGAAACTCAAGCTCATGCCGTTAGCCGCAGAGTCCCCCGTTCTGTGCGTCCTCGTGATAGTTTCTCAAAATGGGCCGATCGTTAACTTTTGGTTAAAGATGAGGGAACTGAACTTCTTCGGTATGCTGCCTTATAACCTGACGATGAATGGGTAAGACAAATGAAGCGGTCCCTGCAAAAAGAGACTCGGCCAATCCACACTTCCCTCCAGCATGGTCGTACGGGATGGAACCGCTTCAACGGCTCTCGTTGGTTGCCCGTTTTGTTATCACGATTCGCATTTGAAATCAATGTATTAAGAAAATATTTCTTCAGCGTGGCAACTCCAGGGAAGGCAGGCTGCCCCGACATCGGCGAGGATGCGTCCGCCCGGAGCCCGCCGGTACAGTGCAGGGGAGACCATTAACGAAGGAAGACCGGCGACAGAAGAATGCAGGGAACGTTTGAAACAACGTATGGGAGTAAAAATTGCCAGATGGTTTGCTTCTATAAACAATCGGTGAACCTTCCGAAAGGTCCCAAGGATGGACTTGTGGAATGCGGACCGCGCAAAGTATAATTTTCTTCCCATTGGCCATCTTCCTTTTTCCGAGCGAGCCGGAAGGCAGCATATGACCCTTTCCTGGGTTCCTGCAAAGGATTTTACGAAAAAAAGCTCTTATCGACAGGAAACAGGAAGCAAATATGAGTCCGTATGAGTCCGCACCTTCAGTATTCTTTGAAAAGCATTGATTGCCGTTCAAAGGCTTGTCGTTTCATGTCATCTTATCTTCAACGTCTTGTCTGGGGTACCGCTTCACGTTCACCTTTCCTGATGAGAAGCCCTGTCGTGGATACCCTTATCTCAAAGTATGCTGGTTTGTCTGAGTTAATGAATGAAGCAGAGCCATATTCCGCATCCAGCAGAGGCGTGAGCAGAGAATAGCGCTGCCGCAGATTAAACATGTCCGCCGGTTTATCCTGGGAGAGGAGAAAGACCGTGCGGATATTTTCCCGCTCCTCTTCGAGATCAATGTAACGGCCCGCGACTCGGTCGAGCTCGTAAGCCGTGTGCAAACCGAACAGATTGACGATGGGCTTCCATTTGAGAATATGGGCATCCACGTAAAGAGCTTCTCCGGCCAGCCGGTATGTCGCTTCATGGCCGTCAGGAAATCGAAAATGAGCCTCAAACTTTTTTGCTCCGGTAGGTTCTGTCTTGACGACCGCTGCTATCTCTTCATGTGTAAAAGCACGATAACCCTCTGTTGCGATAACGATCATTCCCAACAATCCAGCCGATAATAAAGCAATCAGCGCAAGCAAAAAACGAAGTGCCGAACTGAAAAGTCTCTTCTTCTTTAAAGCTGCCACAGCTGCAATAAGAAAAAGAAGACTCAGGAGTGCAGCACCTGCAATCAACATAACGAGTATGTTTGGCATCGTCATCCTCATGCTTACCGGTTGCGATGAGAAATGGCATTGACCTCACTTATACAGATGAAAATGCTTGCTCTCCATCGGCATCGGAAGGTGCGATATGGCGCAGTTGCAGCTTCGAACCATCAGCAAGTGTCCAGGTTCCTGCGCAATCGTCGCAATCCATGTCGGAATAAGCTTCTATTTTGCAGCGTCCTGTATTTTCTCACCCGCCTTTTCGATCTGCTCTCCGGCTTTTTCTATCGTCTTATCGATTTTCTTGCCGGCTTTTTCGACCGGGCCCTCTTTCGTGCAGCCGTGTAGCCCGACCACCAGGACGATCATCATCAACGTTATGATAACGCTTTGAACAAATTTCTTCATTGGCACTCTCCTTGCTAACTTCACTCCAGGTCTCTTATCTAAAGGCATCAACCGCAGCATTCACAGCTTTCTTGAGGTGGCCTTTGGTGTCGTGAAACCCTTCTTTCCCCAGTTCCGCCAATGCACCTACCTTCCCCCCCATTTCTCCGACCGTTTCCTTCGCGGAAGACTCCAGGTGCTTCAATTCTTTGACCGCCGATTCATAGGCGTTGCCGCTCATTTTCAGCGTTGCCTCGTATTCCTCTTTGGCCTTCGTAAGTAATGCTTCCGCTTTTTTGTGAATATCGACCCGTGTCTTCCGACCGCTTTGCGGTGCATAGAGAATGCCAAACGCAGCGCCAATGACGCCCCCGAGAATAATGCCTTTTATGAAACCTTCGATCTGTTTTGACACGATTTTACCTCCCCCATTTTACCCATCTCTTTTTTCTATTCGGGTGTTTTCTGACGTTGCCGCTTCTTTTCAGCTTTCAAGGCAGGTCACCTAATCTGATTGTTCATACGCCTATACCCGTAGCCACAACCGCCAACAGAAAGCCGGCAATCGATTACGTTGTGTCAAATCCGCCCCATCAGCAGCAGAATGAGCACAATCAGAAGTACCAATCCAAGCCCACCGCTGGGATAATATCCCCAGTTTTTACTGTGAGGCCAAGTGGGTATTGCGCCGACTAAGACGAGTATCAAGATGATGATCAGTATTATTCCCATACATTTTCTCCATTCCTGTCATTCGACTTTCTTGTTTCTTGGCCAACGATGGCTGCTTGGACTCCCCGATGGTCATCCGGTTCTTTACGTGCTTCACACCGTTTACTTCGTTGGCGAATTTGGCGACCAAGTCCTTTTCAACTTCCCCGGCGACCTCCTTGACCCTATCTTTAATCTGGTGACACGGGCCTTCCTCCTTACTTATACAAGTGATAGTAGCAAGTGGCCTGCCAACGGCTGGCGGGAAGGCAGGCGCTTGGATTCATCCTTTAATTACGGTTAATTAGATTGCTGAGACGGAACTGCAAAAAGGCAAGAAACGATTCGCTTGGCCTCAATATTTGATGGAACCTCAACATATTGAGGGAGACTTCAGGGAAAGATGAAAAATCTAAGCCGGTTCTTTTGTCTCCGGCCTGATGATCGCGAGCTTATGCATCCTCGCTCTCGAGGTGCCCGATGAACTGGGATATCTGCCGTTCTCCAAAAGCTCCAACAGCTGCTCTGTTACCGGATCTCCAAGCTCTACGAGCAGAACGCGGGCGATCATCACCGCCATGCTCGACCGCATCACCCATCGCTGCGAGATTATCGAAACGGGAAACGACTCCTGGAGAATGAAACACAGGGCCTCCTGAAACGATAGCTCAGGAAGGTTTACAGAAAACTTCTATATGAAGGGTGGGTCACTTTTCGATGCCGATTGACAGACGGAGCTGGTTTTTCCGAATCCGGAAAGAAGAGAGCCCGTTCCGTTCACTTGCCGCCAGCATTTCATGAATCGAATCTGCAAAGAGGCGGGCGTAAAGACCTTTGGATTGCACGCCATCAGGCATTTGACGGCCAGTATTCTGGCGCAAGAGGATGTTCCGATGGTGACGATTCAGCGGATTTTACGGCACAAGCAATTGACGACAACGGAAAGGTACATCCGGGGCATGGAGCCTGTAAGACCGGCCCTTGAACTCCTGTCAAACCGGCATTCACGACCAAAAGTCCCGACCATCATCCCGCTGCCCATAATGCAAAAATCTGAGGCGATGTAACTACCTCAGATTCTTGAAGAATATTTGGTGGTCCCACCGGGGCTCGAACCCGAGTTTCCGGCGTGAGAGGCCAGCGTCCTAACCACTAGACGATGGGACCGTATTTTTGAAGCCCTGCGCGCCTTGGCGAAGGGCGATATTTAGACAATCGCCCCGCAAATGTCAAGATGAATATCCCCCCGGAAAATCAGGCGGCTGCCGAATCGATAGCCCTTGAAATCCGGCGCATTGTGCGTTCCTTGCCGAGCGTGATCATGACGTCGTCGAGTCCGGGGCTGACAGTCCTTCCCGTAAGGGCGACGCGGATCGGCTGGGCGATCGCCTTGAATTTCTTCCCTCTCTTTTCGGCAACCTCGCGCAGGGACATTTCCAGTGTTTCCTTTGTAAAGGCACTGAGGCCGGAAAGACCGGAAAGAACGGCCCTGAGGTCTTCTACCGTCTCCTTTGTCAGGTACTGGCTTGCGCAGGCGGGATCGTACGCCACCTCGCCCTGGAAATAGAAGGCGCCCGCTTCGGCCATCTCGACCAGCGTCTTCGACCGGCCCTGGAAATCCCGCACGGCGCTTTCGGCAAGTGCGCGGTCGGAGGCATCCACGCCCCGCTTCTCCCAGAAGGGCCTCACTTCTTCCGCGAGGCGGGATGGCGACGCTTCCTTTATATAGTGCTGGTTCAGCCAGAGCAGCTTTTCCGTATTGAAGACGGCCGCCGATTTCCCTACCGAGTCCAGGGAGAAATGGCGAACCATCTCTTCCAGCGAGAATATTTCCTGGTCGCCGTGCGCCCAGCCGAGACGGACGAGATAATTCACGAGGGCCTCGGGCAGATAGCCCATGTCCTTGTAGGCCATGACCGACGTAGCGCCGTGCCGTTTGCTGAGCCGGGTCTTGTCGGCCCCCAGAATCATCGGCACGTGGCCGAATTCCGGCACCGCAAATCCCAGCGCCGCGTAAAGCAGGATCTGGCGCGGCGTATTGTTCACGTGATCGTCGCCCCGGATGACGTGGGAGATCTTCATGTCGGCATCGTCGACGACGACGGCGAAATTGTAGGTCGGGTACCCATCCGCCCGCTCGATGATGAGGTCGTCCAGTTCCTCGTTCTGGAAGGAGATCCGCCCCTTGACGAGATCGCCCCATGCCGTCGTTCCGACGGCCGGGCAGCGGAAGCGGACAACGGAATTCGGCGTGCGCGTCAGCCCCTTGTCCCGGCAGGTTCCGTCATACTTTGGCTTCCCTCCCGCCGCCATGGCCTGCTTCCGCTTCGCCTCGATCTCCTCCGCGGAGCAGGTGCAGACATAGGCCTTGCCTTCCTGAACCAGCCTGCGGACGGCCTCCCTGTGAACCTCGACGCGTTCGGCTTGAAAGAACGGACCCTCGTCCCAGTTGAGGCCGAGCCACTGCATGGCGTCGAGGATCGCCTTCGTCGCGTCCTCCGTCGAGCGCTCCTGGTCGGTATCCTCGATCCTGAGGATAAACCTTCCCCCGGCATGGCGGGTGAAGAGCCAGTTGAAGAGGGCCGTGCGCGCCCCTCCGATGTGCAGAAAACCCGTCGGAGAGGGGGCAAAGCGTGTGCGGATCAAGTCGTTTGCGGTCATCGGTACCTGTCTTTCCTTTTCGCTGCGATTTGCGAACCTTATAGAAGCCCTCTCCCTTTTGTCAAGCCGCATCTTGCCGGCCAAAATGTCCTTGACAACGCTGGTGTTTTATAATTTACTTCCACACTTTATTACGGTGGGGTTTTCCGGCGGACGGAGATTTTCCGAAGCGGCATGGGAGACGGCGTTTTGAAGGTCCAGTTGGTTCACATCCCCGAAGAGGGGAAACAGATTGATCTCACGAAGGATAATGCCTGGTTCCAGGAGAACCTTCCGGAGTGCGACCGGGACACCATGGAACTCGTTTCCTTCTCGGCATCCTGCCGCCTGAGCAAGGCCGGCGAGGCCGTCTATGTCGAAGGGACGATGGAGACGACGCTTGTCATGGCCTGCGGCCGCTGCCTGGAAGCGGCCCGCGTGGAGATGAAAAACGACTTCCGCTATACCTTCGTCCCCGCCGCGACGCAGGCCGATGAGGAAGAGGACGTCGAGCTGGACGAACTGAACGCCGAACTCTGCTTTTACCGCGAAGAGGCGATCGAACTCGATCCCGTCCTCTTCGAACAGATCATTCTGCAGATTCCGATCAAGGTTCTCTGCGACGAGGCATGCAAGGGTCTTTGCCCGCGCTGTGGAACCAATCTCAATGTAGCGGCCTGTTCATGCGATGCCTCCGCCCCGGTGGATCCGCGCATGGCGATATTGAAAAAAATCAAGCTTTAACGTTCCCGGAAAGAGGGATTTTTTATGCCAAACCCAGTAAAGAGACACTCCAAGACAAGACGGAACAAGAGACGCTCCCACGATTTTCTGCAGGCACCCCAGCCTTCCACCTGTCCGCAGTGCAACGAACCGAAGCTGCCCCATCGGGCATGCCCGCACTGCGGAGTTTACAAAGGCCGCGAAGTGGTGTCCGTCGAAAAGACCTCCTGAAGCATCAGAAGCGTAAGGCTTTCAGGGCGCGACCATGGCCAAAATCGGTCTTGTCTTTCCCGGGCAGGGCGTCCAGTCCGTTGGGATGGGCGGCGATCTGTATGAATCTTCAGAGTTGGTCCGCTCTCTGTTCGCCGAGGCGGCGGACATTCTGGAGATGGACGTCGCCGGCCTTTGCCTGCGCGGCCCGCAGGCGGCTCTCGATGAGACTCTCCATACCCAGATTGCCGTACTGACGGTCGACATCGCCGTCTACATCCTGTTTCGGGAAGAGAGCAGGGCCGAAGCGGTCGTCATGGCCGGCCACAGTCTCGGAGAGTATGCCGCCTTGTATGCGGCGGGCGCCATCGGATTCTCGGATGTCCTGCGGCTTGTGAAGAAACGGGCGATTTACCACCGGGACGCCGTCCCGCAGGGGGAGGGCGCCATGGCCGCCGTCCTCGGACCGCCGGCTGCAGACGTCGAGGAGATGTGCCGGACGGCGCGGCAAGCGGGTGAGGTTCTATCCCCGGCGATTTTCAACGGGCCGGGACAAACCGTGGTGGCAGGGCATGCCGCCGCCGTTGAGCGGCTCACCGGGGAGGCCAAACGGTCGGGACAGGCCAAGGTGGTCCGGCTGCCGATCTCAGTACCCTGTCACAGCAGCCTCATGGAAAAGGCGGCGCAAAAGCTCCAGGAAGACATGAAACGGGTCTCTTTCCGGGATTGCCGAACGCCCGTGATTCCGAACTGCGATCCTTCCGACAGGCATTCCCGAATGACGACGCCCGGTCTCCTGGCGCGGCAGATCACCTCTCCGGTCCGATGGCAGGAAACGGTCGCGCAAATGGCCGAAGCAGGCGTCGATACGATCATCGAACTGGGGCCGAAGAAGACCCTCTGCGGGCTGATCAAACGGATCGATCCGCGTTTTCGTCTTCTGAACGTTGAAGACAGGCAGAGCCTGTGCAAGTGCCTGCAGGCTTTGGGGACGGCGTGAGCCGGTATCGTGGCATTTTTGGCCCCGGAAGGGGCAGGCTATATCACGGGACAGATCCTGCGCGTGAACGGAGGCCTCTACATGCAGGCCAACGGGCCGTCGCCGCCTGCGGCGCGGCGGGCGGGATCGAAATCCACTAAGGAGGACAACCTCATGACCTTGGAAGAAAAAGTCATATCGATCATCATGGAGCAGTTGGAAGTCACGAAAGAAGAGTGCAGACCGGAGGCGGCATTTATCGAAGACCTCGGGGCGGACTCCCTGGATCTCGTCGAGCTCATCATGGAGATGGAGGAGAACTTCGGCCTGCAGATCTCCGATGACGAACTGGGAAAGATCCGAACCATCGGCGACGTCATCGCCTACATGAAAAGCAAAGGGATCTCCTGAGCATTGGAGGATTTTTGTTGAGCAGAAGAGTGGTTGTAACGGGCCTGGGCGCCGTAACGCCGGTGGGCAACTCCGTCGGGGAAAGCTGGGAGGCGGTCTGCAAGGGAAAAACCGGCATCGGCCCCATCACCAAATTCGATACGGCCGCCTTTGATACGAGAATCGCCGGGGAGCTCAAGGGCTTCGATCCCCTCCGGTACGTCACGAAAAAAGAGCGCCGCCGGTACGACGATTTCATCATCTTTGCGCTGGCTGCTGCCGAAGAGGCCGTCGCAGATGCGGCTCTTTCGATCGGCGGTGTGGAAGCCGAACGGATCGGCGTCATCATCGCCTCGGCCATCGGCGGCGTGGAGACGATCGAAAGAGAGAAAGAGGCCATTCTCTCGGGCGGCCCGAGGAAGATGTCCGTTTTCGCCATCCCGGCCGTACTGGCCAACCTCGCCGCCGGCCACGTATCCATCCGTTTCGGGGCGAAGGGCCCTATCAGCTGTCCCGTCACCGCCTGCGCTGCCGGCACCTGCGCCATCGGCGATGCCTTTTACCTGATCCGTTACGGCCACGCCGACGTCATGTTCGCCGGAGGCACCGACGCCGCCATTACGCCCATGGCCATCGGCGGCTTCAACCGGATGCGCGCACTGTCCGTCCGCAACGAAGAACCCGGGAAGGCCAGCCGTCCCTTTGACCGGGACCGCGACGGCTTTGTCCTCGGCGAGGGGTCAGGCGTCGTGATCCTCGAAGAGATGCAGCACGCCCTCAACCGGGGGGCAAAGATCTACGCCGAGGTAGCCGGCTACGGAAGCACCGCCGACGCCTTTCACATGGCGGCCCCGCCCCCGGGGCACGAAGGCGCCGCCCGCTGCATGAAGGTCGCCCTTGACGACGCCGGCATGCGGCCGGAAGACATCGACTGCATCAATGCCCACGGAACATCGACGCCGCTCAACGACGCCTACGAGACCCAGGCGATCAAGACCGCCTTCGGAAACCACAGCCGTTCCCTCGCCGTTCCTTCCACCAAATCGATGACGGGCCACCTTCTGGGCGCGACCGGTGCGGTGGAGGCGATCTTCGCCGTCAAGTCCATCGAAGATGGCGTGATCCCGCCGACGATCAACCTCGACCATCCCGATCCTGAATGCGACCTGGACTACGTCCCGAACGTGGCCCGGAAGTGCGCAGTCCGCACCGTCATGTCCAATACCTTCGGGTTCGGCGGCGTCAACGCGGTCCTGATCCTGAAAAAATTCGGAGGTTGAACCATGCCGGAAGACAAACGTCTGGTGATCGGCGCGGACCACGCGGGCTTCGAGCTGAAAGAGGCATTGAAGCCTCTTCTCGGCCGGCTGGGATATTCCGTCGATGACGTCGGCGCTTTCAGTTGCGATGCCGTCGATTATCCGGACATCGCGGCCGAGGTCGCGCGGCGCGTCTCCACTGGGGTCTTTTCCCGCGGAATCCTGGTCTGCGGCTCGGGAATCGGGATGAGCATCGCGGCGAACCGTTTCCCGCGCGTACGGGCGGCCCTGTGCATGGACGTGGAGACCGCCCGGCTGAGCCGGCAGCACAACAATGCCAACATCCTGGTCCTCGCGGGCAGGCGCACCGACCCCAACACGGCAGGCGACATTACGCAGGTCTGGCTGCAGACGGGCTTCGAAGGAGGCCGCCATCAGCGGCGGCTGGAGAAAATCGGAACGATCGAGGATTCGCTGAAGTCCTCCTGAGCGGCCGCTCGGGGAAAAAGCGCCGTGCGAACTCCCTCTTTTCGTGATATGCATCTCCGCGGATATAACTCCGCGGGAGAAGGAGGAATACTCATGTCGATCTTGAAACAGACGGATCGGGAACTGTACGATGCCATTCAGAAGGAAACCGCCCGGCAGGCCGGCGGGCTGGAACTCATCGCCTCGGAGAACTTCGTGAGCGAGGCCGTCCTGGAAGCCCAGGGCTGCATCATGACCAACAAATATGCGGAAGGCTATCCGGGCAAGCGCTACTACGGCGGCTGCGAGTTTGTCGATATCGCCGAAACCCTCGCCATCGAGCGCTGCAAGAAACTCTTCGGATGCGACCACGTCAACGTCCAGCCCCATTCGGGGACGCAGGCGAACATGGCCGTCTATTTCNNGCGGCCACCTCTCCCACGGCAGCCCCGCCAATTTCTCGGGCAAGCTCTACAACATCGTCCCGTACGGCGTGGACCGGAAGACGGAGACGATCGACTTCAACGAAGTCGAGGATCTGGTGAAGAAGCACAAACCGAAGATGATCGTCGTCGGCGCGAGCGCCTACCCGCGGACGATCAATTTCGCCGAATTTCGCCGGATCGCCGACATCTGCGGCGCCGTCATCATGTCCGACATCGCGCACATCGCCGGCCTTGTCGCGGCCGGTCTGCACCCCTCCCCGATCCCGATGTGCGAATACGTGACGAGCACCACCCACAAGACGCTGCGCGGACCCCGCGGCGGCCTCATCATGTGCAAGGAGGCCTACGCCAAGACCCTCAACAGCCGCGTCTTCCCGGGCAGCCAGGGCGGGCCTCTCATGCACATCATCGCCGCCAAAGCGGCGGCATTCAAGGAAGCGCTGACGGAGGAATTCCGCGTCTACCAGAAGCAGATTCTTCTCAACGCCAAGGCCATGGCCGATGCCCTGGTTTCTCATGGATTCCGGCTCGTGTCCGGCGGAACCGACAATCACCTCATGCTCGTGGACCTGTCGGTGAAGGGCGTGACGGGCGTCGACGCCCAGAATGGGCTCGACCGCGCCGGCATCACCGTCAACAAGAACGGCATTCCCTTCGATACGAAAGGCCCGCAGATCACGAGCGGCATCCGCATCGGCACGCCGGCGGTGACGACCCGGGGGATGAAAGAACCCCAGATGAAGACGATCGCCGGCCTGATCGCGGAAACTCTCGCCTCCCTGAACGACGAGGCGAAGATCCGGGAGATCCGCGGACAGGTGCAGAAGCTGTGCGACCAATTTCCGCTTTACCGGGAGAGACTGAACCGTGAAAAGTAAACCGGGCGTCCCGGAATCTGGCCCGAAGCTCAAGGCATCCGGCGGGAAGAAGGCTTCAAAAGCGGCTCCGCAGCGGCCGGGCTGGGACGAGTATTTCATGGATATCGTGTCGCTCGTGGCAAAGCGGTCCACGTGCCTGAGGCGAAGCGTTGGCGCCGTCCTGGTGCGGGACCGCCGCGTCCTGGCCACGGGATACAACGGCGCCCCCTCCGGCGTCCGGCACTGCCTGGACGTGGGATGCCTGCGGGAAAAGATGAAGGTCCCTTCCGGCGAGCGCCACGAACTCTGCCGCGGGCTGCACGCGGAACAGAACGCCATCATCCAGGCGGCATTGCACGGCGTCAGCATCAACGGCTCGACGCTGTACAGCACGAACCACCCCTGCGTCATCTGCGCCAAGATGATCATCAACTCCGGCATCCGGAAGGTTCTCTACCGGCAGGGCTACGCCGACGATCTGGCGCGCGAAATGTTCAAGGAATCCGGCATCGAAGTGTCCTCGATATGAAATGCCCGTTTTGCGCCAACGGCGAGAATCGCGTGATCGACTCGCGTATCAGCAAGGACGGCAGCGCCATCCGCCGCCGCCGCGAGTGTCTTGCGTGCTCGAAGCGTTTCACCACCTACGAGTTCGTGGAAGAAGTCCTGCCCATGGTGGTGAAAAAGGACGGGCGCCGGGAGGCCTTCGACCGATCCAAGATCCGCACGGGAATCCTCAAGGCCTGCGAGAAGAGGCCGATCAGCATCGAGCGCATCGAGACGGTCGTGGAAAATATCGAGCGGGCCTGCCAGGACCTGCAGGGCAAGGAGATCTCCTCGACGATCATCGGCGAGAAGATCATGCAGGAGTTGCAGGGACTCGATGCCGTCGCCTATGTCCGCTTCGCCTCCGTCTACCGGGAGTTCCGCGACGTCGGCGATTTCATGGAAGAACTCAAAGACCTGATGAACGGAAAAAGCCAACCCTCGAAGCCGTCCCCCGCTCCCGCAAAGGAAAACCGCGGAGACGACGAAGGATAAAACGATGTTCACGGGCATTGTCCAGGGCATGGGTACCGTCCGCCGCCTCGAAAGAAAGGGCGGCGACGCCGTTCTCGAAATCGATACCGCCCTGGACCTGGCGGATGTGAAAACGGGTGACAGCATCGCCGTCAGCGGCGCCTGCCTGACCGTGACGGCTCTCCGTGGCTCGACCTTCACCGCAGATGTTTCGGCGGAGACGCTCAGCCGGACCACGCTGGGCAAGGCCGCGGCCGGAACATCCGTGAACCTGGAAAAATCGCTGCGTCTTTCCGATCTCCTCGGCGGGCACCTTGTCCTGGGACACGTCGACACCGTGGGAGCGCTCGTCGATCAGCAGCGCAGATCCGCCTCGACGATCCTGGGGATCTCCGTGGCCCAGGAGTGGATGCGCTACATCGTCGAAAAGGGGTCCGTCGCCGTGGACGGCGCCAGCCTCACCGTGAACCGGTGTGAAAAAGACCGTTTTTATGTTAACATCATTCCGCAAACGGCCGGGACAACGACACTTCAGTTTCGCAAGCCCGGCGACGCGCTGAACGTCGAGACGGACATCCTCGCCAAGTACGTGGAAAAGTTGCTCGCCGCGCCGGGAACACGCGGCGGTTCGGAGCATCAGACGGATCTGGATCTGAATTTTCTGGCGAAGCACGGGTTCCTGCGGTAGCCTGCGGGATTTCGTGATCGCCTCTGCAAAGGATGTGGTTATGGCAGTCAGTACGATTAAAGAGGCCCTCGAAGACATCAAGAAGGGTAAGATGATCATCCTCGTCGACGACGAAGACCGGGAAAACGAGGGCGACCTGTGCATGGCCGCAGAGTTTGTCACGGCCGAATCCATCAATTTCATGGCCCGGTACGGACGGGGGCTGATCTGCCTGACGCTCACGGAAGACCATGCCGACAGGCTGCGCCTGATGCCCATGGTGAGAGACAACAAGTCGCGCTTCGGTACGGCTTTCACCGTCTCCATCGAAGCCAAGTGCGGCGTGACGACGGGCATCTCGGCGGCCGATCGGGCAACGACCATTCGCACGGCCGTTGCCGAGTCCACAAAAGCGGAAGATCTCGTCAGCCCCGGCCATATCTTCCCCATCCGGGCGCGCAAAGGCGGCGTCCTTGTCCGGACCGGGCAGACCGAAGGTTCCGTCGACCTGGCGAGAATCGCCGGGCTGCACCCCGCAGGGGTCATCTGCGAGATCATGAAAGACGACGGCACCATGGCGAGGATGCCGGACCTCGAGGTCTTCGCAAAGGAGCACGGGCTCAAGATCGCGACCATCGCGGACCTCATCGATTACCGGATGCAGCATGAATCGATGATCCGCCGCGCCGCCTCCGCCACCATTCCCACCCGTTACGGCGGCGAATTCAAGCTCATCGTCTACGAGAACGACGTCGACGACATGAAGCATCTTGCCCTGACCAAGGGAGAAATCGGGCCCGAGGACGAGGTCCTGGTGCGGGTCCACTCGGAATGCCTGACGGGCGACGTCTTCGGCTCGGAGCGCTGCGACTGCGGCGACCAGCTCCAGCAGGCCATGAAGATGGTGGACGAATTCGGCAAGGGCGTCATCGTGTACATGCACCAGGAGGGACGGGGAATCGGCATCGTCAACAAGATCAAGGCCTACGAACTGCAGGAACAAGGCATGGATACGGTGGAAGCCAATATCGCGCTCGGCTTCAAAGAAGACCTCCGCGACTACGGCATCGGCGCCCAGATCCTCGTCGATCTCGGCGTGAAGAAGATGCGGCTCATGACGAACAACCCCCGCAAGTACATCGGCCTTCAGGGATACGGGATCACCATCACCGAGCGGGTGCCCATCGAGTTGAAACCCACCGAGCACAACCTGCGATACATGAAGACCAAGAAAAAGAAAATGGGGCACATGCTGAAGATGTCGTGACAACGCGTTGTGAAGTTTTCTCAGGCTGTCGCTTGCGCACTGTGCTCCGCATCTGATATGGAAGGGACGCCCTCGAAAGAGGCCGGTACCGGGGGAACAACCACCATGAGGAGAGCCGTTATGACGAAAATCGTCGAAGGAAAGATCATCGCCAAGGGAATGAAGTTCGCCATCGTGGCCAGCCGCTTCAACGACTTCATCAGCTCCCGGCTCATCGATGGGGCGGTGGATGCCTTGACCCGTGCCGGAGCCGACGAGAAGGACATTTCCATCATCAAGGTCCCCGGGGCATTTGAACTGCCGCTCGTCGCGAAGAAGGTCGCGAAGGGAAAGGGATGCGATGCGGTGATCTGCCTGGGCGCCGTCATCCGGGGCGCGACGCCGCATTTCGAGTACATCAGCGCCGAAGTCTCCAAAGGGATCGCCGCCGTCGGACTCGAAACGGAAGTCCCTGTCGCCTTCGGCGTGCTGACGACGGATACGATTGAACAGGCAATCGAACGGGCCGGGACGAAATCCGGGAACAAGGGATGGGACGCGGCCATGACAGCGATTGAGATGGTCGACCTGTTCAAGAGACTATAAAGCAGCGCGCAGGGAATACGGCCCTCTGCCGGCAGCAGCAGGGCCGTATCTGCATTTGAGGATTGGATGCACCACCGAAGAAAAGCCAGGGAGATAGCCCTGCAAGTTCTCTACCAACTCGATGTTTCAGGAACCGGCCCGCAAGAGGCGGTCGATCTGTACTGGAAGAATTTTGACTCCCCCGACGAGACGAAGCAATTCGCGCTCCATCTCGTTGAGGGCACCTGGAACCATCGTCAGGAAATCGATCAGCTGATTGGCGAGTTTTCTGAAAACTGGACGATCTCCCGGATGTCCCGGGTCGACAGAAGCATCCTCCGGATGGCCGTCTTCGAGCTTCTGCACTGTCCGGACATCCCGCCAAAGGTGACGCTCAATGAGGCGATCGACCTAGGCAAGGATTACGGATCGGAAAATTCCGGGGCTTTCATCAACGGCATCCTGGATGCCCTGTATATGAAGCTGTACGGGAAAAATGGATCTGACAATCATCAAGACGCCCCCTGAGAGCCTTTACGAGGAGAACCTCGTGCTGGCGGTCTATACCGACGAGAGGCCTCCCAGGGGCTACTCGGGTCTGGTGGATTGGCGCCTGAACGGGCTCCTCTCCACCGAGATCGCCCGCGGGAGAATTTCGGCCGCCTTCGGTGAAAAGGTGATCCTTCCGCAGCCGGACCGCATTGCGGTGAAGAGGCTGATCCTCTTCGGTCTGGGTCCGATTTCCGAAGCGACGCAGGGACGACTGTACGAGGCGGGGTGCCGGATCGTAGAGACGATGAGCGACCTGCTGTGCCGCAGCTTCGCCGTCAATGTCCCCACGGCGGGGAAACCGCGGCTGAGCATCCAGGAAACAGCGGAAGCCATGCTGTGGGGGTATCTGGAGACCGGGTCTGCCGACAGGAGGATTGTGGACAGGCTGCAGCTCTGTGTCCAGGACAATCACGAAGAAGAAACGGCCGCAGCCTTCGAACGCATGAAGACCCTCAGGGAGAAGCTTCTCTCGGCGCCGCCCGCCGCCGGCGAGCTGGCGGAGACGCCTTCCTGAGAGGTCGCTGAAAAAGAGGAGATCTCGGAAGATGAGCGACGGGAAATACCATCCGCAGGAAATCGAGGAAAAATGGCAGGCGCACTGGGAACGGCAGGGCATCTTCAAGGTCGGTGAAGACCCCGCGAAAAAGAAATATTACCTGCTCGAAATGTTCCCCTACCCCTCGGGAAAGATCCACATGGGGCACGTCCGGAATTACACCATCGGGGACGTCGTGGCCCGCTACAAGCGCATGCAGGGGTTCAACGTTCTTCACCCGATGGGTTGGGACGCCTTCGGCATGCCGGCCGAAAACGCGGCGATCGAACACGGCATCCATCCCGCCCGCTGGACGAACGACAACATCGCCTTCATGAAGAAGCAGCTCAAGCGGATGGGTTTCAGCTATGACTGGGACCGCGAGATCTCGACCTGCGAGCCCGCGTATTACCGCTGGGAACAGCTGTTCTTCCTCTGGATGCTGGAGAAGGGACTCGCCTACAAGAAGGCCTCCGCGGTCAACTGGTGCCCCCACTGCAAGACGGTGCTGGCCAACGAGCAGGTCGAAAGCGGGCTCTGCTGGCGCTGCTCGTCGGAGGTGATCGAAAAATACCTCGAACAGTGGTTTTTCCGCATTACCGCCTATATCGACGAACTTCTCGAGTACTGCGACAAGCTTCCCGGATGGCCGGAACGGGTCCTCATCATGCAGCGCAACTGGATCGGCAAGAGCCACGGCTGCGAAATATCCTTCCCCATGGCGGACGGATCCGGCAAGGCGATTCAGGTTTTCACGACGCGGCAGGACACGATCTTCGGGGCCACCTTCATGCTGGTCGCCGCTGAACACCCCCTCGTCATGGACCTCGTCCGTGGAAAGCCCTGCGAGGCGCAGGTCAGGCAATTCTCCGACAAGATCAAGCGGCAGGACAAGGAACTCCGCACGTCCGAGTACTACGAAAAAGAGGGCATGTTCCTCGAATCCTACTGCCTCAATCCCGTCACGGGCAAGAAGATGCCCATCTTCGCCGCCAACTTCGTCCTGGCCGACTACGGCACGGGATGCGTCATGGCCGTCCCCACCCACGACCAGCGCGACTTCGAGTTCGCCAAGAAATACAACCTTCCGCTGATTGTCGTGATCCAACCGCCCGACCGGACGCTCAACACCTCCACCATGAAGGAGGCCTACGTCGAGGACGGTATCCTCGTCAACTCCGGCCGTTTCGACGGGATGGAAAACACGAAGGCGATGGAGGCGATCGCCGACTACATCGAGTCCATCGGCCGGGGAAAGCGCACGATCCAGTACCGCCTGCGCGACTGGGGAATCTCCCGGCAGCGCTACTGGGGCGCCCCGATCCCGGTGGTGAACTGCGAAAAATGCGGGACCGTGCCGGCGCCGGAAGCCGACCTGCCCGTCATCCTTCCCACGGATGTGGAATTTACGGGCGAAGGCGGATCGCCGCTGGCCAAAATCCAGGCCTTCCGCGAGACGAAGTGCCCGCGCTGCGGAGGACCGGCGGCCCGCGAAACCGACACCATGGACACCTTCGTCGAGTCCTCCTGGTACTTCGACCGGTTCTGCTGCCCCGACATGGACAGGGCGCCCGGCCTCGACAGGAAGCGCGTCGCCTACTGGATGCCCGTCGACCAGTACATCGGCGGCATCGAGCATGCGATCCTGCACCTGCTCTACGCCCGGTTTTACACGAAGGTGCTCCGCGACCTCGGCGTCATCGACGTCGATGAGCCCTTCACGAACCTCCTGACGCAGGGGATGGTCTGCAAGGAGTCGACGCGCTGCCCCGAACACGGCTACCTCCTTCCTTCCGAAGTGCAGGAGGGGAAATGCGTCCACTGCGGGAAGGAGATCGTCGTCGGCAAAACGGAAAAGATGTCCAAGTCGCTCAAGAACGTGGTCGATCCCGATTACCTGATCCGCGAATACGGCGCAGATACCGTCCGGGTCTTCTGTCTCTTCGCGGCGCCGCCGGAAAAGGATCTCGAATGGAGCGATCAGGGAGTGGAGGGTTCATTCCGCTTCATCAGCCGGATCTGGCGGATCGTGAACGATTACAACGATGACATCTGCAATGTCGCGCCCTTCGACGGGAAGACGGAGCTCGACGAGTCCCTGAAAGGCCTGCGGCGGAAGATCCACCAGACCATCAAGAAGGTCACCCGGGACATCGAGGACCGCTTCCATTTCAACACGGCGATCAGCGCCGTCATGGAACTCCTGAACACCCTCTACGCGCTGGAGCGTCCCGCCCGGGACAACGCCAAGGCCCTGGGCGTCGTGCGGGAGGCGATCGAGACGATCCTCCTGCTCATGGCCCCGCTCATCCCCCATGTCGCCGAGGAGATGTGGTCTCTTCTGGGCCGCAGGGAAAACCTCGCCGACATGCCCTGGCCGAAGTTCGATTCGTCCGCAGCCTCGGAGGAGGAAATCACGATCGTGATCCAGGTCAACGGCAAGGTCCGCAGCCGGATCAGCGTGTCGGTCGACGAGGATGAGGAACAGGTCAAGGCGATGGCCCTGGCGGACGAGAAGACGGCGAAATTCATTGCGGGCAAAAAGGTGCTGAAGCAGTTTTACGTCCCCAAGCGGCTTGTCAACATCGTGGTTGCAGGCTGAGGCGGAGGCTGTCATGGACGGGAAAGGTCGCCGGCTGGGATTTTCCGGAAGGGGTGCCGGCGCGTGGCTGGTATTTCTTCTGTTCCTGATATGCGCGGGCTGCGGTTATCGCTTCTCGCCGGGCGGGGAAAACCTCCCGCCCGAGATCCGCACCGTCTTCGTGGAGATCTTCGCGAACAAGACGAGCGAAGCCAATTTCGAAAACCAGGTCCGCGCCGCCTTCGTGGACCAGATTATACGGGGAACGCGTTTCAAGCTGGCCGACGCGCAAGAAACGGCCGACGCGGTTTTGCGCGGCAGCATCGAGGGGCTCTCGAGCGCTCCGCTTTCCTACCGCGCGACCAATCTCGCCGCGGAAGAACGGCTGACGGCCCTGCTGAATATTACCCTTGAGGATCGGAACTCGGGAAAGGCGGTCTGGACGGGGAGCGGGCTCTCGGGCACCGCGGACTACACGGTCGACCCGGCAAATCCGACCGTTACGCAGACCAACCGGAGGAACAACCTCAACAAGCTGGCAAACGACACGGCCGAGAAGGCTTATCGATTGATGATGTCCGGGTTCTGAAGCGCGTGAAGAGGGGCCTACTTCGCGATCGCGTTCACGGCCTTGGTCAAGCGGGAAATCTTCCGGGAAGCGTTCCGCTTGTGGATCGCACCCTTCGCTGCAGACTTCGCCAGGGCCGGAACAGCAGCGACCAGCGCTTTCTTGGCGGCCTCGACATCCTTGGCTTCCGCCGCGGCCATCACCGCCTTCACCTTCGTTTTCACCGCCGACTTGACCGACGTGTTGCGCTGGGTGATCTTTACGCTCTGCCGGGCTCTCTTTTGCGCTGAACGATGCTTTAGCAAAAATGCCTCCTTGTCGAATGTTCTCGAGATATTGGAGTCGGTTCTACTATCCGAATTCGCCACGCCTGTCAAGCCCAAAGTACGGCGCGGAACGAAACCTGTTGATGGTTGAAAACACAGGTAGCTTATGATAAGCGCAGCGGAACTGTGCTCAAAATTTCTCCCCCAGGAGGGAACATGAAAAAAGCGGACGCTCTGTTGCAGAAGGCAAAAAAACAGGGAAGGACCCTGCTGACCTTTGCGGAATGCGCCGAACTTCTGAAGGCCTACCGCATCCCCTTCTGCGGGGGAACCGTGGCCGCCGACGCGAAGTCCGCCGTCGCCGCGGCGCGGCGGCTCGGCTATCCCGTGGCGATGAAGATCGCCTCGCCGGATATCGTCCACAAGTCGGAGGCGGGCGGCGTCCGCCTCGGCATCGGGAAGGACAGCGAAGTCCGCAAGGCCTTTGCGGCCATCGTCGAGGCCGCCGGGGCATACAAGCCGGGCGCCGCCGTCAAGGGCGTCCTGGTTCAGCCGATGGCGCCGCAGGGCGTGGAACTGGTCGCCGGGGCGAAGTTCAGCCGCCAGTTCGGTCCGGCCATCATGTTCGGGATGGGCGGCGTCTCCGTAGAGGTCATGAAAGACGTCGTCTTCCGTCTCGCTCCCGTGACGCGGGACGAGGCGCTGGCCATGATGAAGGAGATCCATGCCGCTCCGCTCCTCGAAGCATTCCGCGGCCGTCCGGCGGTGAACAAGGCCGCGGTGGCCGATATCCTGGAAAAGCTGTCCCGCCTCGTCGCGGACCACCCGGAGATCGTCGAAGCGGATCTGAATCCCATCATCGCCGCCGGCCGCGGCGCCGTCGTGGCCGATGTCCGCATGATGCTGGGCGAGCCGAACCGCGTCTCCAAGACGGCCTACAGCACGGACCAGATCCTCGGCGCGACCAGGCGCATCTTCGCGCCGAGGGGAATCGCCGTCATCGGCGCCTCCAACGACCCCTCCAAGCTGGGCTGCTCGACGATGAAGAACATCCTCGGCGGGGGCTATCGCGGCAAGGTCTATCCCATCAACCCCAAGGGCGAAGAGATCATGGGGCTCAAAAGCTACCGGGACATTATGGACGTCCCCGATCCCGTGGACGTGGCGATCATTGTCATCCCGGCCAAGTTCATCCCTGACGAGGTGACGAAGATCGGCAAACGCGGCATCGCCGGCGCCGTTGTCCTCGCCTCCGGCTTCGCGGAGACCGGCAATGTCCAGCTCCAGGAGGAACTTCTGGCGAGGGCGCGCGAATACGGCGTCCGCATCCTCGGTCCGAACATCTTCGGCATCTACTATACGCCGGAAGACCTGTGCGCCACGTTCTGCATCCCCTATACGGAACGCGGCGCTGCAGCCTTCACCGCCCAGAGCGGCGGCGTGGGCATGGCGATCATCGGTTACACCCGCAAACACAAGATGGGGATCTCCGCCATCGTCGGCGTGGGCAACAAGAGCGACGTCGACGAGGACGACCTGATCGAATACTTCGGCCAGGACCCCAACACGCGCGTCATCGTCATGCACGCTGAGGATATCAAGGACGGCGATGCTTTCATCCGGGCGGCACAGAAGGTCGGCAAGGCCAAACCCATCGTCGTTCTCAAGAGCGGGGCCACGCAGCTGGGTGAACGGGCCACCTCATTTCACACCGGGGCGCTTGCCGGCGACGACCGGATCTACAACGCCGCCTTCGCCAAGGCCGGCGTGGTCCGCGCCCCGAATCTCGAGGGCATGCTCGACTACGCAAGGATCTTCCAGATGCTGCCGGTCCCCAAGGGCGAAAATATCCTGGTCATCACCGGCGCCGGCGGCCTCGGCGCCCTCATCGCCGACGGTCTCAGCCGGCATGGCCTCTCCCTGATGAAAATGGATCCCGATCTGGACGCCGCCTTCCGGAAGTACATCCCGCCTTTCGGGGCCACGGGCAACCCCGTCGACATCACGGGCGGCGAGCCTCCCACGACCTACGAGGCGACGATCCGGCTGGCCCTGGAGGATGATCGGGTGGACGCTCTCGTCCTGGGATACTGGCATACCCTCATCACGCCGCCGATGATCTTTGCCAAGGTGCTCGTCAAGGTCAAGCAGGAAGTGGAGAAGGTCAAGAAACCCAAACCTGTCGTCGCCGCCCTGTCGGGCGACGTCGAGGCGGAAGCCGCCGCAGCCTACCTGGAGGAAAACGGCATCCCGGCCTTCCCCTACACGTCGGAGCGCCCGGTGGCGGCGCTTGCCGCCCTCTTCCGCTGGGCAAGGATGCGCCGGGGATAACGGCACAGCGGCCGGAACGGAAGCAGGATATGACAATCCGCCATCCGAAGAACATAGGGCGACTGATTCTTTTCCTTGCTTCTTGAACGACAGCAATACGTCTCAGCGATGACGGCGCCGGTGGATTCTAGGTTGTCATCGTTCTGAGATCGCCTGCCACGTCGAAAGCCGCATCGGTGATCTTCCTGATCTCTTCCAGCGTCACTTCGGGGGCAATCTCCGCAAGGATATAGCGGCCGCCCTCGAAGCGGAAAACGCCCAGTTCCGTCACGACGAGATCCGCCTCGCCGAATCCCGTGATGGGCAGCGAGCAGGCTTTCTTCAACTTGGATATCCCTTTCCTGTCCAGATGCTGCATGGCAACGATGACGCGCTTGGCGCCCGTTACCAGGTCCATCGCCCCGCCCACCCCCAGCATCTTGCCGTCGGGAATGATCCAGTTGGCGATGTTCGCCTTCTCATCCACTTCGAAGGCCCCGATCACCGTAACATCGATATGCCCGCCGCGGATCATTCCGAAAGAGGTCGCGCTGTCGAAGAAACAGCAGCCGGGCGTTTCCGTCACCGGCTGGCGCCCGGCATTGATGAGCTGCCGATCCGCCTTCTCGGGCGGCGCCTGCGTTCCCACCCCCAGCATGCCGTTTTCCGCCTGCAGATAGATATTTTCCTCGCCGCGAAGATAATTGGCCACCAGGGTCGGCATGCCGACACCCAGGTTGATGAACATGGGCCTTTGGCTGCCGATGAACTCCCGGGCGATCCTTCGCGTTATCCTCTCCTTGACCGTACCTTCCGGCAACTGGATCATGTTCCGCTACTCCTTGAGGGTAATGACGTGCACAAACAAATGAGGCGTGACAATGGCCTCCGGGTCCAGGCTGCCCTTCGGAACCAGTTCATCCGCCTGGACGATCGTGAGGTCCGCGGCCGTCGCCATCAGAGGATTGAAGTTTCGTGCCGTCTTGTAATAGACGAGATTCCCCAGTTCGTCCGCTTTGCAGGCCTTGATCAGGGCGACATCCGCCCGCAGTGCGCGTTCGAGGAGATAGGTCTTCCCGTCGAAATCGTGAGTCTCCTTCCCCTTGGCGATATCCGTGCCCACGGCCGTCGGCGTGTAGAAGGCCGGGATTCCCGCTCCCCCGGCCCGGATCGCCTCGGCGAACGTGCCCTGGGGGACGAGCGTGACGGAGATCCTTCCCTCATTGTAGTTCCGGGCGACTTCCGGGTTCCAGTTGTAGTAATTGCCGATGAGCGCCCGGACCTGCCCGTTGGAAAGCAGTTTCCCGAGGCCGATACCCGGGGATCCCATGTCGTTGCTGATGATCGTCAGGTCTCCGATGCCGCTTGCCGCAAGCGCCTCGATCAGCTGCTCCGGATACCCCGCCATCCCGAAACTTCCGACCATGATCCGGAAGCCCGGCCGGATCATGGCGATGGCCTCCGCGACGGTCCGCAATTTATTCGATTGAGCCCGCATCGTTGTCCCTCAACTGTATGGATTCAAGAATCGTCCGCTTAAGCAGCCTTCCCGTGCCCTGGGGATGGCCCGGCAGTCCTGCCCGAACGGCGTTTTTCTGACGAAATGGACGGCGGACGCCGCCGGACCGCAAAGCAGGCGGAAGCCGGTTGCTCCTCGAGGAGCCCGTGATGGGAGTCACTTCCCTTTTGCCTCTCCTTTCATGTCACCCCGGATCATATTTCTGAAAACCTGATATCCCAACACACGATTGGGGGGGGCGCCTCTCCTGTGCTGAACAGGATGTGCGGAGCCCCGCAGGAGCAATTCATCACAACTCGGCGGCGGCCGAAACAAAGGGCGCCTGTCCGCAGTGAAGACTGTCCCATAGGTAGTTGAGCCTTGGATACCATCTTCCCCCTTCAGTGTCCATGGCAAATTATCTATTTTTAAAAATTAAATGTTTACCAAAAATGATTATCATATAAGCCATTTATATTATTCAATCTGCTTAAATATAAAATAAGCACTTGACAATTCCATCGGCGATTTTCTATGACCTGTTAGCATATCGCATGCCTCTTCATGGACTGAACTTCACCGCCAACGAAGCGAGATTGATATGATCGCCCAAGATACAAAGAAAAACCCCGTAAGAGATTTTGCTGTTCCCGTATCGCTCGCACGAAGCACGATCGAATATTTGGAAAAAATGATTATCAGTGGGAAAGCGCAAGCCGGCGATCGATTGCTGCCCGACGAAATCGCCGAAGCGATAAAAGTCAGCAAGTCAACGATCCGTGAGGCTCTGCTGAACCTGCAGAAAGATGGCTTTGTCACGTATATACCGAGACGCGGTTTTTTCGTATCGAAGATCAGCATCGAAGATATCGATGAGATTTATCCAATTCGAGAAGCGCTCCTCTGCCTATCTACGGAGATCATCATCGCAAAGGGGGAATATGAACCGCATTTTATCGACAAACTGCGACGGTACCTGCATAAGATGGAGGAAAGCGTTGCAAAGAAAGATATCTATGCCTATTACAGATCAAATATGAATTTTTACGATTATCTGTCCGAGCATTGCACCAATGGCCGTTTGGTTGCTTTAATGCGTCAATTTGGAAAGCTGGTCCAGCGGTTTCGTTATTTGAGCATGACGGCCCCCGGGCGCATTGAGCGCTCTCTCAAATTGAATCAAGCGTTATTTGAATCGATCAAGAACAGGGACAGTTTTTCTGCGATTCAGCTTATCGAAGAGATCATGCGTGATGGCAGAGCCGCGTTGAGAAAATTACTCGCAGAAGAAAAAACATCCGCGTGACCACAATTGTTCCGGTCATAGTTTTCGGATTGAAGGAACGACAGAATCCATGGCGCTGAACCTGGACGCGATAGGCCGCAAGATCGGTCCGTTGACGAGGCATTACGACTGGAAGGATGTGATCCTCTATGCGCTCGGCGTGGGCTCGGGATTCGACGAGTTGGATTATGTATATGAAAAACATCTGAAGGTCATCCCTTCTTTCTCCATTGCGGCCGTCTTGAATATCCTGGCTGAAGTGAAGGCTGCCTCCGGTGTCAATGTCGCAGGGATACTGCATGGAGAACAGGAACTTGTCTTTTACAATCCCATTCCAACGTCCGGTGCTTTCATTACAGAAGCAAGAATTCTGAATTACTATGACAAGGGCGAAGAAGGGGCATTGATCGTTTGGGAAAGCAATACTTCTCACAGCAATGGACAGAAGCTTTTCACCAACATCCACACGATATTCTCGCCGCTGGATGGCGGCTTCGACGGTCAGAACGCACCCGCCAGGGTCGTGAAGTTCCCCGCGTGCGAGCCCGACTTCCGTGTCAGAGAAACGCCCTCTCCCAATCAGCCGCTCCTCTACCGGTTGTCCGGTGACTTCTTCAAGCTCCACGTGGATTCCGAATTTGCCGCCATGGCCGGATTCGAGAAACCCGTCATGCATGGGCTTTGCACCCACGGATTTTCCTGCCGGGCCTTAATCAAGAGCCTCTGCCCCGGGCATCCCGAAATGGCCCGCCGGATGGCCTGCCGCTTCTCGAAGCCTCTCTACCCGGGCGATCCGATCGAGATCCTCATCTGGAAGACCGCCGCGGGTGAGGCGGTCTGGCGCGTCCTCAACTCGAAGACGGGCGACCTCGTTATCGACAAAGGCATTTTTGAGTATGGCAAGATTCCTGAAAATGGGCGTGAACATTGACATGCATGAGGAAATCGAACAGATGATCCGCATACAGAACGTAACGGTCGTCGGAGCGGGAACCATGGGACATTCGATCGCGCAGGTATTCGCTCAGGGCGGTTTCCCCGTGCAATTGACCGACAAGAACGCAGACGCCCTGCCCAGGGCCAGGAACTTGATAGAAGGCAACCTGCGGACGCTGGTCAAGCTTGATCTCCTGAGCGAGATGGAGCAGCCGAACATCCTCAATCGGATTCAAACGACTCCATCTCTGGAGAAGGCCTGCGAAGGGGCCGATTTGGTCATCGAGGCGGTTTTTGAAGAACCCCGGACCAAAAAGGAACTGTTCAAAGTGCTGGACGAAATCTGCCTCCCGCATGCGATTCTCGCCAGCAATACATCTTATCTGGATATTTTCAAATTCGTCGCAGTGAAAAGACCTGAAAGGCTGCTGATTGCTCACTGGTTCGCGCCGCCTCACATCATTCCGCTGGTGGAAATCGTCTGCGGCCCTCAGACGTCTCAAGAAACCGCGACGGCGTTAAAAGCACTGCTGATTCAGCTGGGGAAGAAACCCATTGTCCTTTCCAAGTTTCTTCCGGGATTCATCGTCAATCGTCTCCAGAGTGCACTGCGCTTTGAGGTCCTGTATCTGCTCGAACATGGATACGCTACGGCTGAAGACATCGATGAAGCAACCAAAGCGAGTTTCGGCCTCAGGATTCCACTGCTTGGGTTGGTGCAATCCATGGACTTTGGTGGTATAGACAGCCTGCAAAGAATTCTCCGTAATCGTGCCTATCAACCGCCTGAAGTCCACGACCGATCCGGGATCATCGACGGACTGGTCGCGCAGAACAGACTGGGCGTGAAAAACGGAAAAGGATTTTATGATTACGGCGGGAAATCTGCCGTGGAAGTGATGAGAGAGCGGGATATCAAACTCATCCGGCTGAAGAAACTGCTGCAGGATCTCGGTTAAGGATATTGTGCCTTTTCCAGGACAAGAGAGGAAATTTTATGGATGACATCGCAAAGGCCCTGGGGGGCGGGAAGGACGCCCTGAACGAGTACGAATCGAAACGGCTGCTCGCGAGCGCCGGAGTTCCGGTATGCCGCGAAGCCTTGGCGCGGGATGTCGAGGAGGCGTCGAAGATCGCGGCCGAATTCGGCTATCCCGTCGTACTGAAGGCGGCGGGCAGCACCCTATACCACAAAACCGAGGTCGGGGGCATCGCCCTCAATCTCAAGAACGGGAGCGACGTTCGCAAGGAAGGGAAAAGGCTGCTGACCATTCCAGGATGCGAGGCGATCCTGGTGCAGGAGATGATCCAGGGAAACCGCGAGATCGTCTGCGGCCTGCTTCGGGACGTCCAGTTTGGTCCCTGTGTCATGTTCGGCCTGGGGGGCATTTTTACCGAACTTCTCCAGGACGTCGTCTTCCGCGTGGCGCCGCTTTCGGACTTCGATGCGCAGCAGATGATGGCCGACATTCGAACCGCGAAGGTTCTCGACTCCTTCCGCGGCGAGGCGGCGGCAGACCGTGGAGCGCTGGCAAAGATCCTCGTCGCCCTCGGGCAGATCGGCCTTGCCCGCCCCGAGGTGGAAGCGATCGACGTCAATCCCCTGAAAATCCGGAAGGACGGATCGCCCGTGGCCGTGGACGCGCTCGTGAAGATCCGGAAGGCAACCTGACAGACCGCGGTAACGCCGGGGGACTTCAGCTGCTGTTGTATTTCAACGGCCGACATTCTTGAAAGAGGCCGTTCAAAAATGACCGGATGCAAGGCCCCCGATGCTTCGACGAGCTCAGCATGACAACACCCTCAGCCCGCCCTGAGCTTGTCGAAGGGGCGAATGATGAGGGAAACACAGCAGACGGGCTTTTTTCAACGGCCGACATAGGAGATGTTCTCATGAGCCATGCTTTAACCACCTTCTTCGAACCGAGACAGATCGCCGTCATCGGCGCATCGGCCTCGGAAGGAAAATCCGGTTACGTCGTTGTAGCCAACATCCTGGCCAACGGTTACGAAGGAAAAATTTATCCCGTCAATCCGCGCGGCGGCGAGATTCTTGGGCTTCCCGTGACGCGCTCCATCTCCGAACTTCCGGAAGGGATCGATGTCGCCGTCATCATCCTTCCGGCCGAACAGACCGTCCAGGCCTTGCGGGAATGCGCATCCAGGGGAATCCGCAACGCCGTCCTGCTGGCGGGGGGATTCGCCGAGGTGGACGAAGGCCGCGCGAAGCTCCAGGAGGAACTCGTCGAGGTCCTCCGGACGACGGGGATCCGGACCCTGGGGCCCAACACCTCGGGACACACCTCAACGCCCTTCAAGTTCACATCGTCCCTGTTTCCGCTCGGCAAAATCCGGCGGGGCAAGGTTTCGTTCATCGCCCAGACCGGAAACTTCGCGACCCACACCATGAAATACATCCTCACGGGCGAACATTTCGGACCGGCCCGCGTGATCGGCCTCGGCAACAAGATCGACGTGGAGGAGAGCGAGGCGCTGGAATACCTGGGACAGGACCCGGAAACCAAGGCAATCGTGATTTACGTCGAGAGCCTCAAGAAGCCGCGGCGCTTCCTCGAAGTGGCCCGGGAGGTCACGCGCATCAAGCCCGTCGTGATGCTCAAGGGCGGCGCGACAGAGGCGGGACGCAAGGCGGCCGACGCCCACACCGCCGCCATGGGATCGGAAGACCGCATCGTCGACGGGATGCTCCGCCAGGCCGGCGTCGTGCGCATCCACGAGTATACGCACCTCGTGCTGGCGGCCAAGGCCTTGTCCATGCTCCCGCCGCTTCGGGGAAACCGCGTCAGCTTCCTGGCCCCCTCGGGCGCCATGCTCACGGTCCTTTCGGACTATTGCACGGGTCACGGCCTCGCCGTTCCGGACCTGCAGCCGGAGACTGTCCAGCGCCTCCAGAAGATCAGCCCCGCCCTGATCCGCATGCGCAATCCCGTGGACATCTGGCCGTCCTGCGGCGTTCACGGCGTGGAATTCGGTTACCGGGAAGGCATGGAGGCCGTCCTTCGGGATCCCAACATCGACGCCGTCGTGCCGATTATCATGCTGACGCGGGATATCGGCGTACCCTCGCCGGACTTCATTTACGATCTTTCCCGGAAGTATCCGGAGAAGCCCATCCTCGTCGCCTTCAGCGCCGCCAAGGAATGCATGGATCTCTACAAGGACTCGCTTGAACCGCGGGGCGTGCCGACCTACCCGGACATCGAGCAGCCGTTCGAAACGCTTTCGATCCTCGCGCGCTGCCAGGCCGCACTGAATCGACCGAGGTAGACGGGCGGGGGAATGCGCCCCCTCCCGCTGCCCATATGAACACGAGGCCTCCGCACCGCGCGGAGGCCTTTTTCGTCTTGCCCGATCGGATCGGATCGATATAATCTTTCTTCGGGATGCAGGAGAATGTTCTGCCCGGGAGCGGGCGTTTTCCATGGCAATCGAGTTTTTTCTCCCGGGATCGGCTTCACCGGCAGGGAATCTCATGAGAAGAAAAATGGCGTTGACCGCTCTTGCGATTCTTCTTGTCCTGCTCGTTTATATCCTCTACGAACTCGCCAGGGTCCGGTGGTTCCCGGCGTTCCCCGTCCCCGCCAGCCCGGCGGAGATATCCTCCGTTCATGCCCGGAACCTGTACGACCACGTCGAGCGGCTGAGCGTCGGGATCGGTTCGCGCAGCGTTCTCGAATACGAAAAAATCGAAGAGACGAAACGCTACATCCTGAGCGTGCTGGCGCGATATGGCTACCGGCCCGATATCCAGGGCTTCCCCTACGAGGGAAGGATGTACGGCAACGTCGTCGCGACGATTGAAGGCAAGGGGAAGTCCGCGGAAACAGTGGTCGTCGGCGCCCACTACGATACCGTGACGGGCACCCCGGGAGCCGATGACAACGCAAGCGGCGTTGCGGTCCTGCTGGAATTGAGCCGCCTCCTGCGCGACAGCCGTCCGGACCGGACGCTCAGGCTGGTCTTCTTCTGCCTTGAGGAACCGCCCGTCTTCCGAACGCCGTCGATGGGAAGCTTCGTCTATGCCGAGCGGGCGAAGGCGGCCGGGGAACAGGTCTCCGCCATGATCTCGCTGGAAATGCTTGGTTACTATGGAACGGCCGCGGGAGGCCAGGCCTTTCCCCTGCCTTTCATGAACTTCTTTTTCCCCACGACCCCCGATTTTGTCGCCGTCGTGGGGAATCTCTCCTCCCGGCGTCTCGTCCGGGATATCGCCGCTTCGATTCGGGAGACCGGGATGGCGGTCGAGACGCTGAGCACAGTCAGCTTCGTGCCCGGTGTGGACTTCTCCGACCACCGTTCCTTCTGGAAGATGGGCTACCCGGCTGCCATGCTCACAGACACCGCCTTTTACCGCAATCCCCACTACCACGGTTCTTCGGATACGATCGATTCTCTTGATTTCGGAAGGATGGCGCTTCTTCTGGAGGGCCTGGAGCGTACCATCCGGAACTTGTGCCGCGTGAAGGGATAAGCATCCATCCACCGGAGGAGGTGGATCACGCCCCGTACCGCCCCTGATGTTTTTCAACCTGGCGCTGCAACAGGTCTCTGTCGATTCGTCGTCCATGGCCGGGGAGAAAGACGCTGCAGCCGGTATCGAGCAGACGCCGCCAGTTTCGGATCATCAGCGCCGGATCGTCGGCGAAGGGCGGCATCACCGAATCCCTGAACATTCCGAACAGCGTGTCGCCGACGAGGGCGATTTCGTTTTCGACAATCAGGCTCAAAGATCCCGCCGAATGGCCGGGCGTGTGAAGGATGGCGGCGGGAAAACCGAAATCGTGCAGGTCCAGGTCCTCGCCGACGAGGATGTCGCCCGCCGCCGGTTGATACCGGAAGCGCCGCTGCAGCCGCGCCCCGAACGCCGCGATCAGCCATCGCGTGAAGAACAGCGTCCCCCGCGGCAAGGGACTGTCCCCGCGGCCGAGGAAATCCGCCTCGCTCCTGTGCACGATGATCTTCGTTCCAAAGATTGTCTGGACCGCTGCGGCGTTTTCGGCGTGATCGAAATGGGTATGGGTCAGCACCAGCGCCGACAGGTTTGTCCCGTCGACGCCGGCATCGACGAGCCCTTGCACGAGTTTCTTCTCTGAACCCCTCCGGCCGGTATCGACGAGGAGATGCCTGTCCCCCTTCGAAAGCAGAAAGGCGTTGCACCTGCCGGACAGGACATGACCGATCCTGCAGCCGCTCTGCAGTTTGAAGGCCGGAGCACCCATGCCGCCTCCTTACCTCCTTCTGATTCGCGGGCAAGAGACCGCCCGGACGGACCCGATCGCCGGGAAGCCGTCTATCGGGGAACGGCGCCGCACCGCGCGGGGGGCGCCTCGCGCTTTTCCGCGTAGAAAACGCCGACGAACCAGTTCTTGTACACACAATCGACGTTCCGGAAACCGGCTGCCTCCAGCCATGAGCACTGGTCGGTCAGCAGGGCCTCCCGGTCGTAAGTCTGCCGCCGGTCCACGCTGGCCTGGATCTCTTCCTCGGTCCCGCCCTTCTCGCGGACCATCTTCAGCCAGGTCGTCCAGTACAGCGCCTGCATTTCCGGCGTCGGTCCCCTGACCTGATCGATGTTGATGAAGACGCCGGGCGAGCGCAAGGCCCGGTAGATCCGCTGAAACAGCAGCCGCTTGTCTTCGTCGGAAAGGTGGTGGATGGAAAGACTCGAGAGGACGAGATCGAAGGTCCCAGCGTAATCGATCCGTCGATAATCATCGAGGATGTAACGGTACTTGCCCCCGGCGGAGGGCTCGAGGCGCTTTCGTGCGACATCAAGCATCCTGGCTGCGATATCCCAAAGCACGAAGGACCCCTGGGGATACTTGTCCAGCACATGGCGCGAGAACAGTCCCGTTCCCGCGCCCAGATCCAGGACGTCGATAAGGGCATTCGCAGGAAAGGGGATCAGGTCCCGGGCAACGGCGAAAAGTCCCTCATAGCCCGGAAGGGCCTTTTTCATCCAGTTGTCGTAGTAATCAACGGATTCATTGAAGGCTTGATCGATGGTCATGGCATCCCGCCTTGAAAGCCGCAAGCCCGGGCAGCAGAGGAGGCGGCTGCCGATTTTGCGGCGCAATTTTTTGCCGGCATCATAACACAAAAAAGGCGCAGCGGGTTCTCCGAGAGAATAAAAAAAGGGGGGCGTGAGAATGCCCCCCTTCTATCAAGCTTCCGAGAACTAGTGCCCGCCGGCGCTCTTCTCTTCGCCGGAGACGACGAGTTTCCCCTCGTGCTCCATCTCCTTCAACCACTTCGGGTGCTGCTTCATCAGCCAGGCACGAGTCACCCAGCCGCTGAACATCGCCGGCGCCGAGCCCGGCGACCCGATCGTCCCCAGGTACAAATGGACGAAGAAGAAGGCGAAGATCGTAAGGAACCCCAGCGCGTGCAGCGGATACATCCACCGCACCAGCTCCACCGGAAGTTCCAGCGGAAACCACATCACCAGACCCGTCACGACCATCACAACCCCGAAAACGGCAACGGCAAGAAAAAACATCTTCTGGCCGGGATTGTACTTCCCCACCTCCGGGACTTTGTCCACGTGCCACAGGTAGCCGCCCGCGCACATCATCCACTGCAGGTCCTCGGGCATGGAGAAGATCCCCGCCTCGCGCCACCACATCCGGATCGTGAAAAACAGGGCCACGATGAAGAAAAGGCCCGCATAGTTGTGGACGTATTTCAGCGACTTCAGGCTGCCCATCAGCGTGCCGATGAAATTGAACGAGTGGAACATCATCCCCAGCCCCGTGATGCACAGGATCAGGCAGGAAATCGCCAGGCTCCAGTGGACAATCCTCTCAAAGGCGTCCGTAACTTGAATGAGACCCTTTTTCATGGTCATTTCCCTCCCTTCCCGGCGTCGCCGCCCTGGACATCATCGTCGGGCGTCTTCGGCCCGTGGGTGATGTAGTGCAGGAACGAACCCGCCAGCACGCCGCCCGCCGCGATCAGGCTCAGCGGCTTCAGGAGATCCTTCCAGACGATGACGGAAAGCGGTACACGCGGATTCAGCGGGAGCTTTTCGTACACCTCCGGCTTTTCCTGCAGGACGTACAGGACATGAGTCCCCTTCACGAACTTGTCCCCGTACACCGATGCGTCGCCTCCCAGTTCCTTCACGCGCGCATAGGCCAGCTTCAGCATGTCCTCCCGGTCGCCGAACTTCAGCGCGCCCGTCGGACAGGCTTTCACGCACCCCGGGAGCAGATCGCTCTGGATCCTGCTCAGGCACAGATCGCACTTGTAGATCTTGTCCGTTGCCGCGTCGTAACGCGGGATGTTGAAAGGACAGGCCGTTACGCACTCCTTGCAGCCGATGCACCGTTCGTTGTCGACGGCGACCGTCCCCAGATCCGTGTAGTGAAGCGCCCCGCTCGGGCAGACCTTCACGCAGGCCGCATCGGTGCAGTGCATGCAGCCGTCCTTGCGGAAGAGCCATTTCATGCCCCCCTTGTCGTCACTCACTTCCTGGAAGCGGATCAGCATCCAGGTATTGGGCTGGAGATCGGGGGGATTCTGGTAACTGCCCCGGTTGACCGTCTGCCTGGCCGGAAGCGAATTCCATTGCTTGCAGGCCAGCTGGCAACCGCGGCAGCCCGTGCACTTGGCGAGGTCGATGAGTTTCGTCTTTTCGGCCATGTTATTTCACCCCCTTCTTCACGACATTGGCCATGAAGGCCTTGCTCTCCGGGATCATCGTGTTCGCGTCGCCGATGGTCGGCGTCAGGAGGTTAGCGGAGTCGCCGAAGGTGAAGACTTCCGCCTTCTTGTCGCCCGGATTGTACGGGCGGTTCTCGGTCGTGATCCACCCGAAATGCCAGGGGATGCCGATTTCATGAATCGTGTTGCCGTCGATGGTGAAGGGCTTGAAGCGCGGCGTCACGATGGCCGTGGCCTCCACCTCGCCCCGGGCCGACTTGACGACGACCAGTTCGCCATTGGCGATGCCTTTTTCTTTGGCCAGTTCCACGCCGATTTCCACGAACATCCCGGGCTGCATTTCCGCAAGCCACGGGCACCACCGCGTCAGCACACCCGTCTGCCAATGCTCGCTGATCCGGTAGGTGCTGCAGATGAACGGGAAGCGCGGGTCGCAGCTCCCGACGCTCGCGTAGGCATCGATATCGGAACCGACGCCGGGCTTGTCGAAGCGTTTGACCACGGGGTTGTGCTTCTGCGGCGACATGAGATTCTTCTCGACCGGGCACTCGAGAGGCTCGTAGTGCTCGGGGAAAGGCCCGTCGGAAAGACCGGGACCGTAAAGGCAGCCGCGTCCGTCAGGCTTCATGATGAATGGCGGCCTGCCGGAGCCGGGATCGCCGACACCGTCGGGCACGTCGCCGTTCCACCTGCCCGTCCACCAGATCGGGGCGCGCTTCGGGTTCCAGGGTTTTCCCGTCGGGTCGACGGAAGCGCCGTTGTAGATGATCCGGCGGTTGACCGGCCAGGACCACGACCACTCGGAATACAGGCCCAGCCCCGTGGGGTCCTTCTGGCCCCGCCGGGCGGCCATGTTGCCGGCGGCGGTGTAGCAGCCGCAATAGATCCAGCACATCGACGAGGTGGAGCCGTCGTCCTGCAGGTAGGCAAAGGACGGGACGAGGTCCCCCTTCTTGAAATCCCGCTTCTGTTTCGTGGCGGGATCGTCGATCGTCTTATCGACGAGGAAGTAGCCGTTCATCTCCTTGGCCGCCGCATGGGGATCGAAGTGATGGATCCTGCCGTCGGCGCCCTTGAAGCCGTAGTCCCAGGTCAGCTTCGTGATGGCTTCTTTCAGGGGGCCGCCGTGTTTCTGGTAGAGGTCCTTGATTCTGTACAAAAGCTCCGTCATGATATCCGCGTCGGGAAGGGCCACACCCGGCGGATTGACGGCCTTGTAGCGCCACTGCATCCAGCGGCCGCTGTTGGTGATGCTCCCCTCCTTTTCGATGGAGGCGGCGCAGGGCAGCATGAAGACCTCGGTCTTGATCTTCGCGGGGTCCATGCCCGGTCCGCGCCAGAAGGAACCGGTCTCGTTGTCGAAGAGGTTGACGTTGACCATCCAGTCGAGTTTCGCCAGCGCCTTGCGGACCTTGTTGGAATGGGCGCCGCTGCAGGCGGGGTTCATGCCCCAGGCGAAGAAGCCGGTAAACTTGCCCTTGTACATCTGATCGAAGAGCATGAGCCAGGAATGGTTGGCCCCGTCCTCGATCTTGGGCATGTAGTCGTAGGCCTCCTCGAGGGTGGCGTTCATCCCATACATCGAACGCAGGAAACTGGCCACGTACTTGGGGGTATTCTTCCACCAGTTGAGGCTGTTTGGCTCTTTCGTCGTGGGTGTTCTTTTTTCGTTGAATTCCTTCAGGGTTTTTATCGACGCCGTGGGAACCCCCAGGTAACCCGGCCAGATGTGAAAGAGAAGCCCCGCGTCCGTGGAGCCCTGGACATTTCCTTCGCCGCGCAGGGCCTGGACGCCGCCGCCGGCGATGCCGATGTTGCCCAGGAGGAGCTGAATGATGCACATGGTGCGGATGTTCTGTACGCCGACGGTGTGCTGGGTCCAGCCCATCGCGTAGAGGACGTTGCCCGCCTTGTCCGGCTTGCCCGTGGAGGCGTAGATCTTGTAGATCTCCAGGAGCTTGTCTTTGGGCGTCCCGGTGATGCGGGTCACCAGTTCCGGCGTGTAGCGGGAGTAGTGCCTCTTCATCAGCTGGTACACGCAGTGGGGATCCCGCAGGGTGGGGTCCTTCCTGATGACGCCGTTTGCATCCGTCTGGTAGCTCCAGGTCGCCTTGTCGTACTTTGCATCGCCGAATCCCGAGAAGACACCCTTGTTGTCCCCCGGAAGCCGCAAGGCCGGATTCACGAGGAAAGAGGCGTTGGTGTAAGCCTTGACGTAATCGGCGTGGATGAGGTTGTTGTCGAGGATGTACTTGATCATCCCCCCGAGGAACGCGATATCCGTCCCGGAGCGGAGGGGGGCGTAGACATGGGATTTCGCCGCAGACTGCGTGAAGCGCGGATCGACGCACAGCAGTTTGGCGCCCCGTTCCATGGCCTTGGTAATCCACTTGAACGAGATGGGGTGGTTGGAGGCAGGGTTGCTGCCCATGATCAGGATCACATCACTATTCTTGAAATCGATATAGTGATTCGTCATTGCGCCGCGTCCGAACGACTCTGCCAGAGCCGGTACAGTCGGGCTGTGTCAGATCCTGGCCTGGTGTTCGATGTAGACCAGGCCCAACCCCCTCAAGAATTTCTGATAGACTTGACATTCTTCGTTGTCGAGGGCGGCGCTGCCGACGGAGGCGATCCCCTCCGTGCGGTTGACGGTCTCGCCCTTGCTGTTCCTGGCGCGGAAGCTTTTGTCCCGGCTCTTCTTTACGTTCTCCGCGATCTTGTCGAGGGCCCAGTCCCAGCTGACCTCTTTCCACTCGGCGGCATTGGGGGCCCGGTAGAGCGGATTGCCGAGGCGGTTCTTGTTGACGGACATCTGGTAGATCGAACCGCCTTTGGAGCAAAGCGAACCTCGGCTGATGGGGCTGCCGGGATCGCCCTCCGTGTTCACAACCTTGCCGTTGCGTGCGGATACGATGATGCTGCATCCGACGGAGCAGTAGGGGCAGATGGTGGTGGTTTCTTTGGCGTACTTGATTTTCAGCGGCTGCGCGTAGGCGGAGACGGGTTTGAGGGAAATTCCCAGCCCGCTCGACGCCAGGGCGAAACCGGAGATCTTCAAGAAACCTCTCCTGGTTACCTCCATAACGTGCGCTCCTTTCGTGACGAATTTATCTCTTATTCCGAAATGGGGGAATGCCGTCGGCGGCCTCCCCATAGTTCTCGACCGCGCCATCGCGACAAGTCAGTCGTGGGGGAAGAAGTTCAGGATGATCTGTGGAGGAATGCAAAGTTCGTATCGTATAGCCTCAGCACCCAAACCATGGACTGCATCGATACCGCGGGGCCGTCTCCGCCCGGGAAAACGGCAATTTCGTATATCCGAGATGAACCAAAGTGTCAAGTTCTTATAATGATTTCTGCATACTATGTCATGGGTGGCATAATGAGAGCACCACTGCAAGGGACGCTGTCCTTGAACCTCCCGAAAGAAAATGATTTCCCGCGGTTTTTGCCTCTTGAAGTCATTGCATTGCGGTCACGGAACGCACGATCCCTTCAGGGACGCCGCGACGGGACACAGGCCAGCATGTCGGCAAGCAGAATCTCCGGGTGGCGGTAGCGTTTCCTGCTTGTCGTGGATTTGCCGAACTGGAGCGCCTCCTGCGGGCACCACTGGAGGCAGGCCAGGCACTGCTCGCAGCGATGGCGCCAGATGGGGCGATCATTCCGGATTGCGACGTTATCCGCCGGACAGATCTTCGCACAGATTCCGCAGCCGTTGCATTTTTCATCCGCCCGGAAGGATTGATCCATCGCGGGGACCCGGGAAAAGCTTTTCCGGTAAAACCAGGAGAAAAGCAGATTCTGCCAGAGGGGTCCTTTCTCAGGCTCCTGAAGCGTCCGCGCGGCCACGACGGCCGCGATGCGGCCGATCTTCCCGCCTGCCTTTTCGAAAAGCGCCGCCTGTTTCGGCGCCGGAGGTGCGCCGCCCCAGGGGATGTAATTGCTGGGCATGCAGAGGGAAAATCCCGAAGCGAGACGCAGATTTCGTTCCTCCAGGAGGCGCCTCAGCTGCAGGAGTGTCGCCGCGACCTGGCCGGCGTTGACCGCGACGGCGAAAAGGTAGGCATTGTCGCCCGGCGCCAGGCGTCCGACGAAATCGACGACGCGGTGCGGCAGACCCCAGATATGAACGGGGAAAACGAGGCCGATGCAGTCGGCGTCGCTCTTCAGGCGCCCGTTGCCCGCCATGGACATCGGGACGATCTCCGCGCCGCCCAGTTCTCCGGAAAGCTTCCGAGCCGTCCACAGCGAGTTGCCGGTCCCGGTGTAGAAGTACAGAACGCCTGCCATGATTGGACTCCTCTCAGAATTTCAGGGACATGCCGATCGTCCCGTTGATGCCCGGCATGGGATAATCCCTCCGGTAGGCGTAGCCCGTATTCGTCAGATTTTCCGCGGCCAGGTAGATCTCGCCGGCAGCCGGCGCCGATCTCCAGGTAAATTCCCGGGCAATCTTCCCGTTCAGCAGAAAAAAGGCGTCGACGGACGCAATGCTGCTGCCGCCGTAATTTGCGGTCCGGTTGTTCGCCACGTACTGTCCGTCCACATACTGGCCGTCCAGGCTGAATCTGAAGGCTTCAAGGAAACGCCAGTTCATGCCGCCGCTGATCGACCAGGCAGGCGCATAGGGAAGGTTCTCGGGCTCCTTCCTGGCCAGATGTGCGGCGCCGATGAAGAGCGAAAGCGACTCGACAGGCATGCAGGTCAGAGACGCCTCGACGCCCTCGGTTTCGAAACGGGCGATGTTCTCATAATGCGGCGGCGCGGGGGTCGTGACCAGCAGGAGGCGGTTCCTGCCCTCGTCGCGGAAGACCGTGATATCCGCCTGGAACCGGTCCCCGAAGGTGTGGCGGATCCCCGCCTCACGATGATCGACGGTCTCCGGCTCGAGATCCCGCCAATGCCTGTTTCCTCCCCAGAAAAGGTCTGACTGGGCTGCCACGTAGATGCCGGGATGATTCACGCCCCGGGCATAAGAGGCATGCATCTCCGTCCGGCCGTGACCCAGCGCAAGCCCCACCTGTGGCGCCCAGCGATTGCCGAATTCGTCGTGAGAAAAGAAGCGTATTCCGGCCGAAGGGACAAGAGACCACGTCTCCTTATCTCCGAAGCGATGGCTGACCGATGCGTAGGGGGAGAGGATGCGGAAGGTTTCCGTCGGGAAACTGCTGTCGGCGCGGGGAGAGTCCCGGTCGATCCGTACCTTGCCGCTGATGAAATCCGCGTCGGCTCCGGCCAGCGCCTCGCCGCCTTTCCACGGCTGCAGGGTTTCCCGGACCCGAATCCCGTAGTTGTTCCAATCGGTGATCGTGTCGTAATAAAAACCGTTCGTGAGATCGCACTGGTCCTGCCAGCTTGCCTTCCCGCTGTCCGAGTAGATCTTCAGGCTGCCGCCGCCGCGGTCGTGGCGGTGTTCGAAGGAGGCGGCAGCTGTATCGCCCTTGACACGGTAGATTCCCTGCCGCTCGTTCGGGCGTCCCAGCGGTCCCGGGTCTTCGGCGAAACTGTCCGTCCGGTTGACGGTCACGGATACGGACAGCGGATCGTTGATTTGATGGCCAACGCGTCCAAAATATTCCTGGACTTCCCCGGCGGAAAACTCCCGGTGTCCGTCGGAGCGGCGGAAACTCTGAAGCAGGTAGTAATCGGTCCCGGAGACCTTTCCGCCGTGTTCCAGGACCTCGGAGAAGGAACTGTAGGAACCTGCCGCGCTTTGCAGGCGCGTCGAAAACCCTTCCTTCTCCTGCCTCTTGCTGACGATGTTCACGACGCCATAGGACGAGTTCCCGAAGAGGACCGGTTGTGCGCCCTTGTAGATTTCGATTTTTTCGGCGGGATCGATGCTGAGCGTGTCCAGCAAAGGATGGGCCCAGACGCCCACGGACTTCGGTATTCCGTCCACCGCTGTCTGGATTTCCGCGCCCGGCCGCGAGCTTCCCATGCCGCGGATGTAAACCGCACCGCCTTCCGCGCCTCCGAAGGCGCCGACCGGATTCTGCCGCGAGATGATCACGCCGGGAACACGCCGCAGGGCTGACGGCAGGTCCCGGGCGTTTTGGTCTTCCATCTGCCTTGAGGTGACGACGGCGACGGGATTGCCGAACGAATCCCTCTGCCCGTTGGACGTCACCGGCTCCGCCGTGACGACAACCTCTTCCATGACGACCGGCGCCTCCTGGGCGACCGGCACTCCCGTCCAGACGAATCCCAGCAGCAACGCGGCGCAGATCGATGCCGGTTTTTTCGGCATGGAGACTCCCCTCGTGCGGCGATTCCTTTTCCACGCCTGCATTTTCTCGCGAAGATCGGAGCGTTTGCGAATGGGCGTCCGCTATGGAAGTTTTTCCAGTTCGGCGGCAAGCGCCTCCAGCGGCGGCCGCTCGTTGATGTCGTGGACGTCGATATAGCGGATGATGCCCTTCTTGTCGATGACGAAGAGCGCGCGCTCCGATGTGCCGTCGGATCGCAGAACGCCGAACCGCCTGGCGGCCGCCCCGTGCGGATAAAAATCCGAGAGGACGGGGAACCAGAGCTTGCCCATCTGGTTCGTCCAGGAAAAGAGCGTGGGGATGTTGTCGACGGTGATCCCGAGGAGAACCGCATCGTGCTCGTCGAAGAGATCCTTCACGATGTTGTAGCCGGGCCACTGATCGGAACAGACGGGTGTCCAGGCGGCGGGAACAAAAGAGAGGACGACGTTCTTCTTCCCGCGGAAACTGCTCAGCGTCACCGTACCGCCCGACAGGGCCTTCAGTGTGAAATCCGGCGCCCGCTGTCCGACCTTGACCTTGAGGACACTGTCCACCGGTTTGAGTTTCCCGGGATTGTAGATGTTGTCTTTGTAGGCTTCGGAGGCGGCCGCGGCTGTGCCCGCCCACAGAAACACCGCCAACGCTGCCGACAGGGCCATTCGACGAGCGGCTTCTTTCATAGCATCCTCCTATTTGATCTCCGCCGATTTCGCGATGAAATCCAGGAAGGCATCGACGCCCTCAAAGGCGCCGAGTTTGGCATGGACCACCTTGGGCGTGCCGGCCGGCTGAGCCTTCAGCACGATGAAGAACGGCGTCCGCACCTCTCCGACCAGTTTGTGCACGGCAAAGTCCCCGTCCGGAAACAGCGGGAAGGGAATCTCGTATTTTTTCCGGAAGGCCTCGACTTCGAAGGGGGAGTTGCCCACACCGATGCCGACAAGCTTGACCTTGCCCTTGAGCGGGCCGCCCTCGATCTTCCGGTAGAGTTCGTTGACGACCGGCGCCTCTTTCTGGCAGTACGGGCAGTACATGCTGAAGATCTCGATCACGACGGCTTGCGCCTTGATGTCGGCGATCCGGAATGTCGCGCCTCCGGAGAGGCCCAGATAGCTGCGGGATGCGGAATCCTTCGGCACGGCAAGCACAAAATCGGGCAGCGGCTGTCCCGGCGCCGGCTCCGCAGAAATCGTGGCCGCCGGTGTGCAGCAGAGTGCGGCGGCCATCGTCATCACCCAGATCCATCGTTTCATCGCAGTACTCCTTCGTCTTCCGGCACGCTGTTCAGTTACGGCTTCTGAGATACTGAACGGCCTTTTCGAGCCCGTCCAGACTCAACTCGAACATGGGGAAAATTTCACGGATCCTTCCGATCGACCAGGTCCCGGTCCAGTCGCCCTCCGGCTGGGGATTGAGCCAGACGCTGTGGCGGAAGATCCCCGCCAGAAACATCAGCCGGTCAATGCTCGCCTGCGTTTCCCGCTGGCCGACGTACAGAGCGCCGTCGGCATGCATGAGCTCGTAAGGGGCCATGCTGGCGTCGCCGACGAAGACAAGCCTCGTTTCCGGGTCTTTGCGGATAAATTCTTCGATCAGTTCCGGTTTGTGGTGACGCGTCGGATCCAACCACACGCGGTTGTAGACGGTGTTGTGAAAGTAGTAGATGGTGAGATCCTTGAATTGCGACCTTGCGTAATTGAAGAGCGTCTGGACGAGGTCGATGTAGGGGTCCATCGACCAGCCGCCGTTGTCGATCATGAGGATGACCTTGAGGCGGTCGGCCAGGTGACGGTCGAAGATGATCTCGATCTCGCCGCCGTTGCGGATCGTCTCGTAGACGGTCTTGTCCACATTGACGACGTCCTTCGGACCCGAGGGGACCATCCGGCGAAGCCGTTTGAGCGCCTCGCCCATCTGGACTTCGGTGAGCGGGCCCTGCTGCGTGTAGTCCCTGTAGCGCCTTTCCATCGCGACCTTGATCGCGGACTTTCCCCGCGAGGCGCCGCCGACGCGCATGCCCCCGGGGTGATGGCCGGAATGGCCCACCGGCGACGTGCCTTTCGTCCCGATCCAGCGGCTTCCCCCGTGGTGGGCGCCGTCCTGATCCTTGAGCCGATCGAGGAAATAGCGGACGAGCTCTTCCGGCGTCATCGCCGCGACCGCTTCCTTCGAAAGGCCCAGGGCGGCGGCGAGATCTTCCGGCGATTTCAGCCATTCCTCCAGGAGCGAGCGGACCGCTTCAGCCAGTTCGATCTCCGAAAAGTCCTCGGCGAGATCGGCCCCCCGGAAGCAGTGGGCAAACGTCTGGTCATAGAGATCGAAATACCGTTCACTCTTGACGAGGATGCAGCGCGCCGCCGTGTAAAAATCGTCGATGCCGGTGACAAGCCCCAGGCTCAGGGCCTTCTGCAGGCGCAGGAAGGACGTGGGGCTGACGGGAATGCCTCGTTTGCGAAGCGTGTAGAAAAACTCGACGAACACATCCGCTCCTTATCGCGCGCGGGAGGCCTGCTGCGCGGCAAGCGAAAGATCGCCGCTTTTCTTGAACAGAACTCCCAGATAGGGGACGCTCCCCGACGAAAGGGTCTTGGCGTTGAAATCCGGATCGGCCCTGAGCGCCCGGATCCAGTTGAGCAGTTCGCGCGTCGCGGGCTTCTTCTCGATCCCGCGGAATTCCCGCAGACGATAGAAGACGGCGAGGCAGGCATCCGCCAGATCCTTCGAAAGATCGGGGAAGTGCACGCCGATGATCCGCCGCATCATATCCGTGTCGGGAAAGGCGATATGGTGAAAATTGCACCGGCCAAGGAACGGGTCGGAAAGGTCCTTCTTCGCGTTGGAGGTGATGACGATCACCGGCCGGTGTCTGGCCGTCATGGTCTTGTCGATTTCGATGATGTCGAACTGCATCTGGTCGAGGACATCGAGCATGTCATCCTGAAAGTCGGTGTCGGCCTTGTCGATCTCGTCGATGAGGAGGACGGTCCGCACGTCGGAGACGAAGGACTGCCCGATCCTGCCCATGCGGATGTATTCCTCGATATTGCTCACATCGCGCTTGGAGTCCCCGAATCGGCTGTCGTTGAGGCGGGTCAGCGTATCGTACTGGTACAGGGCGTCGACCAGCTTCATGCTCGATTTCACGTTGAGGACGATCAGCGGCATCTTCAGGCTCTCGGCAATGGCGTGGGCGAGCATGGTCTTTCCCGTGCCGGGCTCTCCCTTGAGCAGCAGCGGCATTTCGAGGGCCATGGAGATGTTGACAATCCGGGCCAACTCCTCATCGAGAACGTACTTCGCGGCACCCCGGAACGGAATCGGTTGAATTTTACTCATAGCGTACAACTCCCTCAGGATTTGGATGGTCGCTTCTTAACTCGAAAATCCCTTGTTTTGCCACCGTTTTCTTGGCGCGGCCGTCCCTGCCTTCAAGCGCCGTCGGCGAGCAGGAATCTCCAGGCGCAGAACCATTCCTCCGGATGCGGATCGGGCGGACAGGCCACGCACTCCATGCGGATCCGGGGATCGATGGTCTCGGCGAACGTCCGGTATTCGACGAGGCCCGCCGACTTGCAGGGATAATCGGCCAGGCCCTTTCGCTTCCGCGCGGACTGCACACGGCAGTCGTCCATGCGAAAGAGGAAGCTCGCCGGCCCCTCGTCTTCGATCGACTGCTTGTTGATACGCGCGTAGAGGCGGAAGTTGAGCGCCCGCTTCAATCCATCCAGACCGGCCTTATCGGGCAGTTCCAGCAGGCGTTTGATCGAAAAGGCCTCGAAAGGCGAAAACCGTTCCCAGCAGGAGTCGTTGCAGCATTTCGCCTCTGCCATGCCGTGGGATACCTCCACCGCCTGAAACCAGAGGCCGTCGCCGGCCAGCCAGTTCTTGCCGAGCTCTTCCATGAAAGTCAGCAGGGCCTCCTTCGGCATGTCCGCAACACCGGAGGGGACGCCCTCCCGGACCGTAAAACCGAAGGAGCGGGACAGCCGTTCCATCTGGATGGCATAGCTGCGGCGCCACACCTGATCCATCAGTGGAAGGGACGCCTCCATTCCCAGGTGGGAAACCACCTCTCCGAACCAGAGGGCATGGTGGACGGACGTCCGGTACATCAGGTCAACGACAAGCTTCGCCAGTCCGATCTGGTCCAGATCCTCCGGTTTGCGCACCGGCTGACTCATGGGCGTTTCCTCCCGATTGTTCAAGAATCCTGTGCTTTGCCACGGCAGCATACACCAGGCTGAGCCGATCGGCAACATCGGGACCGGGACAGGCATGAAAAAGGGGATGCGCGGAAGCGCATCCCCTTTTCGTCAGGCCAATCTGTACGGCATCAGGCACACCAGCGATAGATCGCCAGGGCAAGGATTTTCACGCAATTCAGGTATTCCGAGATCGAAATGCACTCGTTGGACTTGTGGGCATACCCAATCCAGCCCGGCCCCAGGATGACCGTGGGAATCCTGCCCTGGTTTCCCAGGTATTCCATGTCCGAACAGAAGGGGCAGCCGGCGACCGGACCGACCTCCGGATCGACGGCTTTCGCCGCCCCGAGGACTTCCCGGATGATCGGCTGATCCGGATCCGTCGTCACGCTGTTGCGGTGATGGAGGAAGCGGACCTTTGCGGGATGGTCTTTGAACCACGGATCTCCCGCCGTCGCCTCCGCCACGCGCTCCCGGATCCGGTCCATGATCTCGTTGACGGAGCCCAGGGACGGGCCGAAGTACATGCAGCCCCGCAACGTGCAGCCGTTGGCCGTCACCGTCGGATAGGTTCCGCCGGCGATTTCGCCGATCACGCAGGAGAAGGAGTTCCCGCCCGCATACAGGGGATGAGGTTCCATGCCGTTGTGGTCCCGCTCCACCTTGAGCAGGGCCTCGATCGCCGGGCCAATTTTCTCGATGGCGCTGACTCCCGCCATCGTCTTGCCCTCCCAGCGGGCGCCCGGCGATCTCGGCACTCCCGTCAGAGCCACTTCCCAGTACACGTCTCCCGGCGTGGCGATGTAGACCTGATTGCGCGACGGCTCCATCACGATCGCGGCGTCAGCCCCGAGACCCTCAGCCACGAGAGAGAGCGTCCCGTTCCCCGAATGCTCTTCGTTGACGGCCGAGGCGAACAGGACGTCGCCGCGCAGTTTGATGCCGGCTTCGACGAGGCACTGGACCGCCAGCAGGGCTGCGCAGAGCCCTCCCTTCATGTCCGAGGTGCCCCGGCCGTACATCAAGCCGTTGACGACCAGGGCTCCGAAGGGATCGTACCGCCACTCATTCTTCGGTTCGACCGTGACGGTGTCCACGTGTCCTGTGAGCAGCAGCGATCTGCCACCGCCCCTCCCCTTTAGGTTGGCGACGAGATTCGGCCTGCCCTTGTAGTTGAGAACGTCGCTCTTGCCGCTTTTCATCAACTCTTCGTAGGAAGCCAGCCGATCATAGGCCAGGATAAGGTCGTGCCGCCAATGCGTCGGGTACTGGGCCGATTCCGGATACTTCCGGAAGATCAATTCCAGATCCGGCTCGGACAGTCGTACGTCCATCCCCAGAGACTGCGCGCGGGACGCAAGGAATTCCTGGGCAGCACCCTCCTCGCCGGTCAAGCTCGGCACGCGAATGAGGCCGGCGAGGAAATCAACCAGTTCGGCCTTTCTTTGTTCGATTTTCGAAAGAATTTTCGCTTCCATTACAGCCATCACCTGCGACACCCTCACCGGGATTCCACGGCATCGATCTTGATCGTAAAACCCTTGGGAGGAAACTTGTCCGAGGCGATGCCGATCGACGTCTTGCCTTCGGCTTGCGGCGCGAGATTCTTCTCGCCTTCCACGGGAATGAAATCCTCCGCCGCGCCCACATCGGGAATGACGACGGTGATGCTGTAGAGATTGGCAACGGAATCCGTATTCTGGAGGGTGATTTCGAAGACAACCATCTTTTCGCTCGACTTCTTGATCAGGTCCTTGTGCAGCAGATTCAGTTTGACCAGTTTGGCCTTCGGCGTGATGTCGAAATTCATTTCCGCCGCCGAAACCGGCGCCGAGAACGCCAGCAGCAACGCCGCAACCGCAAACACCACCCAGGAAACCTTGAATTTCTTCATAGTCTTTCTCCTTTTCTCCTGATCTTGACGCGTTTGGCTGATGTGAACCTCTCGCTTTGAAATTCACTTGGATCTTGTCCAAGAATCGTCAGGCGGCCGATGTCATGACCTCGGCCTGTTTCTGTCCGCTCATCTTCCTGTAGCGCAAGACGTGCAGAACGATCGCCAGGACCTCCAATCCCACGGCCAGGGGAAATGTCCAGACGGCCGTCGGGAAAATGGCGAGGACGGCGCTGATAAAGAGAAGAACCTCCCACCAAGTGCACTTGGTGAGCCAGTAGCCCTTCTGGGTCAGCACGGAAATCGGGATGATCAGAAGAAGCATCTCCGTCATGTGAAACAGGTTGACCGTCCAACTCTCCTGGAGGAGGCAGCCGGGACGGAAGACGAACATGAAAGGGATGATATACTTGATGATCCCGATCCGCATGGCCGTGAAGCCCGTTTTCATCGGATTCGACCCGGCGATGCCGGCGCCGACGAAGGCCGCCAGGGCCACCGGCGGTGTAATCGCCGACAGACAGGCGAAGTAAAAGATGAACAGGTGCGCGCCAACCAGCGGCGCCCCCAGCTGCTGCAGCGCCGGAGCGCCGATCGTAGCCAGGACGACATAAGCGCCCAGCGTGGGAATTCCCATGCCGAGGATCACAGAGACGAAGGCCGTGAACATCAGGCCGTAGAGCAGATTCCCGTTGGCGACGGCGATAATCCAGTAAGAAAGCTGATTTCCCAGGCCTGTCAGCGACATGACGCCGACGATGATTCCCGCCGTCGCGCAGGAAGTGGCAATGGGAATCAGAATTTTCGCCGTCAGGGCCAACCCCTTGACGATCGTCGGAATGCCCATCCGCTGGCCGGGGATGAAAACGGTCACGCCGATCAGAACGATGATGCTCCAGATGATCGCCCACTGGGGGCTGTACATGAAGGTGAGCAGGATAACCAGCACCGTCAAGGGGATCAGCAACGGGACGGTCGCCTTGAAGGACCGCCACACCGGGGGGAGCTGCGACTTCGGAAGACCCTGCAGTCCGTCGATCCGCGCCTGGACATCGACGACGATGTACATGCCGATAAAGTAGACAAGGGCCGGGAAGGCGGCCGCGACGCAGACCGCCCAGTAGCTGATGCCGATGTACTCCGCAATGACAAAGGCCGAGGCGCCCATGATCGGCGGCATGAACTGCCCCGCCGTCGAGGAGACGGCCTCGATCGCCGCCGCGATGTGGGGTGCGAAGCCCATCTGTTTCATGAGGGGGATCGTCACCGCTCCCGTCGTCGCCGTGTTGCCGCTGGCGCTTCCGGAGACCATGCCCATGAAGCCGCTCGACACAACGGCTACTTTCGCCGGGCCCCCGGCATAGCCGCCGGCGATGGACTTTGCGAGATTCATGAACAGGTTCGTCGAGTTGGACATGATGAGAAACGCGGCGAACATCATGAAAAAAATGATCTGGTTCACGCTGATGCTCAGGAGCAGCCCCATCATGCCCTCGGTGCCGACGACAGTGTGCACGACGACGTTGTCGAGCGAAAAACCGGGGTGGGCAAGGGCGCGCGGCAGGTAAGGCCCCACGAAGCAGTACAGGAGCATGCAGAGAGCGATGATCACCATCGGCATGCCGACGGACCGCCTGGTAATTTCCAGGACCATGGCGATGGCAAGGATGCCCATCCCGATTCCGAAATTCGTCGGATAGGGATCGATGTAGAGGGGCGTCCACTCCACCGCTGCCCACAGGCAACTCGCGAAGAGAAGCATGATCATGAGGAGATTGAACAATCCCTCCCGCCGGCTTCTGTTCTCAAAAAAGCGCGAGGGATAGACCATGACCGTCAATGTGCCCATGAGAAACACATGCAGGGGCCGCTGCAGCGCCGGTTCAAAATTGCCGATCAGGAGCTCGTAGACCGAAAGCGCGCTCACCAGGAATCCAACCCAGAAGACCAGCCTCGAACTCCATCCTCCCAGTGGGGGCAATCCCTGAACGTCCTTGTCGTCGTAGACATTGACGCTCTCCTCGACCCCCACGACTTTGGCCGCGGCGCCGGCAAAACTTTCGCCTAAATGATGCTTCTTTTCCTTTTCTTCCATGCTCTCATCCCTCTGATGTCCCAAGCGGCAGCGGGCATCTGTTCTACTTCATGAGCCCCTTTTCCTTGTAGTACTTCACTGCGCCCGGATGGATCGGAATCGGCACCCCCGCGGCGGGTTCCTTCACGTTCTGATAGGGCATATTCGAGGGAAGGACCTTACCGAGCCAGTTCAGGTTCTCGAACCACACCTTCGTCACCTTGTAGGCCGTCTCTTCCGGGAGGTCGGCGCGGCAGGCGGTGTGGTAGGGGCCGATCAACTGTTTCGCATTGGGAACTCCGAACTCCGCTCCGAAATCGGCGATGTAGTAGAAGGGATTTTCCTTCATGAAGGCCTGGACCATCACAGGGTCATTCGGCAGGAAGCGGATCTTGCGCGAAGCCGACATCTCCTTGAGGTTCGCATGACCGTAACCGTAGTAGTAGACGACCGCATCGATCGCCCCGTCGATGAACATGCGGGCGGCGTCGGACTTCATGATCTTGTAGATCTTGGTGTTCTGCTCCGTGATTCCGTGGTGCTTGAGAAGCGACAGCATCTGCTCCCCGTTGATGTCGCCGGGGACGTAGGTTGCGATCTTCGCCCCCTTGAGGTCCTGAAGGACCTTGAACTTCGAGTCGGCGCTGACAACGGTATTCAGGACGCCCGGCCAGATGCCGAACAGCCCGCGCAGCGGCATGGGTTCCTTCCATACCGGCGGAACGCCCTTGTAAGCGTTGTAGGCGCCCGGACCGGTCAGAAAGACCAGTTCCGCTTCCTTCCGGAAAAGCCTCTTCAGGCTTTCGTTGTCGAGTCCCGGGGCGGCGATGTTCACTGACAGAAACTCGGGGTAATTGTCGGAAATCAGTTTGGCCCACGCCGAGCCGCCTGCATACCAGGAGCCGCCGATGGAGGAAGACTTGATCCGGATAAAGTTCTTTCCGCCGGACGCGGCGCCGGCATCAACGGCGGAACCGATGATCGCGACCGCGAAGGCCACAACACAGAAAACGCCGATCCAGTACATCTTTCCTTTCGACCGTTTCATAACGACCTCCTTTGGGGTAAAAGAATCAAAATCGACGGCAGCCGACAGGGATGCCGCTCCGTGTGCGCGTTGCCGGGAAAAGGATACCGGGCGGAAATTCGAAAACGAGGGGTGCTTCGGAAGTGCTGATAGCGAACATTGACCAAGGCGCCATGGGCTTGCCTGCTCCGACGGAACGGGGCACTTGGATCGAGAACGGAAGGGTTCGAGATCCCGGGTTACAGCTGCGGCGGCGGGGAACAAAATCCCGCCGCCTCCTGAAGCGCAGTAGAGATGAAATTTATTTTTTTGTCAAGAAGTAATGTAAAAATTATTTCCGGCATTCCCCGCCGGGTTGCCTGTTTACGGCCGGCAACATTTGATGTATAAAGGCGCTGCTTTCCATGCCGGGGATACCGGCGCCCATGAGGGACAATCGAAATCATGAACCGGGACGGCGACATTCTCATACGGATTCAAAACAGGCTGACCTCCCTGCAGCCTGCCCTGCAGCGCATCGCCTTGTATATCCTGGAGAATCCCGACAAGGTGAAACGGCAGAGGATCGGCGAAGTGGCGGCGGCCTGCGGAGTCTCCGAGTCGGCCGTCACCCGTTTCGTCAAGGCGATCGGACTGAAGGGATTCCATGAGCTCAAGATCGCGACAGCGGAGCTGACATCCACCCGCCCCGATGCGAAAAAGGCGGAGGGCCGCTTCGTTTACGACGACGTCAGGAAGAACGATTCCATCGGAAACATCATCGACAAGGTTACCTTCAAAAACATCGAAACGCTCAATGCCACCAAGATTCTCATTTCCCCGGAGGATGTGGAGAAGGCGGTGGCGGCCATCGAACGGGCAGAGGTCGTCGTCATCTACTGCTCCGGCACATCGGTCGTAGCGGGCTACAACGCCAAATCAAGGTTCTACCGCGTGGGCAAGCGCTGCATCCTCTACAGCGACGCAACGGAGCAGAACATGTCCGCCCCCCTGCTGGACAAAAAGAGCGTCGTGCTCGGCATCACGAGTTCGGGCCGGACACGCGCCGTCGTCAACGCGATCAGGATGGCGCGGGAGGCGGGTGCCACGACCATCTGCATCACGGATTCGCCGGTTTCGCCGGTTATCGCGCACTCGGATGTCTGCTTCGTTACCTCGAGCGTGTATTCCAACTTCATGCAGGACACGATGACGTCCCGGATGCCGCACATCCTGATCATCGACATCCTGTACGCCTGTTTCGCCGTGAAGCACTACCAGAAGTCCCTGGCATCGATCGAAAAATCGATGGCGGCCAACGAAACGATCTTCTACCCCAACGGCAGGCGGTCGCAGTCCTGAGACGATGCAGAAAAGGAGTCCAGCCGTGCTCTTCAGCAAAGAGACCCTGAAGCAATCCAAGGAACTTACCGCCGGCTGGGAGGCGGATGTCCGCAAGGCTTTGGAGGAGACGCCGGACCGCAGGAAACGCTGCTCGACGGTTTCCGATCTTGAGATCCGGCGGCTCTACACTCCCGAGGATATCGAACGGACGGATTTTGCCGACATCGGCGCGCCCGGCCGGTACCCCTTTCTGCGCGGCAACCAGCCCACGGGTTACCGCGGCAGGTTCTGGACGTTCCGGATGTTCGCGGGTATGGGAACGGCCGAGGACACGAACGGGCGCTGGCACATGCTTCTGAAGGGAGGCCAGACGGGTCTCAGCACCGCCTTCGATTATCCGACGCTCATGGGCTACGACAGCGATTCTCCGAAGGCGCGCGGAGAAGTCGGCAAGTGCGGCGTCGCAATCGATACCCTGGAGGATTTTCTCGTCCTGATGAAGGGGATCCCGATGGAGAAGGTCAGCACGTCCATGACCATCAATCCGCCGGCCTCCGTCCTCTGGGCGATGTACTGCGCCGCCGCCGAGCGCCAGGGGGTTAAGCTTTCGCAGATCAGCGGAACGATCCAGAACGACATGCTCAAGGAATTCATCGCCCAGAAGACGTTCATGTGCCCGCCGGAGCCCTCGGTGAAGCTGATCAGCGACACCGTCGAATTCGGCACAAAGCACGTCCCCCGCTGGAACACGATCAGCATCAGCGGCTACCACATCCGCGAGGCCGGCTCGACGGCCGTCCAGGAACTGGCCTTCACGCTGCGGGACGGCATCGAGTACGTGGAGGACGTCGTACGGCGCAAGCACCTCGATGTCGACGAATTCGCGCCCCGCCTGTCGTTCTTCTTCAACGCCCACATCGATTTTTTTGAGGAGATCTGCAAGATGAGGGCCGCCCGGCGGATGTGGGCCCGGATCATGAAAGACCGTTTTCGCGCAAAAAATCCGCGTTCCTGGTGGATGCGTTTCCACACGCAGACGGCGGGGTGTTCCCTGACCGCCCAGCAGCCTTACAACAACGTCGTCCGCACAACCGTCGAGGCGCTTTCGGCGGTCCTGGGCGGCACGCAGTCCCTGCACACGAACTCGCTCGACGAAGTCCTCTGCCTTCCTTCGGAACACGCCGTGGAGATCGCCCTGCGGACCCAGCAGATCCTGGCCGAGGAAACGGGCGTCGCCGACACGATCGATCCCCTCGCCGGCTCCTACTTCGTCGAGGCCCTGACGAATGAGATGGAGGAGAAGGCCTGGGACTACATCGGAAAGATCGACGCGATGGGCGGGATGCTCGCCACTATCGAAAAGGGATTCCCGCAGATGGAGATCTCGGAGGCCGCCTATCGATTCCAGAAGCAGCTTGATGCCGCCGACAAGGTGATGGTGGGTGTCAACAAGTACGTGACGGAAGAAAAGCAGGAGATCCCCTTCCTCGAGATCGACGAGACGGTGGAGCGGGGGCAGACAGGACGGCTCCGGGAGGTGCGAAGGAAGCGGGACAACCGGGCCGTTTCGCGGAATCTCAAGGATCTCCGCGGGGCCTGCGAGCGCGGGGACAACGTGATGCCGCACTGCATCGAGGCCGTCAAGAACCTGGCGACGCTCGGCGAGATCTGCGACGTGTATCGGGAGGCGTATGGGGAGTACCGGGACCCGGGCCTCTACTGATGAAAGGAAGGATATGATGGCGGAACGCAAGATCCGCGTTATGGTTGCCAAGCCGGGGCTTGACGGGCACGACCGCGGCGCCCGGGTGCTCGCCCGCTGTTTCCGGGACGCCGGCTTCGAAGTGATCTACACGGGCTGCCACCAGAGCCCGGAGCAGATCGCCGCCGCGGCCATTCAGGAGGACGTGGATCTTGTGGGGCTGAGCTGTCTGTCCGGCGCCCATCGTTATCTCTTCCCGCGCGTCGTCGAGCTCCTGAGAGAAAAAGGGGCGGGCGACATTCCGGTGATCGGCGGCGGGATCATCCCGGAACGGGATTTCCCCGCGCTCTACGACGCGGGGATCCGGGCGATTTTTACGCCCGGCGCTTCGCTGGATTCGATCGTGGCCTGGATACGTGGGAACGTAACGCCGGAAGGGGAAAAACGAAGCCAGGCCGCTCCGGATAACCTGCGATAACAACTATGGAAGAGACGACTCCTTGAAAAATTCCGCAGAGGATAGGACCATGGACAGGATAAAGAAGATCCGGGAGGGGGACGTTCGCACGGCCTCCCGTCTGATCCGGGGGCTGGAGGACCAGACCCCCGGGGCGAAATCGGAACTCAGGCACATCTACCCGTTCACGGGGAAGGCGCATATCATCGGCCTGACCGGCGCGCCGGGCGCGGGCAAGAGCACGCTTGCCGACGCCCTGATCAGCGACTTCCGCGGGGAGGGGAAGACGGTCGGCGTCCTCGCTGTCGATCCGACGAGCCCCTTCACCGGCGGGGCGATCCTCGGCGACCGGATCCGCATGCAGCGCCACGCCGAGGACTCGGGCGTCTTCGTCCGGAGCCTCGCCACGCGCGGCGCCCTGGGGGGCCTCTCGAAGGCGGTTGGCGACGCCGTGCATGTGATGGACGCCATGGGGAAGGACGTGATCATCATCGAGACGGTCGGGACGGGCCAGCAGGAGGTCGAGATCATCAACCACGCCCACACGGTGATCGTGGTCCTGGTCCCGGGGATGGGCGACGACATCCAGGTGATCAAGGCGGGCATCATGGAGATCGCCGATGTCTTCGTCATCAACAAGTCCGACCGCACCGGCGCCGGCAAACTGGAAAACGAAATCAGCCTCATGCTGAACATGGCGCGCGATTTCCCAGGCGGCTGGCGGCCGCCGGTCGTGAAGGTGGAAAACGTCTTCGAGCCGGAGGTCTTCCGGCAGGGCGTCAGGGAGCTCTGCGACAAGGTCCGGGAGCACTACCGGCACCTCATCGACACGGACCTGATCGGCAACCGCCTGCGAAGGAAAGCGCTCCTGGAGCTCAACGAATCGCTGACCGCATCGATCCTGGAGCCGATTCTCCGGGAGCTCGCGGAGACCGGCGAGATGGCGAAGATGGCGGATGCGGTTCAGAAGAAAGAATCCGATCCCTATACGCTTGCGGAAGAGGTGGCGTCCCGATACCTGAAGCGATGTTTCGGAGACAGGGGGCCGGCCTCATGAAGAAACCGGAAGAACGGATGGAAGGCAAGGCGGGAAGTCCCGGGCGCCGGGGCCTCGTGATTGTCATCACCGGCAACGGAAAAGGGAAGACGACGGCGGCCCTCGGCCAGGCGCTGAGGGCGATCGGCCACGGCTACCGGGTCTGCATGGTCCAGTTCATGAAGGGCCGCAAATACGGGGAACTCCTCGCCGCCGAGAAATACCTGCCCCTCCTGACCATCCACCGCTGCGGGCTGGACAGCTTCGTCATGCGCGGCAAACCCGCCCCTGTCGACATCGAGATGGCCTGCTCCGGCCTGGAACTGGCAAAGAACGTCATCGCCTCCGGCCGGTACGATATGGTCATCCTCGATGAGATCAACGTCGCCATGGACTTCAAGCTGATCTCCATCGCGGAGGTCGTCTCGCTGATCCGCAACCGCCCTCCCGGGCTCGATCTCATCCTCACGGGCCGCTACGCTCCCCCCGAGATCGTCGAGCTTGCCGACACCGTGAGCGAGGTGCGGGAAGTCAAGCATCACTACAACGCCGGCATCAAGGACCGCGAAGGCATCGAGCACTGACGGCCCGTCGGGGAAAACGACGGACGGGATCCCTGCCCCGGAGGCAGGGATATTGTTTTTGATGAACAGGGTGGCTGGGATGGATCAAAAGAGTACATTTCCGCTTGGGCCATCTACCGGAACCCATCACGAACAGCGCCAGGAAAAGGCCAGGCTCGTGGTCAACATAGGCCTCGCCTTCAATGCGCTCCTTGCAGCAGGAAAGCTCGGGGCCGGCATCTTCGGTCACAGCCGGGCGCTTCTTGCGGACGGCGTCAACTCCCTTTCCGACGTCGCCTACTTTCTTGTCGTCATGTTCTTTGTCAGGCTCTCGGGAAAACCGGCGGATTCCGAGCACCCCTACGGCCACTATCAATACGAGACCATCGCCGCCCTCGTGGTCGGCGCATTCATCATCACAACCGGCTTCGCCATATTCTGGGACTCGGTGAATGACGCGTTCGATCTCATGACCGGGAAGACGGAGGTCGTGGCCGTCAGCGCCTTCGCACTTTACACGGCCATTGCGACGATCGTCATCAAGATCGCCCTCATGATACAGGCGCGCTCCGTGGGCCGCGCCACAAAAAACCTCGCGGTCACAGCCATAGCGCGGGACCACCGCAACGACATCTTCGCTTCTCTGGGGGCCGCGACCGGCATCCTGCTGGCGATGCTCGGCATCGGATGGGCCGATCCTCTTGCCGGCGCGGTTGTCGCAATTGTTGTGGCCAAGACCGGCCTCGAGACCCTGCGGGAGGCCGCGGACGACCTCATGGACAGCGTGCCCAGCAGGGATCTGGCCGGGCAGATCAAGGCGGCATTATCGGATGACACAGTCATCCGGCAGATCGAAGAGATCCACGCCCACCGCTTCGGACCCTATTTCGTCGCGAATATCACGATCTGCATCGACGGGGCGATCAGTGTCGCCGAGGCGGACGTTATCGCCACGTCCGCGGAGAAGAAACTGCTGCAGCGAATCTCCATGCTGCGCAAGGTGTACGTTCATACCCATCCAGCCGGCCGGTGTGCAGACGAAGACCGCAGAGTGCCGGGCTAGAGCGCTGTTCCGGCGTTCCAAGAATGAAGGCATCCCTTGACCAGCCACGATCCATCCATCATGCGGGGAAGGATCCTATCCACCATCGTCTTCGGAGTGTAAAAGACAATCGTGACACACCTCGGGTCTGCAGCTTCACGGAAACGTAAAGGGGGCATCGGCACGTTCGCCTCACTTCGCAATGCCGACTATCGCTATTTGTGGACCGGCAGCCTTTTTAACATGGCCGGCTACTGGATACAGCAGGTGACGATTGGCTGGCTGGTTTGGGAGTTATCCGGTTCCGCAACCCTGGTGGGAATCGCAGCCGGTTTGCGTTCGCTTCCGTTTCTATTCATCGGACCTATCGGAGGAATCGCCGCCGACCGCATGGATCGGAGGCGCCTTTTGATGATTACGCAGATGATGCTGGCCGCCGTAGCCGTGCTGTTCGCTGCGGTGGTGGCGATGAATTGGGTGCAGATATGGCACGCGATGGTGTTCAGCTTCGTGATGGGTTCCGGCCTGGCCATCAATCTGCCCGTCCGCCAGTCGCTCATCGCCAACACCGTACCGCGCACGGATCTGGGAAATGCCATTGCACTCAACTCCATGGCTGCCAACGTGAGTCGTATCGTCGGACCCGCGGCAGGCGGGGTACTGATCGTGGCTTTTGGTTCGGCAGGCAACTTCCTGCTGCAGGCGGTTCTGTATCTCGGCGTGGCCGCCATTGTCTTTCCTATGAAAGTTCCATACCGGGAGACCCTGTCCGCGGGCGGGGCATCGGCCCTTAACAGCCTGAAAGAGGGTATCCGGTACGTCTTGGACGACAGGACCATGTTTGGCCTGGTCCTCCTGAGCTTCATCTCTTCCCTGTTCGTGATGCCTATCCTGCAAATCCTGCCGGCCTTTACTGATGAGGTGCTCCACGCCAAGGCCGATATCTATGGATACCTTACGGCCTCTTTTGGCATAGGCGGCCTGTTGGCGACCCTGATCCAGGCCTCGTTCGGGAACTTTATTCGCAGCGGACTGCTGGGCATCATCGCGCTGGCTTGTGCAGCCTTCTTCGTCGTCCTTTTTTCCCAATCCGGCGTGCCGGGGGTTGCTTTTCTATTGCTCGCGGCTATGGGCTTCTGCATGATGACCTTCCGCGTCAACAACAACACCCTTGTCCTGACCCTTTCTCCTGACGCGCTCCGCGGACGAGTGATGTCCATCTACCATATTGACCATGCCCTTACACCGCTTGCATGCTTTGTGCTGGGGGTATGCGCAGACGCGTTTTCGACAACCACAGCCATGGCGGCGTCCGGTGTGCTCGGGCTGGTGTCCATGGTCGTGCTCCTGGCAACAGTGAAACAGACGCGGGACCTGCGCAGCCTCCGCGCCTAACCTGCAACTCTCCCCGAAATCATTGAAATATCATGAGATATGCCTTGACTTTGCGTGAGCAGTACAGTAGCGTGCAACTATACTCTGTGTCCCGCTATGGTCTTAAGTCAGTGCGGCACAGTTGAAGTTGAGTTGCGACAATTTGAAGTGCAAAGGCGGCCACAATGCTCTTTAGAGCATTTGTGGCTTTTTTTCTGCCATATCGGTGATACAGACTTTTGAAAAATACCAGGAACAGACAGGAGCTTGGAAATGGGAAAGCACACATTCAACTTTGGCAAACAGGCGAAAGAAAAAGCAAGACAGCAGAAACAGATGGAAAAGGCTTCGAAGCGCATGATGGCCAAGCAGCAGAAGGCCAATATGAAAGCGAGCACTCCGAGCTCAGGCCCAGATATGACTGAACCGGGACCGACGGAGGAGATTGCCGGCAGCAACGCATAGGGAAGGCCACATCCATGCCCCCTTATGATCTTCGTAATGGCTTTACAGAAAAAGACCAAGAGTTGTTTTTCCCATGACGGAACACTTGCAGGTGAATTGAAATGAGCGAAGATATTTTAGACTACTGGGTCAGGCTCATCAAGACGATCTTCCCGGGGAACGCCTGGATTACTTCTCGTTTTGTAAATGATGATTGTTCAATACGAATCGATTGGAAGCTGGACAATGACCCGGATGGCCCAAACAGGCGTTCCAAAACCATTGAGATCATTATCAAAGAAGGTGCCGTTGAAGACTATCTCGACAAGAACAGGAAAGACCGTGAATTGTCCGACGTCATGATGAGAAAATTCATTTGCGAGCGGTATCGTCTTTCTATTCCTGATAATGAACTGCCTGCCAGCCAATATGCATCGACAAGAAAGTGGTTAATCTCCAAGGATGTCCTCAATGGCAACCCCCCGCTTGACACCCCCGTGGGAGATCCAGTTACGTCCGCTTATCAATAAGAATGGATACAAAAGCGGCAGCCTGCCGTATATTTCCGGAAACGCTCCGCCATTGAACAGCAGCCGTTAAAGTGGCAATCAGGGCAGGTCTTGTTTTGACGCTGTCTGTCACGTCATATAGGTCAGGACAAACAGTTCCTGGCGAAGTCATCTTGACAGCAGGTGTAAAATGTCGCACAAAAATGCCTGCTGTCGTCAAGCGTGCCATTACTTCTTGTAGTCGGGAAAAGATCAAACTCAAATACTCCAGGACTGCAATCCGTAATAGAACGCAATTCAATCCCGGCAACCGGCGCCGTCGCGTTTAGAACAACAGCTTTTGAAAGGTCAAGTGAAGATTATGGCGATTTTTGAATATGGTGAGTACAAAAACGAATATGATTCCCCTGATAACCTGGTGGATATTTTTGAAAACAGCATCTCCAGATACCCGGACAATCTGTTGATCGGAGAAAAAGACGGCGCCGGGGTGTATCAATGGGTAACCTATAGCCAGATAGCAATACGCGCGAATAACCTGAGGGCGGGGCTGTCTGCGATCGGGGTCAAGGCAGGCGACGCCATCGGCATCATTGCGAATAACCGGAAAGAATGGCTGATCGGAGAGATTGCCACCCAGGGTCTGGGCGCCGTATACGTTCCCATGTACGAAAAAGAACTGGTTTCGATGTGGAAATATATCGTGAAAGACGCCGAGATCAAGGTCCTGTTCGTATCGAAACCCGAAGTGCTGCAGAAAGTGAAAGATTTCCCGCGCGAAATCCCCACCCTGAAACAGATCTTTCTGATCGAAGGTGCGGGCGAAGGCTCCCTCGAGGCACTGGAGAAAAAAGGGGCGGAAAAGCCAGTTCCCTCCCTCAAGCCGAAACATTCCGATATTGCGCTCCTGATCTACACTTCGGGCACTACGGGCGAACCCAAAGGCGTCCTTCTTTCTCACGGCAATCTGGCGGAAAATGTCAAGGCAGGGCTGGCCTGGTTTACCAACTTGACCGAAAAAAGCCGGTGCATCTCGATGCTGCCCTGGGCGCACTCTTTCGGGATTACCGCCGATCTCCATGCCTTCCTCATGAGAGGGGCTTCCATCGGCATCATGGGATCGGTGGAGACTCTCATTGATGATCTGCCCAAAGTCCGGCCCACATTCATGATCACCGTCCCCCGGATCTTCAACAAGGTCTATAACGGGGTATGGGCCAAGATGAGGGAAGCGGGCGGGCTGAAACTCAAGCTCTTTGAAATGGCGCTGGCGGCGGCAAAGGTCAAACGCGATACCGGTAAACGGGGTTTCAAATACAAGATCCTGGATAAGATCGTCTTGAAAAAGATCAGGGACCGCTTCGGGGGATGTCTCGAAAACGCCGTCACGGGCAGCGCTCCCATGAATGTGGAGATTGCCAAATTCTTTATCGACGTCGGGATTCCGACCTATGACGCCTATGGATTGAGCGAATGCTCCCCGGCCATCGCCATCAACTCCCCCTTGATGGGAAACCGCCTGGGTTCGGTCGGAAAACCGATCAACAAGACCAAAGTCGTGATCGACCGTTCACGAACCGGTGCAGACAGCGACGACGGAGAGATCATTTGTTTCGGACCGCAATGCATGGTCGGTTATCACAAGAAACCGGAAAAAACCAAAGAAGTGATCGTGGAGATGCGCGGCATGCGGGGAGTGCGCACCGGAGACCGGGGATACCTGGACGATGACGGCTTCCTGTACATCACCGGCCGATTCAAGGAAGAGTACAAACTTGCGAACGGGAAATATGTCTATCCGGAAACCATCGAGTTGGAGATGAAGGTCTTGCCCTGGATTTTGAACGCCGTAGTCGCCGGGGCAGGGCATGAACACAACGTGGGATTGATTGTCCCCGACATGAAATTGCTGCAGCATCTGGCGGCCGAGATGAACTTATCGGTCGCGCCAAAAGACCTTTTCGATCCCTCCAACCCCGTGAGTCAGAAATTCAAGGACCTGCTGACCGCCGAGGTTCAAAACCATCTTCGGAAGACGGTGGGGTCCTACGAAATTCCCCGCAAATTTGCCTTCATCTTCGACGATTTCACGGTCGACAACGGCATGCTGACGCAAACCATGAAACTCAAACGCGGGGTGATCATGGAACGATATGGGGACGTGCTGGAAGGGCTTTACAAGAAATAAGGAAAGGGAACGGCGGGCGGGTTGCTATGTGGTTTTTTTGAGAGTCAGCAGGTAAATAAATTCGCCGATGTCTCCCTGGTATGTCTTAAAAAAACCATATTTCGTGATTCTTTCTTCAGCCTCCTCTTCAGAAAGCCTTACGCTTATGGGCGGCCCAGGCCCCTTGTCGATTTTTTTGAATTCTATTACGGCGAGAACGCCGTCAGGTTTCAGAACACGAACGATTTCTTCAAGCGTTGAAGCCTGCTCTCCCGGCGACAGATCATGAAGAACTGTAGCCATGAGACAAAAGTCAATCGACTTCGTATCAACAGGCATGTGCTTTGTTATATCGGCCCTTATCGGATGGATGTTTGACAGGTGCTTCTCCCGTATCGTGTTCTTTAGAATCTCAATTCCCTCGTCCCAAAGATCTACCGCGTGGATCAAGCCTTCTTCATCCAGCCGCTTTGAGATCTCGATGCTGTATCGTCCTGCCCCGCAGGCCAGATCAAGCACCCGGGCTCCAGGAAGGATTTCGACATTTGAAAAAAAAGCTGATGGGTTGATCAGATCAAAGCTGCTTTTCCCGGCACCGGCAGGCTTCTTTCTCATGTATTTTCCTTATGATTGGACATGACAGCTACAGGCTTGGCCGGTACGACGAACATGCATCGACGAATTCCGACATCTGTCTTTCGCTCAGGCCGAGTCCCGATTGGCCATCCAATCTTTCTGAAACGACTCCCTTTTCAAGAAAAAGCACGGTCGGATAGACTTTCACTGAATATTCATCCGCCATCGTTTCTCCGTCATCCTGGACCATGATAAATTGCAGCCCTTCCAACCCCGCATACTGTTTGAATATCGGCAGGAATCTTGCGCAAAAAGGACACCAGGATGCGTAAAAAAGGGCAACGACTCGATCTGCAGCCATCAGCCTTTCGGTAAGATCATGACGGTTGTTGACCAAAACACATTCAGTCTTTTTTGCGTGCATCGGACCTCCCGCGATCAGTTCCCGCCGTAAAATTTCAGCCAGTTCGCATCAGCCTTTTCGATGTTGCCGGGGATGTCGCGGCTCCATTTCTCGTGCGCTGCCCTGCTGCAATTCAGGTAAAGCTTCCCATTGACGATCTCCCACACTTCCGGATCGGTAGGGGCTTTCCGAGCCTCCGTCATGGCCCAGGCGCAAAAACCGTCATATTGCGGAGCGTATTTCCGCGGATCCGCCGCGAACAGATCCCTGTTCTCGCCGGTTGAGAAATACCAGGTCATCTGATGCCACTGGAAGGCAAATGACTCGCTGCCTTTCAGGGCTTTGCCGGCCTGGAAATATGCGACGGGATCATAACCCCTGATGGCGACATCACCCGCCGATGAACTTCCGGGCGCGATGCCGCCTAATCCAGCCAGTAGCAGGAATGCGAATGAAGACCTCATGAGAATCCGCTCGATTGCTCTCGGTGATTTCATGCCCATTGACCGTATTGCTTCGTTTCACATCCCGTCAAGAAACGCTTCTTTCCGCCTCCTTCCGTTGGAAGCCGGGATCGCGCTCCTGAAATCAAGGTTGCCCGGCAGCGAGGCGGCCAGGGGCGTGGACTGTTTCCGGGGCAGGAGCAGAAAGACGGCTGCTGTCGACCGCTTTCCGCAAGTCATGGATGTTGAAGGGCTTGGAGAGGCACACGTCGGCCCCGGCCTTTCTGAAGGCCTTCTCGCCCCAGGCACCGCTCATGCCGATAACGCGGGTGTCCGGAAATTCAGTCTTCATGAACCTGCAGAGCCGAAAGCCATCCATCCTGGGCATATCGGCGTCGGTGATGACGGCATCGTAGCGGTTGCTCAATCGGAGATTGATGGCGTCAATGCCGTCGGATGCCGTGTCCACCGTATGGCCGCAGATCTTCATGGCGGAGGACAGGAAATCCCTGATGTCCTTGTTGTCGTCGACGACCAAAAGCCTCATATCGAACCTCCTTCGTGTTTTCCCCGGGCAGGACTTTGATGATTGATCCGAGTTCAGCGCGCAGCCGGAGCGAAAGCGCTTCCATTCGTCCCTTCTGAAGCAGTTCCCGGTTCCGGCGTGTCTTTCCCGGTCTGCCTTCCTGCTTGTCGGACGATTGCCGGAATTTTGCGGGCACGCTCAAAATAGATGAAGCCGCACCGTGCGTCTATCGGGGAAAAAGGAAAAGGGATGCACGAAATACCTTACAACATGGGATTTGAGGTTTGCGGATAGGAATGCATGGGACGATCAGAGGCTGTTCAAGGCTTCGGAACTGCGGCATGAATACAGCCCACCAGGCGCCCATCGATCACAAGGGGGGATACCGTAATCAGGAGAGCTTTCCCGTAAGGCCTGGCCTCGTAAAGAACCGGCTCTCTCCTCCCCTTTTTGAATTCATCGATCATTCCATCGATGCGGGTATTGCTCACGGGTTTCTTATGGCAGAGGCGAATATCCTTTCCCAGGAGGCCAGGATTGCGGTCCAAGAGCCTGGGAGCGTATTCATTGTAGTAGAGCATGGTCCCCTGCAGGTCAAAGACGGTTACAGCCACGGAAATCCCGTCAAGAACTTCGGGCAGCCAGGCATGCGTAAAACGCTCGACATGAAAACTCATTCCGCCTCCCCGGGATCAACACCTCTTTTTATCTATACCATACGGATGAACAAACAGCATCCATGATGTCGGCATTTGAACGTCGGGATGGCAGCCATCGGCGGGCTGAAATGCATAGGATTGTTCTGTCCAGTTTCAGGGCGGAGGTGTATTGTTCCGGGAATCGTGCCGCGGGCTATTGATTTTTAATGACGTTGACATGCCGCACGGCTTTTCCTATGATTTTGTCCCATCAGACGCCTGGTCGGGAAAGTGTGGACGCATGAAAAGCACGGAACGGGTTGCGGTTTTCCTGATTCTTTTCTTGATCTCCTGGAGTCTCTCAGGATGCACTGCGTCCAGACTCTATACGGATGACACCCGGTCTTTTGTCGCGGCGCTGAGGAACGACAATGCGGAATCGGCGCTGGCATACGCCGATGCTTTCGTTCGGCAAACAACCGCTTCCGGCAAAGCGAGGCAGAACAGATACCTGGCCCTGCTGGAACGCGGAAAGATCGCCCTCAATGCCGGCAGATACGATCAGTGCATTGCCGATCTCCAGGAAGCCGAAAGAAGATTCCTGATGCTTGAGGGAACGGTTTCCCTGACGGAAGGATTCGGCTCGATTCTGACGGACGATACGGCAAGAGAGTATGAAGCCGAAATGCATGAAAAACTCATGATCAGCCCCTATCTCGTTCTGGCCTATCTCGGGAAAGGCGATTTTGATGGCGCGGTTGTTGAGCGCAACAGGACCATCAACAAGATCCACCAGTACATCGAGGAAAGGGAGGAGCGCGGTTATCTGGAGAACCCCTTTGCCCGCCTGCTTTCCGCCATCATGTATGAGATGGAAAACAAACCGGACGATGCGAAGATCGAATACCGGAAGATGAAATGGGAGGCCGAGCCGGAACGGCTGGAGAAGAGGGAAAATTCAACGGACCTGGTGATCTTGATCGATACCGGACTGGCGCCGCATAAACGCCAGATGAAATGGGGACCCTTCCCGATTGTGGCAAAAGACCGGATCATCAATCTGGGCTTTGCCTATGCGTCCTACGAGCCGACGCTTTCCGCAGTCTCGAGATGCCATATCAGCCTGGACGGCAATCCCATGGGCGCCGCCGGCCTCCTTTATGATCTGGAGAATACCGTTCTTGCTCAATATCAAAAGAACAAACCGGCGATCATCTCCAAAATGGTGGCCCGCTTGACGCTCAAGGCGGCCGCTCAGGTTTCCGCGCATGCCGCGGCCGACAAGGTGGCCAAAGACAATCCCCAGCTCGGATCGTTCCTGAGGCTGATGGCTGACATCAGCGGCGCAGTCTGGATTGCAGTCGAGCAGGCGGATCTGCGCGGATGGTCAACCCTGCCCGGAAAAATCCATTATTTGCGGGTCAGCGGGCTTGCGCCGGGGGAACACAGGATCAGGATCGATTACGGCTTCGGCGTGCAGGAGAAGACCGTCAACCTGGAGAAGGATAAAATAGGGATTGCACATTTTTCGTCTGCCAAGTAAAAATTGATGCCTCTGCGAAAGGGCGAAAAAACCCGGGCATTTTGTCCGGGTCCTCATGGACAGTTTGCCTGCATGGAATCCTGGAGATAAAAATGAAAACGAGATCCGGTTTACTTCTGTTGATCATCATCGTCATTCTCGCAGCCGGCTGCGGCCCGACCGTCAGACACGAGATAAAAGATGAAGAAACGATCATCGGCTCCGACTGGTCGGCCAAGGATCTGAAAGACGTCAGCGATTACATGGCCGCTTCCATCAGGAAATCTTCCTTTATCGCAAGCCCCCAATACGCAAGTGAAAAACCGCGCTGGATGCTGGCCCGCGACATGAAAAACCAGACGGACGAACACGTCAATACGCGGATCATCATGGAAAAGATCAGGACTCGACTGATCAATGAGGGGGCGGCCGGTTTTATAGACGATCAAGCCGTCGAAGACATCTTGAATCAGATGAAGCTCCAGCAATCGGGATTATTCGACAACAAGACAGTCGCCCAGGTGGGAAGATTGGTCGGAGCAAAGCTGATCTTGAGAGGCACGATTTCCAGCATCCGCAAAAAAACGGACCGGAAAGACATCATTTTCTACAATATCACGCTTCAGCTGGTTACGATCCAGACCGGTGAAATCGTCTGGACGGACGAAAAGGAAATCCAGCGCCTGACGAGCAAATCATTGTTTCGCTGAAGCGTCTTTACAGGCACCGTCGAGAAGGCTCCGTCCGATGACGACGGAATAACGTCGGAGAGGTTTCCCCTCCCCGGCGTTTCACGTCGTCCCATATAGATCCCACCGCGCGCATCCTCCTCTGCTGAAGCAGACTGCGCCAGCTGGTGCAACCACCGTACGTTCCTTTATGCAGCGCGGACGCCGCCCGCTATTTAGCATGCTGTGCTTCCTGAAGCGCCCTGATCGTCGAAGCGATTCCTTCGGAATTCTTCGATCTGCAGAGAACCGTGGCGCTCAGCATGAGGTCGCCCACTCCGAGACCTGTCCGCAGGGCATACGGATATCCACCTGGCTTGGGAGCCTTGTCCGTGAGGAAGAAGAAATATCCCTTTCCGTAGACCCCGGCAAATTCCTGAAGACTTGCCTTTTGGTCAACGGAACCGGGCAGCATGCGACCCAGATCCTCTTCCATCAGCCTCCGTACATTTTCCGGCTTGTTGAAGGTTGGATCGTTTTTGACACTCCAAAGAGGCGTGACGAAAACGACAAAGTCATCCCCCTTTGCAGGGGTAAACGTGATCGTCGGGGGCAGATCATGCGGAGGCTGCCGGACAGCCTGTTTCCAGGCCGCAGGGACACTCAGGAGCAGCTTGCCATGATTCGGCAGCGCGAAGGAGCGCTGCTGGTTGCCGCTTTCAGCTTGCGCTGCCGCGGATACTGCAAAGATCAGGCAGAAGATCGTCACGAACATCGTTGTTCTGGCGTTCGTCATGGAGCCTCCTTTCTGTGAATCGGGAAAACGCCGCAGTTGAAATCCGGGCGCCCTGCGGATGTTATTACTCCGGCAACAATATATGACAATCAGGTCATTCCCACGAAGGCGGGAATCCAGAACTGCACTGGATTCCGGGCCAAGCCCGGAATGACAACGATTAATATGTGAGATAAAGTAGCGTTGTTTA
>DIWJ01000013.1 GCA_002428445.1 Syntrophaceae bacterium UBA6109
TAGCGGTTGGAGAGATGGAAGAGTTTGACGTCGTATCGATAGAGAATGGTCTGCGTCTGGCAAGATGCGAGACCGTAACCGAAGAAGTCCCGTTCACGATCGAGGTGAACGGGAAGGAGCTGGCGACGCTGCTGGCGAGCCCGTGCGATTTGAGGCAGCTGGCGGCCGGTTTCCTCTTCACCTCGGGTTTGATCCGGGGGGCTGAATCCATCCGGTCTCTGACGGTCGACGGGGAACGATGGAAGGCGGAGGTGGAAATCGACGAGCCCATCGCCGACGACCTCGCCTTCAAGCGGGTCTATACATCCGGTTGCGGGAGAGGCGTTATCTTCCACAATCCGCTGGATGTCCTGCAGCGGATTTCGCTGCCCGACGGTTTTGTCGTGGCTGCAACAAAGATTTCGGAACTGATGAAAGAGTTTCTCGGCCTGTCGGAAGAACACAGAAAGACCCGGGGCGTCCACAGCGCGGCGCTTGCGGACCGGGAAAGGATCCTCATTTTCAAGGACGACATCGGGCGGCACAACGCCCTGGACAAGGTGATCGGCGAGGCGCTCCTGTCGGCGATCGATTTGCGGGAGGTCATGGCGGTGACGAGCGGACGGATATCCTCCGAGATCGTCGCCAAGGTCATGCGCAGCGGAATTTCCGTGGTCGTATCCGCGGGGGTTCCGACCAATCAGGCGATCAAGCTGGCGAAGGAGATCCGCATGACGCTTGCGGGTTCGGCCCGCGGCCGGCGGATGAACATCTACTGTCATGACCAGCGGATTCTCTAGTCAGCAGGCTGTTGAAAAACGCCCGTCTGCGGCGTTTCCTTCGCCCCTCGCCGTTCGACGTACATCCCAGTACGGCTCACGGCTCGGGACTTCCGGGGCCTTGCATCCGGGCATTTTTGAACAGCCTGCAACACGAGATGAAGGAAGCTGACCATTCCGATTCCGCAGATGTCGGAAATGAAAGGATACGACGATGAGCAAGATCGATAACCGTTTGAAAATAGAAACCCTGGTCCTGCACGGCGGACAGGAAGCGGATCCGGCGACAGGGGCGAGGGCCGTCCCCATCTATCAGACGACTTCTTACCAGTTCCGCGATACGGACCATGCGGCGAATCTTTTCGGCCTCAAGGAGTTCGGCAACATCTATACCCGGCTCATGAACCCGACCACGGACGTCCTGGAAAAAAGGGTGGCCGCCCTGGACGGCGGCGTCGGAGGGCTTGCGGTTGCCAGCGGGTCGTCCGCCATATCGCTGGCGCTCCTGAACATCGCGCAGGCCGGCGACGAGATCGTCTCGGCGGACAGTCTCTACGGGGGGACCTACAACCTCTTCCATTACACGTTCCCCCGCTTCGGCATCGAGGTGCGTTTCGTGAAATCGGGCGACCTCAAGGCCCTTGAAGCGGCGATATCGCCGAAGACGAAGGCCGTCTATGCCGAATCCATCGGGAATCCGAAACTGGACGTGGCGGATCTGGAAGGCATCGCCGCCGCGGCCCACCGGCACGGCATTCCCTTCGTTCTCGACAACACCGTTTCACCCTATATCCTCCGGCCGATCGATTTCGGCGCCGATGTCGTCGTTTATTCGGCGACCAAGTTCATCGGCGGCCACGGGACCTCCCTGGGGGGGCTGATCGTCGATTCGGGGAAATTCGACTGGACCAATGGAAAGTTCCCCCTCATCTCCGGACCCGAACCGAGCTATCACGGGCTGGATTTTGTCGAGGCGCTCAAGCCCGTGGGGAACATCGCCTACATCATGAAAGCGAGGCTCGCCCTGCTGCGCGATCTGGGGCCGGCCCTGTCGCCGTTCAACGCCTTCCTGTTCCTGCAGGGGCTGGAAACCCTGCATCTGCGGATGCCGCGGCATTGCGAGAACGCCCTGGCGACGGCGGAATATCTGCAAAAACATCCGCGCGCCGGCTGGGTCAATTACCCTGGACTGAAGTCCAGCCCGGAGAAGAAGAAGGCGGAAAAATATCTGCCCAGGGGGGCGGGCGCCATCATCGGCTTCGGCATCAGGGGAGGCGCCGAGGCAGGGCGCCGCTTCATCGAAAACCTGGAGCTGATTTCCCATCTGGCCAATGTCGGCGACGCAAAGACCCTGGCGATTCACCCGGCGACGACGACGCACCAGCAGCTTTCGCCGGAGGAACAGCTGGCAACGGGAGTAACGGCCGATTTCATCCGCCTTTCCGTCGGGCTGGAACATATCGACGATATTCTCGCCGATATCGGCCAGGCCCTGGAGAAATCGGAAGGCTGAACATCTCATCGTATCTCCCCGTCCCTTCGGAAGGGCCGGGGAGCTTCAGAGGAGGTTCCCATGTCAAGGATATTTGCAGATGTGACAAAGACGGTCGGCAACACGCCGCTGGTGAGGATCAATAAGCTCAACGCGGACTCGAAGGCGACGGTCCTCGTCAAACTGGATTTTTTCAATCCTCTTTCGAGCGTGAAGGACCGGATCGGTGTTGCCATGATCGAGGCCGCGGAGCAGGACGGTTTGCTGTCCAAGGATTCCGTTGTCGTCGAACCGACGAGCGGCAATACCGGCATCGCCCTGGCCTTTGTCTGCGCAGCCAAGGGTTACCGGCTGATCCTGACGATGCCGGATACGATGAGCGTGGAACGGCGGCAGCTCCTGAAGATCCTCGGCGCGGAACTGGTCCTCACGGAAGGCGCCAAGGGAATGAAGGGGGCGATCGAGAAAGCGGAGGAAATCGTCCGGACGACGGCCGGGAGTTTCATGCCCCAGCAGTTCAAGAATCCGGCAAACCCGGAAATCCACCGCCGGACAACCGCGGAAGAGATCTGGCGGGACACGGACGGGAACGTTGACGTCTTCGTCGCGGGCGTCGGCACGGGCGGAACGATCACCGGCGTCGGCGAGGTCCTCAAGCAGCGGAACCCGTCCGTACGGATCGTTGCCGTCGAACCCCTCGATTCTCCCGTCCTTTCGGGCGGGAAACCGGGGCCGCACAAAATCCAGGGGATCGGGGCCGGTTTTGTTCCCGAGATCCTGAACCGGTCCGTTATCGACGAGATCATCCGGGTCCGGCACGAGGACGCCGGAGACACGGCGCGGGCGCTGGCGAGCCGGGAGGGAATCCTTGCCGGCATCTCCAGCGGGGCCAACCTCTGGGCCGCCCTGCAGGTCGCCGGACGTCCGGAGTCGGCAGGGAAGACGATCGTCGCCTTTATCTGCGATACCGGCGAACGGTATCTTTCGACGTGGCTGTTCCAGTGAGAGCCGGCGGAAAGCAGGTAACAGTCATGGATAAGAAAGACAGCATCGGCATTGTCGAAACTCAATATTTCACCTGCGGCGAGGGATCCGGCGGACTGCTTCTGGAGTCCGGCAGGACGCTTGCGCCCGTCACGCTGGCCTACGAAACCTACGGCAGGCTGAACCGGGAAAAGAGCAACGCCGTCCTCGTTCTCCACGCCCTGTCCGCCGATGCCCATGCGGCCGGTTTTCATGAGGACGAAAACGAGGCCGGCTGGTGGGAGGCCATGATCGGGCCGGGCAAGGCCTTCGATACGGAGAAATATTTCGTCATCTGCTCGAACGTCATCGGCGGGTGCAAGGGCAGCACCGGTCCCTCTTCGGCCGACCCGGAGACTGGGAAGCCCTTCGCCCTCGATTTCCCGGTGGTCACGATCGCCGACATGGTCCAGGCGCAGAAGCGCCTGATCGATTTTCTCGGGATCGACAGGCTCCTGTGCGCCGTCGGCGGCTCCATGGGCGGCATGCAGGTCCTCCAGTGGGTCGCCTCGTATCCCGAACAGGTCAGGTCTGCGATTCCCATCGCCACGGCGTTGAAGACGTCGCCGCAGCAGATTGCCTTCAACGAGGTGGTCCGTCAGGCCATCATGGCCGATCCGGATTGGAGGGGCGGCGATTATTACGAATTCGGGCAGCCGGAACGGGGCCTGGCGCTCGCCCGCATGATCGGCCACATCACGTTCATGAGCGATCAGTCCATGGAGGAGAAGTTTTCGCGGAAACTCAAGAACGGCGCCTACAGCTTCCGGTTTGCCCCCGATTTCGAGGTTCAGGGCTATCTCCGGCACCGCGGCGACCGCTTCGTGAAACGTTTCGACGCGAACTCCTACCTGTACGTGACGAAGGCGATGGATTACTTCGATCTGTCCGGGAACGCTCTCTTTCCGAAAGAAACGGCGCCCGACGCCCGCTTCCTTGTCATCTCCTTCAAGTCCGACTGGCTCTATCCATCCTACCAGTCCCAGGACATTGTCCGGAAGCTTAAGGCGAGGCAGGCGGACACGACCTACTGCGAGGTCGCATCGACCTACGGCCACGATGCGTTCCTGCTGGAAATAGAGGAGCAGACGTCCCTGATCGGACCGTTTCTCGAAAAGACCTTCAAGGGCTATGATGTGGTGAAGACTTTATGACGTACAACGACCTGCGTTTGGATTACCGCGTGATTTACGACATGATCGAACCGGGAGCCCGCGTTCTGGACCTGGGGTGCGGCAGCGGCGATCTCATGTACCTGCTCGCGCTCGACAAGGCCGCCAAGGTCCAGGGCGTCGAGCTGGACGAGACGGCGATCTACGAATGCGTGCGGCGCGGCCTCAGTGTCTTCCACGGCGACATTCAGAGCGGCCTGGAGGACTACCCCGACGGATCCTTCGATTACGTGATCCTGAACCAGAGCATGCAGGAAGTCCGGGAGGTCGATTTCGTGATCCGGGAGGCCCTGCGCGTCGGCAAGAGGGTCATCATCGGATTTCCCAATTTCGCCTACTGGAAGGCGCGGCTCATGCTGTTCTTCCGCGGACGGGTTCCGATCACGTCTTCGCTTCCCTATCATTGGTACGATACGCCCAATGTGCGTTTTCTCAGCATCACCGACTTCCAGGAATACTGCCGGGAAAAGAATCTGCGGGTCCTTTCGTCGCGTTATCTGGCGGAAAAGAAAGAAGTATCGTTCTGGCCAAATCTGCTGGCGCTGAACGCCCTCTTCCTCCTTGGGAAAAAGAGCACCCCGTGAACCCGTCCGCGAACGGCGAAATGCAGGGTTTCGCGGAAATCCCAGCCATATTCTTCATCGTAAAAGAACCTCTTCGGGTCCTTGAATTCTGCAAAATAATGATTAGCGTAATATTCAGGAAGCGGTTTCCGGATATGGAAAAGGAGAAAATATCATGAAAAGAATCGTTTTGGCGATGCTGGTCCTCCTGCTCTCGACAGGATGGGCATTCGCGAAGGGATATGAAGTGAAGAAGACAGCCGGGGATTATACCGTTGTCGTGAAGATCGATAAGAATCCTCCCGTGACGGGGCAAAACCATATGGAAGTGGCCGTCACGGACAAGAAAGGTGCAGCGGTAAGCGATGCCGTCCTCGACGTGGATTACGGTATGCCGGCGATGCCGGGGATGCCGGCCATGAATTACAGGACAAAGGCGGCGCCGACGGGGAAGGACTATACGGCGATGCTGGATTTCTCCATGTCCGGTGCCTGGACGATCACAGTCAAGATCAACAAGGGCGGCAAGACCCAGTCGGTGAAGCTGAATGTGGATGTCCGTTAGACCAAGAGCGGCGGCCGTGTTTCTCATGACGGTCTTCCTGCTGGCCGCAGCGAAGCTCTGCGCCCAGGAAGCGGTCCTGGAGGATTGGATCGAGGAGGCGCTCCGGAACAACCCCGAGATCCGTGCCTCGCAGTCCGGCGTCGAAGCGGCGAAGTATCGTATTCCGCAGGCCCGGGCGCTTGCCGATCCGATGTTCGGCGTCGGCTACCAGAACGAAGGTTTCACCCGTTACACCTACGGCGAGATGGAAGGGGCGCAGTGGATGTTCTCCGCATCCCAGTCGCTGCCTTTTCCCGGAAAGCGTTCCCTGAAGGAGGAAATGACGGAAAAGGATGCGCAGAGCCTGGAGGCCCAGCATGAGGCCCTGCGGCTCAAGACGGCGCTTCGTGTGCGGGAACTGTATTTCGACCTGTTTTTCCAGCACAAGGGTCTCGCGCTTCTGCAGGGGAAAAGGGCGCTCCTGTCGAGCATCGAGGACCTGGCCCTCGGCCGTTACGCGGCCGGAAAGGCGATGCAGCAGGAAGTCCTCATGGCGCAAACGGAGAAGTACATGCTCCTGGAAAAGGAGGAAATGATCCGGCAGAAGATCCTTTCCCTTGAGGCCCTGGTCGCATCCGTACTGGGCAGACGCGAACCGGGCTCCGTCGGCGTTCCCGCCCTCCGTCCCCCGCAGGGATTGGAGGCGGACCGGGAGGACTTGATCGGGATGGCGGTGGAACGTTCCCCGGAGGTCCGGGCCAGGGGCAGGATGATCGAAGCGGCCGATGCAAGGCTCCGGATGGCCGGCAAGGAGTACTATCCGGATTTCTTGGTCGGCGCCAACTATTTCAATCGCTCCGGTGATTTCCAGGACATGTGGAGCGCCACGATCGGCATCAACATTCCGATTTTTTACAAGTCGAAACAGGACATGGCCGTTCTTGAGGCGAAAGCCGGTCTGAACCGGGCGAAACAGGAAGCGGATTCGCTGAAACTGATGATTGCCGCCGCGATCCGCGATAATTTTTCCATGATCCGGGCAGCGGAGAAACTCATGGAATTGTACAGGAGCGGGCTGATCCCGAAGAATACGCAGGACCTGGAGTTGGCCCTCAGCGGCTATCGCACGGGCAGTGCCGACGCGTCCACGGCTGTCGCGCGGCTGAAGGGGCTCCTGGATTATGAGACGCTCTACTGGAGCCAGTACGCTGAGCGGGAGAAGGCCGTCGCCCGGATCCGGGCAATCTCCGGGGAAGCGGAGCAGGAGAGGGGAGGGAAGTAGGGATGATCTTGCGGATTGCGATCGCCGCTCTGCTGGGGGCGCTGTGCATTCTTCACTTCCCGCCGGCGGATCCGGTTCCCGGGACGGCGGAGGCGTGGGCTCAGGATCACTCGGGGCACGGGGCCGCCGTACCTGCAAAGCCGAAGCCCGCACCGAAAGCCGGGTCTCCCGCCATGTCGAAGGCCGGAGAATCCGGGGAGGCCGCCCCGCAAGTCGAGATCGGCCCCGGCCGGATGCAGTTTCTCGGCGTCAAGACGGCGAAGGCCGTCTATCAACCCGTGCGCAGGACGGTGCGCACGGTCGGACGGTTTGAATACGACGAGAGGCGGCTTGCCACGGTCAACACAAAGATCGAAGGCTGGATCGAAACGCTCTATGTGGACTACACGGGACGGCTCGTGAAGAAAGGCGAGGCGCTGGTCGAGATCTACAGCCCGGAACTGATCGCGACGCAGCAGGAGTTCCTGAACGTACTTGCCTGGACGAAGCGACGGGTGGCCGATGACGATCCCCTTGGAAAGCAGATCGCCGGGGATGCCGAATCCCTCCTGGATGCGTCAAGAAGGCGCCTGCGGCTTTGGGACATCTCCGACGAGCAGATCCGGAAGATCGAGGAAACGGGCAAACCGGTGCGTACGCTCACCCTCTTCAGCCCCGTGGACGGAACGGTTCTTCAGAAAATGGCCGTCGCCGGCATGCGCGTCATGCCGGGGGAGAAGCTCTTCGACGTGGCCGACCTTTCCGTCCTCTGGATTATCGCCGATGTCTATGAATACGAGCTCCCCCTCATCCGCGTCGGCCAGGAGGCGCGCGTGCGCCTCAGCTATTTTCCGGGCAGGGAGTTCGTCTCCCGGGTGGAGTATATCTATCCGACGGTGTCCGCAGATACGAGGACTGGACGGGTCCGCCTCTCCATAGCGAACGGACAGGGCGCATTGAAACCCCAGATGTACGCCGATGTGGAATTTCGCATCGATCTCGGGCGGCGGCTGACCGTGCCGGATTCCGCGGTGATCGATACGGGAACGGGCCAGGTGGTTTACGTGGACAAGGGCGAAGGAAATTTCGAGCCCCGTCAGGTCTTGACGGGCGTGCGCGCGGACGGTGTCGTGGAAATCCTGAAAGGCTTGAGAAGCGGGGAAAAGGTGGCGGCGACGGGGAACTTCCTCATCGATTCCGAGGCGCAGCTCAAGGGTGTGAAACCCCTGCCGGGAAAGTAACGACAAAGAAATGGCCAGCATGCCGGCGATGACAGCCCATCTTCCCGTCATCCCGGACCTGATCCGGGATCCAGGTCTTCAGACGGATCGGATTCCAGGTTCCGCCGGAATGGCGGCATCCTATCATTCCTCGTTGCCATACGATGGGGTGGTGAGTTTGGACCCGATATGATCGCAAGAATAATCGGATCTAGCGCCCGCAATAGATTCGCCGTCTTTCTTATGACGGCCCTCATCGTCGTCTGGGGTTACTGGGCCCTGACGAACACACCGCTCGACGCCCTGCCGGACTTGAGCGATACCCAGGTGATTATCTACACGGAATGGACGGGACGCAGCCCCGACCTCGTTGAAGACCAGGTCACCTATCCGATCGCCTCGACGCTGCTTGCGGCCCCCAAGGTCCAGGCGGTGCGCGGATTTTCCTTCCTGGGGAGTTCCTTCATTTACGTCATCTTCGACGAGGGGACGGACATCTACTGGGCCCGGAGCCGCGTCCTGGAGTACCTTCAGGGGGTGAAAAACAAAATCCCTTCCGACGTCAACCCCGTCCTCGGTCCCGATGCCACCAGCCTCGGGTGGGGCTTTTCCTATGCCGTTGTCGATGAAACAGGTGGGCACGACCTTGCCGAACTTCGCAGCATCCAGGATTATATCATCAAGCTCGGCGTGGAAAGCGTCCCGGGCGTTTCCCAGGTGGCGAGCGTGGGCGGCTTCGTGAAGCAGTATCAGATCACGGTCGATCCCAACCGCCTGGCGGCTTATAACATCCCCATCACCAAAGTCCTGGAGGCCGTCAAAAAGAGCAACCGCGACGTCGAGGGACGCGTCCTGGAACTCTCCGGTGCGGAGTACATGGTTCGGGGGCGCGGCTACGTCAAGGGGATCGGGGACCTGGAGAGCATCGCCGTCGGGGCGAGCCCGGGTGGAACGCCCATCCATCTCAGAGACGTGGCACGCATCCAGCTGGGGCCGGAAATCCGGAGGGGATTGGCGGACCTGGACGGCCGGGGCGAAGTGGCGGGCGGGATCGTCATTGTCCGCTTCGGAGAAAATGTCCTGTCCGTTATCGAACGTGTGAGGGAAAAGATCAACAAGGGCATCGCTCCCAGCCTTCCCAAGGGAGTGAAGATCGTCACAACCTACGACCGCTCCGATCTCATCCTGCGCGCCATCGACACCCTCAGAGACGAGATTGTCAAGCTGACGATCGCGGTCAGCGCAGTCTGTCTCGTCTTTCTTTTCCACCTGCCGAGCGCATTGGTCGTCATTGTCACGCTGCCTGTCGCCATCCTCATGGCCTTTATCGCCATGTTCTATCTGGGTGTTACGTCCAACGTCATGAGCCTTTCCGGCATTGCCATCGCCATCGGCACGATGGTGGACGCCGCCATTATCATGGTTGAGAATGCCCACAAGAAACTCGAAGAGTGGGAGCACGAGGGAAAGCCGGGAAACCGGACGGATGTTATCATCGAAGCCGCCAAGGAGGTGGGCCCGTCCCTCTTTTTCTCGCTTCTCGTTATTACGGTGGCATTTCTTCCGGTCTTCACTCTTCAGGGACAGGCGGGTCGGCTGTTCAAACCCCTGGCCTACACGAAGACCTTTGCCATGCTCTTTGCTTCCTTTCTGGCCCTCACCCTTACGCCCGTCCTCATGACCATTTTTATTCGGGGGAAAATCCGGTTTGAAGAGAAGAACCCGGTCAGTTTCGTTCTGCACAAGCTCTACGAACCGGTCGTCCGCTTTTCTCTTCGCTTCCGGAAGACCGTGATTATTTCCGCGGTCCTCATCACGGTCCTGACGGTCTACCCGTTCCTGAAGCTCGGTTCGGAATTCATGCCGCCCCTCTTCGAGGGCACGCTGTTCTATATGCCCGTCACGGTGCCCGGGGCCGGCGTGTCCGAAGTCGCAAAGCTCTTGCAGATGCAGGACGCCATTTTGAAGAGGATCCCCGAGGTCGCGCAGGTGTTTGGAAAGGCCGGGCGGGCAGAGACCGCTACCGACCCGGCGCCGCTGGAGATGTTTGAAACGGTCATCAACCTGAAGCCCGAATCGGAGTGGCGGCCGGGCGTGACCGTCGAGACCCTCAAGGATGAGATGAACGACGCCCTGGACATTCCCGGCGTGTCCAATTCTTTCACCATGCCGATCAAGGCCAGGATCGACATGCTGGCAACAGGCATCCGGACGCCCGTGGGAATCAAGATCCTCGGGCCGGATCTTAAGGAGATCGAAAAGATCGGACTTGACCTGGAGCATCATCTCAAGGACATCCCCGGCACCCGGAGCGTCTATGCGGAACGGGTGACGACAGGCTATTTTCTCGACATCGCCGTTCAACGGGAAGCGGCGGCGCGATACGGCCTCACGGTGGACGACGTGGGCGAGGTGATCCAGGCGGCCATCGGCGGCATGAACCTGACGGTTACGGTAGAAGGACGGGCGCGGTATCCCGTCAACGTCCGCTATCCGCGTAATCTGCGCAACGACATCGATCAGCTCAAGCGGGTCCTCGTGCCGGTCATGATGACCGGTCTTTCCAAATCTCCCCCGGCCGGCGCGACGGGAATGACGCTTCCCACCGCGAGCACGCAGATCCCCCTGGGCGCGATAGCCGACTTTAAAATCGTCAAGGGACCGACCGCCATCAAGAGCGAAGAAGGTCTTTTGACCGCCTACGTTTACATCGATTTCTCCGGCCGGGATATGGGCGGCTATGTCGAAGAGGCAAAGCAGAAGGCGTCAACGCTGAGAATCCCCGAGGGCTACCGGCTCGTCTGGAGCGGTGAATACGAGCATCTGATCAAGACGCAGGATCGGCTCAAGGTCGTCATCCCCCTGACCCTCTTCATGGTCTTTGTCCTCATCTATCTGAACACACGATCGACCACCAAAACCATGATTGTTCTTCTGGCCGTGCCCTTTTCGCTGGTCGGATCGTTCTGGCTCCTTTATATCCTCAACTACAACATGAGCATCGCCGTCTGGGTGGGGATCATCGCCTTGGCCGGTCTGGATGCGGAAACGGGAGTGATTATGCTCCTGTATCTGGACCTTGCTTATGACCGCTGGAAAAAAGAAGGCCGGATGAACACGCTTGCCGACTTGAGAGAAAGCATTATGTTCGGGGCCGTCAAGAGGATCAGGCCCAAGGTTATGACCGTCGCCACTATCCTGGCGGGACTCATCCCCATCATGTTCAGCGAAGGGACGGGGGCCGATGTGATGAAACGGATCGCCGCGCCCATGATCGGCGGCAGCATCACCTCCATCCTTTTGGAACTGATCGTTTATCCCGCCATTTACATGATCTGGCGCGGCCGCAGCATCGGGAAATCCTGAAAGGAGGAAGCGAAGTTCAATCGTGGACGAAGTGCGGCGGCAGGTTGAAGAGCTGCCGCATGACCTCTTCGAAGTAATCGGGCAGGTAGCGGTTCCAGAGCTTGATGGGGATTTCGCTGATTTTCGTCTGGCGCGAAGCCGCAATGCTGAAAAGATAGACCATCAGGTATTCCGTATTCCGCGCGAGGACTCCCCGGTACTGCTCTTTCAGCCGCTGTTCGATGATGCGGTCCTCGTGCATGCAGCGCCCGATCTCGCCCTCGAGGGTCTCTTCGTAGTTGGAGATGATGATCTCCAGGTTGACCTGATCCTCTCCGCTGTAAACGAAATTGAGAAACTCCTTTTCGACGCCATCCTGGTCGATGCCCTGGTCGGCCACGGCTTGCGTCGCGGCGGCGCCGATCGGCCTGATGGTGATCTGTTTCTTGGACGGCGCATAGCGGACGATGAGATTCGTCGCGTTGTAGCTGCCGGTATGGGTTTCCCGCTCCAGAATCTCGCAGGTGCCCGTTTCCGCAAGCGCCTTGGTCAGCCGGTCGTGGTCGCCGTCCTCGAGGATGACTTTGAGACCGGCGACGTCGTCGATGAACAGCTCCCCGATTTCGCGGATTTCCCGTCCGGCGCGCAGGTCTTCCTGAATTCTCACTTCGGCGCGGACAAACTCCGCCAGCATGTCTTCCGGGGGCGTGAGCAGATTCTCACGCGGGACGCCGAGAGCCTTGGCCCGGCTGTCCGCGTAGGCTTCGGCCTGTTTCTTGATGGCCAGATAGATCCCGTCGATAATCCGGCGGGCGGTCTTTTCGGCAATCCTCCGCAGCCGCTTGATGCGGCTCGATCCGACAAACAGGTTGTGATCCCCCTCCCGGCGGAAATACAGCGTCGCCTGGCAGGGGGTCTCCCGGTAGTACCGCTCGGGATTGTTCCTGTAGTTCATGATCATCTCGTCGATGCGGCGCGAACGATAGGGCGGGTTCGCGATCAGCACGTCTTTAAGGTCGCCCTTATGCGAGATGGGGCGGTTCGATATCTCGGAGCCGTGCAGCCTGCCGAGCAACTCCTTCGAGAAGGTTCCGAGGTATCGGGACATGAAGATGGTGTTGAAGGATACGAGGCGGTTGATCCGAGCGGCGTCGTCGGAATGCACGTCACCGTACATCCATCTCCGGATGATATCGTGAAGTTCTTCGCGATGCAGGAGGCTCGTGAGTGTGATCATGGCAATGGGCGCAAGTCCTCGATTGAACAGCGGTTGATACCGATAGGCGCCGGAAAATAACGGGCTTCACTCTAGGTCAGCATTCCGCGCATGTCAACGAGAAAAACGCTCAAGGAGCGTGCGCGGCGGCTGCTGGGGGGGCATTCTCGGGCGGGGGAGCGGCCGCGTTGTGGCAAAGCCGGGCATTTAAGGAGGAAGACGTTTCTGCCGATAGCACCTGTGGAATCCGCGGCCGATGTCGTTTGATTCCAGGAAAGATCAGGCAGGACGAATGAGAAGAATCCCTTTCATCTCGAAGTTCACCCTCTTGGGAGCCGTTCTTCTGACGGTCGGATGCAGCATGGGACTTCAGCCCGTATGCCGGCACACCTCTCTGATGTGCGCCCTGGTGATGCAGGAGAGGTATCGGGATGTGCAGGTCGCCTTCGGTCCCGTCCTCGACGCGAATCGGGAGGCGGACCCCCTGATCTCTCATGCGCAGACGAAGGTCCTTGTCGATGGGAAGTGGGTATGGGTGAACTATGCGGGCGGCGCCTGTCATTTGACGGATATCAAGGAGGACTTTCTGGACCTGAATGCCTACTCGCCGGAGAGGTTTTACGCCTGGTTGTGGAAGTCGTCTGCGGCGGCGACCACGCCGATGCCCACCATGAACTTCAACCATTCCATCAGCATTGAAGAGACAGGACGGCTCCGGTGAACGCCAAGCGTTAATCCTTGATTTTGCCGGTTGCTGTCGGTCTCTCGCCCCGTCGCCTCGCCCCTCCACCGTCTCGGTTTCAACACGTCATGCCCAGCCGTCCCAATAAATTGAAGACCGCGCAGTGCAGGAGCGAAGGACTCCGCGGCCGTCTGGCCTGCCTGCCGGGATTGTGCTATGGAGATCCGCGGGGATCGCTTCGGACAACATCCGGCCGCCGCAGCGGCGGGCACTCAGGGAAAGGAAGGAAGGCCGATGTCGCCTCTGGCCAAATGTACGAATCGCATTCTTTTCAGGGGCAAACACGTTTGCCCCCGGTGGCTCTGTTTCACCTTCGACAACGTTTTCCGGCGCTGTTTTCAGGATCCGGCGGCGCTGCTGTCGCCCTATGTCCACGCAGGGGATACGGCGATCGACGTGGGGCCGGGGATCGGCTTCTTCACGATCCCCCTTGCGGAACGGGTGGGAGATGCGGGAAAGGTGATCGCGGTGGACATCCAGCAGGCAATGCTCGATGCGCTGCGCCGCCGTGCGGTGAAGCGCGGCGTCGCTTCCCGGATCTCGACGCATCTGGCGACGGAAGCGTCCCTGGGAATATCGGCGGAGGCGGATTTCATCCTCGCCTTCTGGATGGCCCACGAAGTACCGGACCGGAGGCGATTCTTCGAGGAACTCCGGCATCTGCTCAAGCCGCAGGGCATTTTCCTGCTGGCGGAGCCCGGCATCCACGTCTCTGCGTCGATGTTCAACAGGATCGTCGCCGATGCCGAGGCGGCGGGGTTCAAGATTCAGAGCAGGCCGCGCATCGCCTTCAGCCGTGCCGCGGTCCTTGCGAAGGAGCCGGCGGCAAAGTGAAAGGGTCTTGCGAATTTGAATAGAACCCGCTTCCATTACGGATGGGCCGTTCTTGCGGCCGGGACACTGGCGGTCTTCAGCGCCATAGGATTGGCCCGTTACGGCTATACGATGGTCCTGCCGGCCATGCAGGCGGATCTCGGCATGAACAACGCGCAGGCCGGCCTCCTTGCGACATTCAACATGGGCGGTTATCTGATCTTTGTGATCCTGGGAGGTGCGCTTTCGACGCAATACGGCGCCAGGCTCGTCGTCTGCCTGAGCCTCGGATTCGCGGGGATCGGCATGATCGGCACCGGCCTGGCAGACCGCTTCCTTTCGGTAGCCCTGTGGCGGGGATTGACCGGCATCGCCAGCGGCGGCGGGAACATTGCCGTCATGGGGCTGTTGGCGGCCTGGTTCGGCAGCCGGAAGAGGGGGCTGGCGTCCGGCATCGCCGTGTCGGGCTCCTCGTTTGCGCTGGTTTTCACCGGCGAGTTCGTTCCCTGGATCAACGCGGTCCAGGAGACCGGCGCCTGGCGCACCTGCTGGCTTCTTTTCGGCGGACTCTCCATCCTGGCGGCAATCGTCGCCTGGCTGGTTCTCCGGAATCGTCCGGCGGAGATGGGACTGACGGCGATCGCGGAAGAGAAGGTCCTGTGTCCGGGACCTTCGGAAGCCGCGGAGATGATCCAGTGGAAGAGGATCTACCTGTCCGCGCCGGTATGGTCCCTCGGACTCATCTACAGTGCCTTTGGCTTTTCCTACGTGATCTACATGACCTTTTTCTTCAAATTTCTGATCCAGGACGGCGGATACACGGCGCCCGGCGCGGGAGCGCTTTTCATGATTATGGGATGGATCAGCCTGTTCTGCGGCGTGATCTGGGGCACTGTGTCGGATCACATCGGAAGGAGAAGGGCGCTCATCATCGTCTTTCTGATGCATGCGACGGCTTTTGCGCTCTTCGCATGGGGGAATTCGCATTTCTATCTGACGGTTTCCGCGGTTCTCTTCGGGCTGTCCGCGTGGAGCATCCCGGCGATCATGAACGCCGCCTGCGGCGACCTCCTTGGATCGCGGCTCGCTCCGGCCGCACTCGGTTTCATCACGCTGCTGATGGGGATCGGACAGGTCGTCGGTCCCGTCGCCGGCGGGATGATTGCCGATGCGGCGGGTTCCTTTTCGCCCGCTTTTCTGCTGGCTTCCGCCGTGGCGCTTCTGGGAGCCGCCGGTGCGGCGATTCTCATCCGGGAAAAATAGAACCGAGGTGATGGGGACTTCTGCAGCTCTCAACTTCACTGAAAGGAGAGGATATGAAAATTCAAAGAAGTTTTTTCTGCTCGGCATCTGTTTGGATCTGGCTGGTTGTGGCAGGAGTTTTTGACGGGACGCCTATGGCCCCTGCCGACGCATCGGCCGGTGCGAAACCAGCCGGCGCCGAAAGTGTCTTTGTTCATCCGGCTCAGTTGAAAAGCATGCTCGGACAACCGGGTTTGAAGGTGATCGATGTGCGCAGCGCAAGTGCTTATGCGAAGGGACATATCGCCGGCGCCATCAGCATTCCATGGAACGCCATTCAGGTTCCGGAACGCGATGGACTTCGCAACAAGTGGGCCGACGATGCGGTCATCGAAAAGGTTTTTGCGCAGGCCGGTCTGTCCTATGATGATGCTGTTGTCTTGTACGATCAGGGTTCGATCGGCGCCGGGATCATCTTTGCGATTTTCACGTACGCGGGATTCGACAAATTGCGCGTGTTGGACGGCGGTTTCGGAGCCTGGGAAGGCAGCATCGATTCCATACCCGTCAAACCGGCGGGAAACCGCTTCGTCCTGTCTCGCAAAAACGGCGATTTTCTGGTCGGCAAGGAATTTGTCGCCGCCAGGATCGGCGATCCGAAAACGGCAATTGTAGAAGGCCGGGTGAGCAAGGCATACGAGGACGGGCACATTCCGACCGCCAAACATGTCGATCCCGCCACTCACCTGGAAAAAGGAAAATTCCTGAAGCCCCGGGACATCCTTCTGGAGAATCTCTCGAGCAAGGGCGTTACGCAGGATAAGCAGATCATCCTGTATTGCGGAAGCGGCGGGGCCGCTGCACGCAACTTCATGGTCCTGAAGGAACTTGGATTCAAAAACGTTGCGATCTATCTGAACGCATGGGACGAATGGTCGATCGATCCCGCGAAAGGACAGGAACTGGGCGTAACCAACGTCGCTTTTTCCGGGGGCGTCATCAACCGCAGGGAATCGCTGGGTCCCCGTTTCTTCGGCCAGGCGGAACTCAAGTCAGCCCTGGATCAGAAATCCGTGTTGGTTCTGGATGTGCGTTCCGCGGCCGATTTCAATATCGGCCGCATCGCGGGCTCCGTCAACGTCTACTGGGACGATACGCTGGGCCCCGACCGCAATCCGAAACGGGCCGAAGAACTGGCGGCGATGTTTGAGCAAAAAGGCGTCACCCGCGACAGGCATATCGTTGTTTTCACGCGGGGCGGCGTGCAACTCGCCTATATGTACACCCTGCTGAAACTTCTGGGCTATCCGCAAGTCAGCGCCTATAACGGGCGCTGGGACGGATGGGAAATTCCCTCATGGAAAGCGGTTTCGGGAAAGTAAACGGCGTCTGCTTCATGACCAATCCGCCGTTTCCCCGTGGGCGTCAAAACGCTCACGGGGAAATGTTCGATCAAGGGGCATCTGCGGCGTTCGGGATGCTCATTTCCGCCGGAAGGCCTCGGCGAAGGGATTGTTGAAGGGCTTCTGCTCCTTCTTCTCCCGCCTCGGTTCGCCTCCCCGCGGCGGCCGCGCCGGATGCTCCTTGCGCTCTCCGGGATCAGGCCGGGAGGACCGTTCCGGCTTCTGCCCGGGGAATTTCTTCATCGACAGCGAAATGCGTTTCCGCGGGAGATCGACGGCCAGGACCGTCACGTCAACTTTCATATTCACCTTCACCACATCCCCCGGCGATTTCACGAAGCCGTCGGCCAGTTCGCTCACGTGAACAAGGCCGTCCTGGTGGACGCCGATATCAACGAAAGCGCCGAAGGCCGTGATGTTCGTGACGACTCCCGGCAATTTCATCCCCGGTGTCAGGTCCGCGATCTTCTCGACGCCTTCGGTGAAGGCGACGTTTTCGAACTGCGGGCGCGGGTCCCGTCCGGGCTTGGCGAGTTCTTCCAGGATGTCGCGCAGCGTCGGGAGTCCGATTTTGTCCGTCGCATAGCGCCCGAGGTTGATCTGCTGCCTGCGCCCCGCATCGCGGATCAGGTCGGCGACGGAGCAGTCCTGGTCCCTGGCCATCTCTTCCACGACGGCGTAACTCTCGGGGTGGACGGCGCTCGCATCCAGGGGGTTGATCCCGTCGCGGATGCGGAGAAAGCCCGCCGCCTGTTCGAAGGCCTTGGGGCCGAGTCGATGGACCTTCTTGAGCTCGGTGCGGGAACGGAAGGCGCCCGTTTCGTTCCGGTATTGGACAATATTCTCGGCAAGGGCGGGCCCGAGGCCGGAGACATAGGAAAGGAGCTCGGGGCTCGCCGTATTGACCTCGACGCCGACGGCGTTGACGCAGCTGACCACGACGTCGTCCAGGCAGCGTTTCAGTTCCCCCTGATCCACGTCGTGCTGGTACTGCCCGACGCCGATCGATTTCGGATCGATCTTGACGAGTTCCGCCAGGGGGTCCATGAGGCGCCGGCCGATGGAGACGGCGCCGCGGACGGTGATGTCATGGTCCGGAAACTCGCGCCGGGCAGCCTCCGAGGCAGAATAGACGGACGCGCCGCTCTCGTTGACCATGACAACCTGGACGTCTTTCGACAGTCCCAGAGAACGGAGGAAGGCCTCCGTCTCGCGGCCGCCGGTCCCGTTGCCGACGGCGACCACTTCGATGCCGAAACGGCTGCAGAGTTCGCGGACCCTTGCCGCCGCCTCCCCGCGGGCATTCTCGGACAGGAGCGGATAGATCGTCTCGTGATGGAGGAGTTTTCCCTGGCGGTCCAGGCAGGCGACCTTGCAGCCCGTCCGGAAACCGGGATCGATCGCGAGAACGGCCTTCTGGCCAAGCGGCGGGGACAGCAGGAGCTGGCGGAGATTGTCGGCGAAGACGCGAATCGCCGTTTCATCGGCCCGTTGTTTGGCGACGAGGCGGACCTCGGTCTCCATGGAGGGCGAGAGGAGCCGTTTGTAACCGTCCTGAACGGCGAGGCGGACCTGTTCAGACGATGCCGAAGAACCCTTCACAAAAAGATTCTCCAGGACGGCAAGGGCCTCTTCCTCCGGCGGCGTGACGTGGAAGGTGAGGAACAGCTCCCGCTCGCCGCGGCGGATCGCCAGCACGCGGTGGGAAGGCGCCGAGGAGACAGGTTCATCCCAGCTGAAGTAGTCCTTGTACTTGATCCCTTCCGCTTCCTTCTCAGGGATGACACGCGAGCGGAGGACACCCTTCTCGAAGAAGAGGGCCCGTATCCGAGCGCGCGCTTCGCGGTCTTCATTGACGGTCTCGGCGATGATGTCGCGCGCCCCGGCGAGGGCTTCCTCGACGGAGGCGACTCCCTTTTCCGCATCGGCGAAGGAGGCTGCCAGTGCGGCCGGATCTTCGCTGCCCTGAGCAAAGAGCTGCAGCGCCAGCGGCTCCAGCCTCTTTTCCCGGGCGACGGTCGCCCGCGTCCGGCGTTTCGGCCGGAAGGGGAGATAGATGTCCTCGAGGACGGTCATCGTCTCCGCGGCCGCGATCTTTCCCTGCAACTCGTCGGTCAGGAGGTTCCGTTCCGACAGCGACTTTAGAATTGCCGCGCGGCGCTCATCCAGCTCCCGCAGCTGGATCATGCGGTCGCGAACGGCGGTGACGGCCACTTCGTCGAGCGAGCCCGTCAATTCCTTCCGATACCGGGCGATGAAGGGGACCGTTGCCCCCTCTTCGATCAGCCGGGCCGTCGCCCCGACTTGTGCGAGCGACAGGTGAAGTTCGCCGGCGATTTGTTCGTGATGGGATTCGCTCATGTTGCTCCTTTCCGTGGAATGGAAAGGAGCCTCGTATCACAGGAGCGCAGAGAAATACAGCCTGCGAAAGGCGGTACGAAGAATTCGTCGACCGAAGAAGTGGGACGGTCTCCTCCCTGAGCGGTCAGACCTTGTCCGGCCGCTTCAGTTCGAAGGCATCCCGCGTCCGGCAGTAGAGATCGGTTCCGCCCAGCCGCCCTACGGCCTTGAGTTTGTAAGGATCGATCCTATCGTCCACGTACAGCTCGTCCTTTACGTGGACGCGCAGGATGTCTCCGATGACAAAGAAACTGACGTCCGGAAGCTTGCCGAATTTCAGAATCTTTTGCAGGCGGCACTCCATCTTGACCGGCGATTCCGCGACGAGGAGCGCTTTGACGAGATCGGCCTTTTCGGCGCGCAGGTTGGCTTTTTCGAACTCGCTGACCCCCCAGGGGAAGTCCGTCGAGGTAAGGTTCATCGCCTCGGCGAGGTTTTCATCGACGAGGCTGACGACGAACTCCTTCGTATCCTCGATGTTTCGCAGGGTATCCTTCTTTTTCCCCTCCCGCGTATTGCCGATCCCGAAGCCGAGAATCGCGGGTTTGGAACTCATCAGGGTGAAGGTGCTGTAGGGGGCGAGGTTGTTCCGGCCCAGCTTGTCCACGGTGGATACCCAGGCGATGGGCCGCGGCACGATGGCGCCGACGAGCAGGTGATGGGCATTCTTGTTGCTGAGAGTGTGCGGATCGATCTTCATGGATTCCAGCCTCCTCAAAAGGGATGGAAAGGGATGAAAATTCTCAAGATGTCCGGCCGCGGCGGGACATCTTCCGTTCCTCAAGCATTTCAATAACTCGGGATATAATTGGTTGACAAGGAAAATCTATTTGGTCTATGTAGCCTCCTCACGATTGCAGAAGACGCCGGATCCGTTTCCGGAAGCGTCAGAAGGCCGGAAAAAGGTATGCGCCGGGGGATGGCAGGGAAGGGGAAGCATGAAATATCAGGCATCGCGGCTTGACCGCGGATATTCGAATCGGATCCTGACGGTTGACTTGGGAAGCGGGGCCATCGCGGCGCCGGATCTCGATCCCGGCATACGCGACTATTTCATCGGCGGCCGGGGGCTCGGCCTCTATCTCCTCCACAGGAGCACAACCTCCCGGACGTCTGCGCACGACCCGGGGAATCCGCTGATTTTTTCGCCGGGCCCGCTCGGGGGCGTGCCGCAGTTTCCCGGGACGAGCAAGTGCATGGCCATTTCTCTGTCGCCGCTGACGGGCATCCCCGGCGTATCGAATTTCGGCGGTCATTTCGGCGCCTATCTCAAATATGCCGGCTTCGACGCCCTGCAGATCTCGGGAAAAGCGGCACGGGAGGCGATGCTCGTCATCGACGGTTTCCGGGGAGAGGTCAACCTCGTGGAAGCGCCGGCTGGCGATCATGTCTTCGATCTGGAAAAGGAAATCGCCGGACGGTTTGTCGCGGCGGGATACGACCGGAAGGATATGGCTTTCCTCTCCACGGGGATCGGCGCGGCGCGCACGGCCTACGGATGCATCAACAGCCACTACTTCGATCCCACGAAACCCACCGACGGCACCAGGGGGCTGTTCCGGACGAAGCAGGCGGGTCGGACGGGCCTCGGAACGGTCATGATGGACAAGAAACTCCGCGCCGTCGTCGTATTGGCGGAATTTCCGAAGGGCGACAACCCTTACGGCGCCGCCGACTGGGACAAGGTGAAGCGCGCGGGGACGCTGCTGGGGAAGGTCGTCCACGACGTCGATCCGCAGTCGCTCAAGATGTACCGCAAGGGAAGCGCGGGCCTGATCGCCTTCATGAACAAGGACGAATTCCAATCGCTTCCCGTGAACAACTACCAGTTGGGCTCGGACCCGCGGGCGGAAAAAATCACCGGCAAGTTCTTCGCGGAGCATCTCTTCGAGCACCGCGGCATGGACGGCTGTTTCCCGGGCTGCAACCTGCGCTGCACCAAGGGCGGCTGGGTCACGCTGAAATCGGGGAAGCGCAGCGGCGAGAAGGTCTGGGTGGACGGGCCCGAATACGAGACCGCCGCCGGCTTCGGTTCGAACCTCGGCATGTGGAATGCCGAGTTCATCATGGAGGCCAACTGGCACTGCGACGACTACGGGATCGACACCATCACGCTGGCCGTCATCATGGCCTTCCTCACGGAGTGTTTTCAGAGGGGCTACCTGACGAAGGAAGACGCGGGCGGACTCGAACTGAAGTGGGGCGACGAGGCCTCGGCCCTGACCTTCATCCATCAGGTGGCCGAAGGCAAGACGGAATTGGCCGCCGCCGCCGGCAGGGGGATTCTTGCCGTGCAGGAGATGGTGGCGCGGAAATTCGCCACGAGGACGGGAAAACCGCAACCCCGGGAAGAGCTCCGTCGCTTTGCCATGCAGACCAAGGGGCTCCCTTTTTCCCTGTACCGCACGCACCGGTCGCTTTCCATGCAGGCCTCCTATGCCGCCGCCAGCGACATCGGGGCCCATCACGCGGCCGCATGGCTTATCAAGGTCGACCTCCTGGGCGCATTCCCGTCCATGGAAGACAAGGCAAGGGCCCTCCTCACCTATCCCCGCGTCCGCCTCGGCAACGACAACATGGGCCTGTGCAAGCTTCCCTGGGTGGATGTCTTCAACCCCGAATCCGGGACGCGGAAGAACACGGACATCTACATCAACCCGGCCTCGCAGGAACTCTACGCCGATTTCTACAACGGCATGCTCGGGACGAACATGACGTGGCAGGAGATCTTCGCGCAGACGGACCGGGACATCAACCTGCAGCGGGTCATGAACGCCATGGTCTTCGGCGCCGAGACGCGCGGCCATGACGATCTTCCCGACCGCGCCGTCGGACCGACGGACGACAGCCTCTACGAAGCCGAGGCTGAGTTCAACGACGGAGAAGCGGCCCGTCTCCTCGGCAGGCCGCCGGAAGAGATCCGCGCCCTTCCCACCTCGCGAAAGCGGGAGATTCTTATGGATGCCCGGAGGCGGCAGCTTCGGAAGCTGATCCTCATCTACTACCGCGAGCGGGGCTGGACCAGCGGCGGCATTCCGACCGTCGATACCCTCAAGGACCTCGGCCTCTGGGAATTCCTTAACGAGGAAACCCGGAAGAAGATTTCCGAGCTCGCCGTCTGAAATCATCATTCCCTGTATCCTTTTGTCTTCCGCTTGTGCGGATTCCAGAGAAGTGAGGTCGCTCGCCTCGTCCCCGCCGATACGCGAAATCATTTCTTCGCTGTTTTGAAACGATAGGAAGAGAAATTCGGATGGGCGACCTCTTGACGCTCCCAGTAGCTGACGGCGCCCCATTCCGTGCAGCGCGGTTCCTCGCCGAGCAGAAAACAGGCCCGGACCGTCCAGAGGTATTTCGTATCGGGTGCAAGCTCGACCTCGATCGCATGGGCCGGTTCTTCCAGGTTGGCCCGCTCATAGCGCCAGGCCTGATCTCCGACACGGGACACCTTCAACTGGTAGCGCACATCGCGCACGGGGGCGGGCCCGTATATTTCGATCCAGTCGCCGGCGAGGTCCTGCCGCTGGGGGAAAGACTCCCATTTCAGCGTCGGGCGCAGGGAATCGACGGCGACAAAGCTGAGCGGCGGATCGTCGAACGGGTAGAGGCGCTGGAGGGGGTTTTCGGCGCGAAGCCCGAGGTTCACGACGGGAGCGCAGCCGCTCAGCGCGGAAAGGATAAGGGCGAGGACCATGACCGGCAGAATCCCCCCCGCGTCGCCGCGTCCCCGCTGCCGGCCCGAGCCGGAAGTCGGCGTTTCCTGCACCTTGGCCCCTTCTCCAGGCGGCAAGCCGCTACTCGGCGGCCTGCTCCGGAATATATGTGACAAACAGATCATCGATGACCTTCTCTGCGATATCTCCGTAGCCCCGGGAGAGCGCCTCGAAAAACGCCTTGTAGCCCTCCGCCTCCCATTTGGCCCTTTTCAACGGTCCCTCGGAAGTGGACAGCGCCCGGGCGTCGTAGAGAACCTTCCCGTCCGACAGGCGGACGAGCCTGGCGGACACGTCCAGAAACAGGAACAGCGGGGGATCTTTCCTGTCGAACTTCTCGCCCTGCGGGGGTGTTGAGAACGCGATTTCATCGGCGCATATTTCGAGTACGGCATCGAGGCCTTCTTTCTGCGCCGGCCGATAGTCGACTTTGTCTCCAGGCGCCGAAGGGCCCCGGCCGTCGAGGAAGACAAATTTTCTTGACGTCTTTCGCTGGCCGGCCTGCATGACGGCTTCCCGAATCCGCTCCTGCAGTCTCAGCCTGGCAAACAACGCCCTTGCGGCCTCCTCGATCCGTTCGGCCTCGTCGGCAGGGAGGGCGTCCAGCGCCCCGGTGATCGCGCCGTGGACCGCCGCCACGACGCCCGCCGTCGCGAGCCAGAGCAGGAATGCCAGGCCGCAGAAATCGCCGCCGCAATGCCCCATGCTGCCGGCAGCGGAGGCAAACCCTCCGGCCGCGCCCTTTGCCGCACCCGCTCCTTTTCCCCTGGCAAAAGTCGCGAAGTCCACCGCGGGATCGTAGCGGATGTCGGCGACGCCGACCGAGCGCAATGCCGCCCTTTCGCGCTCCGTGAGAATCCGGGGGGTGTAGAAGACGTCGGGCCAGTCGCACCAGACGGGAAGCGGCGCGAGCGTGCCGGAAAGAAGCGCGACGGTCAGAAGGGCAACAAGAATGCCTGTGGGAAGAGTTCGCCGCGGCTTCATGTTACTGGAAGAGCTCCGTGAATTTCAGGCGCTGGATTCGCTCTTCCTCCTGAGGGTTGGCGATCTTGATGTAGAGCTCCGGAGGGCCGTCGGCCGGAGAATGGACGATCCACGTGGAAAGGGTGCGCTCCTTCGCGGGGGTGCCGCCTGTCCGCCAGATGGCGTTGTCGGGGCCGCCTTCGCGATCGGCGCTCATGGCAATGAAATCGTCCAGCGAACAGGGCCGGGCCTGGCGGCTGAGAAGGTCCTGGATTCTCGCGAGACGCCGGCCGCTCGACGCGCCGATCTTCTGGTTGAACTTCAGGAGCGTCTCGTCGAGGTAGTGATTTGTCTGCGTCAGCACACCGCTCTGCTTCACCATCACTGCGTGTTCTCCGAGCAGGCCGATCTCCACGAGGGCGATCTTCTTCCCGTCCGCCAGCATCACATTCCTGGGGCCGACGAACCGCTTGCCGTCCTTCAGGGCCGAATCGACGCTGTCGCAGTTTCGCAGGAGTTTCACGAGGAGGGCCCTGGTGCGTTCCGTTTCCCGGCGGAGCAGTTTGGGCACACTCGAAGCCGTCGAAGAGAGGACCACCAGGCCTTTCTCATTGATCCCCGCCTTCAGACCGGGCTCGTCGTTGCCTTCCGCGAAGAGACCGAAGTAGCGGTAGCCGGTCGCGGGTGCCACTGCTTTCAGGACCTGTCTGTGGTTGGGGATCCAGTCGCGGTTCTTGGCAATCAGCGTCCCGCCGCCCCGGACGATTTCGTCGCCGTGGGCGGACCAAAGGGTGCAGGAAGACGCGCTGGGGAGGGAAGCAAAGAAAAGAAGGACAATCAGGGCGGCTGTTTTCATTGCGGGCGCTTTCTCGGCCGTTCGGTCTCTGACGCCGGGGAAATATCGTTTTTTGCCCCGCCCTGTCAATCGAATATATCACTGGGCCCGACTGTCGCCGCACCTTGATCCCGATGCAATAAAAAAACCCCCTCATGCTTTCGCCACCGAGGGGGTACGAACGGGATCCGCCGTTGCCGTTCTGAGTTCATTGGGCCGGAACCGCGTCTTCAAGCTCTCAGGTCTCGCTATCGGCGCCTGATGCGCCGGCTGCCTGGATATCTTTGCGTTCGATTCCGCCAACCTGACCAGTTCTCGCGCACAGCAGAACTTTCGTTGGTTATGTTATCGGCCGATCGGGAGGGGAACTTTAGCCGGCTTGGACGTCGGAAAGGGTGCCCCGGTTTTCCTGCCTGCCGGCGCCGGCGGGCAGGTGTTTCACCTTCCGTGAAGTTGGGCCGCTGCGGCGGCTGCGGGCAGTTCCTGCCCGAGCGGCACGGACCTCCATTTCAGCAATTTCGTGATCGGAAATCAGGTTTTCCCTGATTACGCCGCCTATTGCTTTTTGTCAGTATCGGGTAAAGGATCTGCCGGCGCCGGGAGAGATTGCCCGCGGCTGGTTGCGGGGCGGCGGTTCACGCGATCGGAAGTCCGCGGGCGGGATTCCGCTTCGAAGAAAAGGGCCCTGAAGGAGGTTTGTTCATGAAAAGGAGATCGATTGCATTGCTGGCGGCATGCATCCTGCTGATGACCTCGGTGCCCGCCTTCGGCGGGGAGCGCACGGATGACATGGCGATCGTGTTCGACGTGCTGCTGGTCCGCCCCGTGGGAGTCGTCGCCATCGTATTCGGCGCGGCACTGTTCATCGTCTCCATGCCTTTCGCCATTCCCAGCGGCAGCGTCGAGAAGGCAGGACAAGCGCTTGTTGCGGAACCCTTCAAGTACACCTTCTCCAGGCCGCTCGGGGATTTTGACTACGGCCGGGACGCGGACCGAATGAAACACGGGGGAGATCCGGAGCAGAAATAGGGTGCCTGGGCGCTGGGATGGACGGGCCGTTTTTTCGATAACGATGACGGGAACCGGAAAAGAAGGCTTGCGCTGCATGCGGCTCGGGATGTCCGGGACGAGGGCGCCTTCCGCCGGCGACTTTCCCTATGCGGGCATGTCCCCTTTGGGAAGCGTAAAATGGAACGTCGCCCCTTCATTGGCTTTTCCCTCCGCCCAGACGCGGCCGCCGTGACGGTGGATGATGCGCTGGACGATGGCGAGCCCGATGCCGGTCCCTTCGTAGCGGTCGGGGCTCAGCCGCTCGAAGACCTGGAAGATCTTGTTGTAGTACGTCATGTCGAAGCCGATGCCGTTGTCGCTTATGGAATAGACGATCTCGCCGTCGGCGGAGCGGTCGTCCATCTCGATGACAGCCGGTTTCCTGTCCCTTGTAAACTTGACGGCGTTGTCGATGAGATTCTTGAGGACCTGCCGGATGAGGGCGGGATCGCCGTATCCCGGAAGCGTGATGGCGCTGCGGAATTCGATTTCGCGGTCCGCGTTTGCCGCGCGGACTTCCCCCCAGACCTCGTTGACCAGGACCGTCATGTCAAAGGCAGCGCGATCGAGCTGCTTGCGGCTGGACCGCGAGAAGGAAAGGAGGTCCTCGATCAGCTGCCCCATCGTCTGGACGTTGTCGCGAATGACCTTGAGCCTTCTTTCGGAGTCCTCGTCGAGCTTGCCCTCATTTTTCCTCAGAAGCGACCGGGAAAAACCGTCGATCGCCCGCAGGGGCGCCTTGAGGTCGTGGGAAACGGAATAGCTGAACCGCTCCAGTTCCTGGATCGTATCTTCGAGCTGCTCCGTCCGCCTTTTCAGCTCATCCTGGGTCTGCTTTCGCCTGGTGATGTCCCGTGATATGGCCAGAAAGCGCACGGTCTCGCCGGACGCATTGCGAATCGGAGAGACGATGACGCTCCACCACTTCGGTGTGCCGTCCAATGTCGGACAGCAGCCGTCGAAGGATTCCACCGAACCCTGCCGGGCCTTCGTGACGGCCTCAACCGCAGCATTGCGGTCCGCCCCTTCCCAGAATTCTTCGAAGGGAACGTTAAGATATGACCGCGTGTCGGTGATTTTCAGCAATGCCTGCCCGGCCTTGTTCATGAATTGCACACGGCCCTGCAGATCGAGGATCTTGATACAGTCCCGGGTGTTTTCCACGATGCTCTCGTTCAATTCATTGAGCTCCCGGAGGGCCTCTTCCCCCTTCTGCAGGTTGTGGAAGAGAAGGCGGTGGGGCGCGACGATGCCGGTTTGAATCACGGCCCGGTAGAGGAGGAAGGACGAGATGATGACGAGAAAATGCCCCAGCATGTTGAAAATGCCGTAGACGCCGACATAGAGGGTGAACATGGCGCCGGCCAGGATCATCACCGCATAGGACCAGACGATCAGGGTAAATACGCCGCGGTCGAACAGCTCCTTCCTGCGGCTGAGGATCATGATCGCAACGACGATGATCGCGGAGGCGACATATTCGCTGACCTTCTTGAAGAAGGTCAGGCCGGATCCTTCAATGTAACAGTCGGGAAAGATGTGCCAGGCGAAGATGCTCAGGAGTATGAGCGCGGTGATTCCGGCATAGGCCGAGGCGACATACAGCGGTTTGAACCTTCTGTTCAGGAACAGGAGTGCGATCAGAAAAGAAAGGCTTTGCAGGTATCGGAAGGCGATCCACAGCTGCGTCGGAGGATTTGACGTGAACCCGGTAAATATGGCCATGCCGCGATAAGAAAGGAAGTGGATGATAATGATGACGCCCAGAAAGACATTGGCGATGCCGAGAAACAGGAAGTAGTGGATGTCCGAATAGCGGCGGGCGTTCCATGCCACGATGAAGGTTCCGAAACAGACGACGGCGACGAAGAGGTCCGTCAGGGAGTGGAAAAGAAGGTAGTTGTACTGTTTGACGATGAAGAGGCCCGTGAAGAGCAGCAGAAAAAAAAGGACGATCCGTATGCGGCTGGCGTGAATTGTTTCGTTCATGAGCAGTCTGAAACGGATTCCCCCCGGTGTTCATCCTCGGCAAGGGGAGGCGAGGGCGGGCCCGCGCAACGGAAACCCGCGTCGATATCCCGCCGGTCAATGAGAGATACGCCGCGGGCGGAGACCCAAGGGGTTTGTTCCGCCCGCTACGCGTGCCGCTGAAGCGAAGAGATTCAAACGGGGACCACCAGCACCGGCTTCCTGCTGTGGCGAAGGACCCGTTCCGCAACCCGTCCCAGCAGGGCATGGGCCAGCATGCCCTTGCCGTGCGATCCCATGACGATCATGTCACAATCGTACTTGTCGGCCTTGTTGAGGATCTCCTCGAAGGGATGCCCGATGACGACCTCGACGGATTCCACCAGATTGGCGCACTCGGGGACATCCTTGAATTCCGTTATGCACATCCTCTCGATGCGCTCCTTGATCTGCTGGCGGCCCTGCGTTTCGAAGTCCTTGTAGTGCTTTTCAATGATGTCCGGGGACATCACGGGAAGATACTGCACATTCTGCAATTCCTCGATGACATGCAGGATGACGATTTTCGCGTCCAGGACCTTCGCCAGCTTCACCGCATACACATAGGCCTTCGGCGATGTCGCTGACAGGTCCGTCGCATACAGTATCCGCTTGATCTTTACGGGCATGATCGTTCTCCTCTCTTCGCCTCGAATTTCACTGCCTTGCTGAATTGATATAACAGATCGGGACCGGCCCTTCAAGGGCCGAAAAGCGAAGCGGGCCGGACGGGAAGGAATGTCAGTCGGCGACCCTGTAACCCTTCTCCTCGAAAAGCCGCAAACAGGCATCGACGACATCAGGATCGTAGAGTCTGCCTCGATGGAGAGCGATCTCCTCGAGGGCTTTCTCCTGGCCGAGAGCCGCACGGTAAGGGCGGTGAGAGACCATGGATTCCACGACATCCGCCACGGAAAGGATCCGTGAGTCGAGCAGCGTGTCTTCTCCGGTGATGCCGTTCGGGTACCCCGAGCCGTCCGTCCGCTCGTGATGCTCCAAGACCATCCTTGCAATGGGCCAGGGGAATTCGATGTCCTTCAGTATATCGTAACCGGACTGCGCATGGATCTTGATCAGACTGAACTCGAGATCCGTCAGTTTCGTCGGCTTGCTGAGAATTTCCGCTGGTACGGAGATCTTGCCGATGTCGTGGATCATGCTGGCCATGCGGATGCCGTCGATTCGCTCTCTGTCAAGGTTCATCTCCGTCGCTATGGCGCGGGCGAGATCCGCCACTTTCTTTTGATGGCCTGCGGTATAAGGGTCCCTCGTTTCCACCACCGTCGCTATGGCCTGAACCGTTGCCCCGAGGGCCTTGCGCAGCCGCTCCAAGCTCAATTTTCTTGCCGTGATCTCCTGATCGAACCCGTCATAATACAGGACGCGTCCGTCGGCATCGCGAACCGCCCGCTGATTCACCGAGACCCAGATGACGCTGCCGTCCTTCCGGTAATACTGCGTTTCGAAGCCCGTTACGGCGCCTTGCTTGTCGAGCCTTTTCAGCAGGATCATCCGGTCGTCGGGGTTCACGAAGAGCTGATGGCCGACATCCGTGACACTGGACATGAGTTCTTCCGGCGAAGCATAACCCAGCATCGCCGCCAGGGCATGATTGACGGACAGATACCTTCCCCCGGGAGTCGTCTGGAAGATGCCTTCCTGGGCGTTTTCAAAGATGCTGCGGTATTTCTCTTCCGCTTTGCGCAACAAGTCCGCTTTCTTCCGGCGGTCGACCGCGATGCCGATGCTGGCGCCGAGTCCCTCAAAGAAACGGATCATTTCGATGGTGAACCGATCGGGGCGCCTGTCATTCAACTGGAGAAGTCCGATGATTCCTTCAGCCGAGCGCAGGGGAATGAGCGCAACGGATTCGTATCCCTCTTTGCCGCAGGTGTTGCGCATCCGCGGCAGGCGGTTGTCGTCTGTCGCGGATGCGAGGAGCCTTGACGTGCTGTTTGTCCAGAAGCTGCCGTATTCCGTGAAGAGAGACGGGGATGGATCGGTTCGTCCCGCAATGACGTTGCCGCACAGGCATTCCAACACCGGATTGCCCTGAGCATCGTGGATCAGGGCGCCGTGAGGATCCCGGGCGCAGAGAGACGTTTCCATCTTGACAAACGGTCCGGGGAATCCGTTGGTGCTGTAGTAGGGGTAGTCATCCCCTTCCCGCAGGCGGATGCCGACGGCCTCGATGGGCGTCCGATTCTTGATCAATGCGAGGATGCCGGCGATCAGATCTTCTCTTTCCGATGCTTCGTTGAGCACTTTCAATATTTCCTTTGCCAATTCCTCGCGTTCCTGCGCCGCCTTGCGGTCAGTGACGTCGATCGCCGTGGAGAGCAGATGCGGAGCGTCGTTGATCATGACGATGACGGCCGAAAACAGCACATCCACGATTTTCCCGGATTTCGTACGCACCGAGACGGGATATCCCGAGACGATGCCCTTGTTCTGCCGGAGAGACTGGATCAACGTCTCGCGGTCGCCGGGATTTAACCACAGGTTGAGTTCCGTGACGGTATGGCCAATCAGCTCCCCGCGGGAGTACTCCGTGACATGCAGATATTCCTTGTTGACATCCAGGAGGCGCCCGTCGTCGAGCGATCCGAGCGCCATGGGCACCGGGGAATAATGGAATACCGCGAAAAACCTGCTTTCGCTCTGAAGCAGCGCCTGCTCCGCCTTCCTGCGCTTGCGCCGCGATTCCGCCTCCCCCAGCTCTCTCTTGACGGAAGGGATAAGGCGCTTCAGCTTGTCTTTCATGACATAGTCGTGGGCGCCGGCTTTCATGGCATCAACGGCTGTCTCCTCCCCGATCTTGCCGGAGATCATGATGAAAGGGATGTCGAGATCCGTCTCCCGGACGATTTTCAGTGCAGCGGGGCCGCTGAAACGGGGCATGGAATAATCCGAGAGAACAATATCCCACGTCTTCCCGTGAAGGGCGGCAGCCAGTTCCTCCGGGGAATCGACCCGTTCATGAACCGGGTCGTAGCCGCCCTTGCGAAGCTCGCGGACCACCAGCAAGGCATCGTCTTCGGAGTCCTCGACGATCAGGACGCGCAGGGGCCCGCTCATGATTCTTTTTCCTTCTTTCGCAGAGGGGGCGGTTCATTGAAGAGCAGCCAGTACAGTCCCAGCGTCTTGACGGCTTCGATGAACTGCTCGAACTTGACGGGTTTGCGAATATAACTGTTGGCGCCATGATTGTAGCAGTCGATGACATCGTGCTCCTCGGCTGACGAGGTCATGATCACCACCGGCAGGAGTCTTGTGTTCTCGTCCTGGCGGATTTTCTTCAGGACCTCCATGCCGTCCAGCTTGGGAAGCTTCAGGTCCAGGAGGATGACGACCGGCAGTTCCTTCACATCCCGGCCGGCATACTTCCCCCTGCCGAAGAGGTAGTCCAGGGCTTCCAGGCCGTCGCCGGCGACAATCACCTTGTTCCTGATGCTGTTCTTTTTGAATGCCCGCAGTGTCAGGTCGACGTCATCGGGATTGTCTTCCACAAGGAGAATTACTTTCTCATTCATTCTCTGTGCCCCCTTTCCATCAGACGGAATCTGATGATCCGCTTCCTGAAGTCCAGGAATGCAGCGTGAAAAAGAATGTTGCGCCTTTTCCGGTTTCCGCTTCCGCCCAGACATGCCCTCCGTGACGGTGGATGATCCGCTGCACCGTGGCCAGCCCGATCCCCGTGCCGGGAAATTCCGCCACTGAATGAAGCCGTTGAAAGGCGCCGAACAATTTGTCCGCGTAGGCCATGTCAAAGCCGACGCCGTTGTCCCGGAAGAAATAGACCGTCTCCCCGCTCAGAACGGTCGTTCCGAATTCGATGCGCGCCGGCGACTTTCCGCCGGTGAACTTCCAGGCATTTTCCAGCAGGTTCGTCATAGCGATCCGCATCAGGTGCGGATCGACCGTGGTCAGGATCCTTTCCTGGATGATCACTTCGACCATCCGTTCGGGATCCCGCTGCCTGAGATTCTCCGTTATCTTTGAGATCATCCGGCTCAAATCGGCCGGTTCCGTGTGGAATTCGGAGCGGGTCACCCTCGCCAGCTTGAGCATATCATCGATCAGATAGCCCATGCGCTGCGCCCCTTTGCGGATCCGCTCGAGATAATGCCTTCCGGTGTCGTCCAGGGTTTTGTTCTGATAGTCTTCCAGCAGCGCCTGGCTGAAGCCGTCAATGCCGCGGAGCGGCGCCCGCAGGTCGTGGGAAACCGAATAGCTGAAGGCCTCCAGCTCCTTGACGGTCGCTTCGAGTTGGGCGGTTCGTTCCCGGACCCGCTGTTCCAGCTCTTCACGGGCTTCCCGGAGCTTCTCCTCCGCCTCCCTGCGGTCGGAGATATCGTCATAAACGGCGACGATTTCCCCCGACGGGAGCTTGTATACATAATTGTCCCGCCATCCGGAGACGCGATCATCTTTGTAGAATCCAATCGGATGGTTTTCCGCCTTGCCCGTTTTCCAGACCCGCCGGAAAACCTCCAGAAGGCCCAGCTCGCTGACCGCGGGGAAGACTTCGGTCACTCTCCGGCCCAGGAGATCTTCGCGGCTCACACGCTCGATCCGCTCGACCGCCCTGTTGACATCCCGGAAAACGAAGTCTTCTCCGTCTTCAACCGCCTCGTAAACGGCGACCCCGCTCTTCACGCTTTCGAAAAGGCTGCGGAAACGCAGTTCGGTCTGCAGCAATTCTTCGGTCTTCCGGAACAGCAGGACTCTTCTGAGAAAAATCAGGGAGGATGAGATCAGAAGAAAGAGGAGAAGGGAAATAACGCCGGACCGGATGAAGTTCCCGTATCCCAGCCGCAGGATATCAATGTGCCGCCTCTCCACGACGATCGTCCATCCAATGTTCTCCACGGGCGCAATGGCAAAATGGCTCCTATCAGAAATATGGGGATCGTGGAGCTTGATCCGCTGACGTCTTTCCCGCAACGCCTGAGCGATGATTGCCGGTGACGGATGTCCGACGGCTTTCTCCCGATAGGGATAGGTGTTGCTGTAAAGGACCTGTCCGGCGCGGTCGATCACGCTGAGGATGGTGTTCGGACTCCAGGGCACGCGCTCAATGACGTCGACGAGAAAATCGAGGCGTTGCGAGTCTCCAAGCACCCCGATGGGCGTTCCCGTGTCGTCAAGAATCGGAACGCAGACTGCGACCCCGAGGGGCTTGTCTCCGACGGGGAGTCGAGAGACGGATGAAATGTAGGGACTCCATTCGAGACTGATCCCTTTGTACCACTCCCGGTGAGACTGGTCGCTTCCCATCAATTCTGAAAATACGGGAAAGTTCGCCCAGAGGATCCCTTTCCTGTCCGTCACGAACAGAAGGTCGATCTCGCGGTTCTTTTTCAGATCCGACAGGTGCCGGTAGACGCCGGCGAGGTTTTTCATCTTAAAGGCAGCGATGAATAAAGGCCTTCCGGCATAGGACTGGAGAATGGAGATGACGGCTTTTTGATGCTCATGGATCACATTGGCCAGGAGGTTTGCGGTGACTTTGTCTTCCGTCAAAGACAAGTCCCTGGTTGCCTCGTATTGCTGGTAGGCAAGGAAAAGAGTTGTTCCAAAGATGATGATGAAGAATCCTGCGATGATGAATGCATTCAGGTGCCAATCGGCAAGCCAGACGCCCATGACAGAATTGTTCCCCGCCGCGGAAACGCCGCGGCGTCGAATCATTGAGGTCGGAACACCTTGCGTGTTGGAATTCGTTGCCACGGGAGCCCACATCCATATCCGTCAGCGGGTCAAGCCCGCACAATGAACGGATTGACCGTCGGCACGGGTACGAGACCGACAGACAAAATACTCTCTTGCGCGTCAATGGACATAAAGTGATAGGAGACTGGCCATCAATAGCTATCGGAAAACCGTCCTGCAGACGGCGATGCATCGTGTATGAATTGTAAAATTATGCGCTGCATGCGATAAAGTATCAAGATATATTGCGCAATATTTCCGGATGGGAGGCTGCGGGACACCCTCTGTCCTTTACGTTCTTCGCAACAAGCTCGGCTTTCAACCGGCAAGCCCCGGGTCCTTTTCCGCCCCTTTCATGTTCCTGAAGAATTGAAGTTCTCCTGATCCGGAGAACTCCGATCCCCAAGGAAGAGGTCTTGTTCTTCATGCGCTCGCTTACCCCGATGCAGGTCATCGGGGAATGCGCTCGCTGAAGAATTCATAGTAGAGAAGGGGGATCACGATCAATGTGAGGCCGGTGGCTGCCACTGCGCCGAACATCATGGCGATCGCCAGCCCCTGGAAGATGGGATCGAAGATCATGACGAAGGATCCGACCACGACGGCGGCGGCCGTGAGGACGATGGGCCGGAAACGCACGGCGCCCGCCGCCAGAAGCGCCTCCCGCAGATCCTTGCCCTCGCGCCATTCCTGTTCGGCGAAATCGACGAGGAGGATGGAGTTTCTGACGACGATGCCCGACAGGGCGATGAAGCCGATCATCGAGGTGGCGGTGAAGAAGGCGCCGAAGGCCCAGTGGCCGGGAAGGATCCCCACCAGCGTGAGCGGGATCGGAACCATGATGACGATGGGGGTGATGAAGTTTCGGAACCAGGCCACCACCAGGATATAGATGATAACGAGGACGGCGGCGAAGGCGATGCCCAGATCGCGGAAGACCTCGATGGTGATGTGCCACTCGCCGTCCCACTTCATGGAGTAGGTATCCTCGAGCCACGGCTGGACGGCATCGTATTGCCTGAGCTCGTAGCCCTCGGGGAGGACGAGTTTCCGTACCGCGTCTTTCATCTTCAGGATGGCATAGACGGGGCTCTCTTCGGTGCCCGCCACATCGCCGAGGACGTAGGTCACGCTCTTGAGGTTCTTGTGGTAGATCGTCTTTTCACCCAGACCTTCGCGCACCGTGACAAGCTCGGCCAGCGGCACGAGATTCCCCGTGCGCGTGGGAACATTGAGGGACCGGAGGATCGAGGGGTCCGCGCGGCCCTCCAGGGGCATGCGCAGAAAGATTTCCACGGGCTCCTTTTCCTTTTCGATGTGGACAAGGCCGGCCACCGCGCCGGAGAGGGCGATCCGCATACTCTGCGAGAGGACCTCCGTGGAGACGCCGTTTTCCGCGGCCTTGGCGCGGTTCGCCTCCAGGGTGAGCTTCCGCTGGTCCGCCTCGACGTACCAGTCGACGTCGACGACGCCGGGCGTCTTCGCGAAGATGTCCCGGATCTGTCCTGCGATCTCGATCTGTCTTTTCGTATCCGGCCCGTAGATCTCCGCCACGAGCGTACTCAGCACCGGCGGCCCCGGCGGGATCTCAGCCACCTTGATCCTCGCGCCGTAGCGGTCGCCGATTTCCCTGAGGCCGGGACGGATGCGCTTGGCGATATCGTGGCTCTGGTCCCTGCGTTCCGCCTTGGCGGCAAGGTTCACCTGGATGTCCGCCACGTTGGCCCCTGTGCGCAGGAAGTAGTGGCGCACGAGACCGTTGAAGTTGAAGGGCGCCGCCGTCCCGACGTAGAGCTGGTAGTCCGTCACTTCAGGCACCTGCTTCAGATAATCTCCCATCTCACGGGCGAGGGCCGCCGTTTTCTCGAGGGCGCTTCCCTCGGGCATGTCGATGATCACCTGCAACTCGCTCTTGTTGTCGAAGGGAAGCATCTTCACGGTTACGAGCTTCAGCGGCACGAGGGCGGCGGCAAGCAGGAGCAGTCCGCCGACGCCCGCGACCGCAAGACGCCTCCTCATTGCGCTGTCCAGAAGCGGGCCGATGATCTTCTCGTAGAGGGAGGAGAAGTCCTTTTCAGACGCGCCGCGGGCAAGGGACCGGGAGCCCAGGACTTTGTAGCCCAGCCAGGGGCTCACGATGAAGGCGATGAGCAGCGAAAAGAGCATGGCCGCCGATGCCCCCACGGGGATGGGCCGCATATAGGGGCCCATGAGGCCGGAAACGAAGGCCATGGGCAGAAGGGCGGCGACGACGGTCCATGTGGCCAGGATCGTCGGGTTGCCCACCTCGTCAACGGCCCGTACCGCCTGGTCCACCCCGACGCCATGCCGCTTGAAATGCCGGTGGATGTTCTCCACGACGACGATCGCGTCATCGACGAGAATGCCGATGGAGAAGATGAGGGCGAAAAGGGTGACGCGGTTGAGTGTGTAACCGTAGAGATAGTTGATGAGCAGGGTAAGCGCCAGCGTTACCGGTACGGCCACGGCGACGACGACGGCCTCGCGGAAGCCCAGGGCCAGTGCAATCAGGACAATCACCGAGACTGTGGCGATGAGCATATGCTGGAGCAGTTCGTCGGACTTCTCCTTGGCCGTTTCTCCGTAGTTTCTCGTCACGGTCAGGTTCACGTTTGTCGGGATCAGGCCGCCCCTGAGCGCATCGACCTTCGCCAGCGCCCCGCGGGCCACGACGCTGGCATTGGCGCCCTTCTTCTTGGCGACGGCGATGGTGACGGCTTCCTTTTGGCCGGGGCGGCTTGCGGTGATTCCCTTGCGGCCGGCGGACGGGCCGAGGCCCATGAAGACATAACTGCCGGGTTCCTCGGGGCCGTCCTTGAGTGTTGCGACGTCGCGGAGATGGACGGTGCCGCCCTTCCGGGCGGCGATTACGACCTCGCCCACCTCGTCGATGCTTTCCAGGAAACCGCCCGTATCGACGAGGATCTCGCGGTTTCCCGAAGGGTAGGATCCTGAGGAAAGCAGGACGTTTGATTTTGCGAGGGCGTCCATGATCTGGAACGGCGAGGTGCCGTGGGCTTTGAGCCTTGCAGGATCGAGGATGACCCGCACCTGGCGGCGCTGGCCGCCGATGACGGTGAACTCCCCGACGTCGCGGTCCTTCTTGATCTCCGTGCAGAGTTCCAGCGCCACGCGTCTGAGCTCGTAGCCCGAGACATGGGGGCTCTCGCTCCAGAGGGTGAGCGTCAGGATGGGAACGTCGTCGATGGATTTGGCCTTGACCAGCGGCTGGGAAACGCCGGGCGGAATGCGGTCGTAGTTGGACATGAGCTTGTTGTAGAGTTTGATGAGGCTGTCTTCCATGTCCTCGCCCACGTAAAACCGGACGATGGTCAGGTTGAAACCGGGCTTCACGATCGAGTAGATGTATTCGACACCCTTGATCTCCCAGAGGAGTTTCTCCATGGGCCGCGTGACGAGTTCCTCCACCTCCTTTGCCGAGGCCCCGGGATAGGTGACATAGACATCGACCATGGGGACGGAAATCTGCGGCTCTTCCTCCCTGGCGGTTACGATGATGGCAAAAAGTCCCAGCAGGAGCGATGCAATCACGATCAGCGGCGTGAGCTTCGAACGGATAAAGGCGTGGGCGATCCTGCCGGAGATCCCGATGCGGTTGCTCATTTGGCGGCTCCCCCGGCGAGCCGGCCGCCGTCAACGGCTTTCTCCATCCCGGCCGTGAGGATTCGCTCCCCGGCATTGAGGCCGGAGAGGATCTCGACGCCGCCCGGATAGGTTTTCCCCGTCCGGATGAGGCGGTATGTGACGATCCCCCGGTCATCCACCGCGTAGAGCCCTGTGAGCTGGCCTTTCTCGACGACGGCTTCCTTCGGGACCAGAATCGTCTCGCGCTCGCCGCGGGACACGCGCACCCGCGCATAGAGGCCGCTCTTGAGCCCCCTGGCCGGGACGGAGATCTTCACGACGAAGGTCCTCGTTGCCGGGTCGACTGCGGGAACGATCTCGAAGATCTTCCCTCTCGTGTTGAGACCGAGGGGCTCTATGTCGACGGCGGCGCTTGTTCCGATCCTGACCTTTCCGGAAAAGGCCTCGTCCAGGGACGCCTCGACGTGGGAACCGCTTTCGCTCTCGACGGTAAAAAGCGGCATGCCCGGGATCGCCATGTTTCCGGGATCCACGCGCTTGTCCGTCACGACGCCCGCCGCATGTGCCGTAATCCGCGTAAAGTCCTGCTGGATGAGGGCTCCTTCGAGCCCGGCCTTCGCCTGCTCGTAATTTGCTTCAGCCAGCTTTTTCTGCGTTTCGATCTGGTCGATTTCCTGCCTTGCCAGGGCCTTCTCATCATAGAGTTTCCGGTAACGCTGATAGGTGAGATCGGCCATCAGACGGTTCTGCCTTGCCGCCTCGAGGGCCTGTCCGGCGGCGCGCACGCCCTGCGCCGCATCGCGGTCGTCGATCGTCGCCAGAAGCTGCCCCGCCCGGACACGATCGCCGGGCCGGACGGTTACCGCCGTGACCGACCCCATGACGCGGCTGGCGATGACATTCACGACACGCGCCCTGACCGTGCCCGATGTCTCATAGAAGTCCTCCACTTTCGATGGAGCGATCTGCGTAATGGTTGCGCCGCTGATCGGTGGCCGTTTCAGCTCCGTTGCGCCGGGATCCGCCTTGTCTCCGCAGCCGGCAGGAAGCGTCATGAGGATCAAAGAGGCCAACAAACCGAGGTGCCGTTTCATCGCTGTCATCGTCATTCCTTCTTCTCCCGGGGGGCGATGCCGAGGTCTTTGAGAATCGTCCCGCTCTCCAGTCCGAGATGAAGGACGGAGGCCCGGTATTCGTTTTCTCTCGTCACGAGTCCCGCGCGCGCCCGGTCGAGAACGACCTGGGCATCCAGCATGTCGACAATGGGCGAAAAGGAGTTCTCGTAGCGCATCTGGACGAGCCGCTTGCCCTCCTCGGCTGTCTTCAGGGCTTCGCGGGCGAGTTCGAGATTTGCCTTTGCCTCCTCCATGCCGAGCCGGGCCCGGTGAAGACCGAAGGCGACGGCCTTCCTCAGTCCGAGGAGATGTTCCCGGGCCTGTCTTGCCTGGTGCCGAGCCTTCGACCGCTCGTGCTCCCGTCTGGTTCCGTCAAAGAGAGTCCAGCGAAGAAAAGCCGAAACGTTCCAGCTGTCGCCCTGGACGCCGAAGGGACGGGAAGGATCGTTCCACTGCCAGGCTCCTCCGACACCCACGTAGGGCAGGTAATCCCTCTCCGCCATGGTGACGGTCTTTTCGGCATTTTCGTAACGCATTTCCATGGAGCGGAGGTCTCCCCGCGACTGCGACGCCTTGTCGGATTCCTCCATATCCGCGGGTTCGAAATCAGGAATCCCGCCGGCGACATCGGCGGACCCGGAAAAGCCCATCAGGAGCCCCAGGACGTGCCGGGCGAGGATGTAATTCTTGTCGGCCGTCACCTTGCGCTGTTTCGCCTCGGCAAGGGCGGTGCCGGCCCGCAGGGTGTCGGCGTACATGCCGAGATCGGCGTCGTAGCGCAGCCGCGCGGTCTGCAGGTGCTCCTGGGCGTCCTGGAGGCCCCTTTCAGACATGCCGAGCTGGGCCTTCGCCGAGTGAACCATGAGCCAGGCCTGGCAGACCTTGAAAGCGACCTCTTCTTGCTTCCGGACAAGCTCGATACCGCCCGCTTCGTACTCGCGCTTCGAGATATCGAGTCCGACCCAGGCCTTCGGAACAAAGAGCGGCTGTTCCAGCCCGAACTGGGTCTGGTAATCGTCGACGGGGCTGGGATTGTTCAGATTGTCGATGGCGAAGTCCTGCTGCGTGAAACGCCCCTGGTTGAGCTTGGCCATGAAGGCGTAGGTGGGGTTGTTCGTGCGCAGGTAGCGCTCTTCGAAGAATGCCCTGGGCAGGAGGTTGCTGCGGGCAATGCCCACATCATCCTTCCTGGCGGCCAGGGAACTCTCGGCGGCGCGGAGTTCGTTGTTGTTCTGCAGGGCGAATTGAACGGCATCCGCGAGGGTGAAGGTCTGCTCCTGGGCCGCGGCGGGCACGGCCGCAAGGATTGCCAGCAAGGCAACGAGCCGGATCAACCGGGCGTGTCGCTCATACCGCGCGATAATCTCTCCGGGCATGGAACTCCTCCGCTGACTCCAAATCACAAAGCCTCAACCCCTAAGATCTTCGCCATAATATGAAATCTAGCCGAAAAAGGCGCGGCCCTCTATCATCTTATAGAGAAGCCCCGTCTCAGGTATTTCGCGACGAAGAATCATCCTTTCCCTGATGAAATCGAAAACCCGTTTCTGTTACTTCTGGTATGATGGAGCCGGCGCATGCGGGTGCCATCCGCGGGCAGCAGATGGCATTCCCTTCCTTCATCCATCCCGTCTTGCAGTGGACCGATGGCGCTTCTCCATCGCGACGAAGATTCAGAAATAAAAGCGAGACAGGGGTTGGCGCCGCTCGTTTTCCCGGTTGGCCTGTGCGGATCAGGCAGCCCGGACGCAGGAGCGGGCAGCCAAGAGAATGAGGTGGATACTTTATTTACACTATGTACATTTCCGGATACTTATTAGCCATGATTCACGTCGGATAATTGCCGGCCAAGTGACAGGAAAATCGTAAATACAATCGTGATATCGACTTGTTAAAAGTCGATGAGCAATATGGCATGCCTGTTGCTCCATAGTGATCGGGAACCGTGAAAAACGCACCTGGTGTGGGAATTGCGGGGAGCCGGAGTCAGCAGGTCATCGTTCAAGAAGGAGAAAAACCATGAGGACCTCAGGGAATCAAGCGACGCATGTCCAATCCGGAGGGAAAAATTCCGCAACGAAGATCCGTGCCGGATTTCTGCTCTTCCTGGTGCTTCCGGCGCTGACGGGGTGTTACTCCTACCGCGAGCCCTACAGCCCTCATCCCCAGGCGGCTGTCGCGCCGCGGGAACCCATGACACAGGTCTATTTCTACCCGAAATCCGGGCAGACGCCCGAACAGCAGTCCCGCGACCACTATGACTGCTACAACTGGGCGGTCAAGCAGACCGGCTTCGATCCCGGGCAATCGTCCATCCCCACGGATCAACGCGTCCGGGTGGTGCCGATGCCGCCGCCGGGACACGACACCGTGGCTTTCGCGATTGCCGGCGCCGTGCTGGGCGCCCTGATCGGCGGACCGAGGCATGCCGGCGGCGGGGCCGTGATCGGCGCAACCGGCGGAGCGATCGCCGGCGCCGCGTCCGATGCGTCGCGGGCGGAAGCGGCGAGGCAGCAGGATGAGGCCTATGCCGCGCAGGCCGCGTCAAGCCGGGCCCAGGTTGACCAGAAGGCCCTGGGTTTCAGGCGGGCAATGGGCGCCTGCCTCGAAGGCCGCGGCTACAGTGTGCGCTAGGGACATTACGAATTCACTTTTTCGAAATGATCAGTGGAGGAACAGGCCATGACAAACATGAGAAAGTCCAAGCGGTATCTTGTCCTGGTACTGATGCTGTCGGTGCTGGCGGGACTGCTCGTCCTCGGGCTGGCGCCGCCGGCGCAGGCGGATAGCCGCAAGTCCGGCAATCGCGAATTCCGGGATTCGCGTTACCATCATAACCGGTCTTATCCGTCGCGCGGCTTCGTAACCCGGGCCTTGCCGCGGGACCGACGGGTGATCGTCCATGGCGGCTCGCGCTACTATTTTTCGGCGGGGGTCTGGTACCGTCCGTACCGATCGCACTTCACGGTCGTGGTGCCCCCCATCGGTCTCTTCGTGCCGGTCCTACCGCCCTACTACACCACGATCTGGATCGGCAGCGTGCCCTATTATTACGCCAATGAAGTCTATTACGCGCACAGGGGAGACGGCTACGTCGTCGTCGAACCGCCCTCGGGGGATGTCAGCCAGGCGCCGCCTCCGGCGGAACAGATGTTCGTTTACCCCCGCCTCGGCCAGAGTGAAAAGCAGCAGGCGGATGACCGCTATGAATGCCACCGCTGGGCGGTCGACCAGACGGACTTCGATCCGACGCAGCCGCCCGGCGCGACATCCGCAGGGGCGAAAACGGAGAAGCGCGCCGACTACCAGCGGGCGATGGGCGCCTGTCTCGACGGCCGCGGTTACACGGTGAAATAGCCGGAGAGTTCCGGCTTTGACGGGGTCCGCCACCGGACGGCGGCTTGCTGTTTATCCGGCGGCGGACCCTCGATAGCTTCAGTGGGACCTATTCGCTGCTGTCCTTGCGGGAATTCACCATGCAGGAGATGACGGAGGTCGCCAGGATGCCGGCGATGATCCCGAGGGCAATGCCGATGGGAATCTTGTAGACCGCGCCGAGGATCATCTTACCGCCGAGGAAAACAAGGACCATGGAAAGCCCGTAATGGAGGGACTGGCACAGGCGCATCATCCCGGCCAGCGCGAAATACAGCGCCCGCAATCCCAGGATGGCGAATACATTCGAGGTGTACGCAATAAAGGGGTCCAGCGTGACGGAAAAGACGGCGGGAATCGAGTCCACGGCAAAGACGATATCCGTCGTTTCGACCACAAGCAGCACAATGAAGAGGGGCGTTGCCTGGTAGCGCCCGCTCTTCTTCACGAAGAAACTGCCTTCTTCATAGGAAGCCGTGACGGGCATCAGCCGGCGAAAGAGTCTCAGGACCGGGTTTTTTTCGGGATGGATCTCTTTGTCCTTTTCGAGGACCATCTTGACGCCGGTCAGAATGAGGAAGGCCCCGAACAGATAGATGACCCAGTGAAATTGCTGTATGAGCGCGACACCGGCCGCGATGAAAATCGCCCGCATGATCAGCGCACCCAGGATCCCCCAGAAAAGGATCTTGTACTCATAAACGGGGGGAACGCCGAAATAGGAGAAAACCAGCAGAAAGACGAAGAGATTGTCCGTACTGAGAGTCCTCTCGATCAGATAGCCCGCCAGATATTCCAGCGCCGCGTCGTAACCGCGATAGAAATAGACGACGAGACCGAAAAGAACGGCAAGGACGGTCCACACGATGCTCCAGAGAATCGCCTCTTTGATCTTGATGACGTGATCCTTCCGGTGGAAGACCCCCAGATCGAGGGCCAGCATCAGGATCACGAAGATATTGAAAAGCACCCAGGGAAGTATCCGTTCGGTCATCATGGCCTCGCGTTCCGTTCGCTGGATTTCTCCTGCCGCGGATCAAACTTGCTTTTCAGCTTCTTCATCAACCTTTTCGCCCAGACAAATTCGGTCGCCAGAACTGCCAGACCCAGGGGGATGACCAGGATTGCCGGCCCGGGCAATACAATCATGGCAAGACCGATCAGCAGCAGGGTGAAGCCGATAATCGCCGTGAAGATTCTCTTGATGCGACGGATCGCCTCTTCCATATCCTGTTCTCCGCGGGTTTGGCCGCGCGGCCATGGGACGAGGAGCCTCAAACCGGGCATTGTTCTGCGGCAATGGTCTTTCATAGCTGCCATTGGCTGTACCGCGCCATTGGGGACATCCTGATTTTCCGGTGCGAAATGCCTTAGCAGGCGCCGTGGAAGAGCCTGCGACCCTGACCGCACGATGCTTCGCAACGGGTTCGGGGTTGGTGGACGGGAAGCCGCGGGAAGATTCGGAAGGCAGGGGAGCCGGGTGTACTCCATATCCCGGTCCGGCGGCAGGCGGCCTGCGGGCAGCAGGAGAGGGAACGTTCAGCAGCAGTCCGGTTCATCCCTCAATTCCGAAGATGTATTTGTAATATGCCAGCTTGATCTTTATAGAAATGAGACCGGCAGAAATCTGATTCCGTCTCATGGCATGCTTCTCCGGCGCGTGCTGACCACTGAAACTCCGGTCACTGCGAACAGGATGATGGCGCCGCCGATGATCGTATTGATGCCGGGATATTCGCCGAGAACGATGAAAACCCATATCGGATTCAACACCGGTTCGATCACGGCGATGAGGTTTGCCGATACCGCAGAGATCCGCTTGATTGCATAGGCTATCAGGATTGAGGGGATTCCGATCTGAACGATGCCGAGCACCAGTATGGCCGCAACAGATTCCTGCGTGAATTGCGGCATAGGCAGAAACAGAGATACCGTCAGACACACCCCTGCGGCAATCCACTGGGACAACAGATTTGACTCAAGCGGCGATCCTTCCTTCTGCATCCTCATGAATACAAGGTAGAGACTGAATGTCACGCCTGACAACAGGGCGATGATGTCACCGAAAAGCTGTCCGCCATCTAGCTTGTTCGCGAACATGATTGATATGCCCGCCACGACAAAGACGGTGGACACCCAATGCTCTATGCGCGTCTTCTCCTTCAGCAGTGCAGCTCCGATAAATGCCGTAAAGACAGGCGCCATATACTGGAGCAGAATCGCATTTGCCGCCGTCGTGGTTTTGTTGGCCGCGACAAAGAGGAGCATCGTTGCAGCATTGGCGACAGCCGCCGCAAGCTGGGGAAAGGACAAGTGGAGCTTCGGCTTCCTGAGAAAAACCATGATGACCAGCGATGCGAGGACACTTCTGGTCCCCGCAATGGCAAACGGATTCCAGTCGATCACCTTGATGAACAGGCCGCCGATGCTCCAGAGCGAAGCCGTCGCGACCATCATCAACACACCAACCATTTTGCCGTCTTGACCGCTGGCCTTATTCATGGCGATTTCAGCTTCTTTCGACATTTGTCTCGATTCGTGTCTTCTCCGGCAGTCGCGTCTGGACGAACCAGTCGATCAGACGTCTGGCGATGCTGATCTTTCCGGGAATTGCCGGTAATTTATCCGGGTCGAACCAGCCGGCACCGATGATCTCCGTTTTGTCGATCTTGATCTCGCCGCTCAGATATTCTGCAGTAAAACCGATCATCAGAGAGTCGGGAAACGGCCATGGCTGGCTGCCAAAATAGCGGACATTCTTCACTGTGATGCCCACTTCCTCCTCAATTTCCCGGTGAACCGTATCTTCCAGGGTTTCGCCCGGCTCCACAAAGCCGGCGAGGACACTGTAAACATCCGCGGTGATTCTTCGTCCCCGGCCAGAAGCACCTGGCCGTCTCTTTCCACCAGGACAATCACAGCCGGTGAGATACGAGGGAAGGCCAGCATACCGCAGCCGAGGCATTTACGAGCGTTCATTTCATCGGCCGGCGCCATCTCTTTGCCGCAACGGCCGCAGTAGCGAGTCGTTCCTTCCCACTCTATCAGGTGCACGGCCTTCATCGCGATGGCATGCAGCGGTTCAGCCAGACGCCCATACAGGTAACGCAATCCGTAAAGCCCCATTTCGGGCGGAACAGGGTCGCTTTCCCTGATCTCGGCGCAATAGCAGCGATGCCCTGCCAGAGTCCCCAGGTATCTCTCCCGTATCGGCAAGAGCGATAGAGATGCCGGATCGACGATCAAAGGAATGGAAGTTGACGCACCCTCTTCCACGACCATCAACTTGTGCGCTGCGAATATAAACCACCATGCTGGTTCGGTTCTGGCGGACGGCGGATCATTGGAAGGAATCAATTGTTCATCCATGCACTCGTACTCCCGATCGTTTCAAAAGCAATTCTGCCCCAACTCAAAACAACGCTTCTTTTCTTTGTTCCGGATTTATCCGGATCAGAGTGTTGACCAAAACGTTGACCCACAACGAAAAAAGGAGTTAGGCGGTGAGCCTAACCCCTCGATTTGTCTGGTGGGCGATGCGCGAATCGAACGCGCGGCCTTTGGTTCCGGAGACCAACGCTCTATCCTTCTGAGCTAATCGCCCACTTAATGATTCCCGATACTTACGAGCTTTGCCGTTTTCTCCTTTTTCCCGGTGGTGTGAAAATTAGTGTGACTCGACTCCAAGATTTCGACGGCCTTCTTTTTGTGCTCGGGTGTAGGATGTGAATAGCGCATCGTCATCTTGATGTCCTTGTGCCCCATGAGCTCCTGGATCGTCTTTATGTCGACGCCGGCCATGCCGAGTCGCGATCCGAAGGTGTGTCTCATATCATGAAATCGAAAATTTTCAATCCCTGATTCTTTCAGCGCCTTCCACCATCCCGTCTTGACGTCCCCGTAGGGCTTTCCATCCCTGCAGAAGACATACTCGCTCGAAGGGGCCTTGTCTTTGACATTTTTGAGGATCGTTGTCAATCGCTTGTTCATGGGGATGTTCCGGATCTCGCCGTTTTTCGTTTCCACGACGACGATGTGCCCGTTTTTGAAATCGACGTTTTCCCATTTCAGCCGAAGGATCTCGCCTTTTCTCATGCCGGTATTGAGAGCCGTCACGATAATGGCCTCCAGGTGCTTGGATTTCGCCTTGGACCGCACATAGGAGAGAAGCCGCGCTTCCTCTTCGGGCGCCAGGATCCGGTCCTTTCCTTGCGGTTCCTTCAGGAATTTAACCTCTTTGAAAGGGTTCCCTTCGGCCTTGCCCCATTTCACGGCCATGGTGAACATATGCCGCAAACAGGCCATCTCGTGATTGATGGTCATGGGCTTGGCGCCCTCAGTTTTGCGCGTGGTCTTGTACTTTTCGATTGAGAAGGGGGAAATCTCAGACAGGCGCTTGCCGTCAAAGGCCCGCTGCAGGTGTTTCAGGGACGATTCATCGCGCAAAGAGGAGAGGGGTCTCTTGTTGCTCTTCGAATACTCGAGATATTGCTCCCGGAATTTTTCGAAGAGGATCTCCGTTTTCTTCGGCTTGTAGGTGCCCTGTATGACCTCTCTTTTCCGGACAACGAGCTTTTCCTTTGCGACGGTCCTATTGACCGGCCCCACGCTTTCCTTGTAGCGCTTCCCGCCGTAATAGAAATCGAGATACCAGCTCTTGCCGATTCGATAGACGCCCATAATGCCCCCTGTGTGCGATCCCTGTTTGATCTTTCGCGGTAGTTCAATCATCACCCCCACCGCCCTCAAGAATATTTTGAGTGCGATCTTGCGCGCGGAGGAGCCAGACCGGTTAATTCCCTAATGATCTATGGAGATTTGCCTAGCCCCCACCCTCTGAATAGCAGGGTGTCCATCCGGGACCGGATCATGCCGGCCCATCGGTACTGCGGAAATCGCGCTACTACTAAAGGCGGACCTTGCGATCCGCCTTCGTTCGTTCCCCTCTACGCTCCATCCAGAAGACCGTAGGGCCTCACGCTGCTTTTTCCTCGATCTTCTTTCATGTGTCACCTCCGCAATCGATGCTATCAGTTTGTTCTTGCGATTCCGGTGAAGCCGTACAGTTTATCGAGGGCTTCGTTCATGAACCCTATCTGATTCTCAATCCCCACGCGAAGAACATTGAGCTGGCCTTCTGTTTGCCATGTCCCCCCGGTTTCGGCGTCGCATACGGCCAACATCCCGATAAGACCTCCGAGGATGACTTCCAGATCCTTTAAGCGTTCCCCTAAGCATTCAATGTCGAATGCTCCTTCATTTTTCACCATCGCTCTTTTCGTCATCGCGTCACCTCCGCAACGTTATCGGCTTCTTTTTTAATGTCATCCGCAATTTGATCGAGAAGATAGTAAAGGCCATTCGCCTGTTTCTCTGACAGATCTATGCCTTCGCCGGGACTTTCCTTGAATAGCAAACCGGCAATGCCGTGAAGCTTATACGCCGCCTCAAGTAGGCTGCTCTCGATATCAATGCCCCGGTCTCTCTTATCGTCGTGCTCGATCTTTCTATTTTTCATGCTCCCACCTCCATGAATGAAAACGCCCGAAGATCTTTCCCGGCCGTGAGGGGCCGCCCCAGGCGTCGCCGCGGGGGGAATCTTCAGGCGTCTTTTGTTGGTTTATCTTCATGGCTCACGGTTCGGAATACGTATAATACCCGATATACCCTATGCAGGGTATTGTCAAGGGGTTTTGTATTGCAAATTCATGCGGGATCTTCTATATGCTGTCCATGCCCACCGAAAAACCGAAGATAATCTTTGTAATGACAGAAGATCTCCTCAAACGGATCGATGATTTCCGTTTTGAGAATCGCATCAATTCGCGCTCCGAAGCGATCCGACGCCTCATAGAAAAGGGGCTCTCCTCCCCTGAGAAACCCACGCCAATGAAGAAGACCAAGTAAGGCGGGGGAGGTCTTTCCACTGGATATTGAGAAGCTGACTCGAAGGTCTATCACACGGCGAGACCATGGAGGGTGTCACTATGTCTCGTGTAGTCCCAAGCCAAGTTGTAGCAGTAATAAATAAATTGTTTCCATCTTTGATTGCACAGAAAGACAACTCAGCGCAGGAAATAACATTGGATTATGGTCATTTGTATCCAGTCAGCGCCATAGCGACATTGGCGGATCAGGTTCCTCAAGAACTAATAACTCTTAATCCCGACGATTATGTAGCATATACTGCAAGCCTTGCAGCGATTAAGTCGGCCGTTGAGGTGTGGACAGTTCGCGGCAATGTAACAATCGGAAACCTGGCGCCAATACGCGGCCTCAGCCGGTTAAATCCCATCATGGTAATCCGATGTTATCTTGAGAAATGCCCCGATGAGTTTCCGGCTGCCTCTGTACCTTGTATGCTTTTCATAAATGACGATGCTCTTAGAGAAAGCATACGAATTGACGTAAGTACAGCTGAACAAGCGTTCAAAAATGGGGAATGGAAGGCTTCCACGATTCTTGCGGGTTCCGCTATAGAGGCTTTGCTCCTCTGGAAACTGAAGCAGGAGGATATGAACATTCTGAAGGCTAAAATAACTTTTGCCAATGTTGCCGAACTTGAAAAGTGGAACCTCCACACCTTGCTTGAGGCATCTAAAGTCATGGGGATAATTGGAGACCAGACATGTACGCAAACAGCACTAGCGAAAGATTTTAGGAATCTGATTCACCCAGGCAGAGCGTTACGCCTTCAACAAAAATGTACAAAGGCAACCGCGCTGAGCGCTTTGGCATCCTTGGAACATGTTATTGAAGATATAACCCCCTAACAGGTTGTTGAAAAACTCTT
>DIWJ01000095.1 GCA_002428445.1 Syntrophaceae bacterium UBA6109
GCCCGTTTTTCAACGGCCTGCTAAAGCGCAGCGACGTGCCGGGAAACCAGTACCAACATATTGCCATTCTTGATATTGGGTCCCCAAGTATGAATACGGGCCTATATGGAAAATTCACAACCGGCACCGGTGGCTATGTTGAAAGTCTTTTCGGCGTATACGGTTATAGCTATTCCATCCGTACCGAACCCGATTGGGGCGTCTTCACACTGGCGGCCGCAGCGACAAATACCTTTTCGAACCCGGGAGGCTCTTCAAGCTGGATGGGCCGTTTGTCCGGTTCCGGCGAATTCGGCCAATACCTTCCGACGGAAACGACGATCGGATACTGGGATATGGGCTTCTGGACGGCAACCGTTCCCGACGGCACGTGGTCCGGCAACCGTCTGAACGGAACATTGTCGGGCGAATTCCTCACCTTTAAAAAATACGGGACAATCGAGGGCGAGCTTCTGGGAACGTACGACGGTGACCATTCCTGGCAGGCCGTGGGCGCCGGCACCTGGCAGAAACAGAGCCTAGTGACGAACGAAGGCACTCTTTACTTCAGCAGTGCCGTCGGGGGCAGAATTTACGACCTGGTCAAGACGAAGACCGGAATGGCCAATAAGGATTCCCAAAATCCCAGCCTGGGGAGCTACTATTACAGCTACGGAAGCGATGAGACACGTTCCAAACGTTACGGAAGCAGCACCTTCACGGACAACGCCAAGAGGGTCAACGTGCGCTATGACATACCAGGGCCAAGCAACAATTATCTGAAAGAGGTCTGGACGGAGATCTTTGACGCTGCTTATCCATCCGATCCGACGAAAAGCAAATACACCTACGTCAGCACAACGTTTGACAACGAGGCTGATTACCTCTCCGACATGATCTCCACGTTGGAGACCGAGCCGGACTGGGGCGATGGTCCGGTCAGCATCTCATGCAATACATACTACCAGGCGGATGACGACAGTGATGTATACGGCATCATGGGGGGCATCGGCGACCTGTGGGCGAATTTGGGTTCCGCAACTGCCACGTCTCTCAAGTTTATGGGAAGCATCGATAAGATGTCCGACCTGGCAGATACGTACAACCTCTTCACGTCGAGCCTCCTGAGCTTCAACCCGTTGGTAAACCCGAACCCCTACGCCGATTCACAGACGCCGGACGGAGCGGGCGGGCGGAACGGCGCCTACTGGGCCTATCTCGGCAGTGTCATCGGAACGCCGGCTTCGCCGTCCTATGACGGTTACGGCATGGAGACACGCGGCCTGAGCGCCGGTTTGCAGGGCATGTTTTTCAACAACTCCGGTCAGGGCGGCATCATCTACAGCGACAACATCTCCGGGACGTATTATCCCGACCTGGGATACTGGAAGGCAACGGGCAACGCCTTTACGTATCAGATGACCGACGCCACCGATACGACCACGCTTCTGAATTCCGGATGGACGCCGGCGACTTTTGTGAACCTCATCAACCAGACCAAGGTAAACTCCTACGGCATGTCATTCGGCGGCGGAACGGGCCTTTTGGGCGGTCTTGCGGCGGATCTGGTGGACAGCGGAGCAGTATCCCTGCTGTCTTCCAGGGGCGAAGACGTGACCTTCGGCGCTGCGCTGCCAATCGACAGACGGTGGAAGATCGAGCAGACGCTTCTCGGTGGCGGCTATGCGGGGAGTCCTCGCAACTGGGTCTTTAACATCAACGATCCAGTTATCGTAACAGGTGAGGGCGAAAGCGCCACATACTCTGCAAATTCCGGGTTCATCCAGGCTACGGGGACCGATTACATCGGCGTGAAGATCGGCGAGCCAACCGACAGCACCTTCTCCGGCAATCTCCTGGGCGTCAACGCGGACTGGACCTCGGCCATGGCCTACGTCAAGGGCGGGATCATCAAGGGAACCTTCGATCCGGTGAGGTCGACATGGAAGGCCGTCAACCTTGGAACCATCATGTCCGTCGACGGCTTCCTCAACCGCGTCGAAGGCATGGGCGACACTCAGAGGGCAGCCTTTGAAAAGGCAACGAAGATCCCCGCCTTCGAGGTGGGACGAGTGAATCTGTCTCTCTCCGACAACGCGGGTAACACAGCCCTAACCGCAGTAAACATGAACAATGTGACCTTCTTCACGACGGCCACAGACGCCGGCAAGATCAATCCCATACTGTGGGCAACGAAGGAGATAAACGGGACTTTCACGGCGACGCCCGTGCTGAGTACCAACCCCGTGAAACTGACAGGCGTTCCAAACAATGGCGGCGCCATCAATGCGACGTTCAACCCGGTGAAGTGGGAAACCAACATCTGGGGCGCGACCGTCCAGGGTGGCGGAACAATGAAGAATCCAAGCAACACGACCCTGAACATCCAGTTCAAGGGCGCGGCCACCGGGACGAAGGATATGAGCACGTCGGGGAACTTCGGCACGACGGCCAACAACAATAGCGGCATGGGCGTCGGCGCAGGTCTCGTAAAGACCACGCCGTAGCGACTCAAACCGACCAAGGTCAGGAGGCATAAGGCCATATCAGCTTGTGCCTCTTTTTCTTTTCTGCTAAAAGGTCACGAGAAAAATGGAGGTATCTTCATGAAGCGACTATTGTTCTGTACGGCGGTTCTCGCTGCGTGCCTGATGGCCTTTCCCGTTTGGGCTGCACCCAAGGAACCGGCACTCAAGATCGGCGTCATCGATACAGGCAAGATTATGAGGGAGTCTAAGGCGGCAAAAAGCGCCCAGGCCCTCTTCCAGAAGGAGTTGGAGGCAAAACGGGCCATCCTGACGGCCAAGGACAAGGAAATCCGTCTCCTCGACGCCGAGCTGAAGAATCCTGATGCAAAACTGACGGCGGAGGTCCGCAAGATCAAAGCAGACAAGCTCGCCCAGGAGGTCAAGGACTTCAAGCGCATGCAGACGGACCTCGACGAGGAGTTGAAAAAAAGGGACACCGAACTGACGCGCAAACTCGTCGAGGAGATCCGCCAGGTGATCCGGACACTCGTCAAGAACGAGAATTTCACGCTGATTTTGGAAAAGAATTCCCTCATTCACGCGGACGATGCGATCAACATCACCGACAAGGTCATCAGGCTCTACGACAGCCAGAAGAAGTAAGCATCGAAGCGTCTCTATTGCTTCGCCAGGGAATGGACAAGAAAGAAAGGAGGCATATCCTGCGATATGCCTCCTTTTACTGTCCTCGCTGTTCAGCTTTCCTCGCGTTCCTCCCCATCGAAAAGCCTTACGGCAGGATTTTCTCCGCTCCGGCAACCATGACCGTGGCCTTCGCGACGCCCGGAGGCTCATGGGCGAAGACGACCATGAAGGGGATCTTGCCGCCTGGCGGCACGCGCTCGTTGGAGACGGTATTGCCCTGGGGCGAAGAAAGCTCATTCGCAATCGCCTCCTCCGTAAGCACCCAGAGGGCCTCGTCAACGAGAATGTTCCCGGCATGGGCCACCCGGTCGGTCAGGACAACGCCATAGGCATCGTAGAGCTCTCCTTTGATCTTGATGCGCGCCACCGTGAAAGACGAGCCGTTGACGGTCGTCCCCTCGACAACACGAATCTTGCCCATGATGCCGTTGTTGACGAAACGCTGCCGCACGTCCCGGATCTCGATCTGCCGCAGGCTGAACTCCTGGGAGGACTTTTCGGGACCCCACAGCCGCTCGACGGCCGGGATAGCCTGAAAGACGCCTTGAAGGATCGAATCGCCTCCCTGGGGGAAAAAGCGGAAGAAGACCGCCATCAGGAGCACGATCAGGAGCAGACCGTACAGAACGATCCGCACCGGCGTCAGGATTCCTTTCTTTCTCTTCGCCTTGCGCGGCGTCTCTTCCTCTTCTTCCACGGCTGCGCTGAGTTCCTCCAGGTTCTCTTCGGCCTTGTCGATCTCCAGTTCGTCCGCGTCGTCAGCCGCCGCGGAAACCCGTTTTTCTTCAGGCGCCGGCGTATCCGTTTTCGCGGTCTCGCCTGCTTGCGATCTCGTCTGCACCGGCTTTTCCACGCCCGCCGCTGCGGTCTCTTCTCTGCGGGCCGACTGCGCATCGCCGGTGGAAGGAAGCGCGCCCTCCTGGAAAAAGACATGCCGACAGCGGCTGCAGCGGACCCAGAGCCCCTCCCCTGTCAGCAGACTTTCATCAAAGCGGAATTTGGTTTCGCAACGTTTGCACTGGATGATCATGCATTTCTCCCTGAGGCAATCCTCGGAAAAACTGTTTTTGCAGGCCGTTCAAAAAGGCCCGGATGCAAGGCCCCCGATGGTTCGACAGGCTCACCATGACAATTCCCTCAGCCTGCCCTGAGCTTGTCGAAGGGAAGGATGAGGGAAACGCAGCAGGTGGGTCTTTTTCAACAGCCTGTCTGACCGGTCCCGGACAGAGTACACACATCCGGTAAAAACCGGGAACGTTCGTCGAAGTCGAGGCCGTAACCTACGACAAAGCCGTCGTCGATTGCAAAGCCCACGTAGTCTGCCTCGAAGGGGACTTTCCGGCGGGCCCGCTTGTCGAGCAGGGCGCAGACCCTGAGCGAGCGGGGATTTCTCTCCTTCAGCCAGTTCACGAGATACGTCAGGGTAAGCCCCGTATCGATGATATCCTCGACGATCAGGATATCCTTGTCCCGGATCGAGGTTTCGAGGTCCTTCGTGAGAACGACCTTCCCCGCACTCTGCGAACCGGATCCGTAGCTGGCCAGCCGCACGAAATCGATCACGCAGGGAACCTGCAGCGCCCGGATAAGATCCGCCATAAAGATGAAGGCGCCCTTCAGGACGCCGATCACGACAAGCTCGCGGCCCTGATAATCGCGGGAGACCACATCGGCGATCTCGCGGATGCGTTTCTCGATGGCTTCCCTGGGTATCAGGACCTTCCTTTTTGAATCGTCCAAAGACCAACCTCCTCCGGAGCCGTACAGGCCCGGGACCGACGGCGAAAGCGTAGCCGAGCGTCGAAAAACTGTCAATGAAAATCAAGCGTCTTGCAGGGCGCGCACCGTATCCGAGATGTGCGCCTCGATGATCTCCTCTGCACGGCGCAGTTCCCGCTCGCCGGAGAACACCGAGGAGAGACTCGCGAAGATCATGTCAAAGCGGGATGGATCGCAGCCGAGCTTCCCGTAATCGATCCGGTCGATCATGTAGGAGGAGCCGTCGAAGTAGTATTTCCCCAGACGCTTGACGGACGGATCGCGGAAGGGCCAGTGCACCTTCAGAGACAGGTATTTGTGCGCCTTCCGTCTCGCCTCTCCCGTCCGGAAGGACGCTGCGCGCGGCGATTGCCCCAGACGGTCAGCGACGAATTTCACGTACTGTTTGGTGAAATCGATATCGGTGACGCAGAGGCCATAGAGATACCAGTCGTCCAGGACGGCGATCAGGATCGCCCTCTCCGTTCCGGTCAGATAGGTGAAGCTGGGGCACAAATGTCCCCGGCAGAGTTCGCGGCCGTAAAACGATACGTCGCGGAGGTCGGAGCCGTTGTTGCAGGCGGGATGAAGCAGGCAGCCGACCCGCTTCTCCGCTTCGTCCAGAAAGCCCAGGTACTCGCAGCAGTAGATGACCTCGTACCGCTTGGCCGGATCTTCGTTCGCCGTCACCCAGGCGGAAAAGGCGTGGAGCTCTTCGGGAGAGCGGCCCATCCGGCGGAACCGCAGCGTTCGCGCCCGCAGCCGCTCAGCCAGAGAATCCCGCGAGCTGTCCGCGTAGTTGTACAGGCCGCAGCAGGCGCCACAGGATTTTCCGGGATCGGGCTGGCAGAGATGATGGAGTTCCCCGTCCCCTTTCAGCCAACACCCGCGACCGCCGGATCGTCCTTCCATCTCCCCCTCCATCTTTTTCGCCGCTGCCCACGGATGGTGCTATACCGAATCCGCGCCTGCCGCGCAACGGGGAACCGATTGCATCGCCCCGGCAAAGATGGTAGAGGGGAGCCGCCAAATCGAATCGAGACAGGATGCAATTCCCATGGTACTGAAAGAAACAACCCCTCTGCCGAACGGGCTCATGCTGGAGATCTGGGACCGTTCGCGGTCGATCGCCGCGGATACCGTCAAGGTTGAACTTCTCGCCCGGATCCCCGTGAAGGTCGAGCCTTCCCACTTTCCCGAAAGGGAGCAGTTCGAACGTCTTGTCGCCGCCGCGGGGCCTGAAGTCCGCTACGAATACCGTCTGGAAAGGACTTTCGTCGCCGGAAACGCCGCGGAAACCGTCTTTGCGGAGCTCCTGAACACGTTCAAGAAGGATGCGCTCCCCTATCTGTCCAAGCCGGATTTTGCGCAGCGGCTTGTCCGCGCCCGCAGCCGGGAAATCGCCGCACAATCCTACCGCCAACCGGCGGGGAACTGACGGAGGAGTCGGGAAATGAACTGGGAGGAGATCCTCTCGTCCGTCGAAAAGCCGAGCCGTTACCTGGGTGGAGAAGCCAATGTCCCGCGGAAGGATCCGCGCCGCATCCGCCTTCGTTTCGCGCTGGCATTCCCCGACACCTATGAAGTCGGCATGTCCCATCTGGGGCTCCAGATCCTCTACGCCGTGCTGAATGGCCTTCCCGACGTCTCCGCCGAGCGCGTCTACGCACCCTGGCCCGATATGGAACAGTTGCTCCGGGAGCATCGTCTGCCCCTGTGTTCGCTGGAGTCGCACCTGCCGTTGAAGAATTTCGATATCGTCGGGTTCTCTCTTCAATACGAGCTTTCGTACACCAATGTCCTCAACATGCTGGATCTGGGCGAGATCCCCATCCTGTCCAAAGACAGGGGACCGAACGATCCCCTCGTCATCGCCGGCGGCCCCTCGGCCTTTAACCCCGCCCCGATGTCTGCCTTCATCGACGCCTTTGTGATCGGCGAGGCCGAAGAGGCGATCGCTGAAATCACCGCCGCCGTGGCCGCCGAAAAGGGAAAGACGAAGCGGCGCGAAGCGCTCCTGGAGGCGCTGGCGGCGATCCCCGGCGTCTATGTGCCTGCCCTGCACGATCGGGACGCGGCGAGGGTCCGGAAGCGCATTGTCGCCGATCTGAACCTCTGGACGCTGCCGTGCCGGCCGGTGGTCCCCCTCATGAAGACGATCCACGACCGGATTTCCCTGGAGATCGCCCGCGGCTGCACCCGCGGATGCCGTTTCTGCCAGGCGGGAATGGTCTGGCGGCCGCTCCGCGAGCGTACGACGGATGTCCTCGAACGGATGGCCGACGACATGGTGAACGCCACGGGTTACGAGGAGATCTCCCTGCTGTCGCTCAGTTCCGGGGATTTTACCGGAATCGGGCCGCTGCTCTCCACCTTGATGGACCGCTACTACGAACGCCGCATCGCCCTCGCGCTGCCGTCCCTGCGCGTGGAAACACTGAAGAAGGAGTTGATGGATGCGATCGGACGCGTCCGCAAGACCAGCTTCACGCTGGCGCCGGAGGCGGGAACGCAGCGGCTTCGCGATGCCATCAACAAGGGGAACACGGAGAAGGACCTCCTTTCCACGGCCGGGACCGTCTTTGCTGCGGGCTGGCGCAACCTGAAGCTCTATTTCATGCTGGGCCTGCCCACCGAAACGGAGGCCGACCTGGAGGGGATCGCCGATCTTGCTTACAAGGTTCTCGGGGAAACCCGAAACCGCGGTCAGATCACGATCAGCCTCTCCACTTTCGTGCCGAAACCGCACACACCCTTCCAGTGGCAACGCCAGATCGGCAGCGAGGATACGCTTGCCCGCCAGGAATTCTTCAAAAAACGGATCCGTCACCGCAACATCGCCGTCAAGTGGCACGACGCGCGGATGAGCCTGCTCGAGGGCATTCTTTCCCGCGGGGATGACCGGACGGGCGCCCTCGTGGAACGGGCCTTTCGCCTCGGCTGCCGGTTCGACGGGTGGAGCGAGCGTTTCCGTTTCGACTTGTGGGAGCAGGCACTGCAGGAAACCGGCCTGTCGGTCGACCCCTTTCTCGCGGACCGCCCCGTTGCCCGGGAACTGCCCTGGGATTTCGTCGATACGGGCGTGCGCAAGACCTATCTCGCCGAGGAAGCCCAAAAAGCCCTGGATGGGCGGGCGACGGAGGACTGCCGTTTCGGGGCTTGCGGGGACTGCGGGGTCTGCGACGGGAAGGAGATCCGCATCGTGACCAATCCCCAGGCAGCCGGCCGGCCGCCGGAATCCGGTGCGGTCTCACCCGCGGCCGCGGGGGAACCCCGTACGGATCGCTTTGAGATCCGCTTCGCCAAGAGGGGACGGGCAAGGTTTCTTTCCCACCTCGAGGCGGCGACGGCCCTCTTTCGCGCCTTCAACCGCGCCGGCATCGCCCTCGCATACTCCCAGGGGTTCCATCCCCACCCGAAGATCTCTTTTGCCTGCGCTACGGCCGTGGGCGTGGAAAGCGACGGGGAATTCGCCGAGGTGCAGCTTCACGATGCCCGCATCGAGGGAAGAGAGATACCCGCAAGAGTCAATCCCTGCCTGCCCGAGGGACTGGCGATCGAAACCGCGGAGAAGCTCCCGCCCGAAGGGCCGTCACGCTTCGGCCGTATCACGGGATTCGATTTCGAGATCGTCCTGCCCGGGGATGTGACGGACGCCGGCCTGTCCCGTCTGCACGACAGGATCACGGAGCTTCTCGGAGCAACGCGTTTCGAGGTCGTCCGGGAGGGCGGCGGCAAGACTTCCGTCAGGGATGTCCGGCCCCTCGTGAAACACCTGGCGTTGAACCGCGCAGAAAAACGCATCGACATGACCGTACGGTTTTCGCCGTCCGGAACCGTCCGGCCCGCGGATATCCTCTCCCAGGTGCTCGGCGTCGTCCCCGCCGATCTTCCCAGGTATCGGATCCGCAAGACCCGGACCTTTTTCGGAGAGGCGCAAATCGCAAAAGAGACTTAGAATCGCTCGCAAAACCGTGTCAATTTTTGTTGTTGACAAACATCATGATCTGCGGCTATAAGAGGCGCTTCAAAAAATCCAGAGAAGGATTATCCTATGTACGCAGTCATCAAGACAGGCGGAAAGCAGCACAGGGTCTCTGCAGGTGAGGTCCTCAACGTAGAGAAAATCCCCGGAAGCCGCGGTGACGAGGTCGTTTTCGACCAGGTCCTGATGGTGTCCGGAGACGGCAAGGTCCGCGTGGGGACGCCTTACGTAGAAGGCGCGAAGGTCGTCGGTGAGATCGTCACCCAGGCAAAAGCGAGGAAAATCTACGTCTTTCACATGAAAAAACGCAAGGGTTTCAGCAAGAAGACCGGTCACCGGCAGCCCTATACGAGCATGAAGATCAAGGAAATATCGGCGTAGGAGGATTTCGGTATGGCGCACAAAAAAGGACAGGGAAGCTCCCGCAACGGCCGGGACAGTAATTCCCAAAGAAGAGGCGTAAAGGTGTTCGGCGGCCAACCGATCCATGCCGGGTCCATCATCGTTCGTCAGGTGGGAACCAAGATCCATCCCGGCGTGAACGTCGGATTGGGCAGGGATTTCACACTTTTCTCCAAGATCACGGGCGTCGTCAAATTCGAGCGGCTCGACAAAAAGCGCAAGAAAGTCAGCGTCTACGCTGCCTGAAATTCTATCTCCAGCGACGGCGGGCGATTCCGACGGCATCCATCCCCAGCATCCCCTGAAAATGCATAAAGGCACTCCCGGCAGTGCCTTTTCTTTCTTTTTCGGTTCCCTTTTCCTATGAAATTCATCGATGAGGCGAAAATCTACATCCAGTCCGGCCACGGAGGGAAAGGGTGCGTCAGCTTCCGGAGGGAGAAGTTCGTCCCGCGCGGCGGGCCGGACGGCGGCGACGGGGGCAAGGGCGGCGATGTCGTGGTTCGTGCCTCGGCAAGCGCAAGGACGCTCCTGGATCTCAAGTACCGCCAGCACCACTTCGCCCGGCACGGTGAACATGGCAAGGGAAGCAACCGGACAGGCGCCAATTCGCCTGACGTCATCGTTGTCGTCCCCGTCGGAACGGTCGTAAAGGATGCCGGAACGGGCGAGATCATCGCCGATCTCACGGCTGCCGGCCAGGAAGTGATCGCTGCCCGAGGCGGCAGGGGCGGTCAGGGCAATGCAAAATTCGCCACCGCCACAAGGCAGGCGCCCCGTTTCGCCCAGCCCGGGGAACCGGGAGAAGAAAAGACCATCCTTCTCGAGTTGAAGCTGCTGGCCGACGTCGGCATCATCGGCATGCCCAATGTCGGAAAATCCACTTTCATATCGAGGGTATCCGCGGCACGGCCGAAAATCGCCGACTACCCCTTTACGACGCTCGTCCCCAATCTCGGCGTCGTTTCCTGCGGGGAAGGCCAGAGCTTCGTGGTCGCAGACATTCCGGGACTCCTCGAGGGGGCCCACGAAGGTGTGGGCATGGGCATACGTTTTCTCCGGCACGTCGAGCGGACGAAGGTCTTGTTCCACATTCTGGATCTTTCCCGCGAACCGTACGAAGGGGCCGGCCATGACTACGAGGTCGTCAACCGGGAGTTGGAACGGTTCAGCCCGGAGATGATCCGCAAGCCGCAAATCGTCGGCGTGAACAAAATGGACCTGCCGGACAGCCGGGAACGGCTGAAAAACGCCGTTGACTTCTTTGCCGAAAAAGGCATAAGGATTCTACCCTTTTCGGCCGCCACGGGGGAGGGACTGCCGGAGATCCTGAAGGCCATGATGCTTCGCCTTCAGGAAGCGGATTCCCCGGAGCGGCAAGAAGGCCTGGACGAAGGGTTTTGAAGGCGATATTCCTGTCGCCGATCCATCAAGGTAGGTGTTTACGTGGCTACATCCTGCATACGAAAAGAGATTCTCAAGGGCGTCCGGAAGGTCGTCATTAAGATCGGCAGCGCCGTACTGACCGGCGAAGACGGACTCGACCTCCAATTGATCGAACAACTGGTCGCCGAGATCGCGGAGCTTACCCGGCGCGACTATCAGATCGTGATGGTCACCTCGGGCGCTATCGCGTCGGGCAAGCATCGCCTGGGTATCGCCGGGAAATTGAAGAGCATCCCGCAGAAGCAGGCGGCAGCAGCCGTCGGACAGGGCCGCCTGATGCGCGTGTACTCCAACGCCTTCGGAAAGCATGGACTATTCGTGGGACAGATGCTGCTCACCATGAACGACCTCACCGACCGCAAGAGCTTCATCAACACCCGGAACACCCTTTCCACGCTCATCGAATGGAAAGTCATCCCGATCATCAACGAAAACGATACCGTCGCCGTGGATGAGATCAAGTTCGGAGACAACGACAACCTCGCGGCGATGATCACGAACATCACGGAAGCCCACCTGCTGATCAATCTGACCGGGACGGAAGGTCTCTACGACCGCAATCCCGCGACGTCGAAGAATGCCAAACTGATCTCCCTGGTCAGGGAAATCACCGAGGAGATCGAAGCGGCTGCGACGGGCGAGACCAGTTCCGTCGGACTGGGCGGCATGAAAAGCAAGGTGCAGGCGGCCAAAAAAGTGTCCTGCTTCGGCATCCCCTGCATCATTGCCCCGGGGAAGGAAAAGGGAATCCTGCTGGATCTTTTCGCCGGCAAAGAGAAGGGAACGCTCTTCCTGCCGATGAAGGATCATCTGAGCAGCCGTAAGTCCTGGATCGCCTTCACACTGCGGCCGCGGGGAAAACTGGTCTTGGACGAAGGGGCGGCGCATGCCGTTCTGGAGGAAGGGAAGAGCCTTCTTCCGTCGGGGATTCTGGATGTGGAGGGGACCTTCGTCGCCGGCGACCCGGTTACCTGCGTGAATGCGGAAGGGCGGGTCCTGGCCAAGGGGCTCGTCAATTACAACGCCGATGAGGTCCAGAAGATCAAGGGGCTGAAGAGCTCCAGGATCGAGCAGGTCCTGGGCTACAAGGACTACGACGAAGTCATCCACCGGGACAATCTCGCCGTGGAGAAGCACCGCCCACCCGCTGCGTCGAGTGCCGGTCCCGCCTGACGTCCGCTACTGCAAACCGGGATCGCGGCCGTTCCGGGAAGGGATGGCTCCGGAAGAAAGGCCCGCAGCGATGGCGCGAGAATCCGCCACAGTGCGGCGGACTCTGGCCTGCATCGCATCCGGACTTTTCCGCATTCGTCAGGTCTGTTCGAGCATCGCCTCGTTGACCATTTCGCCGTTCGTAATCACGCAGGAGTTCACGCATCCTACCCGGTTGCACACGCCGATGCAGTCCCGGAAATTGTGATCCAGGGTAAGGAAGAGCGCGATCAGGTCGCCGCCGCAACGGCAGGCTGTGTAGACCGGCAGTTTCTTGTTGCAGGTCGGGCACTGGATTTCCACAATATTCCCGTCCTTCAGGTCGATATCGAGCGCCACCCGGACCTTCTGGCCGAAGATCGGGCTCAGGGCGACCAGGCCCTTGGCCTTCCCATCCTTGACCTTGAGCAGAATCCCCGGATGATCGTTGAACATCGCCCGTTCGCTGATCAGACGGTGTCCGTTCTGACAGAACAGGTCGCAAACCACCAGGACTCTTTTTGCCTCGGCCACGGCCCTGTCAATCGGGTTCGGGATGAGCAGCATCCCTTTTTCGTCATAAAGCGCCATAGAATCTTCCCTCCGCTGCCGTTAGTGTTGGAGGTATCTTACCATGGAACAAACCCCGGCGACAACGGCAATCGGCCGGGGACCGGCAATACGGGAACGGCCGTGCGCGCAAGCTGCTCCATTCCGGGCGTGTTCACGCCCGTACGCATTTTGGACAAGACTTGCCTGGACGGGAGATTGGTCAGCCCGGTGGCCGTAGAGCCTGCCCCGCTAGAGGATGTAGCGAGCCTCGACCCGGCCGGCCCGATCGAACCGCACGCCTTCGATTTCGAGCAGAGTCCTTTTCAGGGCCAGCCCGCCGCCGAAACCGCCGAGTGAACCGTCGGCGCGCAAGGTGCGATGGCAGGGAACGACCGGGGGAAACGGATTGGTCGCCAGCGCACGTCCCACGGCCCGCGCCGCACCCGGCCGGCCGACGGCAGCCGCCAGGCGGCCGTATGTGGTCACGAAGCCCCGCGGAATACGGACCTGGGCACGAAGCACGGCCGTCTGAAAATCCGCAAGGCGCCCGAAGACCAGCAGGTTCAAGTCAAAATTCGCCGTTTGGCCGGCCAGTATTTTCCTGATCGAAATCTCGTCGCCTCCCGCTTTACCGGGGACGGCGCCTGGATACTCCCGCCGGATGAAGGCCTCGAGGCCTTCCCGCCGCGGCAGAAAGATCCTCTCGAAACGTCTGCCCCGGCCAATATCCGTCCAGACAATCCCGGACGTTCCCAAGTCAGTCGAAATCAACGCGTAGAACTGAGTGGAAGAGCTCATTTTCCAATCAACTTCCTTTCCATCCCGGTTTCACTTCCCGGCGTTTTTTGACCTTTCAATCTTCCTGTTCCGAAAGCGTCTTCCGGATCTTCTCCGCCAAGGCGGGGCCAATGCCGCGGACCGCCTGCAGCTCCGCTGCAGAGGCCTCCCGAATTCGGCGCAGATCGCCGAAGGAACCGAGGAGCGCCCGCTTCTTGGCCCCCCCGATGCCTGGAACCGCGTCAAGGGGAGAGCGAAGATCCCTCTTCTGCCGCAGCGTGCGATGATAGGCGACAGCGAAGCGATGGGCCTCGTCGCGAACGCGCTGCAGAAGATGAAGAACCGGCGGCCGCCGAGCGGGATAAACGGGGTCGCGCCATCCCGGAAGATAGACCCGCTCCTGCTCCTTGCTGACGCCGGCTCCGATCGAACGTTCTCCGCCCTTTTCCTTGGCCAGACCGATGGCGTCGACGCCCTCGATCCCGCCGTCCTGGAAAACCGTCAAGGCAACCCCCAGCTGCCCCTTCCCGCCGTCGACGATAAGGAGGTCAGGAAGATTTTTCTTTCCCGAGTAGCGCCGCTGCAATACCTCGTACATCATCCCGTAGTCGTCCGCCCCCTGCACCGTTCGGACGCGGAAACGTCGATAAGCCGACTTCACTGCAACGCCGGCCTCGAAGACGACCATCACGCCGACCGCCTCCGTGCCGCCGAGGTTCGAGATGTCGAAGGCTTCGATTCGTTTCGGCACTCGCCGGAGTTTGAGGAAGCCGGCCAACTGCCGCAGGGTCTCTTCCGGATCGTCCTTCTTCAGTTCCTCGGCCGCGAGCAGGTGTTCTGCGTTGCGCGACGCCATCGCAATGAGGTCTCCTGCCCTCCCGCGGACCGGCGCCAGCACCGCAACCCTCCTTTCCCTTTTTTCAGAGAGCCACTCTCCGATGGTCTCCCAATCTTCCGGCATCAGCGGGACGGCTATCTCGGGCGGGATTTCCGCCTGTCCGTCATAGTACTGTTTGAGAACGGACGAAAAGATTTCGCCCGTTTCCAGGGGGAGACGAACGACGGGGAAGACCTCGCGGCCTACGATCCGGCCCCGGCGGACGCGCAGCAGGCAGACCTGCGTCCGGTCCCCGCTTCGCGCGACGCCAAAGACGTCCTGATCCCGCCCGGAGACGTCCTCCATGCGCTGCTTTTCCAGAGTCTGGTCCACTGCGGCAATCCGGTCGCGCAGGCGCGCCGCCAGCTCGAATTGCAGCGCTTCCGCCGCCTCGTCCATCCGTTTGCGCAGCCCCCGGAGAAGAACCGTCCTGCGGCCATCCAGGAAGGCGAGACTATCCTCCACCATCTGCCGATAGACGGACTCATCCACAAGCGAAACGCAGGGCGCCAGACACCGGCCGATCTCGTATTCGAGGCAAGGCCGCCGGCGCGCCGCCATCTCCCGGTCGCGGCAGGTGCGCAACGGGAAAACCGACTGAACAAAGGTGAGTGTTTCCCGTGCGGCAGCAGCAGAAGGATAGGGGCCGTAATACTTCGCGCCGTCGCGGACCGGCCTGCGGACCAGTTGAAAACGGGGATAGGCATCGCGGGGGTCGAGGCGAAGATGATAGAAGGCCTTGTCGTCGCGGAAATCCACGTTGTACCGGGGGCGGTGTTCCTTGATGAGGTTATTCTCGAGAATCAGGGCTTCTTTTTCCGTACGCGTGACGAAGAATTCGACATCCCGGGTGCGGGAAACCAGATAGGGGATCATGAACCTGGCGTCCGCGCCGCCGGAATAGGCCCGGACCCTGTTCCGCAGATCTTTGGCCTTGCCGACGTAGAGGACTCTCCCCTCGCCGTCCCGCATGAGGTATATGCCGGGTTCACGGGGTGCGTTCGCAATCTTCTTCTCCAACTCCGGTTCCATGAGGGAAATTCCTGTTGGCGTGCCGCACCGGGCAGCCGGCATCAGGACCGGACAGGGAAGCGGTTCCTCCATGCGGCGCCGGACCGGCATTACGACAGCGCGATTTCTTTCAACAAACAGGATTTTCCGCGCCTTGTCAAGCGTCCGATCGTACGGGACCGATGCCGCGGAAACATTGAAAAAAACGGCGGAACTCCCGCCGGCCGCCAAGCCGGTCGAGAGGAGTTCCGCATCATGAAGCACGAACCCCAAAATACGCGTCCTGATGATCTTTCCCGCCAGTGTGCGTCTCTTTTTATTTTCCCGTAGCGCGCCATCCTTTTGTCCGCCATTCCCCCTTTTTCCCTCTTTTTCATTCTTACAAGAAAAACTAAAGTTTTCCCGAGAGAATACCGAAAATGTCACCGAATGCTTCTAACAATCAAGATAGAGGTTGAATCCATTGAATAGCGACAAGAAACAGCAGAAACGGCAGTACCTGACCGAGAATATCCTGACGGCTCGCGATGTGGCGGCCTATTTGAGGTTGACGGAAACGACCATCTGCAAGCTGGCCGCGTCCGGGGATCTGCCGGGCTTCAAAATCGGAAAATCCTGGCGGTTCGACAGGGACGAAATTCTGCGGCGGATTTCGGCAGCAAAGCAGAATGGAAAGAACGCTGCGTGACAGACACGGTGGATAACGGGGAGGGGACGATGGCAAGCGAAGGCGAACTGATCGGCAAGGTGGCGGCTGTGGCCGCGGATCGCGAAGGCAAGTATTTGACGTTCACACTGGCGGGAGAAGAGTACGGGATCGGGATCCTGAAGGTCAAGGAAATCATCGGGATGATGCCGGTGACGATGGTTCCGCAGACACCGCCGTTCGTCAAGGGGGTCATCAATCTGCGCGGCAAGGTGATCCCCGTGATGGACCTGAGGCTGAAATTCGGAATGGCGGCGATGGACTACACCGAGCGGACGTGCATCATCGTGGTGGAGATCCAGCGTGGGGGCGCCAAGGTCATGACGGGGATCGTCGTGGACTCCGTTTCGGAGGTGCTGAACATCAAGGCCGCGGAGATCGAGGAGACGCCGAATTTCGGGGGGCAGGTGTCGATCGATTACATCCTGGGGATGGCGAAGATGGGCAGCGGGATCAAGATCCTTCTCGACATCAACCGTGTCCTCAGCAGCGAGGAGATCTCCCTGCTGGAAAAAGCGGCCTGATATCTTTTTTTCGAGATGTGAATTTTCATAAGGGGGAAGCCATGAGAAATCTCAGTCTCGGCATGAAATTGATGGGCGGTTTTTTGGCGGTCGTTGTCGTTGTCCTCGTGATCGGGCTTGTCGGGTGGAAGGGCGTTTCCGATCTCGGCGCGCAGCTGAAGACTTTCAGCGAGGAAAGCCTTCCGAGCATCCAGTCCCTGGGCGTGATGAAGGAAGCGCAGCTGAACATCGTGAACGGCGAGCGCAGCCTCCTGATCCAGGATTTTTATATGGACGACAACGTCAAGGCGCAATTGCTGAAAACGATCGACGGTGCATGGAAGGAACTGGACGCGTCGTGGAAGGGTTTCGAACGCCTGCCGATGACCAAAGAGGAGAGCGAACTCTGGGGGAAGTACAAGGTCGCCTTTGTCGCCTGGAAGAAACAGCACGCGGAAGTCTTGAAAACGCTGGAGGCCTTTCGGGGCGACATCGCGGCTTCGCAGTCCCGCGAATCGGCCGCCAAAGCGCTCTTCGTATTGCAGACACTGCTGGACGACCTCGTCCGGTTGAAGACGAAAGGCGTGGTGGACGCCCAGAAGAACCTGGAGTCGCAGGGAAAACGGGCGAAGATCATCACCCTCCTGGGCATAGTCGGGGGCGCAATCGCCGCCGTTCTTCTCGGACTCTTCCTGCATCTGTCCGTGACCCGTTCCATACAGCGGGTGGTGGCGGGATTGACGGAGGGATTTCGGCAGGTGACGTCGGCGGCATCGGAGGTGGCCTCGGCATCGCATGAACTGGCGGACGGTGCGTCCCGCCAGGCGTCCTCGCTGGAAGAGACGAGCGCCTCGCTGGAGGAGATGTCGTCGATGACGAA
>DIWJ01000035.1 GCA_002428445.1 Syntrophaceae bacterium UBA6109
GCCATCCTGCCTTTTCTCGGCGTCGGCGGGAGACAACTCTTCAAGGCCGAGGTGCCGGGTCCCGTCAAGGACAAATTGACACCCCGAATCATCGAGACGGCCAGAGCCCTCTGGATCACCTACATCATCCTGTCGATTGCCGAATTTGTTTTCCTGCTCCTGGGCGGAATGAGCCTATTCGATTCGGTCTGCCATACCTTCGCCACGATGGCGACCGGTGGCTTTTCGACGAAAGACTCCAGTATCGCCCACTACAACAGCGCCTATATCGATGCCGTCGTCACGATCTTTATGGTGCTCGCCGGCATGAATTTCACGCTTCACTACTGCCTGCTGACGGGAGATATCCGCTCCTTTTACAAGGATCCCGAATTGCGCTTCTACCTGGCCGTCATCTTCACGGCGACGACCATCGTTACGCTCGACCTCCGGCTCCATATCTTCCAATCGATCGGGGACGCCTTCCGCTATGGCGTCTTCCATGTCGTTTCCATCATCACGACGACGGGATTCGTAACGGACAACTTTGCGAAATGGCCCGCCCTTTCCCAGGTAATCCTGCTTCTTCTGATGTTTGTTGGAGGATCCCAGGGTTCGACGGGAGGTTCCATCAAATGTATACGCATCCTCCTCATCCTCAAACAGACCTACAAGGAACTGTACCGGCTGGTCCACCCGCATGCCATCGTCCGGATCAAGCTCGGAGGGCAGATGATCCCTCCGGATACCATGCAGGGTGTCTGGGGTTTCTTTGCCCTGTACCTGGGCATCGCCATCCTCGCCACCATCATCATGTCCTCACTGGGCCTGGACATGATGACGTCTTTTTCCTCCGTGGCGGCAACGTTGGGAAACGTGGGACCGGGCATGGGAATCGTCCATCCCGCCACGACCTATGCCGATATTCCCATTACAGGGAAATGGATCCTTTCGTTCTGCATGCTGGTTGGTCGTCTCGAGATCTATACAGTCATCATCCTCCTCATACCGGAGTTCTGGAAAAAATAATCGTTAGCGCTCCGCAGTCCGAAATACGGGCGATCGCTCCGGCAGTATCCCGAAGCCGGGAAGTACGCTTCGCGCTGCATAGTCTCCTACACAGATCCAGGGCACCGGCAACCTGCCTTTTCTGACTTCCAGCAGCCCCTCGAATCCGATTATTCTCCTTTTTTATCGGTCAGTTATATTTTTTCTCCGACCGGCTGTGCCGCTTTGGCACGCTTCCTGCCATGACATGAGCGTTCTGCTGCAGCAGGGTTTCATTCGCCTTTCGAAGGAGGTAGTCCGGATCATGATGAGGAACCAAATCGCCGTCGCCTTTCCGGGACAGGGATCCCAGAGGCCCGGTATGGGCAAGGACTTCTTCGACCGCTTCGATGTCTGCCGGAAGACCTATGAAGAAGCGTCCGATTCCCTGGGATGGGACGTCGCAGCCCTGTGTTTCGGGCAGGACGAGCGTCTGAACATGACGGAGTTTACACAGCCCTGCATCGTTACAACGGAGGTCGCCATGCTCCGTTGCCTGCAGCAGGCTTACGGATTCGCTCCTTCCGTTTTCGGGGGGCACAGCCTCGGCGAATTCACGGCACTGGTCGCCGCCGACGCGCTGCCGCTGGCGGAAGCCCTCCGCATCGTGCAGATCCGGGGACGGCTCATGCAGCAGGCGACACCCGTCGGCATGGGGGGCATGTCGGCCGTCATCTCCGAGAATCTCGACGCGGAACTGCTCCGCAACGTACTGGTGGACTTTCCCATCGATGTCGCCAACATCAATTCCCCCCGGCAGATCGTCATCAGCGGGGAAGCCAAGGCCATGCCGGCAGCGGAAGAGCTGCTGAAGGAATCGTTCGGAAAGGATCGGCCTTTCCGTTTCGTGTCACTGAACGTCAGTGCACCCTTTCACAGTCGCTTCATGAGGTCCGTCGAAGAAGCCTTCGCCGACATCTTCCAGACGATCGGCCGCGGCCTGGATCCGGAAAAAGCCAGACAGGTCACCTCCAACTTCACCGGCGCCTTTCACACCGGCGAGGCGGAAGCCATCTCCAATGCATTGGCCGCGCAGATCAGCAATACCGTCTACTGGCAGGACAACATGATGGGACTGGCAGAGACGGCGGAACGCATCTTCGAAATCGGCCCGTCCCGGCCGCTGCGAGAGTTCTTCAAGTCGCTTCCCGTCACCTGTCTGTCCATCACCACGCTCTCCGGAGCGGAGCGTATTTTCGCCGAAAACAACTGAAGCCCCTCGGCCGAGCAAGAAAGGATCGCGGTAGCATGGATTTCAATCTGACCGATCAGCAGCAGATGTATGTCGACACGGTGGGCAAGTTCGTCCGCACGGAAATTCTCCCTTCCGTTCAGAAGATGGAGAAAGCGCACATCTTCCCCTGGGATGTCGTCCGGAAGGCCTGGGACCTGGGCATCCTGAACCTCAGTATCCCCGAACGGATCAAGGGATACGAGGTCGATATCCTCTCAACCGCACTGATCATCAAGGAGTTGTCCTATGGGGACAGCGGCATCGCCACGTCGGCCATGTGCAATGATCTGGCCAACGCCGCGATTGCCCAGCACGGCAGCGAGTCCCAGCAGGACGCCTTTCTGAAGCCCTTCTGCGAAGCCCCGTTGATGGCCTCGTTCTGCCTGACCGAGCCCGGCGCGGGATCGGACAACTCGGCAATGACCACCTTCATCAAGAAGCGCGAAGACGGCCGCTACGTCCTCAACGGCGCGAAGTGTTTCATCACGAACGCCTCCTATGCATCGCAATTCACCGTTTTCTGCAAGGTCGGCAAACCGACGGGCAATTTCATGGCCTGCGTGATCGTGCCGGTCTCCACCGATGCGCCGCCCGATTTCAGCCAGCAGGCGGAGGGACGGGAATACGTTCTCCCCACAGGAGGGCGGATCGTCATCGGCAAGCCGGAAGATAAACTGGGCCAGCGGATGTCCAATACCGCCGCCGTCACCTTCGAGGATGTCGTCATCGGGCCGGAGCAGATCATCGGCGACCGGCGTCTCGGATTCCAGTATATCGTCGATGTCCTGGATTACGCCCGGCCGATGGTCGCTGCCATCGGCCTCGGACTGGCCCGGCGCGCCTTCGACGTGACGCTTGCCTATACGAGGCAGCGGGTACAGTTCGGCCAGCGGATCTGCGATCTGCCTGTGGCGCGGGAAACGCTCGTCGCCATGTGGAAAAAGGTGGAACTGGCGGAAATGGCGCTGACGAAGGCGGCCTGCAAGATTCTCGAGAAAGCGCCGGACAGGGGGCTGTACGCTTCCCTGGCCAAGAACATGGCGGCCGAGGCGGCGCTCTTCTGCGCCAATGAAGGGCTGCATCTGCACGGCGGGTACGGATTCATGAACGAATATGAGATCTCCAAACTCGCCCGCGATGCCCATATCATCGACATCTACGAGGGCGTCCGCGAAGTTCAACACATGATCATGGGCCGGGAGATCATATGACGCTTTATCTCCACGGTCTGGGACACTTCCATCCCGAAAACGTGATCACGAACCGATTCCTGGAAGATCTCGATATCGGCACCTCGGAAGAATGGATCCTCGAGCGCGTCGGCATCCTCACGCGGCGGACGGTTCTGCCCCTGGAGTATATCGCGGCGACAAAAAACAGCGATCCCTCTGCGGCATTCGAGGCGAGCATGTACAGCAACGCCCAGATGGGCGCGGCAGCGGCGCGCATGGCCCTCCAGCGGGCTCATCTCTCGCCGGCGGATATCGGTCTTGTGGTTGCCGGGAATTCCTCGCCCGGGTATGTCAGCCCGGCGGAGGCAACGCTGGTTGCCGCGGAACTCGGCATCACCGCCCCCTGCTTCGACCTGACCTCGGCCTGCACGACCTTCGGCGTCCAGATCCATTTTCTGCGATCCATGCGACCGGCGGCCCTGCCGCGATTCGCACTGATCGTCAATTCGGAGAATATCACGCGCAGCATCGATTATTCCGACCGCACCTCCGCGGTCCTCTTCGGCGATGCGACCACGGCCGCCGTCGTATCGGCCGTTGAACCATCCCGGCTGCAGCTTGTGTCTTCGGAGGTCAGTTCCGACCCCTCCAACTGGGACAAGATCGTCATTCCCCGAATGGGGTTCTTTCGCCAGGACGGGCATTCCGTGCAAGGGTTCGCCATCCGTAAAACGACTGACATGCTCCGCCTCCTTCATGCCGCGCATTCCGGAAACGGCAACCGTTTTCTTTTCGTCGGGCATCAGGCCAATCTCGGCATGCTGGCGACGGTTTGTGAACGGACGGGCATTCCCGCCGAGTGCCATTGGCACAACGTCGCCGACTACGGCAATACCGCCTGTGCTGGGGTCCCCTCCGTGCTCAGCCAGCACTGGGACGATTTTCGCGACGGCGATCGCGTCGGCATTGCCATCGTCGGCGCGGGACTTACGTGGGCAAACATGATGCTCTTGGTGAACGGCCATGATGACCTATAAGGAATTCCTCGAAAAGGACTGTTTCGGTCTGAAAGACCTTCTCGCCTTCGCCTACGGGTCACTGGTGAAGGACCCTCCGGAGCATTTCGACGCCCGCCTGCCGGCGCCGCCTTTCCTCATGATCGACCGGATCCTTTCGCTGCAAAGCGATGGCAGGAAAGGTTCGATCGTAGCGGAACAGGACGTCCGCCTCGATGCCTGGTTTTTTCAGTGCCATATGCCGGGCGACCCTGTGCAGCCGGGCTGTCTCAGCCTCGACGCCATCTGGCAGATGATGGGATTCTACTGCGTCTGGCGCGGCGCGCGCGGAGCGGGGCGGGCACTGGGGTGCGGAGAGGTCGAATTTTCCGGCCAGGTGCGTCCCCGGAACCACGTCATCCGCTACGAGGTGGACATCAAGCGCTACGCGGAATTGAAGGTCTCGGGCGCGGCGATTGCCGCCGGTGACGGCCGGGTGTTCGTGGACGGGGAACTCATCGCCAGGATCTCGATGGCGCGAACGGGGATCTTCCGGGGAATCGCCTACAGCGATTACCCCAATCCCTCCGCCAATTCGGTCGGCGGTACCATACGGGAAAGAGAGGGATCATGACGGAAAAGTCTGTCGCCGTCGTAACGGGCGGCGGGACGGGGATCGGCGCCGCCTGCGTGCGGGCGCTTTCTGCGGCGGGCTTCCGGGTGGGCATCCATTACCGGTCCAGCCGCGCCGGCGCAGAGGCCTTACTCGGCGCGATTCCAGACGGTTTTCTTCTTTGCGGCGACCTGGCGAATGTCGAAGATGCGGAGAAGATGCTCCAGCAGGTCAAGACCGAAGCGGGCCGTCTCGATGTCCTCGTGAACAATGCGGGGACGAGCATCAATGCGGATATGCAGTCGATGAAGATCGACGACTTCGACCGCCAGCGGTCGATCCTGCGCGGCGTTTGGTATCTCACCAAGCGCGCACTTCGCCTCTTCATGCTCCGGCAGGGCGAAGGCCGGATCATCAACATCTCGAGCGTCGTCGGTTCCACCGGCAACGCGGGACAGATCCCCTATACGATGGAAAAGGCGGCCCTCGATGCCATGACCAAATCGCTCAGCCGCGAATTGGCGGGACGCCGGATCCTCGTCAACTCCGTTGCGCCGGGGTTCATCGATACGGAAATGACCGGGCTTCTTCCCGAAGAGGTTCGTTCCCGCATTCTCGCGGACGTGCCCCTGGGCCGGATGGGCCGGCCGGAGGAGGTCGCGGAGGTGGTGGCTTTTCTGGCTGTGAAAGGGTCCTACATCAACGGCAGCGTCATCCACGTCAATGGAGGCCTCTATGGGGGCTGACCGGCAGACCGCCGCGGAACTGCTGGCCGCCGTTCCGCAGCAGCGGCCTTTTCGCTTTATCGACGACATCCTCGAGATCGACGAACACCACGTCGTCGGTATGTACCGGTTCCGGCAGGACGAGGCCTTCTACTCGGGCCATTTCCCGGGAAATCCCGTTACGCCGGGCGTCATTCTTATCGAGACAATGGCACAGACCGGTGTCGTGGCCTTTGGCCTCTATCTGATGAAACGCAGCGGCGAATCGGCGGCCGGCTGGCTGACGCTCTTCACCACCGCCGACGAAGTGGAATTCAGCGGCATCGTCCGCCCCGGAGAACGGGTGATCGTCCGCGGCGAGAAGGTGTACTTCCGCCGTGGCGCCCTCAAATGCCGGGTCCGCATGGAGCGGGAAAACGGCGATACGGTCTGCGTCGGGACCCTCGCCGGCATGAGGGTTCCCGCCGGAGACGCCATATGAAAAGGACCGGAAACGGCGATCGGGAGGGGTTGACGACGTGAGAAAAAGGGTAGTGATTACAGGCATGGGAGTCGTTGCACCCAACGGACACGGGCTGGAGGCCTACGAGCGCGCCCTCCGCGAGGGAGCCTCGGGAATCCGCTTCATCCCGGAAATGCAACGACTGAACTTCGGTTGCCAGGTCGGCGGCATTCCCCGGGATTTCGAGACAGCCCGTCAGGGCTATTTCGATCATGAGGAACTGCCTTCGATCAACGAAAATATCGGTTACGCCTGTGTTGCGGCCATCGACGCCTGGCGGGACGCCGGCTTGACCGTGCCCGGTCCCCGCGATGAAAACGTCGACTGGGAGACGGGAGCGATTTGCGGCTCGGGCATCGGCGGGATGGACACCATCGCGTCTTCCGTTGTTCCCATGGTCAATGCAGGCAACGTACGCCGGATGGGCAGCCGGATCGTCGAACAGGTCATGAACAGCGGGACCAGCGCGCGGATTGCAGGGCTCCTGGCGCTCGGCAACCAGGTGACTTCCAATTCCTCCGCCTGCAGCACCGGCAACGAGGCCATCGTGGAGGCCGCGACACGGATCCGCGCGGGACTGGCCACGCGGATGCTGGCTGGCGGCGCGGAAGGTTCCTCGCCCCATATCTGGGGCGGATTCGACGCCATGCGGGTGATCTGCCGCAAGTACAATGACCGCCCGGAACAGGCCTCTCGTCCGATGAGCGCAACCGCCGCCGGATTCGTGCCCGGCTCCGGCGCGGCAATCCTGGTGCTGGAGGACCTTGCCTCCGCCCGATCGCGGGGCGCGAGGATTTACGCGGAAGTCCTTGGCGGCGCCGTCAACTGCGGCGGACATCGGATGGGCGGCTCCATGACGGCGCCAAACCCGGAAGGGGTCCGGCGCTGCATCCGCGATGCCATGCGCGATGCCGGGATACTGCCCGGGCAGATCGATGCCATCAACGGCCACCTGACCGCGACCTTCGCTGATCCGCACGAGGTCTGGAATTGGTCAAAGGCGCTGGAACGCGGGCCGGAGGACTTTCCATTCATCAACGCAACGAAATCGCTGATCGGGCATTGCCTTGGCGCCGCGGGGGCCATCGAAAGCGTCGCCGTCGTTCTGCAGCTCTACAAGGGCTTCCTCCATCCTTCGGCGAACAGCGAGGACGTTCACCCGGAAATCGCCGCCTTCGCCGCGAAAATCCCGCAGCGCTGCCTCGTTGTGCCGCAATTGCGAACCATCGCAAAGGCGGGTTTCGGTTTCGGCGACGTCAACAGCTGCATCATTTTCAAGAAGTGGGAGGAAGGTTCTCTTCCCGAAGATTAATGACAAAGGAGATTGGAATGGAAGAACAGAAGATTTTCGAAGAATTCAAGAACATCCTCAGGGCCTATACGAAGGATCCCGCGCTGCTGGACAAGGCAACGAAGGAAACGCATATCCTGAAGGACCTCAAGGTCAACTCCGCCCGCCTGGTGGACGTCATCATCAAGTGCGAGGACATCTTCGGCGTCACGATCGACGACGAAGAGGCGGATAAGATCGGCACGATCGGCGACGCCATGACGCTGATCGCCAAGAAGCTCGGATGATGACCGGAATGCGCACCATTCGCCGCTCGGTGGAATGGCAGGATCTGCTGGGTCGGGCCTTCGTCTGGATCGTCGGCCCGGCCTATATTGCCCTGCTGTTGCTGCTGGGCTACCGCCTCCGCGGACTTCGGGCGGTCCGAAGGGCCGTCCTGGAGGAATTCGACCGCCACCGCGGTCCCTGGCTGGTGTGCGCCAATCACCTGACCATGATCGACTCGCTGATCCTGATCTATGCGATGTTTTCGCTCCCCGACCACCTCCGGCGCTTCCGGCAGATCCCCTGGAACCTGCCGGAACGGAACAATTTCCAGAGCAATCCCTTGCTTGCCGTCCTGTGCTATCTGGCCAAGTGCATTGCCATCACGCGGGGGGGCGATCGGGATGAGATGAAACGGACCCTGGACAAATGCGCCTACCTGATGGAGACGGAGCGGAATCTCCTGATCTTTCCGGAGGGCGGCCGTTCGCGCACCGGGCGCGTCAATACGGAGACCTTTTCTTACGGCATCGGCCGCTTCATCAAGGACTTCCCCGGCTGCCGGGTGATGTGTCTGTACCTGCGCGGCGATGGACAGACCTCGTACAGCACGGTGCCGAAACTCGGAGAGCGGTTTACGATCGCGATGGAGGTGTTCGATCCGGAGCGGACAGCCGCGGAGGGATTGCGGGCACAGCGGGAATACGCCGCACAGATTATTCGCCGGCTTGTACGAATGGAGGAACAACACTTTGCCCTATATCGGCAACGATATCGTGGATCTGCAGGAACCCGGCAATCGGGGGAAAAGCCGGGATGCGCGCTTCCTTAAACGGGTCCTCACGCCGGTCGAGTGTCTGAAGGTCATCCTGTCCCGGCAGGCGGATCGCACCCTGTGGGCCCTTTGGGCTGCAAAGGAAACCGCCTTCAAGGTCCTCCAGAAACGCGATCCGGAGGTCTCGGCGCGTCCCCGTCAGTACCGGGTTCTTCTCTTTCCGGCTCCGGCAAATACCGATGACCGGCAGGAATCTCCTCCCGTGGCTGGCGTCGTTACGACGCCGCATGGATCCGTTCAGATCCGGCTGCAGTTCACATCAGGATATGTTCACTGCATCGGGACCGACGCCCCCTGGTCGGCGATGGACGCCATCCAATGGCAGGTGAGCGAAAGACCCGCGGGATCGGACGAATCAGAGCGGGTCCGCGAGGAGGCGAAGCGCCATCTGGCGAGCCACTTCCAGGAAGCGCTGGAAACCATTCAGATCCGTCCGGCCGGCCGCACGGGGGCACCGTCGGTCTATCTCGGCGATCGGCGCACATCGATTGATCTCAGCATGAGTCACGATGGACGCTTCACCGCCCACGCCTTCCTGGCCGAGAGCCCGCCTTCCGCGTGAAGGCTGAACATTCTCTCCCGCCGCATGCCCGTGAAACGAAATGCCGGAACAATCTTCTTGAAGCCTTTTCTTCCTTTGTGCTACTTAGCGGCCAACAGATCCGTAATCAGGAGTCGTCATCCGCGCCGAAATTTTCGCGAAGCAGGTTACGATGCAGACAAGAATCGGGGATGCCTTGGTTCAGAAAGGCCTCCTCTCGACCGAACAACTCGAACAGGCGCTGAAGCTCAAGGTCTCTTCAAAGAAGAGGCTGGGGGAAATCTTCGTCGATCTCGGATACCTATCCAGAGAGCAGGTCGTCGCGAACCTCTATGCGCAGCTGTACGAACGGATCCGGGACGTTCTCGAACCTCTTGCGCAATTGGAATTGGTCATCGCGGAAGCCTATGCCCTTTGCGCGGAGATCTTTCCCGACCGCAGGGATCTCTGGCGTATCCTCGTTCAGCAGGAAACGGACCACGCAGAGTATATCCGCCGGATGATTTCGATCGCTTACGAGAAGCCGCATCTCTTTGAGATGGGATTCCCGCTCCGGAGAGAGGCGGTGGAGACGGTCATTGCGGGGATCCGGGATGCGATTGCCAAGATCAGGAAGGGTGAAATCCCGAAGAACCGGATCGTTGTTTTTATGACGGACCTGGAAAAAAGCCTGATCGAAAATCGCTTCTTCGACATTCTCAAGAGCGCCGATCCTGAATTCAACGGCTTCATCCGGAAGATCCGGCAGGAGACCTTCAGCCACAGAAAGACGCTGGAGGACCTGACCCGCGCTCCCGTCTCCGGGAAACCGTCCTGAACCATCCATGAAGAAGCATGACCTCTCCATGAGCGCTCTCCTTCGCGCAGCCGGGAACACCTTCCAAGGACGCAGCGAGATTGAATTTCAGAGCCTTCCGTAACGCTCCGTCATTTCGCGCAGCCTTGCGGAGAGCGCGTCGCGGAGGGCGCCCGGAGAAAGCCGCCAGCGCCAGTTTCCCGCCATTGTACCGGGACGGTTCATCCGCGCCGACGTCCCCAGGCTGAGAAGATCCTGCATCGGAAAGATGGCAAGATCCGCAACCGTACTCATGGCAATCCGTATCATCTCCCATGACACCCCGGAAACGGAGATCCGGCGTCCCAGATATCTGCAGAAACGTTCACGGGTTCCCCGCGGCGCTTCTTCGAACCATCCGCGGGCGGTGTTGAGATCATGGGTGCTCGTGTACACGGCAGTGTTTTGCTGCAGGTTGTGCGGGGCGCAGAAGTGGCGGGGCAGATCATCCGCCCCGAAAGCGAACAGCAACGGGCGGGTTCCGGTCATGGCAAAACGACGGAGGATCTCCCGAACGTCTTCCGTAAGAAAGCCAAGATCTTCCGCAATGACGGGCAGGCCTCCGCAGCGCATCTCAAGGGTCTTGAAAAGATCTTCTGCCGGCGCCTTGACCCAGCGGCCGCGTACCGCGGTCTTCTCCCCCGCCGGTACCGCCCAGGAAGAAACATACCCCCGGACATGATCCAGGCGAACGATGTCGAACAGTCTGAGCATGTGCTCAAACCTCTGAACCCACCAGCGAAACCCGTCCTTTCGAAGAGTCCTCCAGCGGTACAGGGGCATCCCCCAAAGCTGGCCCGTCCTGCTGAAGAAATCTGGCGGCACGCCGGAGAGCACCGTCGGACGGCCGCGGCGGTCGAGGCGGAAAAAATTGCGATGGGCCCAGACATCGGCGCTGTCGTGGCCCGGATACAGCGGCATGTCTCCGATCAAACGGATTCCCGCTTTCCGGCAATAGGCCCTCACCGCATCCCACTGGCGAAAGAAAATGAACTGAAGAAATTTTTCGTTCGCAATGTCGGCGGCGGCAGTTCTCCTTAGCCCCTCGATCGACGCGGGAACCCTGTCCCGAATCGCCGTCGGCCACAGATGCCACGGGCGTCCCTCGAAACGTTTCTTGAGGACGTTAAAAAGCGCATAGTCCTCAAGCCAATGCGCCTCCCGACGGCAGAATCGCGAGAAATCCTCCGCCATGCGGCCCTTCAGGATTTTTTTAGCGGCAGCATCAAGCAGGCGCAGCTTCACGCGGGATGCACCGCCAAAATCGACCCGCCCCTTCGAAAGAAACGGAATGCGCTCCAAATCGGCGCGCCGGAGAAAACCGTCGCGGAAGAGCTCCTCGGGGCTGATAAACAGGGGGTTCCCCGCAAACGCCGATGGGCTGCTGTAAGGACTGTAGTTCTGGACAGCATCAACGGGATGGACGGGCAGGAACTGCCAGTATTTCTGTCCGGCGTCCCGCAGAAAATCGGCGAAGCGAAAGGACCACGGCCCAAGGTCTCCGATCCCGTAGCAGGACGGGAGAGAACTGATATGAAGTAGAATGCCGCTTCCTCTAGCGTGGCCCATGGCTTCTCCTTCCGGTAAAGATAGCACAGTTGCTCCCGGCACGCACGCCGCGGCGGAGGATCTCCGGTTCAACGCCCGTGCCGCGGCCCTATCCGTGGATGCGGTCCCGTGCGAATCGTCTTATGCAAGCGGGATGTCCCCGTTCCGGCCATTGCGTGCCTTACAGGCCGACATGTTTCGATAATTTCTGCGCAAATTCCGGTAGATAAATTTTTTCTGCAGGCGGCACGCGCTTCCTGGCACGCATCGTGAAATCTCTATCAGGTATGGCAGGGGGAACGCCTTTGGACGACGCCCTCCGTATCATGACATGATCCGTACCCAACTGGAGGTTTCATATGGCCAAAAGAACTACGCGCAGAGTAAAAACGGAGATCGTTGCTGCAGATCTTCCCGTCTTGACGGCACCCGCTGCCTGCGGTGAGCTGCTGGATCGTTTCCTTCGCGAGAAAGATGTCCGCATGGCCGGAATCTGGTTCTGGCGCAACGGCGGCGCCGAAGAAGCGGATGGCGAGATGCTCTTCAGCGTCGACAATCTTTTCTCCGGAAACATGGCCCTGTCCATCAACGCCCCTGTTGCACAGGCCTCCAGCCATCCGGCACGGCCCCGCGCAGGTCGCTTTCCCGTAAATCGGATCTATTCCGGAACAGGCTGCTTCCGCTATGCCTAGACCGGGCGCAGGGGCCCCTCTGGCCGCCCCGCGAAACATTTTGCACACTGGGTAGGAGATTACACATCCCCTCCCTTCCGTTGGCTTCCCCCTTTGCCCTGAGGGGGAAGCCTTCCCCCTGATCCCACCTTTTTGTCACCCTTTGTCTTGACAAAGGCTTGAACAATCCTTATCTTGTCGCGCGTAGAAGTTCCCGCAAGCTCGTCAAGGGCATTCGAAAATCCCGCCTGTTCTGTCGGGCAAAAAAGGCGTCTCGAGGAGGTACAGCATGCATCGGTTAAGGTCGACTCATTTCCTTGTTGGAATTTTGACGTGGACAATTCTGCTGGGGTTCGTGTTCGGATCCCCGCTCTTTGGCGCACAAGACAAGGAGAGAGACTTACGTCCGGAAAGAGGGATCGCCGCTTATACGGAATTCTCCGGCATCTTCGTCTCCATCGGCGAAGCGGTCCGCATGGATCTGACCGTGGACAACAAAGGCCGGACCGATGAAAATGTCGCCCTGAAGCTTTCCCAGGTGCCCAAGGGCTGGAAGGCCGTCATCAAAGGCCCCACCTACACAGTCAACGAAGTCCCGGTTCCCGCGGGGAAAAACCGCGTCCTGACCTTTGCCGCCGAGCCGGAAAAAGGTCTCAAGCCGGGCGTGTATCATTTCCAGATCGATGCCGCGACCGGGGACGGCAAGTTCACCTACACGCAGAAGATCGCCGTGACGGTGCGCGAAAAGGCGCCCCTGTCGGAAGAAATCGTCGTCACGACTTCCTACCCCATCCTGCGCGGCGATTCAGACGCCAAGTTCGAATTCTCGCTCGACGTCACGAACAAGACGGAAAACGACAAGCAGTATACGCTGGCCGCCCAGGCGCCCGAAAAATGGGAGATCAACTTCAAACCCCCATACGAAAACAAGCAGATCTCATCGCTCCGGGTCAAGGGAAATTCGAATCAAGCCGTCGCCGTCGAGGTGACCCCTGCCAAGAATGCCGTTGCCGGCACCTACCCCGTCCTGGTTCTGATCGGCGCCGGAGAAAAACGGGCCGAGGTGAAGCTCAATGTCGTCCTGACCGGGACATACAAGCTCGATGCGGGAACCGCCAGCGGCCTTCTGTCCCTGGAATCCTACACCGGCAAACCCTCTACGATGACTCTGTTCGTAAAGAACACCGGATCGGCCGTCAACCGAAACATCTCCCTGAACTCCTTCAAACCGGAAAACTGGAAGGTGGAATTCAAACCGGAAAAGATCGAGACCATGGCCCCGGGTGAACTCAAGCAGATCGAGGTGACCATCACTCCGGCCGCACAGGCGCTGGTCGGAGACTATTCCGTGGCCCTCTCGGTCGACGGGGAGCGCAACAGCAGCAAGGCCGTCGAGATCCGTGTCGGAGTGAAAACCTCTTCCGCTTGGGGCTGGATCGGAATTTTCATCATCCTGGGCGTCATCGCCGGCTTGGCTGGACTTTTCTTGTGGCTGGGGAGGCGGTAATGGGAGAAGGGACCGTCATTGAAACGCGCGACTTGACGAAAATGTACAACGGGCAGGTCGCCGTCAATCGTCTCAATCTACGGGTCCGGGAAGGGGAGATCTTCGGATTTCTCGGTCCGAACGGGGCCGGCAAGACGACCACCATGCTGATGCTGCTGGGCCTGAGTGAACCGACCTCCGGCGAGGCGACGGTATGCGGCTTTCACCCGAGCCGCGAACCTCTCCAGGTCAAGAAACTCGTCGGTTATCTTCCTGAAAACGTCGGTTTCTACGATGACCTGACGGCCGTGGAAAACCTGAAGTTCATCAGCCGACTCAACGGCATACCCGACGAACAGGCGCTGCCCCGCATCAGGGAATTGATCCGCATGGTGGATCTGGCCGGTGAGGAGAAGAAGCGCGTCGGGCACTATTCCCGCGGGATGCGGCAACGGCTGGGCATCGCGGAGGTGCTCGTCAAGAATCCGCGCATCGTCTTTCTCGATGAACCGACTTTGGGCCTCGATCCGGACGGTACGAAAGCGATGCTCGAGATCATCCGCCTGCTCAGCGAGCAGCAGAATATCACTGTTTTCTTCTCTTCGCATCTCCTGGACCAGGTGCAGCGGATCAGCAGCCGCATCGGCATCATGATCAAGGCGAACCTCGTCGCGGAAGGCCGGATCGACGATCTTGCCAGAGAGAAGCTTGGGCTGGGCCAGGAAAGCTACAGCCTCGAGGAGCTCTATATGAAATATTTCAAGGAGGGCCAAGCATGAAGGGCCTGCTTACGATCTGCAGAAAAGAACTGGCCGATCAATTCGGCAAGTCACGGTTCATCCTCCTGTACGCCCTCATCCTCATGATCAGCGTCGTTATCGCGTCCATGGTTGGATCAGGACTCAAGGAAGAGTTGCAGGGCATGGCGAAACCGACCTTCGTGTTCCTCCTGCTCTTCACCTCACCGGGGAAGTTCTTTTCTCTCATCCAGTTCATCGCGATCTTCGGCCCACTCCTGGGGATCATTCTCGGATTCGACGCCATCAACAGGGAACGAAGCGCCCGGACGCTGAGCAAGCTCGTTTCCCAGCCGATCTACCGGGATGCCATCATCAACGGGAAGTTCCTGGCAGGACTGGTCACGATCACCGTTATGCTGCTTTCGATCATCCTCCTGATCTCGGGATTGGGGCTTATCCTCGTCGGCGTCGTGCCCGGACCGGAGGAGATCCTGCGCCTGGCCCTCTATTTTGTCATCAGCATCTTCTACGTCTCTTTCTGGCTGGGTCTGTCCATCCTCTTTTCGGTGTTCTTCCGCTCCATGGCGACCTCGGCACTGGCCGCCATAGCGTTTTGGATTTTTCTGTCGTTCTTTCTCCCTCTCGGTTCGGGAATCATGGCCGATGTCATTGTGCCGGTGAACATGAATTCCGCGTCATCCGTGGACCCGGAGACGGTCATCCGCCACGAAACGGTCAGAAAGTCGTTCTCGATGCTGTCGCCGATCTCCCTGTACACGGAGGGCACCACCACCATTCTGGATCCCCTGCGGAAGACGACCTCCTCGGTCATGCTGATGGGCCCGATGGAACAGCTGTCGATTTCGCGGTTTCAGAATCCGCTGCCCCTCGCTCAGAGCCTGCTGATCGTCCTCCCGCAGCTGATCTCGCTGCTGGCCGTCACCTGCATCTGTTTCGCCCTTTCCTACGTCGCTTTCATGCGGCAGGAGATTCGCTCGACCTGACGCGATCCCGAAAATCTTCTCCTTACGCCTGTTCCGGAACAGGCGTAAGGGGAACAGAAGACCTCTTGCTTCTGCCCTTCCCTGCTGATTCGTCACGAAGACAGGACCTGGTCCCCGGCCCTCGCGGCCGACCGCCGCAACGCACTGAAGTCTGCATTCACTTTCCCTCTTGAGCTCGACTGCCCGATCTGTTAGACTTGCGCACACGTTCTTTTCGCAACTATTTAAAGCACATCCCGAGGTTTTTCTTTTGGACAAGGGCATCGGCGGCGGGGAGGCAATTCGGAAGGCGGCCGACAAGACCCCGGATTCCATCGGGAAGTAACTGCTCAAAAAGACCTACTGCAGCGCCGGAACGGCTCACGGAGATTCAACAATGGCTATCGAAAAACAGCACAAGTTTTCCTTCTGGTACGTGCTTCTGGGCATATGGATCGTCTTCATCGTCCAGAACTACATCGCCTCCATGTACGCGATCCCGACGATTCCCTACAGCCAGTTCCTCAGTCTGGTGAAGACGGGCAAGGTAACGGAAGTCGCCATCACGGCGAATCAAATCCAGGGGAAGATGAAGGCCGACGGCGGTGAGATGAAACCGTTCAAGACCATCCGCGTCGATCCGGAGATCTCCAAGACGCTGGATCAGTACAATATCAGCTTCAAAGGCGAGATCGAATCCACTTTCCTCCGCGACCTGTTCTCGTGGGTCTTCCCCCTGCTGCTCTTTTTCGGCGTCTGGTATTTCCTCATGAAACGCATGGGAGGCCAGCAGGCGGGTTTCATGACCCTCGGCAAGAACAAGGCCAAGATCTACATGGAAAATGAATTGAACGTGCGCTTCGATGATGTCGCCGGCGTTGACGAGGCCAAGCAGGAACTGGTGGAGGTCATCGAATTCCTGAAATTTCCCGGGAAATTCACCGATATGGGCGGCAGGATTCCCAAAGGGATCCTCCTCGTGGGTCCGCCGGGCGCGGGTAAGACGCTCCTGGCCAAGGCCGTGGCGGGCGAGAGCGGCGTCCCCTTCTTCAGTCTCAGCGGGTCGGAATTCGTAGAGATGTTCGTTGGCCTCGGGGCGGCGCGCGTCCGGGACCTGTTCGTCCAGGCCAAGGAAAAGGCGCCTTGCATCATCTTCATCGACGAGCTTGATGCTTTGGGCAAGGCCCGCGGTTTCGGCGCCATGGGCGGCCATGACGAGCGGGAACAGACCTTGAATCAACTCCTCGTGGAGATGGACGGTTTCGATGCCAAGGTCGGCGTCATCCTCATGGCCGCAACCAACCGGCCGGAGATCCTCGATCCGGCGCTCCTGCGGCCGGGCCGTTTCGACCGCCACGTTCTGGTGGACCGTCCCGACAAGGTCGGGCGGGAAGCGATCCTTCTCGTGCACCTGAAAAAAATCAAGGCCGTCGCCGATCTGGATGTGCAGAAGCTGGCCGCCATGACGCCGGGCATGGTGGGCGCGGATCTCGCCAACCTCATTAACGAGGCGGCGCTGCTGGCAGTCCGCCGCGGCAAGAAGGAAGTCGGAATGCCGGAATTTGAAGAGGCCGTGGAAAGGATCATTGCCGGGCTGGAAAAGAAGAACCGCCTCATCAACGTCCAGGAACGCGAGATCGTCGCCTACCACGAGATGGGGCATGCGCTGGTGGCGCTCTCCCTTCCAGGGACGGACCCCGTTTCGAAGATCTCCATCATCCCGCGCGGCATCGCGGCCCTTGGCTATACCATGCAGGTTCCGACGGAGGACCGCTTTCTCATGAAAAGAACGGAACTCCTGAACAAGATCGCGACGTTTCTGGGCGGGAGGGCCGCCGAGGAGATCGTCTTCGGGGATATCTCCACAGGCGCCCACAACGACCTCGCCCGCGCGACGGACATCGCCAAAAGCATGATCAAGGAATACGGGATGAGCGGCCAGCTGGGACAGGTCTACCTCGCCCGCGAGACGCGGCCGCAGTTCCTGGATGTCGGGCTTCGGGAGGGAGGGGATTACAGCGAGGCCACCGCCCAGGCGATCGACCGGGAGATCCAGTCGCTCATCGCCACCGAGTACGGCCGCGCGATGGAGATCCTGAGGGCGCGGAAGGACGTCCTCATCCGGGGCGCCCAGCTCCTTCTGGAAAAAGAAAAGATCGAAGGGGCCGAGATCAAGGCCCTGCTGGAGTCATCTGGCACAGCGCCTTCCCTTCCATAAAATAGGGGCGGCGCCTTCGTGGCGCCGCCCCTGTCATTGCAGAAAAAACGTTGCGCGATTACTTCCCTTCCGCCGTTTTCAATTCCTTGAATTTATCCTGGATCGACTTGACCTTCGCCGGGTCGTTGAGGAGCTGGTAAGCGGTGAGTGCCACGGCCTTGGCCGCCGTCACCGTCGCCTTCCAGCCTTCCTCGGAGGCCGCCGCCTCGCGCATGGAGTCCGTATGCAGGGCCACACCCTTCGGCGCCGCTTTGAACATTAGATTGACCGTGGGGTAGGCGTGCCCGACGTTTCCGAGATCAGACGAGCCCATCGGGTCACTCTTCCGGATATCTTCTGCATTGACGCCAGCCGCCTTGATGTTCTTGACCACCAAAGCCAGATATTCCGGCACCATGATGGGCGCCAGCAGGGCCGTGCGCGGCGGCTTGTATTCCATCGTCGCGCCGGTAACAAGGGCCCCGGCCTTGGCGCAATTGATGACCTTTTCGTAGGCGTCCAGCATGGTGCCCGTATCCAGGGCGCGGGCAGCGAATTCCGCCTCGGCCAGGGGCGGCACGACATTGACCGCCTCGCCGCCTTTTTTGATGATGCCGTGGATACGGACGTCCTGCCGCAGATGCTCCCGCAGCATGTCGACGCCATTGAAGGTCAGGATGGCTGCGCGCAGCGCATTGACGCCCTTGTGCGGTGCGGCGGCCGCATGCGCGGCCTTTCCCTTGAAGATGAAGGTGGCCCGTTTCATGGCCAGGAGTTCCTTGTCTACGCTCCAGAGATCGCCGCCATGGGTAATGAGGACGACATCGGTCCCCTCGAAATGATTGCCTTCCAACAGGGCGATCTTGCCTCCGCCGAGAGAACCGCGTTCCTCGTCGGGCGTGCCGATAACGAGCACGCGTCCCGGCGTATCCTTCATCATCTTGGCAAGGCCCGCCGCAGCCATGAGCCCTGAAGTGGCGATGAGGTTATGCCCGCAGGAGTGCCCGTTGGCCAAGGCATCGTATTCCAGCATGATCGTGACCGTCGGACCGGGCCCCTTGCCGTTCATCTCCGCGCGGAAGGCCGTCTTGGCAATGCCGCCCTTGACAAGATCATCGGGCACCTTGAGGTCGCCCGTGACCTTGAAGCCGAGCTTGCGGAGTTCCTCCATCAACAACTGGGAACTCTTGAACTCTTTCTGCCCCAGCTCTTTGTATTCGAAGATCTTCTGCGAAACGACCCTGCAGTTCGCCACCTGTTCGTCGATCGCCGCAAGCAGCGCCTTCTCGTCCGCGGACGCAATCCCAACCCACAGTATCGCCAAGACAACCGCCAGCAGGATTCGTCCCAAACCGCCGCACGCGCTTCTTTTCATTGGTTCCCTCCTTTTTTTCCAGGTGTTTGTTATCTTTCCTTCGCTGAAGATGCCCTGTCCCCCCAAAACCGGCGCCATTCTAATCGATTTCCCATGCAAACACAAATTCCCTGCAAAAAGCAGCAATGCCCTTTTTCTCCGGACTGCAAATATGCTACAGAGACATTCCGGTTTTGCGGAAGGATTGTGGATGAATCGCTACGTAAAGACTGCCGCCTCTTTCGCCGCATTTGCATTGTTTCTGCTCCTGCCGCCGCTCGCCGGATTGGCGCCCGCAGGCCAGCGCGTCGCGGGGATCGTGGTCCTGGCCATTGCCCTGTGGACGACGGAAGCCCTGCCCGTCGGCATCAGTTCGATCGTTGTCCTCATTCTGCTCGGAGTGATGGGCGGCTTGCCCCATGCGGAACTATTCTCCGGGTTTCGTTCTCCCATTCTCTACTTCATGGTCGGCGTGATGATCATGGGGGGCGCGATCGTGAAGTCCGGCCTCGCCTCACGGGCGGCCCGCTTTTTTCTGCACGGGGCGCGGGGCAGCTCAAAGCGTCTCTTCTTCCACTGCCTGATCAGCCTGCCGCCGCTCGCCCTGATCTTGCCCTCGGCGATCACGCGTAATGCCTTCCTCCTGCCGGCCTATCAGGAGACGTTCCGCGAACTTCGCCTCAGCCGCGAAGACGGTCTCCTGAAATCCGTCGTTCTGACGCTCGGACTCCTGAATCCGCTCGCCTCTTCCGCCTTCATGACAGGGGGACTTGCCCCCATGACCACGGCAACGATGCTCGGCGGCTTCACCTGGTGGAAGTGGTTCTTTCTGATGAGCGTCCCCTACTATGCGCTCCTGGTTCTGGGCGGCTTGTGGACCGCCGCCGTCAATCCGTTCCCGGCTCACGAATTTCCGCCGAAACCGGCAACACCCCCCTCCCCATTGACGTCTCAGGAGATTCGTGTCGTCGCCGTCCTCCTCCTGACTTCAGCCCTCTGGCTCACCGACTTCTGGCATGGCCTGCACCCGGCCATTCCGGCTTTGCTTGCGGCCGTCATCCTCTGTGACAGGATTTCCGGGGTCCTGTCCTGGAAGGAAATGGAGCAGGCCGTACCCTGGTCCACCTTCCTGGTTCTGGGAGCATCTTTTTCTCTGGCACAGGCGCTGATCGCAACCGGCGCGGCCGCCTGGTTCGCCGATGCCTTTTCCGGGATTACCCTGCAGTTTCAAGCCTCTACTGCCGCCGTCGCGGCGCTTGTCGTCGCCATGACGGTCGTCATCCATCTGGGAATCGCCAACATGTCCGCCTGCATCGCCCTTCTTATCCCCATCACGACGCTGCTTGCGCAGGGCCTCAATATGAACCCCCTCGTCTTCGGTCTCATCGTCGGCATCTCCGTCGACGCCGTGATCCTCTATCCCGTGCAGACGGCAACCAATCTGGTGGCTTACGAAACAGGCCTTATGGATGGCAAGGACGTGCTCAAGGTGGGTCTGGGGATGTGGGTCCTGACGACCCTCGTCGTCGTGGCCGTTGCGCTTCCCTGGTGGTCGTTCCTCGGGCTCTCCATGCGCCTGTAATATTTTGTGCGGCACCCTTTCCTCTCTTGACCCAAGCCCCCGAATATGCGAAAAAATCGCGCCCCCACCCTTTTCAGGAGGTTTCTCGGAGGCCGCCGGCGGGAGATTCCCCTCGGCGCATCCGCAATCCATGAAGAAGCGCTATATCCTGCTTTCCATTCTGCTCGCTCTTCTCGCCGTCGGCGCTTTTTTCTTTTTTTATTACGATCTTTCCGTCTATCTCACCGATCGTCAGAAGGCGATTCGCCTGTTGAAATCCTTCGGACCGTGGTCGTTTCTCATCTTCATTCCGCTGCAGATCCTCCAGGTCATCATGGCCCCCTTTCCCGGCGAGGTGACCGGTTTCATTGGCGGATACATCTACGGCACGATCCTGGGCACACTGTACTCTACGGTCGGTCTCACGGTCGGCTCGTGGATCGCCTTCATGCTGGCCAGGATCTACGGTCTGCCTCTGGTGGAAAAAATCGTCGCGCCGCAGATCATCCGAAAATACGATACCTTCATGAAGCACCAGGGGGTCCTGGTCTCGTTCGTCCTCTTCCTGATACCGGGATTCCCGAAGGACTCTCTGTGCTACATCATGGGCCTGAGCCATATCCCGACGACAACGTTCCTGCTCCTGTCGACCATCGGGCGTCTTTTCGGCACAATCCTCCTGTCTGTGGGGGGGAGCCTCGCCCGCGACCGGCAGACGGAGGTCCTGTTCGTTGTCTTCATCCTGAGCGGCCTGACACTGTTTCTGGCCTATATCTACCGGGATCGAATCCTGCTTTGGTTGAAAAAGCGCGAAGGCCCGCCTTCCCCAGCCGCAAGAACGGAGGAAGGACCCTCTGGGCACGATGAGAAACCGCACTGAGACTTTTTCATCCAAGCGGCAGACGGCGGCCCGTCAACGGTCTGCCGCGCCGATCGCCGCCGTTGACGAATCTGCCGTCTCATCGATCCGCCGGAAGCTCCTGCTCTGGTACAGGAAGAACGGCCGCGATCTCCCCTGGCGAAAAACTGCCGATCCCTACCAAATATGGGTCTCCGAGATCATGCTTCAGCAAACCCGTGTGGAAACCGCTCTGCCCTACTACAAGACTTTCCTGCAGCGGTTCCCCACGGTACAGGCTCTGGCAAAAGCGCCCCAGGACGACGTCCTCAAGACCTGGGAAAACCTCGGCTATTACAGCCGGGCGAGACACCTTCTCGAGGCGGCGCAGATCGTCGTCGAACGTTTCTCGAGCCGTCTTCCCGAGGAAGTGGAGGAGCTGCAGACGCTGCCCGGCGTGGGCGGATACACGGCCGGGGCGATCGCCAGCATCGCCTTCGGGAAGGCCGTGCCGGCCGTCGACGGAAACGCCCGCCGCGTCCTCATGCGCCTTTTCGCCGTCACAACGGCGATGAACCGGCCGGCCGCCGTCAGACAGGTGGAAACGATTGCGGAGAATCTCGTCCCGGAATCGGCGCCGGGGGCCTTCAATCAGGCGCTGATGGACCTGGCAAGCGCCCTCTGCACGCCCCGGAATCCGGTCTGCGGCCGCTGCCCGCTGAAGGAAGACTGCCGGGCCGGGAGGGAAGGGATCCAGGCGGAGATTCCGCGAAGACCAAAGAAGGGAAGAATACCGGAGAGACAGGCCGTCGCCGTGTTTGTACGCGATCGAAAAGGCCGCGTCCTCGTCGTCCGACGGCCGGGAAGGGGGTTGCTTTCTGCGCTTTGGAAACTTCCCGGAGGGTTCCTGCGCGATGGGGAAGCCCCGGCAGAGGGACTGACACGGACGGTCCGGGAAGAAATCGGCGTCGAAAGCGAACCGCAGCTGCCGATCGGCGCCGTTCGCCATTCCTACACGCACTTCCGCCTGCTTCTCCACATCTTTTCCGGCCGCATCGTCTGCGGAAGACCCCGGCCGTTGCTCTGCAGAGAAGTACGCTGGTCCGCCCCGGAAGATTTGACATCCCTCGCCTGTTCCAAGGCGGACCGCACGGCCATCAACCTTTCGGGGACGGGGTACCGAAATCCCTGAAAACCGGTGCTGCGGCCCCGAATTCCGGGTTTCCTCAGCGGCAGGCCTCCGGACGTATCAGGAGGACGGGTGCGTGCGCGTCATGCAGGACGCGCAGGGCCACGCTGCCGAACATCAACTGCTTCATCCCCGTGTAACCATGGGTGGCGATGACGATCAGGTTGACGCCGTTTTCCTTGGCGTACGATACAATGGCATACGATGCGGGCGTTCCTTCCAGCAAGGCCACTTTTGTCTGGATGCCTTCCGAAACAAGCCCCTTCCTGACGCGGTCGAGATAGGCTTCCGCGCTCTCGCGCTGCAAGTTCTTCATGCTGGAGACATCGATACCATCCGCGAAGGCCGCCGAATAGGTTTCCATCACGTAGACCAGGACGACTTCCCCCACAAATCCGCCCTTCGCCAGGTGCGCGACCTCAGGTAAGGCACACTCGGCCAACGGCGACCCGTCAAGAGGAACAAGAACCTTTTGATACATGGGAAACACCTCCTTCCGTATCAAGCGCCATTCCCGTCCAACCGATTACCCTGTCTGACCGTCCGTCAACCGCATTGGAAAGAACCGTTGATGAGAGAGCTCACGCCGCGCCGCTGCGAGTTTATTCTACCACCGCCTGCCCGTTTTTCAACCCGAGAAAAAACCCGTGAAAGCATTCTTCCTCCTCGGTGCCGCTTGATAAAACGCCGCGAAGATGAGAAAAGAAGTTGAAGAGATCACTGCCTATGGCCAAGACCCGTATCCCCGTGACGCCCGCCCTCCTTCTCCTGAAAGAAAAGGGAATCTCCTTTACGCTGCGCCCCTATCCCTACGAGGAGCACGGCGGCACCAAGGTCGCCGCCCGTGCCTTGGGGGTTGACGAGCACCGGACGATCAAGACGCTCGTCATGGAGGATGATCGGAAGGTTCCGTTCATCATCCTGATGCACGGCGACCGCGAGGTCTCGACGAAGACCCTGGCACGGACGCTGGGAGTCAAGTCCATCCAGCCCTGCAGCCCTCAGACGGCCGAACGCCACACCGGCTACCGTGTGGGCGGAACCTCCCCCTTCGGGACGCGGAAGGCCTTGCCGGTTTACATGGAAGAGACCATCGCCGCCCTGCCGGAAATTTTCATCAATGCCGGTGCGCGCGGCCTTCTGGCGGAAATGGCCCCGGCGGAAATGATCCGCATTCTCCGTCCCCGAACGGTATCGGTTGCCATCGGACCACCTCCTGGTGGTTGACATTTTCCGGGCCTGTAGCCATATTAGGTCCACGTTTTTGTCCCCCGGCCGGGCCTCCAGCGGTCGGGAATCTTGAGGTGCGGGCCCTATGGCCGAGGAATGCATTATCCTGCGGTGCCTGAACTGCGGGACGAAGAATCGGATCCTGCGATCAAGGCTGCAGGATCGGCCGACCTGCGGCCGATGCCGCGCGGCCTTGGACGAGATGATCATCCGCTGCCTTTCCTGCGGAACAAAGAACCGCATGCCCGAAGAACGCATCCACGACCGGCCCCTGTGCGGCAAGTGCCGGGAGCCCTTGGTCGTCAGCGGCACGGATCGGCCCGTGGAGGTTTCCGATGCCACCTTCGCCGACGAGGTCATCTCCAGCGCCTTGCCCGTACTGGTCGACTGCTGGGCGCCCTGGTGCGGCCCTTGCAGGACGGTGGCTCCGATCCTGGACGAACTGTCTTCCAAGTACGCGGGCGGAGCGAAGATCACCAAGATCAACATCGATGAAAATCCCCTCATCGCTTCCCAGTATGGGATCCGAAACATCCCGACGATGCTTCTGTTCAAGAACGGCAAGCTGGTGAATCGCCTCGTCGGGGCAATGCCCAAAGAAGAGATCGAGCGTCACCTGCTGGCCACGATGAAGACGAATTGATCCCATCCGGGACCGGCAGGTTTTGTGGAGGGGCTTGAATTTTCTGACCGCCTCCTCATGTGAAAAACGCATCGGCACTGCATCCCCGGTGCCCTCAAAGCCAGCGAATTCATCCAGAAAGGCCTCCCATGAAAACTGCACCGAAAACTCCCGGGCCGCCGAGACGGATGTACCGGGGACGCGTCTTCGACGTGTATGAAGGCGACGTCACCTTTCCCGACGGGCGGATTGGTTTCTTCAGTTGGCTCACGCATCAACCCGTCATCGTTGTTCTGCCCGTCACGAGCGACGGTAATCTGATCCTCCTCAATCAGTACCGTCCCGCCATCGGCGCGACTCTTCTGGAAGCGCCTGCGGGAACCATGGACAAGGGAGAGGAGTCCGTGGAGGAGTGCGTCCAGCGGGAAATGGCGGAAGAAACCGGCTTCCGGGCAGAGCGGCTCGTCAAGGTCTTCGAGGGCTATGCCGTCCCGGGGTACTGCAATGAGTACATGCATTTCTTCATTGCCTGCGGACTCTACCGCGCCCCGTTGCCCGGCGACGAAGACGAGTACATCGAGACGGTGGAGGTGGCTTTCGCCGATGCGTCTGCCATGGTGGTCGACGGACGGATCCGCGACTGCAAGACGGCACTTTCTATCCGCCTTGCCGAGGGTCCTCTGCGAAGGGAAGGCCTGTTGCGGTCCTGAATGAAGCCGGCGTCTGATGTGCCGGGCGAGATCTGCTAGGCAAAAAGCAGGACGAACTGCTCGAAGAGTTCGCGATGGAAATGCGTAATCATTTCATCCCGCATGACCCGGAGGGCGTCGAAGGGCTTCAGCGCCTTCTTGTAGGGGCGCACGGAGGTTAAGGCCTCGAAGACGTCCGCGACGGAGCAGATGCGGCCGTAGATGTGGATCTCATCCCCCTTCAGCCCCCGCGGATAGCCGGTCCCGTTCTCCCGCTCGTGGTGCTGCAGGACGATCGTCCTGCATTCGTTGTTGAGCTGTTTGGTCTCCTCGAGGATCTGGTACCCGTAGTCCGGATGCCGCCTCATTTCCTCCCACTCCTGGTCCGAAAGTTTCGCCGGCTTGTTGATGATTGATAAATCGACGCGGACCTTTCCCAGGTCGTGCAGAAAGAATCCCCCGCCCAGGGCGTGCATGTCGTGCGCGTCCGACCGCTTGAACAGAAGCTTGGCCAGCGATACGGACAGCACGCCGACATTCACCGAGTGGATGTAGGTGTTGAAGTCGTGGGACGTGATCCGCAGAAGATGATAGTTGGTGGCATTGTCGTCGAGAATGAGATCCACCACTTTGGAAATGCCCTCCTTGGCCTGCTGGATATTCTCGACCGTCGGGTTCTCCATCAGGTCTCTCATCATGTTCAGGGAGTGGCGATGAACGGCCTGGGCTTTCTTTTCCACCGGGAGGGTCTTGTCGCTGATGGCCGCCATCAGGTCTTCCGTCCGCAGCGCGGCCGGTTTCGGCGCCTGCGGAGCGGGTTCCGGGGACTTGTCGGACCGGATGCGGCTTTGGGCGGGGTCCACCTGGACTTCCTTGACGCCGCATTCAAGAATCTTGCGGATCTGGTTTTCCGAGGTGATCAGGAAATGGTTCTTGAGAAAGGGGTGTTCATACCAGGCCAGCGGCAGGTGGACATACATGCCGACGCGAAGATCCTTGGGCTTGATCGACCATAACCGGGCTTCGCCGTTCCCCATTTTTCGATCCGCGTTCCTTTCTTCTCATCGCAGGCTTTTTTCCCGCTGTTCCCGCTGGATTTCCAGGTCCTTGAGCAGTTTGAGGTCCCTCTTCAACTGTTCTTTTTCCTGCTGCGCCCTGACGGCCTCCTCGTGGAGGCGCTCCCGCAACTGGCGGAGGTCCCGTTTCAGGGCGTCGCTTTCCTGCAGGGCCGACGCCTTCTCCTGTTCCATTCTTTCTACCGTCTGCTGAACCATCTGCAGCCTGCGGAGGAATTCCTGCCGCTCGTCGAAAAGCCGGATCAGGATGCCGGACAGCCGCTTCCAACGGCTGTCCGGATAGCGGACAAGAAACTCCTGTAACTCGTCCCGGCCGGCCCGATACTGCTCGGTCTCCGGGTCTTCTCCCATGGCGGAGATGACGGCCCGCAGTTCTTCCTCTTCAACGGCCGCCTGCATCCGCCCCTCTTCCTCGCCCGGCGCGGCATCTCTCACGGTTGCCGCCTGTTGAGGAACCGCGGGGATATCCGCTCTGGGCGGGCTCTCCTGCAGGGAGGGAGCGCAGGCGACAACAAGAAGCAGGGGGAAAAGCCTGCAGATCTTCCTCACAACATATCGGCAGAACGTTTTCATTTCTTGAGCTCTCTCGGCAAGTTGTCCGGACATCGCCAGCCGGGCTTCATTCTGCACGACCCCGGTCTATGCCAGCGGATCCTTCTCTGCATCCGCCTGTTTTACAAAATTGCTGCCCGGAAGCGTCTTCGCGAATTCCTTGAGTTCAGCCGCCTTCCGGGCCATTTCCTGCGGACTTTCGAAGCGTTTCCCGTCATCGGTCACCATCGCCACGGTGATCGTAACCAGCGGGAACGGCTGCACGACCCCCTTCCGGTCCTTCGCGATGCAAAAGCCCCGTTTACGGTCTTCGTCGTTGAAGAAGCGGAGGACGCGCGCATCAAACTCCGCAACGAGCCTCCGGCCAATCGCCTCCGCCCGATCGGGGGCAGCGATAAGGACAAAATCGTCTCCCCCGATATGGCCGACAAAATCACCGGCGGCCCGGGAAGCGGCAAGAATTTGCGCCACTTCCTTAATGATCTCGCTGCCCCAGGCGTAGCCATACTTGTCGGCGAAGGGTTTGAAATTGTCGAGATCAATATGGCAGAGCGCAAAGAGATTGCCCGCGGCACGCCGTTCCTCGATTTCTTTTTCGATTGCCAGATTTCCCGGAAGCCTCGTCAGGGGGCTCGCATCCAGGTTGACGGCCTCAAGTTCCTTGAGGCGTTTCGTCATCGTTCCGAAGGCCAGAGCCAGGGTCCCGATTTCGTCTTCGCGGCGGATGTCCGGCGAGGCGTCGAATTTTCCCTCCGCCACCAGCGCCGTCGCTTTCTCCAGCGTCCGCAAGGGTCCGGCAATGTTTTGCGTGATGAAAAACGCCAGCAGCAGACCCACCAGCAGGCTGGCCGCCGCGAGCACGACGGCCGCCTGCGAAGCCTTCTTTCCTCCCTCATCGATCTTTTCCATGCGGAGATCCCGGCTTTCCTCGGCCCTTCGCTGGACGACTTTCAAATGATATGCAAGGTTGTCGATAAGCCCGCGGCTTTCGGACTGAGACAGCGCAATCGCATCGGCGAGGCGCTCCTGCTGGATCAATAGAATCTCCTGCCGGAACGTCTCCTCATACTGGCGATGCAGCTCGCTCAGACGCTCCACATCCTTCCGGATGCTCGTCAGCGGGCTCTTCTGCAGCAGGGACAACTTGGCGCGGAACTCCTTCCCCCGGGATTGGAAGATCTCTTCCAAGGAGTGATCGCGGAGGATCAGGTTCTTTTTCTCGGCGTTCTCCTGGGCGAGGAGCACATCGAGCATGGTGCCGGCCACTTCAAGAACGGCGATATCTTCATGGAGGATGTCGTGGACGGTGCGGTTCAGGTTCTGCAGGCTGCCGATGGCGTAGGCACTCGCCAGCGCCGTCACGACGGCCATGGCGAGGTAACTCAGCAGCATTTTGCGCCGAATGGTGAATTTCATGGGGAGGCGGTACCCGGTCGCCGAAGTGTCCCCGCACGCGCCGTCTCCGGCTTCCCGGCCGGGAACCTGCGCGATGATCAAGACCTGTGCGGCCCGCACGAAGCGTTTTCCTGCTTTTCGTTGTGGCGCCGGAGTTGAGAAATTAGTAGCATAAGCCCACTGATTGCGCAAAAGGAAAACGAAAAAATATGCCTCCTTTTCTCTGGAACGGCCCCTGGCGGGCGGCAGTGCGCTCCGGCGCGGTCCGCGGTTGGCGGGGATTTCTCTGGATGATGAAGTTGATCATTCCCCTTTCCCTGTTCACCGCGATTCTCGCCTGGAGCGGGCTCATCGAGCGGCTTAATTTCGTCCTGCAACCCCTGATGGGCTTCCTGTCCCTGCCGGCCCTGGCTGCACTCCCGCTCCTTCTCGGATTGCTCACGGGTAGCTACGGCGGCATCGCCGCGATGGCCGTTCTTCCTTTCGACGAGGCGCAGATGACGGTCATGGCGGTCTTCCTCCTGACGGCCCACAGCCTGATCCAGGAAGGAATCATCCAGGACCGCTCCGGCTTGCCGTTCTTCCGTGCGACCGCCATCCGGCTCGGGACGGCCATCGCCACCGTCCTGATCGTCGCCCCCTGGATCGGCAGCACCCCCGTACTCCCGGCGGGTTCCGCCGCCGCCGGTTCCTCGGTACTCTTTCCGGAGATGCTGCTGGCTTGGGTCGAAGCGACAGCACTCCTGAGCGCCAAGATCTTCGTGATCATCATGGTCCTTCTCATGCTGCTGGACGTTCTCAAGGCGATGGGCTGGATCGAACCCCTGGTGGGCATTCTCTCACCGCTTCTCTGGCTGATGGGATTGAATCGCAGGATGGGATTTCTCTGGCTGACGGCCGTGCTGTTCGGCCTGACCTACGGCGGCGCGATGATCGTCGAAGAGGCGCGGAGCGGATCTCTTCGCCGTGCGGATCTGGAGCTTCTGCAGATGTCGATCGGCATCCATCATTCCATTGTAGAAGATCCCGCGGTGTTTCTATCGCTCGGTCTGAGCGCTTTCTGGCTCTATGTGCCCCGTCTTGTCGTGGCGATCGTCACGGTCCGGCTCCTGCGTCTGTGGCAAAGCATCAGGCAACCGCGGGAAGCGGCCTGACGTTTGCCCGCGCCAGGGGGATCTCCTTGCCCCCTCCCGGGAGTTCTGCTATATTTGCACCCAAGAGGTTCCCCCGAAAAATGTCCGGCCCGGTGCTTTCGGCCGGTGCGTAACACGCTCCCTCATCGCCGCAACGCGATTAAATCCATCAGGACCTGGAGGCGAAACCGATGATCTACAACGAAGATTTCGAAACCCTGCCGCGCGAAGCATTGGAGGCACTGCAGACCAAGAGGCTCCAGCAGGTCGCGCAACGGGTGTACCACACCGTCGGCTTCTACCGGAAGGCCTTCGACGACGCCGGCGTCCACCCGGACGATATCCGGACGCTCGCCGATCTCCGGCGTCTCCCGTTCACGACGAAGCAGGATCTCCGGGACAACTATCCGTTCGGCATGTTCGCCGTGCCGATGAGCAGCGTTGTCCGGCTTCACGCCTCCTCGGGAACCACGGGACGCGCAACCGTGGTGGGATACACGAAACGCGACATCCACACCTGGTCTGAACTGGTGGCCCGCTGCTTCGTCGCCGCCGGACTCACGAAGAACGATATCGTTCACAACGCCTACGGCTACGGCCTGTTCACGGGCGGGCTCGGCGCCCACTACGGGGCGGAACGGCTGGGAGCGAGCGTCATTCCGATGTCCGGAGGCAACACGAAGCGCCAGATCATGATCCTCCAGGACTTCGGACCCACTGCCATCTGCTGCACACCGTCCTATGCCCTGAACCTGGCCGAACAGGGCCGTAGCATGGGCATCGACATGCGCGCCCTGAGACTGCGCGTCGGCATCTTCGGCGCCGAACCATGGAGCGACAAGATGCGCGACGGGATCGAGGCCGCCTTGAACCTGACGGCATTGAACATCTATGGCCTCTCCGAAGTCATGGGACCCGGCGTTGCCATGGAATGTCTGGAGGGACGCCAGGGCATGCACATTTTCGAAGATCATTTCCTGGTCGAGATCATTGATCCGGAGACCGGGAACATCCTGCCGATTGGAGAAAAGGGCGAAATCGTCTTCACCACGCTCTCGAAAGAGGCCTTCCCTCTCATCCGCTATCGGACACGCGACATATCGCGGCTTTCAGCAGCCCCCTGCACCTGCGGGCGGACGCATGTCCGCATGGAGCGGATCATGGGCCGCAGCGACGACATGCTGATCATCCGCGGCGTGAACGTCTTCCCCTCGCAGATCGAGGCCGTCCTGGTGGGGATCGAAGGCCTGGAGCCCCATTACCAGCTGATCGTGGACCGCGAAGGCACGCTGGATACGCTGGAAGTCCGTGTCGAGGTGAGCGACCGGATCTTCACCGCTTCCGGCAGCGTGAAAGTCCTGCAGAATATTGAAAGGCGGATCACAAAAGACATCAAGGACTACCTGGGCATCTCAGCAAAGGTCAAGCTGGTGGATCCCAAATCGCTGCAGCGCTTTGAAGGGAAGGCAAGCCGCGTCATCGACAAGCGCCAGATATGAACGGGAGGGAAAGCTCATGAAGGTAGAACAGATTTCGGTCTTCATGGAAAACGTGCCGGGACGGCTGGAACATATCACCCGGATCCTCAAGGACGCCGGCATCAATATCCGGACCCTGTCGCTGGCCGATACATCGGATTTTGGCATCCTGCGCATGATCGTCAACGATGTGGAAACCACCAACCGCATCCTCCGGGAAAACGGTTTTGTTGTCAGCCGCACGGCCGTCGTCGCCGTCGAGGTGCCGGACCGCCCGGGCGGTTTGCACAGCATCCTCGCCGTCCTGGCGAAAAACGGAATCAATGTGGAGTACATGTATGCCTTCGTCGAGCGCAGCGGGCAGAATGCCGTGATGATCTTTCGCTTCGAAGAGCCCGATGCGGCCATCGACGTCCTGCGGAAAGACGGCATCAATGTCCTGCCCGGCGAGAAGCTTTACGCGCTCTGACCCCGTTCCCGAAGTCGCAAGGAGGTCCGCCATGACGAAGATATCGCGCCGCTCCCTCGAACGCATGGTCGAAGAGCAATTGGGGAAATGGAATCTCGCCGGCCGCGAGCGGAAGCCTTCGCGGTCCAAGCCGCGTCCCGTGATCACGATCTCGCGGGAACCGGGCTGCGGCGCGAGCGAAATCTCCAAGCGGCTGGCCGAAGATCTCGGAATGGACCTCATGGGGGGGCTGATCATCGAAAAGGTGGCGGAAAGCGCCCAGATGAACCGGAAGATCGTGTCATCGCTGGACGAGCGCGAGATTTCGAAGCGCGATGACTGGCTCAGCTCCCTGTTCGAAACGCGTCACCTCTGGCCGGACGACTACCTTTTTCATCTCACCAAGGTCATCGGAACGGTCGGCCGGCACGGCAACGCGGTGATCGTCGGACGCGGGGCGCATCTCATTCTTCCGTCGGCGGAAACCTTCCGGGTCCGTTTCTTTGCCCCGCTCTCCTGCCGGATCCGCCACATGATGGAGATCCACGGCCTGCCGCAGCCCGATGCCGAAAAGTACCTCATCCGCAAGGACTCGGAACGGCGCGCCTTCATCCGGCAATACTTCCATGCCGATCTTACGGATCCCAGGCACTATGACCTGTTGATCAACATGTCCAAGATCAGCCCCGATGGCGCGTTCGGGGCCGTGAAAGCGGCCTTCTGCTCGTGGAAACGCTGAAACCGGTGCTTCCGGAAGTATTTCTCCGGCCGCTCTCGCCTTACCTGTCAGCCCTTGATGCACCCCAGTGACCGCAGTTTCGCGACCTTGCGCGAGAGACCCGCACGGTCCACGACGGAGACCACTTCGTCGAGGTCCTTGTAAGCCTCGGGAAGCTCTTCCCGCAAGGTTTCCTTTCCCGCCGCCATCACAACGACGCCCCGCGCGGACATCTCCTGCGGAATGGACCGTCCCCGGCTCGCCTTCGCCGCCTGGGTGCGGCTCATGACACGGCCCGCCCCGTGGCAGGTGCTGCCGAAGGTCTCAGCAAAGGCCTTTTCCGTCCCCGCCAGGACATACGAACCCGCGCCCATGTCCCCCGGAATCAGGACGGGCTGGCCGGAGGAGCGGTAGCGCGGCGGCAGGGCCTTGTGTCCCGGCGGAAAGGCGCGCGTCGCGCCCTTGCGATGAACACAGAGGCTGACCGATTTTCCATCCAGCGGAAACGTCTCGATCTTGGCGATATTGTGACAGACGTCATAGACCAGCTGCATCCCCAGTTCCCGCGGAGAAATCCCCAGCGTTCGCTCAAAGCTCTCGCGCGTCCAGTGCATGAGCATCTGCCGGTTCGCCCAGGCGTAATTCGCCGCGCAGGCCATGGCGGCGAGGTATTGCCGGCCCTCGGTCGAGGACAGATAGGCGCAGGCGAGCTGACGGTCCGGGAGCTGCAGATCCAGGGTGCGCACGTGTCGGACGAGACGGGCCAGATAGTCGTCGCAGACCTGATAGCCCAGACCCCGGGAGCCGCTGTGGATCATCACGGCGATCCGGCCTTCTTCGAGGCCGAAAGCCGCCGCCGCACCCCGTTCGAACACCTTCTCCACCACCTCGATTTCGAGGAAGTGGTTTCCCGACCCGAGCGTGCCCAGCTGTTCGCGGCCCCGCTCCAGGGCGCGGTCGCTGACGGCCTCCGGATCCGCATCTGCCATCGCCCCCCCGTCCTCGGTCGTTTCCAGATCGGCCGGCGTTCCAAAACCATTCTCGACCGCCCAGCGGGCGCCCTCGACCAGCACCCGGCGCTCTTCCTTCAGGGAAAGCTTGATCGGTCCCCGGGAACCGACGCCCGACGGGACATCGCGGAAGAGCCCGACCGTGAGGTCGCGGAGGCGGTCCCGGACGTCCTCTTCGCGAAGGTTCGTCGTCAACAGGCGGCAACCGCAATTGATGTCGTAGCCGACGCCCCCCGGGGAGACGACGCCGTCCTCCAGGGAGAAGGCGGCGACGCCGCCGATCGGGAATCCGTATCCCCAGTGCATGTCCGGCATGGCGAGCGAATATTTCACGATCCCCGGCAGATGGGCGACGTTCGCCACCTGCCGGGGACTCTCGTCCTTTCCCATGCCTTTCATCAGGCGCTCGCTGGAATAGATGATTCCCGGCACGCGCATCCCCCCCTCGGCAGGGATCCGCCAGCGGCAGTCGTCCATTTTTTCCAGCTTGATGTCAGACATCCAGGATCACCCTTGCGGTCCATCGTCCGGACTTGCACCGGATCAGCGAGGCCTGGTGGTAGGTGACGGCCTTGATCTCCCTGCGGAGGCGCTCCCCGGCGTGATCGAGGACCTCGCCCCGCGCTTCCGCGCGGATCTCGTTCTTCGTCAGGTTTGTGATGCGGATTTCCTGCAGAAGCAGCCGGTTTCCTTGAAACTGATAGAGGACCTCGCGCAGGAAGTTCACCAGGAGGTCGGATCCGTCCTCGCCGGTGGCGCGGATCCGGAAGGATCGGTCGGCGCGCATTCCCTCCCGGTCCGCCAGGAGATCGGCAAGGGCTTCCGCGGCGTGGACGAACAATTCCTCCCGTGTCCGCCCATACACCTCGATCCCCAGGTCCGCGGTGTGATCGAAGGTCCGGTACCGGATCATCGGCGCCTCCTTACGCGTTCTCCGAGCCGCCGTCCGTTCCGTCGACATCTGCCAGGATATCGGTCCCGTTCCCGCCCGCCGCCTCTTCGTCCGGAGGGGCGTCGCCGTTCTTCTCTTCGCTTTCGCGCTCGGCCCGCGCCAGGCCCACGACCCGCTCATCGGGGGCAAGATCAATCAGCCGCACCCCCTGCGTGCTGCGGTGAATGAGCGGAACCTCATCCACCTTCATGCGGATGATGTTTCCGGCGCTGCTGATCAGCATGATGTCTTCGCCTTCGACGACCTGCAGGATTCCCGCCACCATGCCCACCTTGGGAACGGTTTTCAGGTTGATCGTTCCTTTTCCGCCGCGGGTCTGCACGCGATATTCCGCGATGTCCGTGCGCTTTCCGTATCCCCGTTCGGAAACCGTCGCGATGGTGGTCCCCGGCGAGGCGACTTCCATGCCGACGACGACGTCGTCTTCCTCCATGAGGATCCCGCGGACGCCGTAGGCCGCCCTTCCCATTTCCCTCACATTTTCCTCGTTGAAACGGATGGACTTCCCCTTGCGCGTGCCGAGAAAAACTTCCTGGCGGCCGTTCGCAAGCTGCACGTCGATGAGGTCGTCCCCTTCTTCGATCCCGATGGCGATGATGCCCGTCGACCGCGGATTGGAGAAGGCGGCCAGTTCCGTCTTCTTGATGACGCCGCGCTTGGTGACCATCACGACCGATTTGCCGTCCATGAAATCGCGCACGGGCAGGATGGCGGCGACCCGCTCGCCTGCCTGGATCTGGATCAGGTTGACGATCGCCTTCCCCTTGGCAGCCCTTCCGGCCTGGGGGATCTGATACACCTTGAGCCAGTAGATCCGTCCCTGATTGGTGAAGATCAGGATGTAGTTGTGGGTCGATGCGATGAAGATCCGCTCGACGAAATCTTCCTCCTTCGTCCCCATGCCGACCTTTCCCCGTCCGCCGCGCCGCTGGCTCCGGTACAGGCTCACGGCGTTGCGTTTGATGTACCCGGAATGGGAAACGGTGACGACGACGTCTTCCTCGACAATCATGTCTTCGATGTCGATATCCTCGGAGCTGGCGACGATTTCCGTGCGCCGCTCGTCTCCGTAACGACCCTTGATCTCCTCCAGTTCCGCGACAATGACATCGAGGACCTGCTGCGGATCGTCGAGGATCCCCTGCAGGCGCCAGATCGTCTTGGAAAGCTCCGCATACTCCTCGTCGATCTTCTCCCGTTCCAGTCCCGTGAGCCGCTGCAGCCGCATCTCCAGAATTGCCTTTGCCTGGACCTCGGTCAGGCCGAATTTACCGCACAGCGCCGCCGAAGCCTCGGGAACGCTCCGGGAGCTCTTGATCACGGCGACGACCTCGTCGATCATCTGGAGGGCGACAACCAGGCCCTCGAGGATGTGGGCCCGCTCGCGGGCGCGGGCAAGTTCGAAGGTCGTCCGGCGCACGATCACCTCGCGGCGGAAACGGATGAAGCTCTCCAGCATGTCCTTGAGGTTGTACTGGCGCGGCTGGCCGTTTTCGATGGCGAGCATGATGATGCCGAAGGTGGACTCCATCTGGGTGTGTTTGTAGAGCTGATTGAGGATGACGGCGGAAGGCTCATCCTTCTTGAGATCGATGACGATCCGAATTCCCTCGCGGTCCGATTCGTCGCGCAGGTCGGAGATGCCGGAAAGCTTCTTGTCCTTCACCAGTTCCGAGATCTTCTCGATCAGGGTCGCCTTGTTGACCTGGTAGGGCAGCTCGGTGACGACGATGCTCTCCTTGTCGCTGCGGGAGTTGCGCTCGATCAGGGCGCGGGCGCGCACGCGGATGATGCCGCGTCCCGTCCGGTAGGCCGACACAATCCCTTCCCGGCCGTTGATGAATCCGGCGGTGGGAAAATCCGGGCCCCGGACGATGCGCATGAGCTCGTCCACGCCGATCTCCGGTTTGCGGATAACGGCGATCGTCCCGTCGACGACTTCCACAAGATTGTGCGGCGGGATGTTCGTTGCCACGCCGACGGCGATCCCGGAGGTGCCGTTGAGCAGCAGGAGCGGCAGCGCCGCCGGCATCACGGCCGGCTCCTGGAGGGTCTCGTCGTAGTTCGGCATGAAATCGACGGTCTCTTTTTCGAGATCGGCCAGGAGTTCTTCCGCGATCCTCGCCATGCGCACTTCCGTGTACCGCATCGCCGCGGGAGGATCGCCGTCGATGGAACCGAAATTCCCCTGACCGTCGACGAGGGGATAGCGCAGGGAAAAATCCTGGGCCATGCGCACGATGGTATCGTAGGCGGCGGTATCGCCGTGCGGGTGATACTTGCCGATGATGTCGCCCACGACCCTGGCCGATTTCTTGTACGCCTTGTTCCACCGGTTGCCCATCTCATGCATGGCGAAGAGCGCGCGCCGGTGGGCCGGCTTGAGCCCGTCCCGGACATCGGGAATGGCCCGGCCGATGATCACGCTCATCGCGTNNACTTCTTCATCTCGTCTTCGATGTTAATGGAAAAACCCTTCAGTGAGGTCTGCTGTTCCATGAAATCTTCTTCTCCCGAAAATGCCTGCCCTCCGGCCGCGATGGCCGGCGTCGTCGAGTACGACGCCCGCAGAAATCGGACCGGATCGTCCCGGCGGCCGCTAAATATCAAGATTTTTTACGTACAGGGCGTTGCGATAGATGAAGTCCCGCCGCGGTTCCACCTGATCTCCCATCAGGGTTGTAA
>DIWJ01000042.1 GCA_002428445.1 Syntrophaceae bacterium UBA6109
TGAGGTCTCCCGTGGAGCTCATTCCACCGGGCAGGCTTCCCATCGCCGCCTCGGAGCACGAACAGATTCTGCAAAAGATCAAGGAACGGGATGTCGTTCGTGCGAGGGAGTACCTGGAAAGGCATATCCGGGAAGCAAAAGAAGCCAGAAGGGCGATGCTGGCGGCCCTGCCGTCGATGAACCTATCAGCAGCAGGCATGTAGGAAGAGTGAATGTACGCCTGAGAACGCAACCATGATCGCGGACGGGGTCTACACGCTGGGAAGGCTTTTCAACAAGCGGGAGGGCTTCTCCAAAACCGACGACACGTTGCCCCGGCGGTGTTTGAACGAGCCACTGCCGGACGGTCCGGCGAAGGAGAATGCTGTGGCGCTCGAGGGCATGCCGAAGGATTATTACTATCAGGACGCGACTGGAGCGAGGACAGCGGTCTGCCGGAAGGGAAACGATTGAGTGGCTCGGCTTGTACGACCCGGTTCGCGAGTGCCAATAGGAAGGTCAAGAGAGACTGCCGATCATGTAAATGGAATTCTTTTTAGGTACGGGAGTAACGCCGATGAAATATCACCAGATCATTCCTATTGATGTGGGCCATTACACGGCACTTCCCAAGCAGACTTGTACGTATCGGATGTACGGCGGTGTCACCTATGAAGCGCCTTGCATCATGTGGTACGTGAAAGGAACGGCCGACAACATCATTGTAGACCTGGGACCGCCGGAACCAGCGCAGTGTCTCGCGAATCACGGCATGGTCATCAAACGGTCGCCCGAACAGGAGCCTCTGAATGCATTGCGGGCTCACGGCCTGTCTCCGGACGACGTTAAGACGGTTCTGATCACCCACCTTCATTATGACCACGCCAATGGATTTCACCTCTTCAAGAATGCCACGTTCATCATCCAGAGAAAAGAAGCCGAATACGCCATCGCTCCGTTGCCTTGCCATCAGTCTCTCTATTACGAAAAGGATCTTGGCAGGCCCCCCTTCGTCGATTATCTGCATCGGATCGAGTTGATCGACGGAGACCGCGAAATCGAAGACGGCGTAAACGCCGTATATATTCCGAGCCATTCACCGGGTTTCCAGGGCGTATCGGTCCGAACGGAAAAAGGGAATTATTTCATTGCCGGGGATGCCGTCGGCCTCTTCGAATGCTGGGAGACCGTTCCGCATATCCCCTCGGGGATCTTCAACAACCTGGAACAGTATTACGAATCCATGAAGAAGATATCCGGTTTTGTACTGCCGGGACACGATGCGAAGGTGTTCGACAAGGACATCTATCCGTAAACGGGCTTTTCTCAAGTCTCGGAGAGTTCAACGGGGGTTTTCACCGGCTGCGGATGTCTTCGATGAAGCAAGGAGTGGGCAGAAAATGAACCATGTCTATCTAAGGGAGGGAATGAAAATGAAGTCAAATCATGCTGCCAGGTATCATGTTCTCGTTACAGGTTTTCTGATTGTGTGTTTGTGCTTTCTTTGCCCTGCCGCCGGAACGGCCAAGGAAAAGCTGGGACAAAGCATAACGATTACAACCGGCGCGGTGGGAGGCAGTTGGTATCCGATCGGCGGAGCTCTCTCCGATCTGCTGAACAAGGAATTCGAGGGGTCCCCTGTGTCGTCGGTGCCCGGAGGCGGAACGGCCAACCCGAAGATCGTTTCCCAGGGGAAAGCGGATATCGGGTTGAGCTATTCCACCACCCTCGCATCGGCGGAAGCCGGCACGGACCCGTATGACAAGCCGATGAAGAACCTCCGCGCCGTGGCGCTCCTCTACGACATGGCATGGCACGTCATCACGAAGCAGTCCTCCAAGTTCAATTCCTTCAAGGATATTGCGAAAAACAAGATCCCCATCAAGTGGGTTCCGAACAAGAAGGGGACCGGCGACGAGTACATCGCGGAGAAGACGATCAAGGAATACGGATTCACCTATGATGACATCCGCAAGAAGTGGGGCGGTCAGGTGCAGTTCGTTTCGATGGGCGAGGCGGTCAGCCTCTTCAGAGACGGACACATCAACCTGTACAGTTCCCACACCCTGCCGCCTCAGCCGACTTTTATGGAGCTTGCCTCGACGTTCGACTGCAAATTCCTGTCCCTGGAAGAAGAAATACGCGACGGGCTTGTAAAGAAATATTCTCTGAAAAAGGTCGTCATTCCTGCGGGAACGTACAACAAGCAGAATTACGAAGTGAAAACGGTCGGCATGCCCTGCGTTCTGTTTGTTCGCGAAAACGTGCCGGACAAGGTCGTGTATCTGCTTACGAAGAAGCTGGTTGAGGAACAGAAATACCTGATTTCCGTGCACGCCCTCTTCAAGGAGTTCAAGGCGGCGGCGGCATGGAAGGACACCGGCATCCAACTTCACCCGGCAGCCGAGAAGTACTATCGGGAAGCAAAGCTCATGAAATAGAATGTGATCACCGATCCGGCTGGAACGGCAAGAAAGGTTGCCCCGCACTGCCCTTGCCGTTCCGGCCGTCACGTCATACGCATTTGAAAGGTAACGTCCGTTCCAGGGAAGGGAAAAGAACGATGGAAAAGTCAACGGGATCTGTTGAAGCAACCTCGGCCCTCGAGTCGATCCTTGGCAAAGTCGGAGTCGTCCTGGCGGTTGTCATGTCGCTCTTTCAGCTCTATACGGCGGCGTTCGGCTCTCTGGAGGGGGTTCTTCAGCGCTCCATTCATTTCGGTTTTGCCGCATCGATTGTGCTGATCCTGTTTCCGCTGAAGGGGAAGAAATGGCAGATCATCAATTATCTGTTTGTCGTCCTCACCATCTGTTCCTTTGCATGGATCTTTGCGGATTACGAGAGGATCAGCACACGTTGGCCGCTGGCGGACGACGTATTCACCCTTGACTACATCTTCGGGACGCTGGCCGTCCTCCTTATATTGGAGGCGACCAGAAGGTGCATGGGGTGGTCGCTGCCGCTGATTGCCGGCATTTTTCTCGTCTATGCCTTTGTCGGTCCATACCTGCCGGGACTGCTGCACCATCGCGGCTATTCCTATACAATGGTGCTGGACGAACTGTACCTGACGACGGAGGGCATCTTCGGCGTGGCGGCGTCCGCCTCGGCAACGTTCGTCTTTCTCTTTGTCCTTTTCGGCGCATTCCTCGACAAGACCAAAGTCGGCGAATTTTTTCTCACCCTGACGCATTCGATCACGGGAAGCATGAAGGGGGGGCCCGCCAAGACGGCCGTCGTGGCGAGCGGTCTGATGGGCATGGTCTCGGGCAGCGGGATCGGCAACGTCGCGACAACGGGAGTCTTCACCATCCCCTTGATGAAGCGAATGGGCTATCAGCCGCACATCGCCGGCGCCATTGAGGCAGCGGCTTCGAGCGGCGGGCAGATTATGCCGCCCATCATGGGTGCCTCGGCGTTCATCATGGCGGAATTCACGGGCGTGCCCTATATCGAAATCATCAAAATCGCTCTTATTCCGGCGATTCTGTACTACGTGCTGCTCATTTTCCAGGTCCACTTCCGAGCCTACCGGCGAAACATCCCGGCGATACCGAGAAGCGAACTGCCGTCCGTCATGGGAATCCTGAAAAGCGGCTGGTATCTGTCGATCCCCCTTTTTGTTCTCGTGGTGTTGCTCGTCATGCAGTACACGCCGCTGTATGCAGGCGTGAATGCGATTGTCGCGATCGTGATCGTCAGCATGTTCCGCAAGGACACCCGGCTGAACCTGAGAAAACTGCTCGGCGCACTTGAAGCGGGCGCCAAGAGCGCGGCGCCGATCGCCATGGCCTGCGCATGCGCGGGAATCGTCGTCGGGGTAATTACCCTGACCGGGCTGGGAATGAAATTTTCTTCCTTGATCGTTTCTTTTGCCGGCGGAAGTCTGTTCCTGGGAATTATCCTGGTCGCGATAACAGCCATGTTCCTCGGCATGGGCCTTCCCGTTGTTGCGGCCTATGTGGTTCTGGCCGTTCTGGCGGCGCCTGCTCTTACGGAATTGGGGGCGACCATCATCGCCGCGCATCTTGCCGTCATGTGGTTCACCCAGACGTCCAATATCACGCCGCCTGTCTGCCTGGCCGCATTCACCGCCGCCGCAATTGCCAAGGCGGAGCCGATGAAGACCGGATGGAGCGCAATCCGCTACGGCCTCGGATTTTTCTTCATCCCGTTTCTTTTCTTTTACAGCCCGATTCTGCTGAACGGGAAGGTCTTCGACATCGTTCTGACCATTGCAACGGCGTTCTTCGGGATCATCGCGATATCCGCAAGTTTTGAAGGATACCTCGTCAGGAGGCTGATGACGGCGGAACGTGTCATTATCGCCATCAGCGGTATCCTTCTCGTATGGCCGCATCACATCGTCAGTGTTGTTGGACTCGTCATCGTGGCAGGTGCTGTCCTGTTTCAGATCAAGACGCGGGAAAAATACGCAGGCGATCTGCGAGAGGGAACCATGTAGATCGGGCCGGAGGCAAGGGACTTATCAATCGTGCAGTAAAAGGAGAAAAGAAGATGGAAGAAAGAATCGGATTCATCGGACTCGGGGCCATGGGACTTCCCATGTCGAAGAATGTGATCCGCAAGGGGTATGCGGTCACCGCATACGACATTGCCAAGCCCAGGCTGGATGAGCTTGTCGCGTTCGGCGCAAAGGCGGCGGCTTCCGCGAAGGAGGTTGCCGAGCAGTCGGACATCGTCATCACCATGGTGCCTTCTTCTCCTCATGCGAGGGAGGCCATCCTGGGAGAAAAGGGCGTCATCAAAGGCATCGCCAAGGGGGCCGTCGTCATCGACATGAGCACCATCGATCCCGTGACGACGCGGGAGATTTCCGCGGCGCTGTCGGCAAAGGGCGTGAAGATGCTGGATGCCCCGGTCGTCAGAGGCGTGCGGGGCGCGACGGAGGGGACCCTGGCGATTTACGTCGGCGGAGAGCCGGAGGTCTTCGAGAAGTGCAAGGCCCTGCTGTCGGCTATGGGAACGGACATCGAATATTGCGGCGGGACGGGGGCGGGCGAGATCGTGAAACTCATCAACAATCTGCTGATCGCCGTAACCATGTGCTCCCTGGCGGAGGGGATGGTCCTGGGCGTGAAAGCCGGTGTCGATCCTGCCGTGTTGTTCAAGACGCTGAGCAAGGGCTCCGCGAACAGTTTCGTGCTGCAGAACCACGTGAAGAATTTCGTCATGAAGGGGAATTTTGCCGAAGGGGTGTTCCCCGTTGATTACATCATGAAAGACCTGAATCTGGCCATGGTCACGGCGGACAAGTACCATATTCCGCAGTATTTCGGCTCCCTCGCCTACCAGGCCTATGAAGCTGCGAGGGCGGCCGGTTACAGCAAGCAGTACTACCCGGCGGTCATCCAGGTCGTGGAAAAACTGGCCGGCGTCGAAGTGCGCGGCAAGACGGAGTGACGATCGAGGAACGAGCGCCGATCAAAACGCACGTATCAACCTCGTTTCCGGATTTGCGAAGGGGACGGAACACCCGATATTCTGTCGAGGGTCCGCCAACGAAAGGTAAAAGATGATCGCGGTTTGGAGAACCAATACAATCTAAAGGGTGGTTGTGCGCATGGATAAAATCGAGAAGCTGTTGGAGTCCCTTAAGGTCGGATCACGTACATTGCGCAACAGGATGGTTCTCTCGCCGATGCTTACCTGTTCGGCCAACGATGATGGCAGTGTCAGCGATGATACGGTCCGATACTACACGGAACGGGCCGAAGGCGGAGTCGGGGCGATCATCACCGAGTATTTTTATATCGATGAAAAGGCCAGCAAGGCCAGGGGGCGGCAACTGGCCAATACGGGCGGCCGCTATCTTCCGGGCATGAAAAGACTGGCTTCGAGCGTAAAAGGGCTTGGCTGCGCAATCATCATGCAGCTATGCCACGCCGGAAGGCAGACATCGGAAAAATGGATCGGCAGGCAACCGGTGGCGCCATCGCCCGTTCCGAATATGGGAACGCTTCCCCGCGAGTTGACCATAAATGAAATCATAGAGATTGAGGAAGCTTTTCGGGCGGCAGCCGAAAGGGCCGCGACGGCGGGATTTGACGGCGTGGAAGTCCACGGGGCCCATGGATACCTGCTGAATACCTTTGCATCGGAGGCCACGAACAAGCGGACCGACGCCTACGGCGGCTCCTGGGACAATATGATGAGATGTTCCATCGAAACGGTGGCAAAGGTCAGGGCAACCCTGGGACGCGATAAAATTCTCGGATATCGGATCAATGGATCGGATTTCATACCCGGCGGCATTACGGAAGATCAATTGAGAATATTCGCGAAGCGACTGGAAGAGAGCGGTGTGGACTACCTTCATGTAAGTGCCGGCATGCAGGAATCGATGCATTATCTGATCCAGCCCCTGTATATTCCCGAGGCGGTCCTCGTTCCGTTTGCCGCCGTCGTCAAAGAGGCGGTGAAGATACCTGTTATCTCCGTCGGTTCCCATACGCCCGAAACAGCCGAGAGGACATTGAAGGAAGGGAAGGCCGATCTTATCGCCTTCGGCCGGGCCCTCATCGCCGATCCCGAACTCCCGCGCAAAATCCGAGAGGGCAGGCAAGCGGACATCAGGCCCTGTCTCCGCTGCAACGGCGGCTGCGTGGGGCACTCCAGCAGGAATGAGATGATCCTCTGTGAAATCAACCCTGTGATCGGAAGATGGGACTGGGATTATTTTACGAAGGCGCCGAACGGAAAGAAAAAAATTGCCGTCATCGGCGGCGGGATCGCGGGACTGGAGTCGGCGAGGCTGGCCGCACTCAGGGGACACGAAGTCCACGTCTATGAAAAGACCGGATTGCTCGGCGGTCACCTGGTGGAAGGCATCGTTCCCGGCTTCAAGGAAGGGCTGGGAAGATATTTGCGGTGGCAGAAAAAACAACTCGGCGACCTGCATGTCGCCATCCATCTGAATGCCGGAATGACCCCCGAAAAGGCAAAAGAGATGGATGCCGATGTCGTTGTGGTTGCCGTCGGCTCGGAGTTCATCCCGCCTCCCTTCCCCGTCGATTCAACGGATGTGATGATGGCTGATGCGGCCCTGCTGTATCCGCATACGGTCCGGGAGCCCATGGCGATTATCGGCGGCGGGATCGTGGGATGCGAAACGGCGCTCTACTTCGCCGGAGAGCTCGGCAGGAAAGTCATCCTCATCGAAGCTCTGGACGATATCCTGTCGGCGGAAAGCAATCCCATCAACCGGAAGGCCATGATCAAGGGGCTCATCGATTCCGGCGCTGCCATTCACAGGGGAACCAAAGTTACCGGCATCCGTTCCGGCAAGATTTCCTGTCTGGACAGGCGCAACAAGGTCGTGGAATTTGAACCGGCGTCGGTCATCATCGCCCTCGGTCTCAGGCCAAAAGAAGATTCCGTCGACGAGTACAAAGATGCCGCCCCCGTCGTTGTTCGCGCGGGAGATTGCAGCAGCGTGCGAAACATCGCGGGGGCAATCGAAGATGCCTTCCAGATTGCCAACAAGTATTTTATTTGACCTGCCGAGTCGCCCGCTCCCTTGGTGAAAAAGGGAGCGCAGCGATTCATGGAAAATGGCCGGGACCTTCCGGACCAGTTTCGTTAAAAAAAGTCAGTTGAACTTCAATTTTTTCTTGACTTCCAGGAAGGGGCGTGTACAATACGCGATCGAATATGATTTCAGATATCATCTGAAAGGATTGTTCTGTGCAATCCCATTCGTCCGAAGCAAACAGCAACAGCGCGAAAAGTCAGCCCCCCCTTCCTCTCAGAACCATCATCTATGAACAGTTGGTGAACGATATCATGCGGGGCCGCATCAACGCCGGAGAACGCTTGTCGGAAGCGGCTCTGGTGGAAAGGTTCGGCGTCAGCAAGACGCCCATCCGGGAAGCCCTGATTCAAATGGAGCGGGAAGGCTACATCCTCTTGAGAAAGAATATCGGGGCTGTAGTCCAAAAGGTCTCCACAAAGATGGTGGAAGAGATATTCACCATTGTCGCCGTGCTGGAGTCGTATGCCACGGAGGTTGTCGTTGCCGAAGGGAAATTCACCAAGCGCGATATCGTTCACCTTGCGAAATTGATTTCCGAGATGAAGAAGCGGGCACAGCGGAGACAATATCTTGAGTACCGGTCGTTGAATGCCGAGTTTCACGACTATTTTGTCGGAAAACTGGGAAACGAGACATTGAGACTGAAGGTCGTTGATCTCCGCAAACGCATGTACGGCATCGTGTCGGGCGGGTTGACCCTGCCGATGCATATCGATCGGTACGTGGAATGCCACCGGCAGATTTTGGATGCCGTCAAGAATAGCGACGCGACGAAAGCGGCCAGGCTTATGCGGGATCATCTTATGGAGTCAAAGAATTTCATGGTTGCCGCCCTGGGACAATGAAGCACAGGTTCCTGGGACGGGGTATCGAGGCAGCGCGGGACGCTGTCCCGGCAGTACGGAGGAGCAGCACGGTAATAGAAAGCAGTCGTAATGATGAGGAGGAGATAGCGTATGTCATATCCTGCGGGCATGAGGCCTTCAGTTGAAAAGGTTGAGCAACGAAGAAAAGATCGCCTGAACAATTATGAGTTTCCGAGGTTGACTCCGGAGGACAAGGCATCGTTGCTCAAGAGCCACCATCCCGACTTTCGCGAGGGGGACAAGGTCCTTCTCCGGTGCGGGGCGAATAAGGGAGAGCGCGTTCCGAAAGTGATGGCGGCGGTCATGGAGTCTCCGAGCCGTTTGAACTTGGACGCGGTCGACCTGAGCAAGCCGGACTATAGGACCGATGTGCTGGTCATCGGAGGGGGCGGCGGCGGGGTCACGGCCGCTTTGACGGCCCATGACAACGGTGCGAAGGTCATCCTTGCCACGAAATTGAGACTGGGCGATTCAAATACCATCATGGCCGAAGGGGGGATTGCCGCCGCTTCTCTTCCGGAAGATTCGCCGGCGATTCATTACATCGATACGATGGTGGGAGGGCGGTTCAAGAACATCCCGGAGGTGGTTGAGGCGCTGGTGAATGAGGCGCCGTCCATTTTAGAGTGGCTTACAAACCTGGGAGTGAACTTCGACAGAAAGGCCGACGGAAGCTACTTCAACCACATGCCGGCAGGCCATGCTTTCAAGAGATCTCATTCGATCAAGGATCTCACAGGGCTGGAGTTGATGCGCGTTCTCGGCGACGAGATCCGCAACAAAGACATTGAAGTGCTGGAATTCTGCCCTGCAGTAGAACTGCTTCTGGATGAAAACGGCGAGTGTGCCGGCGCAATTCTCGAGGATCTCGACACGGGCAGGAATATTGTCGTAGAGGCGGGTTCGGTCATTATGGCGACAGGCGGGATGGGGCGCCTCCATCCGAACGGTTTTCCCACTTCGAATCACTACGGCGCCACCGCCGACGGGATTATCATGGCGTCCCGGGCCGGCGCGAAGCTGCTGTACCTGGAATATATTCAATACCATCCGACGGGCGTTGCCTGGCCGGAACAGATATTGGGTCTGCTTCTTTCCGAAGCGATCAGGGCCGAGGGAGCCCACGTGGTCAATTGCGACGGTGAGCCCTTCGTCAATCGTCTGGAGACAAGGGATGCGCTCTCCGCCGCCATTCTCCGTGAATGCGGACCGAAGGGAAAAGGTGTTGAGACGCCGACGGGGACGATGGGCGTATGGCTGGACACGCCGATGATCGATATGAAGCCAGACGGTAAAGGTACGTTTCTGCGCAGGTTTGCCGGGATTCATCATCGGTACAAGAAATATGACATTGACCCCATACAGGAGCCGCTGTTGATCTATCCCACGCAGCATTACCAGAATGGCGGCGTTGCGATCAATGTGTATGGCCAGTCCAATGTCCCGTACCTCTATATGGCGGGTGAAGTCGCCGGAGGCATCCACGGTCATAACCGGTTGGGGGCGAATTCTCTGGTTGATATTTTTGTTTTTGGGCGTCGGTCAGGGAAGCATGCGGCGGAAAACTATCGGAAGAAGCCTGTCACGAGATTGTCTCTCGATCATGTGAAGGCCCACCACAAGGAATTGGCGGCACTCGGGATCTCCACGACGTTGAGATCGCCGATGCTTTTGCCGGATTATCGATTCGAAAAGGCGCTGACCAGCACAAACTATGTCACTGACATCGTCGAGGCGGAGAAATGAATAAGAAAAACCTGAATATGATTTCGATTTATGTGATGGGGAAGAGATTCTCGGTGCCGGAGGACTTGACGATACTCAAGGCGCTTGAATTTTCCGGGTTCCAGGTTACGCGAGGCTGCGGCTGCCGGGGCGGTGTCTGCGGAGCCTGCGCGACCGTGTACCGAAGAAAGGGCGATTACCGCATTGTTACGGGCTTGGCATGCCAGACGGTCATAGAACCGGAAATGAGTCTTGTCACGCTCCCGTACATTTCTTCGAATAGACCGCCCTATAAAGTCCGCGAGATGGATCCCGACAGTCTGGATATCGTGAAGACCTATCCGGAACTCATGCGCTGCATGGGCTGTAACACCTGCACAAAATCCTGTCCCGTGAATCTTCAAGTCATGAACTACATTTCCGCGGCCATTCGCGGCGACCTGAAGCAGGTGGTCGACTTGTCCATCGAATGCGTCATGTGTGGATTGTGTGCGGCGCGGTGCCCGGCGGAAATATCGCCCTACAACGTAGCCCTCTTGGTTCGCAGGTTGTACGGCGTACATAAGTTGCAGAGATCTCCCCAATTGGAGAAAAGAGTGGCAGACATCGCGGCGGGAGTTTACAGCGCGGAGATCGCGGAGCTGAAGAAAAGCGACAACAAGAAACTTCAGGAAAAGTTCAATGAACTTCAGGCAAAGAAGGGTGCTTCGGTATGAAAGATAAGAATGCGAGCAACAGGAAGGAAGAGGGCAAGACCATTCAACTCGATACGCCCATCTCGGAAGAGGCCATCCGGGCTCTTCGCGTCGGCGATTTTGTCGAGATCAACGGGACCATTTTATGCGGTCGGGATGCGGTCTTGCCAAAGATGGTCAAGATGGCTGAGTCGGGAAACGACAAGGCAATTCTATCCCTGCTGAAGGGGGCGGTCATTTTCCATACCGCCGTCAGCATCGCCGGGATCGGTCCGACAACCAGCGGCAAGCTGGAGATCGAGGGCAGCATCCCCGCCCTGTCCCAGGCGGGGGTAAAGGTTCATCTGGGGAAGGGCGCCCTGACCGCTGAGACCATGGCCGCCTTGAAAAAGCACAATTCCGTGTTCGCCGTTACGCCTCCCACTTCGGCCTATTTCTCGGCAAAGATGATTTCGCAAAAAGTGGCCATGTTTCCCGAAGAGGGCATGGAGGCGCTTTATGAAGTGAAGGTCAAAGGGTTCCCGGCGATCATCGCCATTGCAAACGGGGAGTCGATTTTCTCAAAATAACTGGCAGATAGAGGATGATATGCTCACGATAGAAAAAATACGAGAAGGCGTCGGGAAGTGCCTGGTGAAATCCGGTACGACTTACAGGGCTGACCAGTTTGAAGCCTACAAAGCGGCCATTGAAAAAGAGACGAACAAGAATGCCAGGTGGGTTCTTGAGCGGCTGGTCGAAAATGCCGGGATTGCGGAAAAAAGCAAATTCCCATTGTGCGACGACACGGGGATTCCCCATCTCTTCCTTGAAGTGGGGGACGATATCGATCTGCCGAAGGGCTGGCTTGTGGCCATCCAGGAGGGAGTCAAGCAGGGCCTGCGGGACATGCCCGGACGGCCCATGGCGATCAAGGGCAACGATGTCCAACGGGTCGAGCAGTCCGGGGGACTTTCCGAGGATCCGTCGGATGTTCTGCCGCCCTCGGCGATCACGAAAGCGGTCCCCGGGAACCGCTTGTCCGTGACGGTCCTGCTCTTCGGCGGGGGACCGGAAATCCGCGCGAAGACTTACCGCATCTATCACAAGCGAAGCATGAACAGGGTCGTGGAAGAGGCGGCCAGCTGGGCAGCGGGTGAAATAGGCGGTCTGGGCTGCACTCCCGGCACCATTGCCATGGGCATCGGCCGATCGCACACTGAAGCGACCATGCGGATGGTCGAGGCGATGCGAAACGGCGATTTGAGAAAACAGAGCGAGTGGGAACGGAAAGTCACCGAGATCGTCAACGCCACGAAAGTGGGGCCGTTGGGCATGGGGGGCGACTACTCCGTCCTCGGGACGTTTCTCAATGTCGGGCCTGCCCGAGCCAGCGGCGTGCGAATCGTGTGTATGAGGCCCTGCTGCTGCGTGGAACCGAGACGGGCCACGGTTTCTTTCGATGCCGCGGGGACGGTGACGTTGGAATAACCTTTCTTCTGTAATGATAAGGAAATATGGAGTTCCGTTATGGGCAATGATTCAAAATTACATGCGCTTCACACGCAGCATCTCCTGGACGAAGCCTGGAGTCCGGTCGCACGGTTTCGGCTTCTTTCGCGGGGCATCAATGAAAATACCCGCCTCCTGGACACTTCCCAGGTTGTCGGCGACAGCGCCTGCCTTGCCTGCGGGAACTGCATAGACAATTGTCCCGTCGTCAAGACCAATGTCGGGCTGGTTTTCGACCAGAATCAGAGAACATCGATGAATCTGGAAAATGTCGTGCAGGAAGAGTGCCGCCGCTGCTACCGCTGCGTCTTGTCCTGCCCGCAGGTGAGCAAGAACCTGAAGGAATATGCCGCCGGTTTCAGAAGGGTGGAAAAGATCGTCCATCTCCTGGCGGCTTTTGCCATTGTTTCCCTTGCGGCGACGGGCGTAAGCCACTCCCACTATGCCGATGTCCTGAACCCTCTGGAGGCGGATTTTCTGAAATATGCCCACAGGACGATCGGCGCGCTCGCCATCTTGATTCCCATTCTCTATTACAAGCTGGATATCGGTCATTTTCGGATGACCGTAAAGAAAATTTTCACATGGGGGCATGCCGACGTTGAGTGGCTGAAAAACACCTGGTCCCATATCTTCAGGCCGAGCAGCCAGAAACCGCTGGCGCGGAACCAGTTCAATCCGGGGCAGAAGATCTGGTATCTCTTCATCATGTCGTTTTTCCCCATTCTCTATCTGTCGGGGTGGACCGCCATCATCATGAGTGGCGGAAAGGAAAGCGCCAGCCTCGTCGATGTGAAGGTATTCCACATGGCGTTTGCCCTTCCTTTCGACATCATGCTTTTCATCCATATTTACATCAAGTACATCCGGGAGTGGATCAAAGACGGCTTTAAAATATTCAAGAACTACAAAGAGACAAAATCCTTTGTATTTACCAGAAATTAGTCTTGCGACCCCATTACTTTATCAGAAGTGAGGATGACCTATGGCGATGAAACAGGCATTTGCGGGGAACAAAGGTCCGAAAGTCAAGAACGACTGCCACATCACTTTGGAACTGGGGAAAACCGGCGGCCTCAAGATTCAGATCGACAGCAAGGTCGGCGTTTATTATGGCGGGAGCATCGAGAAATTGTGCAAAGACGTTCTCCGCCACTTCGGCATCAAGAATGCCACCTTGGTCATTGAAGATGCGGGGGCCTACGATTTTGTCATCGCCGCCCGTATCGAGGCCTGTGTCCGCCAGCTGAAAAAGATTGATAAACCCTATCTTCCGAAGTTCCTACCTGAAAACCATTATGCATCGAGCGCGGACAGGATGCGTTTCTCCAGGCTGTACATACCCGGCAACAGCCCCGGAATGATGCTCAATGCGGGCATCTACGGAGCGCATGGAATCATCCTGGACCTTGAAGATGCTGTGGCACCGCCGAAGAAGGACGAGGCGCGCTTGCTGGTCCGGAACGCGTTGCGCCAGGTCAATTTCTACGGGGCGGAGCGGATGGTCCGAATCAATCAGCTGCCCAGGGGCCTCGATGACCTGGAGGAGATCATCCCTCACAATGTCCATGTGGTGCTCCTGCCCAAGTGCGAGTCCAGGGAACAGATCCAGGAGGTCAACAAGAAGATTGCATCGATTCAGAAGCGAAATAAGTTAAAGGGCGAGATTTATCTTATGCCCATCATCGAAAGCGCCCTCGGTGTAATCCGCGCCTATGAAATTGCATCCGCCGCGGACAATGTGGTCGCAGTCGCCATCGGTCTTGAAGACTATTCCGCCGATCTCGGCGTTCAGAGGACCAAGGAGGGATTTGAGTCGCAACATGCAAGGAACTGTCAGGTCACTGCCTGCAGGGCGGCCGGAGTCCAGGCGATTGATTCGGTCTTCTCCGACTTCCAGGATGAGGAAGGCTTGCGGAAAACAGTCCTCAGAGCGAAGTCCCTCGGTTTTGAGGGAATCGGCTGTATCCATCCCAACCAGATCAAGCCGATTCATGAAAGCTTTGCTCCCCAGGAAGAGGAAATCGCAAAAGCCAAAGCCATTGTTCGCGTATTTGAAAAAGCGAAGGAAAGCGGCCTTGGGGTTGTCGCCCTGGGTTCAAAAATGATTGATGCACCCGTTGTAAAGCGCGCGGTTCTGTCGATTGATCGAGCCATCGCATTGGGGAAAATTTCTAAAGATTGGAGAACGCAAGATGAATAAAGACAAGCTGGTTAAGAATGCTATCGGCCGCCTTGTGCCAACCGTCATCAACAACATGCCGGCTGTGCCTTATAAAGGCGTTGGAAAACATCGCCCGACAGGGCGGATATACGGCCCTCCGATCTCAACCTGCGCAGATTATCCCGCTGACGGCAATAAATTGGTCCCATCGCTCAAAGAGGCCCTGCTCAAGGCCGGCTTGAGAGACGGAGTGACGATCTCCACGCATCACCATTTTCGCGACGGTGACCTCCTCGCCAACCAGATCTTCGATATCGCAGCCGAACTCGGGATGAAGAATCTCATCTGGGCGTGCTCGGCATCCTTCCCCTGCCACAAACCCATTATCAAACACCTTGAGAGCGGCGTCATTCACCATATTGAAGGAAGCATGAACGGCGCTCTTGGACGTTTCTGCTCCCAGGGGAAAATGGCCGGCATGGGGGTTCTGCGATCGCACGGAGGACGGTACCAGGCCATTCAGGATGGAGAGCTGCATATCGATATCGCGGTGATTGCCGCCCCGACGGCCGATGCCTTCGGCAATGCAAACGGCGTCAACGGCAAGGCAGCCTGCGGTTTGATCAATTTCGCCCTCGCGGATTCGGAATATGCCGATAAAGTCATTGTCGTTACGGATAACCTTGTCCCGTTCCCCTGTATCCCCTGGCAGATTCAGGGCAACAATGTCGATTATACCGTTGTCGTTGACCAGATCGGGATTCCGGAAAAGATTATCTCCGGAACCACTCAGATTACCCGCAGCCCCGACAGGCTTTTGATCGCCGAAATGACGGCCAGGTTCTGCGAAGAGGCGGGCATCATCCGCGACGGATTTTCGTTTCAGGCAGGCGCCGGCGGGACGGCGCTGTCTATCGGGATCTACTTCGCGGAAATACTGAAAAAGAAGGGCATGAAGAGCGGTTTTGCCCGCGGCGGCAGCAACAAGTACCTGGTCCAGATGCTGGAAGAGGGTCTCACGGGCAACATCCTTGACGGACAGACCTTTGACCTCGAAGGTGTAAGGTCCATGCGGGACAATGCAAAACACGTCGCTACCAGCCCCTTTACGAGCTACAACTACCACGGCAAGGGCAATATTGCTTCCATGCTGGATGCGGTCATCCTCGGCGCCACGGAAGTTGACTTGAATTTCAACGGAAACGTCGTGACGCATTCGGATGGCTATCTCCTGCACGGCATCGGCGGATGGCAAAACTGCCTCTTCGCGAAGTGCACGATCCTGCCTATTCCGTTGTTCCGGGGAAGGGTTCCCATCATCCGGGACGAGGTAACGACCATCTGCGGGCCCGGCGAATTGATTGACGTGATCGTCACGGAAAGAGGGATTGCCGTGAATCCGCTGAGGCAGGATTTGTTGGATGCTGTAAAGCATTCGTCCCTGCCAATCAAGAGCATCGAAGAACTCAAGGAAGAATCCGAACGCATCTGCGGAAAGCCGGCGCAACCGACTCTCGGTGATAAAGTGGTCGCTGCCGTGAAGTGGGTTGATGGAACGGTTATCGATTCCATTCGAGAAGTTCGGAAATGAAGCCGCAGTCTGCAATCTTTGTTCGATATCAAGCAGATTC
>DIWJ01000093.1 GCA_002428445.1 Syntrophaceae bacterium UBA6109
AAGGAGATCGCCATCTCGATGGATCAGGTTCCCTCCAACCTGGGTTACCCGGGATCGCTCTACAGTGACCTGGCGTCGCGCTACGAAAAGGCGGTGGATTTCGAGGGGGCGGGGAGCATCACCATCCTCGCCGTGACCAGCATGCCGGGCGATGACGTCACGCATCCGGTGCCCGACAACACGGGCTACATCACCGAAGGGCAGTTCTACCTCCGCAAGGGGGTCATCGAACCCTTCGGTTCCCTCTCCCGTCTCAAACAGTTGGTCATCGGCAAGGTGACCCGTGACGACCACGGCTATATCATGAACAGCATGATCCGCCTCTTTGCCAAGAGCCGCGAAGTGGAGCAGAAGCTGGCGATGGGGTTCGACAAGACGGAAGAGGACGACCGCTTCCTGCGCTACGGGAAGCTCTTCTACGACCGGTTCATGGACCTCAAAGTGGACATGGGAATCAACGACGCCCTCGATCTGGGCTGGGCGACCCTTGCGGACTGCTTCCGGCCGGATGAGGTGGGAATCAAACAGGAATTCATCAACAAACATTGGCCCAAGGAAAAAATGGGAGTGAGCTGCGCCGATGGCGGAACGAATCAAGCTCAATAAGGTCTCCCTTCGGGAGAAGAAACAGCGACTGACGCTCTATCAACGTTTCCTCCCCGCCCTGGAGGCCCGGAAACAGCAGTTTCTCTTGCAGCTCGGCCTCGTCCGGAAGGATATCGCGAGGCAGCAAGAGGCCCTCGCCGGCCTGCTGGCGGAGATTTCCCGCTGGTCTCCCCTGTTCCGGGACATGGAGGGTCTGATGCGGTATTTTCTGAAAATCCGGGAGATCCGGTTTTCCCTCCGCAACGTGGCGGGCCTGAAGATTCCCCTCTTTCAGGAGGTGCTCTTCGAAGATCCCCCCTACAGCCTTTTCGCCACGCCCTACCGCTTCGAGGAGGTCCTTTCGCGAATGCGCGAGGCGATCGAATTGCGCGAGAGGATTCGGGTGCTGAGAGAACAGGAACGGATCCTCTCCGAGGGGTTCCGCAAGACGAGCCAGCGGATCAATCTCTACGAGCAGCGGTTGATCCCCGACTGCCGGGAAGCGCTGCGGAAGATTTCCGTCTATCTTCAGGATCAGCAGGCTGCCGCCGTCGGCGTAGCCAAGGCGGCCAAGCGTTTGTCCGGAGGGGACTGAGCGATGAAAAACGGCGGAAAAATCTCGGTCCGCAAGAGGCCGACGCAAAGGAGGTCTCGAACTTGGCCATTGTAAAAATGACCCGGGTCTTCATGGTCGGCGCAACCGTCCATCGGGAGGAGACGCTGCGGTTTCTCCAGCGCGCCGGGGTGGTGCACCTGGAGCCTGTCGTCCCTCTATCCGGCGATCCGGAAAAAAAGGCCTCCGCGGCCCTCCTGCATCTGCGCCGGCTCGGCCAGCTCGAACAGACGATCAGCCGGTACCGCGGCCAGGAAAAACCGGTCACGGCCGATTGCGCCGACGAGGCGCTGGTCGCTTTCGCGGAAGAGACCCTCTCCCGGCTGCAAGAGGCGCGGAGCCGGAAGCAAGCCCTGGAGCGCCTGAGAGAGGAACTTGCGCCCTGGGGGGATTTCGACCCGGAACGGATCCGGCGTCTCGAAGAAGACGGACTGGGTGTCCAACGCTGGCGGATGGAGCGGAAGACCTTCGCCGAGCTGGACCTTCCCGGAGCGGTCTTTGTCGAGGTTGTTGCGGAAAAGCCCTCGCTCCTCTTCTACACGCTCTCCCCGGAGGGCGCCGTCAACGTTCCGGGCGCCTTTCCTCTGCCGCTGCCCGAAATCGGCCTCGGAGACGTACTGCGGGAGATCGGGCGGATCCGGGAGGAGGAGGAGCGCCTCACCCGGCAACTGGCCGGAATCGCGATGAGGGGCGACGTCCTGAAGATGGAGGTCGCAACCGCCCTCGACGAGGCCCGCTATCTTGAACAGATGGGGACGCTCTACGCCGAGGAGTATCTCTTCGCCCTCCAGGGGTGGATCCCGTCCGATCTCACGAACGACTTCCTGCAACGGATCGGGAGCGAACGCCTTCCCCTTCAGGTGGAAACCCGGGAGCCGCTGCCGGAAGAGGAGCCGCCGGTCCAGCTCCGCAACAATTGGTTCATCCGGCGCATCGATCCGCTGCTGAAGCTCTACGGAAACCCCAAGTACCACCACCTGGATCCGTCTTACTTTTTCGCCCCTTTCATGGTCCTGTTCTTCGGCATCTGTCTGAGCGACGCAGGCTACGGCTTGGCCCTCTACGGGATATCCTACGCCATCGGTCGCCGCTGGGGCGCAAAGGTGGAGGGGCTGCCCTTGGTCATCCAGCTCTGCAAGGCCTTTGCCGTCGCCTCCGTGGGCGTCGGCATCCTCACCGGTTCCTTCTTCGGCTACAGCTTCGAGAATCGAAGCTGGATCATCCTGGACGTGGACGTGAGTGCAGGCGATCCAATGCGCTTTTTCTACCTGTCCCTCGGCCTGGGGGTGATTCACCTCAGCTTCTCGTACCTCATGGGGATGATCCAGGCCCTCTTCCTCCAACAGAAGATACAGAAACTGGCTCTGCTGTTCGTCCTTTGGGGCGGCGTCCTCCTGGTCTCGAGGAACATCTGGGTCGCCTCCCCGGAAGCAGCGCTCTACGCACCTTTTTCCTACATCGGGTGGGGTCTTCTGGGGCTGGGGCTTCTGTTGACCCTGCTGTTTTCGAGCGACAGCCGGCGATGGGGGATCCGTCTGGGGCTGGGGCTTTGGAATATATACGGGCTCACGGGGCTGATCGGCGATCTGCTTTCCTACGCCCGCCTCTTCGGTCTGGGGATCGCCACTTCCGCCATCGCCTCCGTCATGAACCAGCTCGCGGGGATGGTCCTGGCCTCCGCCGGTCCTGTCGCCGGCATCCCCCTGGCGTTGATCATCATTTTGGCAGGGCATTCCTTCAATCTGGCGCTATCCATTCTGGGAAGCACGGTCCATTCCGCCCGTCTGCATTTCGTGGAGGCTTTCAAGAGCTTCTTCGAAGGGGGAGGGGTCGAATACAAACCATTCAAAATCGAAAGGGGTCGGTCATGAGCAAGAAGGGGATATGGGTTATCGCAGCGTTTTCCGCGGTCCTGCTGGCGGGGTTTTTCTCTCCGGCCTTCGCCCAGGAGGGTGCGAAACCGGAGAACTGGGCGCCGCTCGTCGCGAAGATTGTCATGGGTTTGAGCCTCTCCCTGGGTCTGGCGGGCTCCGCCATGGGCCTTTCGACGGCCTTCCAGGCCCTGCTGGGCGGCGGCGAAGAAAATTACTTCAAAAACATCGCCGTGGCCCTGATGCCCTCTTCCCAGGGAATCTACGCCATCGTGGTCTTGTTCACGAACATGGACAAGTTCGACAGCGACCCGTACACCGTCGCGGGCAGGGCCGCCGCCGCCGGCCTGGCCATGTTCTTCAGCGCCTGGTACCAGGGGATGGTCTGCGCCGCGGGCATCCGCAGCATCCTGGAGGGGAGGAACACCCTTGCCAACGCCCTGGTGTCGGGGGCCATGCCCGAGACCTACGCGGTGTTCGCCTTGGTGATGACCTTCATTATGAAGTAGGAGCCGACAGCACGAGGCGCATTCCATGAACCTGGCGGATATCCGGTTTCCCAGGCAGTTGGAAGCCGACGGCACGGCTGAGGCCGTCCGCAAGGCGTTGCTGGTCCGTACCGTAAAGCTTTGGCCCGGAAGTGAGCTTGATGTCGCAATGATCACGATGGGTGACCCGCTGAAGAAAGTGCTCCGGACGGCCAGGCTCAGGGGGCAGATTCGCTGCGGATTCGAAGCGATCTTTGACCGGCTGGAAAGCGAAAGAAACGGGATTATGAATGTCCGGGAACGCCGAAGCGTCCCCTATGGAGATCGGGTTTCAAGGCTGCTTCTTTTTTCGAACGACGGCGCCGACCGTTTTTACAGGCACATCGAATCGCTTTTGCAGACGCATGCCCCCCGGGTGCTCGGCTGTCTTCTCGATATCGACGGTTGGGTTCTGGGGAATTTGCTGACAGGCAAAGACAAGCGGATCAAAATCGCGATGGTGGAACAAAAGGATGCCGTTTCCGAAATATTGCGTACGATGGTTGCCGGCAATCAAATGCCTTCTCCATCTGCGTGTCCCCGGGGATGAAGCCGGTTTTGGCCGGGTGATAAACCGTCGTGTCGTGATCCCGTTCTACGCTACACGGTCACGGGCTCGTCGAGCAGCCGCAAAGCTTTGTTGCGGTTGAAGCCGGTCACGCGGCCGTTCTCAAACGTCAGCACTCCCTGCCGGGTCAGTTCCGCCAGGATCTCGTGGATCTCCTCCGTCTCCTTGCCTGTAATTTTCGCCAGCTCCACGTTCGGATCCCGCTCCTTCGGAAGCGGCCATACTTTCAGGAAATACAGCGTGGCCATCAGCCGGACCCAGGACCGGGTCAGCTCTGCCAGCGCCTCGCTGGTGTGTTTGATCCGGTTGGAGAACTCCTGGAGCAGAAACAGGGAAACCTCATCGCTTTGCCGGAGGAGGCTCCGCAGGGTGTCCCCGTTGATGACGGCGACATGGCTTTCCTCCAGGCTGCGGGCGGAGGCGTTGCGCGGGGCATGAATCAGAGCCGCCATCGTTCCCAGGTATCGGCCCGGCCCCATCTCCTCCAGCATTTTCTTCCCCTGACCGGTGTTCTTTTCCAACCCGATGCGACCGCTCAGGATATAAAAGATATTCTGACCGGTCTCCCCCTCGCGGAAGAGGTACTCGTTCCGGCCATAGAGGCGGCCGAACTTCCGGAAAAGCCGCTCATCGATCCCCACATGGCCGTCCCGGTGCTTCAGTAGGATCTTTTCAATGAGAATCAGGTCACTCCGCTGGAAGGAGGCGATAAATTCCGCGCAGAACAGAAAGATCAGCGCGACGTAAAAGGTCCAGATGACGAGGATGACCACCGCCTCCAGCGAACCGAAAATAATGTCGTATCTCATATAGTTGGCGACGTACCAGGTAAAGAACTGCTTTGCGATTTCCATCAGGACAGAGAAGATCGCGCTTCCGGCGAGGGCGCTTTTCAGGCTGATCTTTTCGGTGGGGATGGCTTTGTAGACGATGGTGAAGAACAGCACGGTGACGAAGTAGGGGATGAGGTAACGGAAGATGATCCCATAGGCCTTCGGCAGAAAGACAATCCCGCCCTGGATGAAAAGAGGCTGTTGGGAGAGGACGGTCGCCATGTAGGTGATTCCGACGCTGACGACGCCGACCGCCCAGCCCATCGGGATCATCGCGATGGCGATGAGTTTGGAGTGGAGGTAATTTCGGTAATTTCTGGAATGGAAAATGACGTTCAGGGCTGTTTCGATCGCTTCGAAAATCATCGCCGAAAACCAGACCAGGCTGATGATTCCCACCCAACTGAGGAGCTCCTTTTTCTCCCTGATCCGGCTGAACTGGGTAAGCAGTTCGCCCGAGAAGGAGGGGATGAACTGGCGGATTCCCTCGATCAGTTTTCTCTGGATCGCCGGATCGGCGCCGAAGAGTTGGTCCACCACGAGCAGCGTCAGGATAAACAGCGGTATGATCGAAAGGATCGCATAGAGGGCGATCGCCGCGGCCTGGTTGGTGTCGCCGTGCGTCCGATAATTGCCGATTGCATTCCGGAGGATGTCCCACGCGGAGGCGAAGTGAAGACGGATGCCGCCCGGCGTTGTCCAGTTTCTGCGATGGTTTTGGCCTGGATTCATCGTCGTCATCCGCTCCAAAAAGGGCTTAAAAGCAGGATGGAAACCTATTTTCCACTACCCGGGTTTCCCGGGAAATGGCGCCGGCCAAATACTCATTCCCTCCCTCACATCCAACAGAGGGGCGAACAGGCGGAGGGAGAACCCAATCCCTGCCCTTTGTGCGCGGGCGTCAGGCCTGCATGACCGCGCAGAGCGCCGCAAGGGCCTTGTCAATGTCGGCCTCGCCGATCCCGTAGTGGGTGAGCATCCGAAAACGGGCCGGTCCCGGATGGGAGAGTCTTAACCCCTGTTGCTCCAAAAGCATCATGAATTCGTCGTCCGGGAAGCGTTGATCGAGGAGATCGATGTAGATGATGTTCGTCCGGACGCGGTCGGGTTCGGTAAAAAGACCGGGGATTCCGGCGATCCCCTCCGCAAGGCGGCGGGCATTCCTGTGGTCTTCCGCGAGACGATCAACCATCGACCCCAGGGCTTCAATCCCTGCGGCTGCGATGATACCGGCCTGGCGCATCCCGCCGCCGAGCATCTTCCGGATTCGCCGAGCCCGTCCGATGAATTCTTTGCTTCCGCAGATCATGGAGCCGACCGGTGCGGCGAGGCCTTTGGAGAGACAAACATTCACCGAATCGACCCCCCGGGTCAGTTCCCGGACATCCACACCGAGGGCGACGGCGGCGTTGAATATCCGGGCGCCGTCGAGGTGGACGGATATTCCCCGTTTCTTTGCCAGTGAAACGACGGCGGCGGTGTATTCGGGTGTCAGCGGGGTGCCGTAACAGCGGTTGTGCGTGTTCTCCAGACAGAGAAGCCGGGTGCGGGGGAAATGGATGTTTTCGTTGCGGACGGCAGCCTCGATATCCTCAGGGCGCATCGTTCCGTCCGGCAGGTTGGGGATGGTGTGGGGAAAGATGCCGCCCAGGGCGGACATTCCGCCCGCCTCGTTGAGGAAGATGTGCGAACAGTCCCCAAGGATCGCCTCTTCGCCGCGGGCGCAGTGGGTGAGAACGCAGGTGACGTTTCCCATCGTACCGCTGACGACGAGGAGCGCCGCTTCCATTCCCAGCCGTTCGGCCGCCATCGCCTCGAGGCGGTTGATCGTTGGATCCTCGGCGAAGACGTCATCGCCGAGATCGGCGTGGAAAATGGCTTCGCGCATGGCGGGGGTGGGCAGGGTTACGGTATCGCTGCGCAGATCGAGGATTACCATGGTCAACCTCCTGATATCCCTTGCATGATTGGAACGAGTGCGGATCGCGTTCCCCGTCGGTCACTTTTTCACAGTCTCCGTTCTTAGTCAAGCATTTCGGGGGCGATGTTGAGGTTGAATCCTGCGGGGCTTTCATGATAGCATCAGAACAAAAGACAGGTTTCGGCATTGCGAGTGGATGACCCGTGAATCAGCGAATATGATGATGAGGAGGGATACGCGCGATGGCAGAGGAAACGAAGAAGAGGGAGCCGCAGGAGGAGAAGCCCCTGGACAAGCTGACGGTCAAGGAGCTTCGGGAGGTCGCCATGAAGATTCCGCATACCGTGGCCGTCTCCGACATGAAGAAAGACGAGCTGATCGCCTTCATCAGGGAGGCCCGGGGGATCCGGGACGAAGCGCCCGCCCGGAAAAAGAAGAAGGTCGTCAAACTCAAGATGACCAAGTCCGAGCTGAAAACCAGGATCCGCGAACTCAAAGGATTGACGGCAAGCGCTCGGGAGGGGAAGGACGGCAAGCAAGTCAGAGTTCTCCGGCGCCGGATCAGCCGGCTGAAAAAGAAATCGAGACATGCTGCCGGGGCCTGACACCCGGGCCGCCTGTGGAAGAGAGGTTCAATCCGCACGGGGGAAGAGACGCCCCTGCTGCATAGAGGGTCGGCGATGAGCCTCCCCGCTTCAGCGGCCGTTCAACATGCAACTCCGCATCCATAGGATAACTTCACCGACCATGAATCCGCCCGCAAGCGCATTCCCCGCGGCTTGCCGCGGGATGAGCGATCCCAAACGAAATGGTTTGTTCCGCTTCGGGATCTTCAATCCCCCCGGCTCTTTCCATTGGGTCCTGGCAATGCTGTTCGTTCTGACCGTTGCGGCTTGCGGTCCGGAGTCGCCGGGGCGCGCCCCGGCCGGGATCGCTGCCGACACTCCCGCCTACGGGGACATCATCGTCGAGGGCTCCATCGGCGATGCCTCGAATCTGATCCCGCTGCTGGCCTCCGATTCCACGTCCCACGAGATCGCCGGACTCATCTTCAACGGCCTGATCAAGTACGACAAGGATGTGAACGTCGTGGGCGATCTGGCCGAATCGTGGGACGTTTCCCGGGACGGCCTCGTCATCACTTTTCATCTGCGCAAAAATGTCCGCTGGCACGACGGCAAGCCCTTCACCGCCGAGGATGTCCTGTACACCTACCGGGTTACGGTCGACCCGAAGACGCCCACGGCCTATGCGGGTGATTTTCTGAAGGTGAAGAAGGCCGAGGCGGTCGACGATCACACCTTTCGCGTGACCTACGACAAACCGTTCGCCCCCGGACTGATGAGCTGGTCGGTCGGCATCCNNTCCCCGCTCGGCCGGCATCCGATCGGCACCGGGCCATACAAGTTCAAGGAGTGGGTGACCGGCCAGAAGATCGTCCTCGTTTCTAACCCCGACTACTTCGAAGGGCGGCCGTACATCGACGGCGCCATCCTGCGGATCATCCCCGATACGGCGACGATGTTTCTGGAGCTCCGCGCGAACGGAATCGACCGGATGGGGCTTACGCCGCTCCAGTACACGCGACAGACGGAAAGCAATGTCTTCAAGAAGAACTACAACAAATTTCGTTACCTCTCTTTTGCCTACACCTACATGGGCTACAACCTGAAAAATCCGCTCTTTGCGGACAAGCAGGTCCGGCAGGCGATCGCCCACGCGGTGAACCGCGAAGAGATCATCGAGGGCGTCCTGTTGGGCCTCGGGAAGCCTTCCACCGGACCCTACAAGCCGGGGACCTGGGCCTACAACCCGAAAGTCCGGATTTACGCCTATGATCCGACGAAAGCGAAGGCGCTCCTGGCTGAAGCCGGTTGGAAAGATGGGGACGGCGACGGCATTCTCGATAAGGAAGGAAAGCCTTTTGAATTCGAGATCATCACGAACCAGGGGAACGAAATCCGGGCAAAGTGCGCTGAAATCATCCAACGGCGGTTGGCCGAGATCGGCATCCGGGTGAAGATCCGGGTGGTCGAGTGGGCGGCCTTTGTGAACGATTTCATCAACAAACGGAAGTTCGACGCGACGATCCTCGGCTGGACGATTCCCCTGGAGCCGGACCTCTACGACGTCTGGCATTCGAGCAAGACGGGACCGCAGGAGCTCAACTTCGTCTCTTACAAAAACGCGGAGGTGGACGCGCTGATCGTGAAGGCGCGCGAGACGTTCGACCGGGCGGTGCGGAAGCGCAGCTACGACCGGATCCAGGAGATCCTCGCCGAGGAGCAGCCCTACCTGTTCCTCTACGTTCCGGACGCGCTCCCGATCGTCCACGCCCGCTTCCGCGGTGTGGAGGTCGCGCCGCTCGGGATCGGCCACAACTTTATCCGCTGGTATGTCCCCAAGGCGGAGCAGAAGCTCGTCATGAAGCCGTGACGGTGATACGGAAACTGCCCGTCAGTCCGTTGTGCGCAGGTTCTGCCGGAGGTATTTTCGGAATTCGCCGTAATTATTGGCGAGGAGAAACGCTTCTCCCGACCGCTCGTCGATGTCCTTCATACTCTGCGGGAGGTCGGGGTTGATTCCCAGGAGTTCCCGGATCTCTTCGGGGAACTTCGCCGGATGGGCCGTTTCCAGGCTGATGCAGAGCGGTTTGTCGCCGTCCAGTTCGAGATAGACCTCGAGTCCGCGCCAGCCCACGGCGCCGTGCGGTTCGAAGAGCACCCGGTACTGGTCGTAGATCCGCTTGATCGTCTTTTTCGTCTCCCGGTCGGATATGCTGACGGAATAGATATTTTTTCTCATCTCTTCGAGGTTGGGGACGCGACGGACGATGCCGGTCCGGTCAATCGTGCCGTCGTAGAGGTCGAAAAAGCGCGCCAGATTGCTGGGATGGCCCACGTTCATCGCATTCGAGAGGCAGGCGCGCGACGGCGAAACCTTCTCATAGACGCCGGTCTCCAGGAAGCGGGGGAATTCGTCGTTTTCGTTCGTCGGCATGACGAGCTTTTCCACGGGGAGGCCCATCCGCCGGGCGTACTCGCAACCGAGGGCGTCGCCGAAGTTGCCCGACGGCACCGAGAAGACGGCCGGCTCGCCGTCGCGTGAGAGCTGCGCCCAGGCCCAGACATAGTAGACGATCTGCGGAAGGATCCGGCCGAAGTTGATCGAATTGGCCGAGGTCAGGTTGAATCCGCCCAGTTCCGGGTCGGAGAAGGCCTGCTTGACGAGATCCTGGCAGTCGTCGAACTTTCCATCTACGGAGACGGCCCGGACGTTTCCGCCGATCGTGTCGAGCTGCTTCCTCTGCCGGCCGCTTACCTCGCCCCGCGGGTAGAGGATCGTCACGTCGATCCCCTCGACCCCCTTGAAGGCCTCGCCGACCGCGCTTCCGGTATCTCCGGAGGTCGCGACCAGGACGTTCAGCCTGTTTCCCGGATCGCGCAGGGCGCTCATCAGGCGGGCCATCATCCGGGCGGCAAAGTCCTTGAACGAGGCCGTCGGCCCCTGATCGAGCCGCATGATGTATTTGCGCGCAAAAACATTTTCCAGCGGCACCTCGAAATTGTAGGCGTCGTCGATGATCCGCCGGAGCGTTTGTTCGTCGATCTCCCCGGCGAGAAAGGCCTGCGTCACCAGCATTGCGGCTTCCGTGTAAGGCATCCCCTTGAGGGACTTGAAGGTCTCCACGGGGAGGACCGGAATCGACTCCGGCATGAAAAGCCCTTCGTCGGGGGCCTGTCCCATCAGCAGGGCCTTCCGGAAAGAGACCGCTTCCCGGAACGGGGTGATGCCGGGGACTTGGTCGAGACGACGGTTGGTGCTGTAGTATTTTATTGTTTCGGGCATATGGTTTACCTCTGATCTGAAAAATGCCGGATCGGCGCAAGAGACCACGATAACCGCGGCGTCATCCATACCACATTATTCCCGGCTTCGCAAAAGGTCTCTTGGCCACAATACGGGTAATGTTGCGAGGGAGGTGGAAGAGCAGGCGGCAAGAAGAATCATCCTGAAATCATGATCCTAAAATCATGTTTTTTCTGCCCTCGCAATCTCGGTCGAGATCTGGTAGATTTCGCACCGGACGTTGGAAAAATGTGAAGCTCCCCGACCACAGGGCGAGGCTTCCCGGCAAGGAAGAGGTGAGACCTTTGAAAAACGCCCCTGCTTTGTCATCCCCGCGAAAGCGGGAATCCAGAAGGTCTTAAAAGGACTGGATTCCTGCTTCCGCAGGAATGACGATTTACAAGGTTTGCACAAAAATTCAAAGCTCTCGAGGTCTGTTTTTTTATTGCGCCCCTGATCCCCGCCTGCAAGGCAGGGATTGCGGGTTGCGCTCCCGGTCATGAACCAAGGAGGGGGATCGCAAATGAACGAAGAGGTGAAGGTGCGGCTGACGGAGACGGTCCACGGGTCCGGTTGAGCCTGCAAGATAGGTCCGGGGGACCTGCACGAGGCACTGAAGGATCTGCCGCTTATCACCGATCCGAACCTGATCGTCGGCATGGAGCATGCCGAGGATGCCGGGGTTTATCGTCTCCGCGACGACCTGGCGATCATCCAGACCGTCGATTTTTTCACCCCGATCGTGGATGATCCCTATACCTTCGGCCGGATCGCCGTGACGAACGCGCTGAGCGATGTCTACGCCATGGGCGGCCGGCCGATCACGGCGATGAACATTGTCTGTTTCCCGATCAAGAAGATGGATGTCGGCATCCTTCGCGACATTCTCCGCGGCGGCCTCGACCAGATGCGGGAGGCGGGCGTCCTGCTGATCGGCGGCCACAGCGTCGAGGACGACGAGCCGAAGTACGGCATTTCCGTGACCGGCGTCATCCATCCCGACAAGGTTCTCTTGAACCGGGGGGCGCTTCCCGGGGACCGTCTGATCCTGACGAAGGCCCTCGGCACGGGCATTGTCGGAACAGCCGTGAAGGGCGGCGTGGCCGATCCGGCGCTGGCGGCCCGCTCCGTCGCCGGCATGACAACGCTGAATCGGAAGGCGGCGGAATTAATCGCGGAAACCGCCGGCATTCACGCCTGTACGGATGTCACCGGGTTCGGTTTTCTCGGCCATGCGCTGGAGATGATCGACGGGAGCGAAACCGGCATGAAGATTCGGGCCATGTCGGTTCCCTGTTTTCCGGGGCTCCGGCCGCTGGTCGAGGAGGGGATCATCCCCGGCGGCCTGATCCGGAACCGGAAATTCCGCGAGCGGCAGATCGAGATCGGACCGGACTGTCCGGATTGGCTCGTGGACGTCCTCTTCGATCCGCAGACCGCGGGAGGTCTTCTGATCGCCCTGCCGGAAGCGGCCGCGATGGATCTGCTCGCCCGGATGCATGCGGCGGGGATTGCCGAGGCGGCGATTGTCGGCGAAGTCACGACGGCGCCGAAGGGAAAGATCCGCGTGTTGTAACCCGCAGATAACTTCAATACTCGAAGTCGATTTCCGTCGCTCCCGGTTTGAATTTGGCCAGAACTACATGTTTGATCATTAAATCCTCCTTGCTTCATGATTGCATCCGCTCAGTTTCGTTTTTCTCGCAGCCAGAGCGAACAGAGCAGCGTGATCGCAAACAGGACGCCCCCGGCGATCGCGAAGGCGGCGGTGAAGCCGAAACGGTCGATCAGGTAACCGATGACGGGCGTGAGAACCCCACCTCCCTCCATTCCGGTGAAGTAATAGACACCGAGGATGGACGACCGTTTTCTAAGCGGCGTCTGTCGGATGATGAAGCATTCCGAAGCGGACATCCGGCTGAAGATGATCATCCCCAGCAGAACGAGCATCCCTCCGAGCGCCCATCCATAGGGAAGCATGGTGAGCAGAAAAATGGTTGGCCCGGCGCTGAAACAGACTGTTAGAACCACCCGGACGCTCCCCAGGCGGTCGGCGAGCCAGCCGCCGAGCGGGCTTGCCCAGAAGACCGCTACATAGACGAGCGAAAGGGCGCCGGCGGCTATTTCCTTGCTCACGCCGAAGTGATCGACCATGAGGAACGGAATAAAGGAGACGATGGAATTGATGATCGCCGCCGTGAACGTCGAGAGGATCAGAAAGACCACGAGGCGGCGCGTGATTTCCGGCGGGGACGGCGTCCGTTCATCCGTTTTCGATGGGCTTGGGTTTGCCTTCTGCCGCGCTTTCATGCGCCCGAGGAGGATGTAGAATACGATGCCGAAGGCGACCGTGGGGATTCCGAGTGCGATATAGGCGTTCCTCCACCCCCAGGCGTTGGCGATGGCCACCGCGAGAAGCGGCGTAACGAAATGGCTCGCACCGCCGCCGATGTTGTGGAAACCGAGCGCCCTGCCGATGTTCTCGAAGCGCACAGAGGCGGAGATTAGCGGCGGTGCGGACGGGTGGTAGCCGCCGGCCAGGAACCCCATCAAAATGAGAAACACGATCATTAGGACGTAGGTCTGGGAAAGGCCGACCAGGATGCCGGCGAGCGCGACGCCGGAAATGCCGACGGTCATCAGCTTGCGGGGTTCAATGCGGTCCGCGAGCCATCCGGCCGGGAGCTGGCCGAATCCATAAGCGAGTGTGAAGGCCGAGACGACCAGACCCGACTGCGTATAGTCCAGGTTGAAGGCGCTGCGGATGAAGGGGATGAGCGGCACGGTGATCGTCGTCAGCACATGGTGGCTGAAATGCCCCATGACAAACAGGGGCAGCATCCCCCCGAAAATTGCACGCAGTTTCAAAAGTATTTCTCCTTTCGGTTTCCTTTCGCCCATGCTTGGAGGCGGACGGATCGACGAACCGCCATAGCGGAAAAGAGGGTTTTTCGCAACCCCTATTTCCCGGGTGGGTGCGGGTCGGAAAGCGATCCGGCGAAAGGTCTGTCAGGCGATCCGGATGACGCCGGATTCGCAGGAGTATGGTCCGGGGTGCCGATCTTTTCAATATAAAATGGGAGTCACGTGAATTTTTCAGCAGCCTTTCGCTTGAGCCGCACAACCTGTTTTTCTTCTGGTGTCAAAAGGTATCGATGGAATGTGACAAAATTTTGTGCAACAATCCATGCGGAAACATGATTTAGAGTCGCTCCGACGGATGTTGTCCGATTCGATTGCGCCATTGCGACGGTTATATCGATACGACTCCTCAAAATAGGGATTGATAGTGAATTTAAACAACAAGAGCATTCCGGGGATTCTATCCCGTTTTTGGGCAAGACTGCGTGGAAACGGTTTGTCAAAAAAACTTGCCTGTGTCGGTATTGAGTCGCCGCTGCGAGCAGAGTTGTTCAGCGCCGATCAGATGGAGCAGCATGGCAAGCTACTTGCGGGCTCGCATACGTTGAGCCCGGGACACGCTCCGGATCGCCTTTTGACACGACTGGCCGAGAATGAAGACCTCCTGATCGGTGTCCATGATTTGCTGACGGAGGCGGTGAAGGCAAACCGCCGGATTACACCGGCCGGGGAATGGCTGCTCGACAACTTCTATCTGATTGAAGAGCAGATCCGCACCACCCGGAGGCATTTGCCGAAGGGGTACAGTCGGGAACTTCCCCGCCTGATGAATGGTCCGTCGGCCGCTCTGCCGCGCGTCTATGACATTGCGCTGGAGATGATCTTGCACGGCGACGGACGCGTCGATCCTGAGATTCTCAGCAGATTTTCCGCAGCCTACCAGACCGTCACCGTACTGAAGTTGGGAGAATTGTGGGCCATTCCCATCATGCTGCGCCTGGCGCTGATCGAGAATCTCCGACGCATTGCCGCCCGGATCGCTACCGATAGAATCGACCGCAACTTGGCCGATTACTGGGCAGACCTGATGACGGAGAGCGTCGCGAAGGATCCAAAAAGCCTGATTCTGATCATTGCGGACATGGCGCGATCGAACCCGCCGCTGGTGAGCTCGTTTATCGCGGAAATGACGCGTCGCCTGCAGGGACAGGGTCCGGCTCTGTCATTGCCGCTCACCTGGCTTGAGCAGCGACTGTCCGAGTGCGACCAGACGATCCAGCAACTGGTGCAGTCGGAGAACCAGCAGCAGGCTGCCGATCAGGTATCCATGAGCAACAGCATCGGCAGCCTTCGTTTCCTGGCTTCGATGGACTGGCAAGAGTTCGTCGAGTCGATGAGCGTTGTCGACCGGACGCTGTGCAATGATCCCGGCGACGTTTACAGCAAAATGGATTTTTCTACCCGGGACCGTTACCGACATGTCGTTGAAAAGATAGCGAAACGCAGCCGGTTTTCCGAGAGTGAGGTGGCGCGTAAAGCGATCGGATTGGCGAAGGAGGGTGCAAGCGGGAACGGCGGCGATGACCGCAGGGCGCATGTCGGCTTCTACCTGATCGACAAGGGATTGCCGCAGCTCGAACAGGCGCTCGATGCAAGCCACACCCTGCCTGAGCATCTTCGGAGATGGAGCCGCCGGTTTCCCCTGCTTTTCTATCTGGGTGCAATCACGCTGATGACGGCGATCTTCGCCGGTGGCTTGCTGACGAATGTCGGTGCAATGCCTGCATGGGCAAAGGTTCTCATCGGTCTCCTCTCCGTTCTGGGCGCAAGTCAACTGGCCGTTGCGCTGGTAAACATGCTGGCGACGCTGTTGGCGAAGCCCCATCCGCTGCCGCGCATGGACTTCTCCAAAGGGATCCCGCCGGAATTCCGCACGCTGGTTGTGGTCCCGACGATGCTCCAAAGCATTCAGAATATCGAGGAGCTGATCGAGGCGCTGGAAGTGCGGTTCCTGGCAAATCGGGGTACCAACCTGCATTTCGGCCTGTTGACCGATTTTCGAGACGCACAGGAGGAAACGCTGACCGAGGATGAACCGCTGTTGCGTCTTGCCCGGCAAAGGATCGAAGAGCTAAATGCCAAGTATGGCCGTTCCTGCTGCGACAACTTCTTCCTTTTCCATCGCCCCCGTCGATGGAATCCGCAGGAGCGGATTTGGATGGGTTACGAGCGCAAACGGGGAAAACTTGCGGACTTGAATGCTCTTTTGCGCGGTGAGGAACATGCGGGGGATCGCTTTTTGCTGGTCGTCGGCGACAGGGCAGTCTTAACGAACGTGAAGTATGTGATCACCCTGGACACGGATACGCAACTGCCGCGCGATGCGGCGTGGCAGTTTGTGGGCGCCATGGCGCATCCGCTGAATCGTGCGCGGTATGATGAAGACAAGCAGCGTGTCCTGGAGGGCTACGGCATTCTCCAGCCACGGGTCGCCGTGAGCCTGCCCGGCATGAACCGGTCGCGGTATGCGGCCATGTGCGGAAGCGAACCCGGCATCGATCCCTATACGCGCGCGGTTTCCGACGTTTACCAGGACCTGTTCGGCGAAGGTTCGTTCATCGGCAAGGGCATCTATGATGTTGATGCCTTCGAACGAACCCTCAAAGGACGTTTCCCGGAGAACCGGATCCTCAGCCACGATCTTCTGGAAGGGTGTTACGTGCGTGCGGGGTTGTTGAGCGATGTGATGCTCTATGAGGAGTATCCTTCTCGCTACAATGCGGACGTGAACCGTCGGCATCGCTGGATTCGCGGTGATTGGCAGCTCCTGCGATGGTTGCTGTCGGGTCTTCCCGGTCCGGATGCGCGACTGAAAAAGAATACATTCTCATGGCTGTCGCAATGGAAGATATTCGACAACCTGCGGCGCAGTCTCGTGCCCGCGGCGTTGACATTCCTTTTGCTGCTGGGCTGGACGGTATTGCCGGCCGCCTGGTTCTGGACCTTATCGGTGCTTGGAATCTTCCTGATCCCCTCTTTGATCGCCTCTCTCCTGGAACTGCTTCAGAAGCCGGACGACGTGCTTCTGGGCCAGCACCTTGACGCCAACCTGCACTCTGCGGGCCGGCGTTTCGCTCAGGCGGCATTTACGTTCATCTGCCTTCCCTACGAGGCGTTTTTCAGCCTCGATGCGATTGTGCGTACGGGCTGGCGGATGCTGTTCACCCACAAACGGCTCCTCGAATGGAACACGTCGGACGAGCGAGATGGCAGTGGCCGCACGGATCTTGGTTCTTGTTGCCGATCCATGTGGATCGCTCCGGTTCTTGCCATCGCCGTGGTTGTCGATCTAATGCTTTTGAGGCCGCTGACGTTGGCGGTGGCCGGCCCCATACTGGGACTCTGGTTTGTCTCTCCCGGGGTCGCCTGGTGGATCAGCCGGCCGCTTGCCCGTCGCGAAGCAAGGTTGACGGATGACCAGATTACCTTTCTCCGGAAACTTTCCCGAAAGACCTGGGCGTTTTTCGAGACCTTCGTCAGCCCGGAAGATCATTGGCTGCCCCCCGACAATTTTCAGGAGCATCCCGTTGCCGTCATTGCGCATCGCACATCGCCGACCAACATGGGCCTGGCCCTTCTCGCAAATTTGTCCGCCTATGACTTTGGCTACATCCCGGCGGGGCAACTCATCGAGCGCACGGCAAATGCACTCCGGACGATGGATGCATTGGAACGATACCGAGGCCATTTCTACAACTGGTATGACACGCAATCCCTGCAACCGCTCCAACCGGCCTACATCTCGACCGTGGACAGCGGAAACCTTGCCGGCCACCTGCTGACGCTGCGGCAGGGGCTGCTCGCACTTCCCGACGACCGGATTCTGGGGTCGCGTGTGTTTGAGGGAATCAGCGACACGCTTCGCGTCCTCGAGGAGATGGCCGGCAAAACTGCTGCGGACGAGCTCGTGCAACTGAAAAAAATGTTGATGCCTGCGATCGATTCCCCGCCCACCTCGCTTGCGGCGGCGCGGCGGTGCCTGGATCAGTTGGCAACGTCCGCCGCGGAAATGGCCGCCGGCGTCAATGTTCCCGACGCGGACCCTGAGAACCGGGCAAAGGAGTGGGCGCGTTCCCTTGCCGGGCAGTGCCGGGCCGCCCTCGATGAACTGACGTTTCTCGCAGCTTGGACATTATTGCCGGTATCGCCGGAGGGACTCCGCGAGATGCCTGATCTCGATGAAATCCCGACGCTGCGCCAATTGGCCAACCTTGATGGGGAGGCTCAGGGTGTCCACTCCGACGTTGCGGAGGCAAGCCGGCGCGCCGGAGCGAGGATCAGGGCCATCGAAGATCTGGCAGGACAAATCGATGAACTTGCCCATATGGAATACGATTTTCTATTCGACGAGGCGCGCAATCTCCTGGCGATTGGGTACAACGTCGGTGAACGTCGGCGGGACCCAAGTTACTACGATCTGTTGGCTTCCGAAGCGCGGTTTTGCAGTTTCATAGCGATTGCGCAGGGACAGCTCCCGCAGGAGAGCTGGTTCTCTCTGGGACGTTTGCTGACCAATGTCGGTGGAGAGCAGATTCTCCTTTCGTGGAGCGGTTCGATGTTCGAATACCTCATGCCGCTCCTGGTGATGCCGACGTACGAACACACCCTGCTCGATCAGACCTGCAAGGCGGCGGTGGCCCGGCAGATCGAGTATGGGAGGAAACGCGGGGTGCCCTGGGGCAGTTCGGAATCCGGCTACAATGCAATCGACGTTAACCTCAACTACCAGTATCGCGCCTTCGGCGTGCCCGGCCTGGGTCTCAAACGCGGACTCGCCGAGGATCTGGTCATTGCACCCTATGCCTCGGCGCTGGCCCTGATGGTGGCGCCCGAAGAGGCATGCCTGAATCTCGAACGACTGGCGGACGAAGGCCTTGCCGGAACGTACGGCTTCCATGAGGCAATCGACTACACTCCCTCCCGTCTGCCCCGCGGACAAACCAGCGCCGTGGTCCGCTCCTTCATGGCGCATCATCAGGGCATGAGCTTCCTCTCTTTCGCGTACGCGCTCCTGGACCGTCCGATGCAGAAGCGATTTGAGGCGGAACCCATGTTCCAGGCAACCATGTTGTTGCTCCAGGAGCGAATCCCCAAGGCGACGGCTTTTTACGCGCACACCGCCGAGCTCTCCGACCGCCATATAGAATCCATAGAGGAGGAGGCCCCGGTGCGCGTGTTTGGAAGCCCGAACACGCCGAAACCGGAAGTGCAACTGTTGTCAAACGGCCGATACCACGTGATGATCACGAACGCAGGCGGCGGATACAGCCGCTGGAAGGACATCGCCGTCACCCGCTGGCGCGAGGACAGCACCTGCGATCATTGGGGCACGTTCTGCTACATCCGTGACGTGAGGAGTGGGGAATTCTGGTCAACGGCCTATCAGCCGGCGCTTAAACAAGCGGATACGTATGAAACGATCTTTTCGGAGGCGAAAGCGGAGTTCCGTTGCCGCGATCACGAACTCGACACGCATACGGAAATTGCCGTTTCGCCCGAGGATGACATCGAGTTGCGCCGCATTACCATCGTCAACCGTTCCGGGAAACGCAGAGCCAT
>DIWJ01000029.1 GCA_002428445.1 Syntrophaceae bacterium UBA6109
TAAACAACGCTACTTTATCTCACAAGTAAGGCAATTATCTATAGGAAGCGGATAGGATAACAATTAAATATACTCTGAAAACGATCGGATCAAGCAGTTGAGAAATAAAGGTCCGCATGAACCGGATGAACCTAAAATTACTCGCGACATTGAGTAAAATGTAAATCAGACCTTGTCCGTTCCTTTCGGAACAGATTTTTTCGTACCAGAAGATGGTCGGACAGCTTCAGGATGCAGGCGATACGAGGCGCCGACCCGCGACCTGGAGCTCCCGGACCGTGCAGGTATGTTGACAGGACTTCAAAAGTTCGCTACGCATAAAATCCGCGAAGGTTCATCACACTCCAATCCTCAAGTGTTGAACAGGCGCTCGGCACCGTATAGTCGAGGGCGTCCTTCGACGAAACCCGTATAGACGGGAAATTCTGATTTTCCGGTTTGTTCGTGCAAGCCAGTAGAGGAACGGCCATGGGCGCGGAAGAATGGATCGACAAGGTTTCCCTTAAGAAAAAGTGGGGGATCGATGAAGCGAGACTGGTTGAGTTCGTAATGGAAGGCACGCTCACAGCCTACAGAAGGATCGGAGACATCTACTACCGATTGTTTCTCACGCGAGAAGTCGTTTCCGAGAGGCTTGAATATCGTCACGCCACGAGATGGATGGGACCTCAACCAGTCACTGTCAAATACAGTCAGGACGTCCGTTGGCCGAAGGAGGATGTTGCCAGCTTCTTGAGAACATTTGTCTGGTTCAACAAAATCAATGTCGATGATGCCGAATACGAGAAGAAGATCGATCTTCCCGAAAGACTGCCGGCGGAAAAAAGCGACACGAACGTGAAGGAGGCGGGTCGAAAAGGTGGGAGCAAACGACAGAGAAACCAGGCGATTTTGACGGCTCTTCAGGAGTATTTTGAACAATATCCTCCGATGTCCAATTCGACCAGCGAAGCCATATGTGACACCTTTATGAAAAGATATAATGGGGAATCGAAGGCCTGCAAGGTAACCGTGAATGGAAACCCGTGGGAAGTGTTTTGTTTAAAAGGGTATGTATTTACACGTTCCGCTGACAGATATGACGGAAAAAGGTCGAAGAATATAGAAAGGTCAATCAGAACAGCTACTTTTCTGAGATACATTTCCGACATGAAAAAATCACATTTTTCCAAAAAAACCAGATAAATCTTTAATCCTTCCTGATTTCAAATAATTAGCCGGTAAAATATTTTTAGTAAGAAGGCGCTTTCTTACGGGAATCAAGCGCTAACTCTCCCCGAACCTGTGCTTTAGGGTCTTTCAAAAGAACAACGGAGGACCGAACGATGCAAAGGATACCGGAGAAAGGATGCGACACAGCGGGAAATGCCATCCTACCCGAAACAGGATTCTTACGTCTGCCAGAAGTCCTGCGAATCTATCCTGTGAGCAAAAGCACCTGGTGGGACCTTATACGCAAAGGGCAAGCCCCCAAGCCCGTCAAATTGTCGCGACGGTGCGCAGCCTGGAAAGTCGCCGATATTCGTGCGCTGATCGAAAGCCGGACCGATATTTCAGCATCGAAGGAAGATGCATCCGGGCGGACATCTTGACGGGTTCGCGACGCCACTTTCTTAAAGGAAGAGACTGCCCATGGGCATGGCGCTGAAGTACCTTTCCGAGGCCGATCGCAAAACGATCGCCCGGGATCTTTTCAATCTGACGTCAACGGACGAAGAGAAGGGCGAGCTGCACGGCCTCTGTCCTCTCCACCAGGAGACCCGTCCGTCCTTCAGCTACAATTTCAAGAAAGACCAGTACCACTGCTTGTCCTGCGGCGCCGATGGCGATCTTGTTCGCCTGTGGTCCGAAGTTCACGGCCACGGCCGGAAGGAGGGCTTCAAGGCGTTCTGCGAAACTTTTCACGTCGATCCTGGAAAGCACAGTCAGAGTCGAGCGCCGGCGGCGAGGGGCAGGGGAGACGGACCTCAGGACCGGACTCCCGATCTCGAATGGGCCTGGGAGAAATTTCCGCCCTTGCCGGCGGACTGGGTTGCAGGCCTGGAGAAGACGCGCGGCTGGTCCCAACGCTGGATCGAGATCCTCGATCTGAAACTGCAGACATTCTATCGGGACAAATCCGGCGGCCTCCGGCCCGTGAAGGATCCGGACCGCGTTGCCATCCCCATACGGGACATCAACGGTCGTCTCGTCAATATACGCCTCTGGCGGCCGACCGGAGAACCTCCGAAGATCATTTCCTGGGCGAAGCAAACGGGCGCATCGAGGCTTTTTCCCGCCCGGGTACAGGATAAAGGGACGAAGGAAGGCGACAACGAGGTGTCCGAGACCATACTCCTCTGTGAAGGCGAATCGGACACGATCTGCGCCCTGTCCCATGGATTCAATGCCATCACGCAGACGACCAAGCTCGCCGGCTGGCCGGACGACCATCTGGCCGCATTCAAAGACAGAGACGTTGTCGTCGCCTACGACGCCGATCTGCCCGGCTTGAAATATGTTGATTCCGCCGCCCGGAACCTTGCGGGTGTCGCCCGTTCGATCAAGATCTTGACCTGGCCGGATTTCATGGGACGTCAACCGGACGGGACATGGCCGGCGAAACACGGAGAAGACCTTACGGACTTTTTCGTGAAGCACGGAAAAAAGGCGGAAGATCTCCTCGATCTCGTGAAGGCATCACAGCCGTTCGATTTATCCCAGGGATCTCCGTCATTTTCTCCGACGTTTTCTCCGACATCTTCATCTTCACCACCATCATCAACATCATCACCATCACCAGCAGTTACATCAGCACCATCTACCGCCTCGGCCGGGATACAGCAGTTCTTCGAATATGGCCTCAATAAACGCTATTCCTTCAAGCCGCGATTGCTTGCCGAGAAGATCCTGAAAGACCTCACCCTGATGTCGGATCCGGGAACGGGTCTCCTGTACCAGTGGAACGGAAGATTCTGGGAGATTCTCGACGAGGGTCACATCAAGGCAATGGCGATCCGCTATCTGGAAAACGAAGCCCAGAAGAGCCGCGTGGAGGATGCCGTCTATCAGGTCTGGAACCTGGCTACGATCCCCTGCGGACGGATGGTGAACGACAGACTCGATTGGATCAGCCTGCAGAACGGCATGCTGAATTTCATGACCTTCGAGATGGCGCCGCACGATCCCGATTTCTATTGCACGTATGCCTTGCCGGTTTCCTTCAATCCGGATTCGGAGGAACGGTGCGACCTATGGGAAAGATTCCTCGAAATGAACATCCAGACGCCGGTAGCCATCGCCCAGGCCCAGGAGTTTGCCGGATACTGCCTTGTCCGCCATACCCGGTTCGAAAAATGCCTCTTTTTGCTGGGACCGGGCCGGGACGGCAAAAGCACCTTTATGAAGGTCCTGAAGGAGCTCGTGGGCGACGTCAACTGCGCCGCCGTGAGCTTTCCCGATCTGGAGAACGAATTCCATCGGTCGAGCCTCTATAACAAGCTGCTCAATATCAGCACGGAGATCGGCGGTCAGGCGATTGAGTCGCCCTATTTCAAGGCGATTACATCCGGCGACCCCATCAATGCGGCCTTCAAACACCGGGACGCCTTCACCTTCTCCCCCTACTGCAAGCTCATCTTCGCCGGAAACATGCTTCCCCGGGTCAAGGACAACAGCGATGCCTATTTCCAGCGCGTCCTGCCGATCCAGTTCAAAAGGCAATATCTGGAGGGCGACCCGGCACGGGATACCGAACTCCTGGGGAAGCTCAAAAGCGAACTATCCGAGATCTTCTACTGGGCGCTCTGCGGCTTGAAACGGCTGACGGATCAGAAGCGGTTCACGGACTGCGAGGAAACACGCACCCTGTTGATGGGATACCGGCGATCCAATAATCCGATCCTCTGCTATGTCGAGGACGAATGCATCCTGGGCGCCGACAAGGAGGTGGCCAGGGCGGATATCTATTCGAGCTATCGCAAATATTGCTCCGGGAACGGTTACCTGCCCGTGAATCGGGAGAACTTTTTCCGGGAGCTTTATGCGGCGGTAAACAACCTCAACATCTACAGGCCGAGATGGGCAAAGAATCGCGATCGAGTTTTGCAGGGCATTGCCCTGCGGGAGGGAGAGCAACCATGATGGGACCGCAAATTACCCGGGATGAGATCTATGACGCCGTCAAAGAAGTGGGCGAGGGCTCGATAGACGATATCGCCGATGCGTTGATCGGAAAGCAGCGGTTTACGCGGGAGCACTATGTGTCCACCGCTCACTGCTACGTTGCCGCAGCCCTGGTCGTCCTGCACAGGGAGGGACGGATCCGCATCTGCCGCATCGAGAGGAGAACGCAGAACAACCGGTGGAAGGCTCGTAAGATCTGGGCCGTTTCCGAGGGTGGGAAGTAAAGAACAAAGAGACGGGACGAACCGACGGAGAGATGGCCTTTCGTTTCGACTTGTTCCCCGCATCCCCCTGTCAACGACGGGCGCGGGCCAGAAATGATTACTATGCCGAGAATGCTTCAGAGATGGGCCAGGCGGTCCAAAAGCGGTCCAGGCGAAAGACGGGAAAACGGCAATGAAAATGCTGTGGTCCATGTGGTCCATGCAAAATCCTACCTATCGCACGTGCGCACGGTTCTTTCTCCATTCCCTATTCCTCTCCGCTTCTTCATCTTTGTTTTCTATTGTCCATTTTATAGAAAAAAACATGGACCACATGGACCATTCAATACCGGGGCAGGTTTCCGAAGGACGTTCGCATGGACCAGCGATGGACCACATGGACCGGCGGCAGAGGAGCGGGTCCTTCCTGGAGGTCGATCGTATACGGAACGCAGACCCGCAAGGAATCGCTACATTGGGGAAAAATACCGGAACGGAAAACAGAACAGGATGTAAAGAACGGCAATATCCCCGGAAAAGGTTCCAATAGCCGATTTCTTGGGTGAAACGGTGTCTATTGGCAAAAGGTCGGCTCTTCACATACAAGAGGAGCGAAAGACATTCCGGGGGAACGATCACAGAGAAGGAGCCGGCACGGGACGCAGGGTGCCGAAGCAATCTGCCATTCGCACAGCTTCCATATCATCGTGGAGGACAGGACATGGATCAGGAAAAAATCACGACACTTATCGAGGTCGCCGGTCAGGAGGACCAGATCAAGCTCAAGGTCCTCCATAACGCCGTCATCAAATGCATACAGGATTACCGAACCGAGTCGACATCGTCCCGCTTGAACGATTGGCAGAAGGCGGAGACCGCCTTGGATGCCTTCGTCGCGGAGCTGTGGTCGAAGCATTTCGGCAAGGGGGAATCCCTGCCGAATGCCCTTGCCGTCGTCGATTGGCTGAACGGACAGGGATGGAAGATCAGAAAGACGACGATCTACCAGCACCGGAAGGAAGGGAAGATCAAGCCGACGGCCGACGGCACATTCCCGATCGAGGATGTGGAGAAGTACGCATCCATGTACCTGAAGCGCAAGGATGGAACGGGATCGGGCAAGCTGGACAGGATTCAACAGGAAAAGCTCTTTGCAGAGACGGAAAAGTCGAGGGCACAGGCGAAGCACTGGATCACGAAGGAACGGATCCTCTCCGGATCGTTCGTTCCGAAGGACCTCTTCGAGCGGGAACTGACCAAGAGGGCGATTCTCTTTCGGAACGATCTTGAGATCTTTGCCCGGTCCGAGGCTGCCGGAATCGCCAATTTGATCAAAGGTGACGTCAATCTGATTCCTGAGCTGACGGAGTACATGCTCGGAAAGTTCGAGGATATGATGGACCGCTATGCCCAGGAAAGGGAGTTCAAGGTGCAGCTGCCGCCCCAGGCGGACGAGCTCGACGCGACACGGGACGAAGACGACGAAGAGGAAACGGCATGAAGCAAGCTGCTCCGTGCCTGACGGAATCTATGCATGATCCCGGAAACGTCTTTTTTACAGAAGGTGAGCTGCGTGTCTTCGGGTGATGAGAAAAGATTTCGATTTCCAGTTGGCGGAGCCTGTCGGGTTGTCACAAATGGCCCCAGGACATGACCCTGGTGGGGCGATTTCACACCTTATCTAGTCGAGCTGCTGGATATCATCGATCAACCTGCAGATGCCTCAAGGTCGTCATACACTGGTGCCTGGAATGGAGGGAAGCGAGATACCGCGGAGCCCCTTTTGTTTCTTCAATTCCATGAATTCAAAAATCCCTTTATTCCTGACGGCGCACCACAAGATTACAAATACCCATCCGTACATTGGCTGATCGGGTCGAATCAATGATGACGGAGTGAAACGTGCACGTCTTCACCATGATGTTACGCTAAGAGCGCTGTAACCACAACTTTCTGAAGTCGGCAAAATGGAGAGTCTGATTCACATACGGATTCACATGCTTGATTTCAAATGAAAATGGTGACAGGATACTTTTTCACATCGAGAGAACAGTTTTTCCCTTTGGCCGGTCAGGCGTGTTTTGTGTCGATCCATATAAGACGCCGTGATGAGAACCATGTTTATCCACAATTGATGGTTGGAATCTTTGTTGGCTGAGAGAAAGGTATGTCTGAGAAGTGCTCAATTTGCGGCTGCCATCTTCATAGAAAGAGTGAGACCTATGCTCTTCCAACCGCCGAAGGCCGATCTCACGCGTCAAAACACCACTTCGTAGCGGAGCGATTCTATGGACGCTCCGGCAACCGGCGCGGAACGCAGAGAGATAAGATATTTCCCAGATGTACCTGGGGCGTAGAAGGTGAGACCACGCTGCTCTGTTACGATTGCCATGAAGAGCTCTTGCACAATCCGATTTTCCTTCCTGAAGACATTGAAAGCCTTGCTACCCTTGTCAAGAGGCGTGGTCTCCAAGAAGACATAAAGACCGAATCAAAGGATAGGATCGCTGGAAGAATAATGCTCCTTCATGAGATCATCCAACGCGGGATTCTGGAATTGAAGAAGGAGCCAGACAGCCAACAAAGGCATGCGCAGGATCGGCAAAGAACGCCGGTTGCCGACCAGTTATGCTCAGCGTTGGCAACAATTGCTGAGGAGAAATGAAATGGAAAGACGAAATCCAGCAGGCGCAGCAAGCGCGACTTATCGGAAGGCTGTGAACAAGATAGCAGACGCTCTCCAGATAGAACCTCTGCATACAAGATACCCAAGCGAGGACTTAGATTTTCACGCTGACCAGATTGACGAAGAATCGAAAAACCGCGCGCTAAAGATGTACCGTAAAGGCTTGAGAAGAGGCTTCATCAATGCTTGTGACGCAATCCTGAAGGGTGATCTTGAACTGAAGGATAAGACTCTATACGCACCGAAAAAGGTCGCGATTTCCGTGAAAATAAAGTTCAAAAGTGAAAAGTGGAGGAGCGAGGAGTTCGTATTTACCGCCAAAGAGTTGGAGTTCAAATGATATTTTAGCGAGGCATTCCAGTGGATAAGCGAAGAAAGGTGCTCGCTTGAATAAGAGATAACAGAAGGATGGCCATGACTAAGAACAGGACGCCCATGATTTTCTTTAACCAAGCGGGACTTGACAGTTAATGACTACGGTCAGCAAGCAGATCCAGAGTGCTGACGAGGCAATCTGCTGGAATATCGAATCGCTCGCTGACCAGCGGGCATTGCTCTCGCAGAACGTCCTCTCACAGCTCCGGAATCTAGTTGAGGGAGTTGCGGTCCGTCTACACACGGGCTCACCCGATGCCGAATTCAACTACGACGCGGTAGACCCGGGGCTCGCCTTCGTCAAGAGCAAGGCAAGGTTCAATTTCCTCGGCAAGTTCCACAAACTGATTCAGAAAAGTGTTTCCCACTACACCCTGGACGGGGACGCTTCCGAGCGGTTGATGCTCAAGTATTACGAGTATCTCTACCGCATCCGCAGTTTGCTTCAAGACAACTGCGGATGCGGGGTACTGGCGAACCTCGAGGACTTCCCAGTTGACCTCGATCCTTCGCTGCGGGAGTACCACGAGAAGATCGCCGAAAGGATTAAGGCGATCCGTTCAACTCCGACGGACAGGTGCACTCGGGATCGATACTACATCCACAAAACGCGTCCATTCTTCCTCAGCGGCCGCATCTACTACGAGGTTACCTTCTGCCGCGCCATAAACAAGGTAAACAAGTTCGACCGCATCATCGCCTTCACCGACATCGACATGGCTGACAAGTACGCGGCCATGTTGACGCTCCAGCGGGACTCGATCGATGTGCTCGGCCAGACGATGCCGATCACGATCATCCGCGAGTGGGAGGTCTCGATCCGCCCGTGTGAGTTCAACAACTTCGCGCGTATTTTGGGCATCGCCGTGGACGTGCGGACCAACTCGGCAGAGTATCACTACCTGATGCACCGCCTGACGGCGGGCTCGGATACCTTGACCGACCTGCTTGATATGCCCGACAACAAGTACGTGGCGGTAAGGGCGGCAGGGACGGCTGGCGTTACCAAGCCGCAGATCTTCCCCATACTGGATGAAGCGCGCCGCATCATTAGGTCAGCCTCTTCGGGTCAAAACGTCCTCCGATATCTCATGCTACGGATGCACAACCAGATCCTCAAACCGCAGTATCGCCGGGATGGTTGTAACCATCTCTCAGGGATGACGCTTCAGTACGGCTGCATCCCCTTCGACACCATGCCTTTCTGCACCTCGCTGCCCACACACAACCCCCGGTACTGGGACCTTGTCGAGAGCCTCGATGCGACTGGTCGGAACCACGAGCTGCTCGCTCGACGTGTGAAGAACAACGTGGAACGTCATGGAGTCCTCTACACACCCGTGGTCGACCTCGAGGAGTTTGGAGACGTCAACGTCTTGATCTCCACTTACAACAACAAGCTCTACTACAGGCACACGGAGCGTCGGCTCGTGAGCGACATGGGGCACGTCTTCATCCGTGGGTATGAGGACGACACCGTCGCCATCGTCGAGAAGCTTCAGAAGTACGCATCGTCGGGGATCTCCGGGTACACCCAAGCCGTCGAGCGCTGGCTCGATGAAACACCTTGTGACATCGACGACCCGGTGAAGAAGGATGCGCTCAAGCAGTTGTTCAGCCACTCGCGCGTCGCCCTGATCTACGGAGCGGCTGGCACTGGCAAGTCAACGATGGTGGACCACATCGCGCACTACTTCAACGACAAGGATAAGCTTTTCCTCGCGCACACCAACCCAGCGATCGACAACCTTAAGCGCAAGGTAACGGCGCAGAACTCGGACTTCCGGACGATCACCAGCCAGATGTACAGGAGTACAACGCACGACCTCCTCATCATTGACGAGTGCAGCACCGTGAGCAACGCAGACATGATCAAGGTGCTGGAGAAGACTTCTTTCAAGCTGCTCGTGCTCGTCGGCGACGTCTACCAGATTGAGTCGATCCAGTTCGGCAACTGGTTTGGAATCATTCGCTCATTCATCCCGAACACGTCGGTGTTCGAGCTGACGACGCCCTTCAGAACCAAGAACACCTCACTCTTGGGCTTCTGGAATAAGGTTCGAGCCATCGAAGACGACATCGCCGAGGTCATGGCCCGCAACGGGTACTCGACCGTGCTCGACAAGACGCTGTTCGAGACCCGAGGACAGGACGAGATCATCCTGTGCCTAAACTACGACGGCCTCTATGGCATCAACAACATTAACCGATTCCTGCAGAGCAGCAACCCCGGTGCAGCGACCACCTGGCGCGAGTCCACGTACAAGATCGGTGATCCTGTTCTCTTCAACGAGACCGAGAGGTTCCGACCGGTGATCTACAACAATCTGAAGGGCTGGATCGTCGGCATCGACCACGTTCCTGGTCGGATCCAATTCGACGTCAAGCTCGATCGACCGCTCAGTGAGTTCGACGTCGACTGTGATGAGCTCGAATGGATCGGCGGCTCGACTGTGCGCTTCACCGTCTACGAGTACGAAACCAGCGATGAGGACGACGACTCACTGAACATTATCGTGCCATTCCAGGTGGCCTACGCCGTGTCGATTCACAAGGCGCAGGGCCTTGAGTATGACTCCGTCAAGATCGTCATTACCGATGCCAACGAAGACGACATCACGCACAGCATCTTCTACACAGCCGTAACTCGGGCACGTGAGCACTTGCGGATCTTTTGGACCCCAGAGACGCAGCAAGGGGTTCTGAAGAGGCTCCGCCGCAGCGCCAACCCAAAGGACGTCGCTCTTCTCGCTAGCCGTCGTGGCCTCACGCCGGTCAGCGGATGAGTTAAAAGGACATCGTATGAGTTACAAGGACCTACACTTCCCAAGGGATAAAACTTTTGCCATTAAAAGGACATGGGTAGTCCTAGGTTCACAAGAAGCCATGGATCGTGAACAAGCCGCCTTTGAATCCTCCTTTTGCGCATTCCTGGTGAACTCGGCTGCCTTGAAGTGGAAGGAAGGGGCGTAATGGAGCGATGACTTAAACAGGGCCGCCCCACCATGCATTCCAGCGGACCGCCTTCGGCGCCAGCTGAAGGGGCGACGTACGCGCTTTCAAACCAAAATATTGAGTATTTCTCCAAGTCTCAGATGATTGACTCGTAGGTGCTCGATATCCGTCGCCATGGGGCTTAGTCAGATCAGTCTTCCTGGTAAGCAAATACAAATCCTTATGTCGAATTGCCGCAGCATTTTGTTGAATTTAGATTGAAAGATGGTATAGTCCCACCCCAAGAAACAACGTCGCATTCATTCCATAAAATCATAGTTTGGGACAAAATCCCAACTGCTGAAATCTGATAGTATAGCCTTTATCAAAGACTCTGCAGGATGCCCGGCGGCTTGCCGCGGGGATAGATGCATGTCCTGAGTGGTTTATAAGAGAGAGCGAAGCCTCCTCCCTATCCTCAACAGAACCTTGTAGATTTTTACAAGGCCCTGAACAGCTACGGCTGGGTTAAGAATGACTCTTGTCTTGCCGCGAGGAGGCTTCACTTGTACTAAATGGGAAGAGGCAGGAATTTATTGCTATGACCGATTCAATGGTCCAGTCTAATCCTGTGCCCACTGACCTCCATCCGTCCGTCGATAGCCTGATCGCGCATCTCCGCGCCCATTACCCCGACATGAGCGTATGGACCGTGGTCTCGATGACGAACCGCGGCCGTGACTTCCTGCATCACCAGATCCACAGCCGGATCGGAGGCCTCCTTCCGACCGTTCTCTCCTTCGACGATTACAGGACAGGCCGCATCGCCGCGGCTACGGGCCGCACAGCCGTGGCAGACGAGGAGGCTCTGCTCCGTTTCCATGCTCTGAGGTGCCGGCAAGAGGGGCGCTCCGTAAAGCCGGCCGATACCCAGCGGTTTCTCTCTTTCCTCTCCATGATCGCTGAGTACTCAGTGAAGCCCGAGGAGCTGCGCTCCCTGGATCGCATAGGCCTCGAACAGGCCGCCCGGATCGACGGCTTCTTCAGCCTGCTGGAAACTTTTCGCAGCGCGCTTGCCGCCGAGGGTCTCTTCTATCCTCCCCTCGAGGCCTGGCGCTTCGCCGAGCTCGCATCGGCTGCGGGCGACCTATTCTTCGGCCTGCCCCTCATGACTCCTGCCAACCAAGGCTTTTTCAGCCGCATCCCGGCGAACCGCCGCTTTGTTGACGCGCCGCTTTTCGGCCCCCATATGCCGGGAGAGCCGCCTGAATACGAGACAGCCCTTGCGCTGGTTCGGCGCCTCGGCGTAGCGGAGAGGCGTGGCGCCTGCGAGGGGCTCGCCTTTTCGGAACTCAGCGAGCGGGCTGGCCTCCCGGCCCTCCTGGCCCATGAGATCGATGCCTTTCTTCGGTCTCCGCGGATCGATGGTGAACAGCTTTTCATCGTGCCGCTGGACGAGCGGCTTTCCTTCTACCTCTGGCAACTCCTCTTCCGCACCCTTGGAGGCGAGGTCAACTTCGCCCCCTGGATCCCCTTCACCCACTTCGCCCCAGCCCAGCGCCTGATCCAGGCGGTCCGCGGTGGCAGAGAGTTTACAGAGGTGCGGCGGGAACTCGTGGGTGAGCTTACTGCCCGGTGGAGCGAGTTCGACGAGGCGGACCGCTCCGCCTGCGAAGGGGCGATTACCATCTGCGACACGCTGGAGCGGCTCCGGCCCCTCATGGGCCGGGAGTGGCAGCCTCTGGCCGAATACCTCATCAGCGCCAAGAAGCTCAGGATTCACGGCCGGCGGAGCGCCCCGATCCAGATTGTGGGCCTGGGCGACGTAACGGGCATTCCCTTTGGCCGCGCCGTCATCGCGCCCATGAACAGCGGCATCTTCCCGAGCAAACCTTTTAGCGGCCCCTATCTGAACCTGATCCATTTGCCGCGCCTCTACCGGACCCAATACGAGGCAGAGGATCTGGCCCTGCGCCAGTTCCTCTCCTTCGGTCGTACGGCCCACATCGCGGCCCTCTACGATCAAACAAGCGGCGCAGCGCCGTCGCCCCACTTCTCCTTTCTCGCCACCGAATTCGGACAAACGACGGTGAAGCGCCGGCTTGTCCCGACCCCTTTCCGGGTGCCCGATGGCAGGCTCGTGATCGAGAACACCTCGGAGCTTAAGGAGAAGCTGCAACGCCACGTCTGGTCCTTCACCTCCCTACAAAAGTTCTTCACCTGCCCCTGCCGCTTCATCATCGAAGACCTTGAGATGATCCAGCCGCCTGCCTGCTTCGAAGCCGAAGAGGGAGCGGCACTCCTCATCGGCGATTTCCTCCATCGCTTCTTCGCCGAGCTCAAGGATCATCACCCCGCCGTCGAACGGTGGCATGAGCTCTTCGACACGGCTTGGGAGCGGGACCGGGATCTTATGGAAAAGCTCCCGGACCAGGCGGTCCGCAAGGCCATCGTCCGGAGCTTTCTTTCCGACATCGCTGCCTGTGAGCTGGAGACGGGCCGTCTACTTCTCTTTTCCGACAGTGTGACGGAGGCGGAACTGACGCTCAGGGCTTCCTTCGGGGAAGGCCGCTACCAGCTCCAGGGCCGCGTCGACCGCCTGCAGACCGAAGGGGAGTCTCTCCTCATTACGGACCTCAAATACAAAGAGAAGAAAGAGGTCTCCGAAAAGACGAGGCTTGCCGAAATGGTGGATAAGCCCGATAACTTTGACGACCGCTTCCAGCTCGTCATCTACGCCTACCTCGCTGTTAAGAACGAGAAGGCGACACCCGGCAGCCTCAGTGTTACCTATCTCTTCCTGCGGCCGCGGATCCGAGGTGATTACGATGGCCGTCTTCCCGGAGAGGATCTTGCAGCCTGCGATGCCACGCTGGATAAGATCGCCCAGAGACTCGATGCGCTGCTGAGTCAAGAGCGTTTCCTCCCTAACTTCCGCGCCGCGGGCTGTGACTACTGCCCCCACAAGGCCCTCTGCCTCAAGCCCGACCTCTACCGCACAGGAGGCAAACCATGGTGAAGAGCCTCTTCGTCACTGCCTCAGCGGGCGCCGGCAAGACCTTTCGCCTGACCCAGCAGGTACGCCGCCACCTGGACGCTGCGGGAGAATTCGTGGTCGCCGCCACCTTCACCAAAGCCGCGGCCGCGGAGATGGAAAAGCGTATTCTGGAGGCCATCGACAAGGGCAAGGAGAGCCCGGCGGAAAAACTCAACCTCATCATGCGGGCGGCAAGAGTTCACTTCTCCACCATCGACGCCCTTTTCCATTGCTTTCTCTCCACGGAGGCATCCCTACCGCAGGTAGCTGACGAACACGAGACGGCCCTCATCACCGAGCTCGCCGACGCCCGCTTCTTTCAGGATCCCCGCGTCTTGGCGGACTTGGAGAGCATTGTCATTGCGGCCCGCATTCTGCGCCTCACCCCCGACTCGCTGCTTACGGCCCTAGACGAGGGCAGAGAGGCACTGGAGGAATGGAACTGTCCCGAAGACATGCTGGATCGGCTCAAAGCCAACCAGGCTCGCCTCACCGCCGAGTACGAAGGGCTGCGGACTCAGGTGCAGGCCGTTGCCGAGGCAACCAAGGGAGCCCTGCGCACCCAGGTGGCGATCCCCCTGACCGAGCCGCTGGATGCGGTGGACCTGAAAAGGGCACTCTGGCTCAAGGACGACGTGGCTGATACGAGGGTGGCCAAAGCCGACCGCCAAACAGAAGCCTTTGCCGTCCTTCAGAAGCTCTACCCCGCCATGCGCCGCATCGTGGCCGAACACCTCCTCAACACCAAGCGGCTCCGGAGCGCGCTCCTCAAGCGCTTCAGCCGCCTACGCGCCGCGGTTCTCGCCCAGGAAAAGGAGAAACTTGGCCGGCTCTATTTCGAGGACCTCCCTAAGGCCCTCATCGCCCTCGATGGGTTTGAAAGCCCGGACCGCCCGCTCTACATGGCTCGTCTCTACGAGCTTGGATTCCACCGTGTCAGCCATCTCCTCCTCGACGAGTTTCAGGATACGTCGCAGATCCAGTATACCCTGCTCAAGCCGATGATTGACGACATCCTCGCGTCCGTGGGTGAGGATGCCGAAGGGGAGAGGTCCGTGTTCCTCGTGGGCGACTGGAAACAATCGATCTACCAGTGGCGGGGCGCTGCACCCGAGGTGCTCCGGGCCGCCATCGACCCCGCTCTCAGGAGCGGGCAGATCGCCTCCGAGACCTTGCCCCACAACTACCGCTCCACGCCGCTCCTCATCGCCTTCTTCAATCACCTTGTGACCGGCCTCTTTGCCGGCACGGACAAGGTCAACCTTCAGGAGCCGCCCCCCGAGCCCAAGCACTGCTACGCCGGCCTCTCGGAGGTAGCTGTCATCCCGGCCGTTTGCGACCGAGGCGACGATGCGGCCTACGATAAGCTCGTTGAGGCCCTGATCCACAAAAAGGAGGAGGTCGGCTGTCCTTGGGGCGACATCGTGGTCCTTAGCCGCACCAACATGCACATGGACAAGGTCGCCGCGGCCCTGGCCAGGTCCGGCATCCCCACTTCGGGAATCCGCGGCCGCGAGCTTCTGGCCCTCCGCGAGGGGACGGCGCTGTGGCTGTCGCTTACCGCTCTTTTCACGGACCACGACAGCCGCTTCATTGATCGATCCCTTGCCCAACTCGGCTACGGCGATGAGATCAGGGCTACGATCATGAAGCTGGCCGAAACCGTGGGCCGCGCGTCCCGTCCGCACGGGTTCGCGGTCTTCGCCTCGACCCTGCATGGCCTATCCATCCATTTCCCCCGCCTCCTCGTGGAGACCCTCTGGGACGAGGCGGAACGCTACTTCGACTGCCCCGACGCCGGCGACATCGCCGCCTTTCTGGGCTATGTATTTTCCATGTCGCACCTCATCACCGTGCCCGAGGGCGAGCACGCCGACCGGCTGAAGCTGGCCACGATCCACAAGGCCAAGGGCCTCGAATTCCCCCATGTGTTTCTCTTCTGGAAAGAGGGGCAGGACCGGGCGCCCGAGGTTCCGGATCCCAACAACGGCTGTCCCCTAAACCTGAACCAAAAGGAACTGGAATTTCTTGCCACCGGACCGATCTCCGGGGCCAAGGCCATCGCCGAGGCAACGGCAGCGGCCAAGGAAGAAAAGGCCCACGAGACGGCGAACCTTCTTTATGTGGCTGCCACGCGTGCGGCCAAAAGCCTGACCATTCTCCTGCGGGCCGATAAAGAAGGCATGCTGAAGGGCTTCAGCGAGCGCATATGGCGGACGGCCCAGGAACCCATCCCCGATGCCGAGCGGACCGAATTCGGCTGGCGCCGCGACTACGGCCCTGCGGAGCCTCAACCCAAGGAGTACGATGAACTGACGCCGCCGGCCCTTGCCGGAAGCCCACCTACACCCATCGACAGCGACGACCTGGACCCGGCCCTGCGCTCCGCCGACATCGAGGCCGGGATCGAGCGCGGGCTCCGCATTCACGCGGCGCTGGCGCAGATCACCGGCGAGTGCCCCACCGTTCCCTCCGGCATCCTGGCCCCGGAGGAGCAGGAGGCTGTCAAACGATTCCTCGAGACCCCAGGCGTGCGCGAGATCCTCTTCCGTCCCGGCCAAGTCCTGACAGAACAACACATCTCCGACACCCATGCCTTCGGCATCGTGGATCGCATCATTATCGCCCCGGGTCGCATAACACTCATCGACTTCAAGACCGGACGAGTCGGCCACCTGGCCGAGAAGTACCGTTTCCAGATGCTCCGCTACCGGACCATCCTACAGACGCTGTTCCCGAGGCACTCGGTGGAATGCTATCTGCTCTTTGTAGACGAACCGCAGCGCATCGTAATGATCTTGTAGCCATCGAAGAAGTAACAGCGATGGCTTTTTTGAAATAGTGTTCTGTAGAAATACCGCCAGGAATACCAATCTGGTGAAGATATCCCGCCATTACGAACATTGAGATTCAAGGAGGAGAATATGAATGACGAGAGAGGTTCTGTCTGGCGAAAGTGGGATCTACACGTCCATACTCCTGATTCGCTGATTAGTTCTTATGGAGGCGCAAACGCATGGGATAAATTTATCAATGAACTTGAGTTCTTACCACCAGAATTCAAGGTCTTGGGAATCAATGATTACATTTTTCTCGACGGCTATAAAAAGGTTTTAGACGCAAAAAGACGTGGGAGATTGTCCAATATCGATCTGGTACTTCCCGTTATTGAACTTAGGATCGACAAGTTCGGGGGCAGCAGGAGCCAGTTAAGCAGAGTCAACTATCACATTATCTTTTCTAACGAAATTGAACCTGATACAATTGAAAGCCAATTTCTGAGTGCACTATGTAGCAAATATGTGCTGACGCCCGAGTTCGATCGGCTTCGCACCTCTGGCAAATGGGTAGCCACTCCAACGAAACAGAGTATCGAGGACTTGGGACGTTTGATTATCGACAGTGTACCTCCTGAGGAAAAGGCAAAGTACAATGCACCAATAATCGAAGGATTCAACAACCTTTGTCTTAGCTTAAACAACATTCAAGATGTTTTGAAGTCGCACTATTTCGCAGGTAAAACAATAACAGCGGTTGGGAAGACAGAGTGGTCTGACATCAAATGGAATGATCAATCGATCGCAGAGAAAAAGACAATTATCAACAGTGCGGATTTGGTTTTCATCTCGTCTGAGACGGAAGCTGACTGGGCTAGGGCGCAGAAATCATTAACTGTGGCGCGGGTGAACAATCGACTTTTGGATTGTAGCGATGCTCACAGCTTCTCGGATTCAGCTGCTAAGGAGCGACTTGGCAATTGCTTTACTTGGATCAAAGCCGATCCAACGTTCGAAGGGCTACGACAAATCGTCAATGAATACAGTGCGCGGAGCTATGTCGGAGCAATCCCGCCAAAACTTGATCATGTTCAGAAAAACAAGACAAAATACATAAGCACGATCTCTGTTCAGCGCAAGCCAACCGCCGACATCTCTGAAATCTGGTTTCAAAACACAATTCCTCTGAATCCAGATCTGGTAGCTATCATTGGGAACAAAGGGAAAGGAAAGAGCGCGCTTACGGATACAATCGGACTTCTGTCTAACACCAAACAATACAATGATCTCACATTTCTTTCCGATAAAAATTTTAGACAGCCAAAGAACAACAAAGCAAAGCATTTCCAGGCAACAATGACTTGGGAAAGTGGGGTAGCTGTCACAAAAGGGCTCGATGAAACAGTCGATGAACAAGAACCGGAGTTAGTAAAGTACATACCGCAAAATTTCCTTGAGAAAATCTGTACACAACTCGGCAGTATTGAGGAATCAGATTTTGACCATGAATTGAAAAAAGTCATATTCTCCCATGTTGAGATTGCAGACCGGTTGGGCAAGGTGTCGCTTGATGAACTGATATCATATAAGACATCTGAGGCTAATGCAGAAATTCGACTTCTTAAGCAGGAGCTACACACAATAAATGAATCGATCGTTGCTTTAGAGGAGAAGTCAACCCCGGAATACGGGGAGAAAATCGCAAATCTTTTGAAAGTGAAACGTGACGAATTAGCGGTGCATCAGGATGAAAATACAAGACCCAAGCATGTCGAAAAACCTGAGAATGACCCCGTTAAACAAAAAGAGATTACTGAAGTTGCGGCCGCAGTGGATGTTACGAAAAGGGAATTAGATGAAGTTGAACGTAAAATTCTAGAATCTGAGAAAGAGCAAACAAGACTGGCTCAGCTTATATCGATAGCCGACAGATTGCTCGCGCGACTCGCAAATCTCCAACGTCAACTGCAAACCTTTTTCTCTGAAAGCAACGAAGACTTCAAAAGCATTGGGATAAAGGAAGAAGATGTCTTAAAAGTGACACTCGACAATAAAATCATTTCAGATAAGAGAACGCATTTTATAGAGAAGAGAACCGCATTAGATAAGCTTCTTGATCCCACAACCCCAAAAAGTCTTGCACAAATGAAACAAGGGCTTCATGAGAAGTCAGTTCAGCTCCGGGAAAAACTCGATGAGCCAAACAAGAAGTTTCAAGAATACCAGACCGCGATTGCCGAGTGGGAAAAGAAGAAACAGACAATAGTCGGGAGTGAGAATGATGCCGGTACCATCAAATATTATGAGGGACAGCTGGAGAACCTCACCGCTGTCCCACAGCTGTTAATCGAAAAAAAACTTCTGCGTATCAGTAAGTCGAAGGAAATTCATGCGGTGATTCGTCAACTGTCCGTTACATATAAGGAATTATATGCCCCTGTGAATCAATTCATTCGTAGACGGCCCTTGGCAAAGGATAAATTTCAACTCAATTTCGATGTGAGCATTGTAAACACAGGATTTCAAGAAAGTTTCTTTGACATAATAAGCCACGGTGTGGTGGGAACTTTCTGTGGAGTGGAGGAGGGTCGGAAAAAGCTTAATAGTTATCTGGAGTGCCATGACTTCAACACAGAAGAAGGTATTGAGTCTTTTCTCAGAGAAATGGCCTCCGCTCTTGAGAGCGATAAGCGACAGGGCGGCAAGCCTATCATAGTGGGTACTCAAATAAGGAAAGGAAGATCCACACTTGATCTTTATGACATGATGTATGCGTTAGATTATATGAAGCCAAGGTACTCACTGAGGATGGGTGATAAAGAGCTGCACCAACTGTCTCCGGGTGAAAGAGGCACATTGTTACTGGTATTTTACCTGCTCGTTGACAAAGATGATATCCCTTTAGTTATCGACCAACCCGAAGAAAACCTCGATAACCAGACAGTGTACGAATTGCTTGTGCCGTGTATAAAAGAAGCTAAACAACGAAGACAAATATTTATAGTAACTCACAATCCGAACTTGGCGGTTGTCTGTGACGCCGAGCAAATCATTTGCGCCGATCTGGATAAGAAGAATAACTACCGAATGAAATACGTTTCAGGTGCTATCGAAAATCCCAAAATCAACAAAGCCCTGGTTGATGTACTTGAGGGGACGATGCCGGCTTTTGAAAACCGCGATTCTAAGTATTTGCAGTAATGAGGCTGCAAAAATGCAAAAATGAATACCACCCATTTTCTTGACAGCGGCACATTCAAGATTCGCCACAATTTCTCCATTGGCTTTTCGGATAGCGGAGCGAAGTAATAGAAGAAAGTACCACAAGAATAAATAAATCATGCTTATGAAACTTCTCCATACCTCCGACTGGCACCTAGGCCGCGCCCTTGATGGCCGCAAGCGATATGAAGAGCCCGAAGCCTTCTTGAACTGGCTGGCGGAACTCATCGAGAGCCATGAGATCGACGTCCTCCTGGTTGCGGGTGACGTGTTCGACAGCAGCACCCCGAGCAACCGAGCACAGAGTCTCTATTACCGTTTCCTGTGTCGCATGGCTGCCTCGCCGCGCCGCCATGTGGTGGTAACGGCAGGTAATCACGATTCGCCGACTTTTCTGGATGCCCCCAGGGAACTTCTCAAATGCCTTAACATCCATGTCGTCGGGTGCGCTACCGAAGCAGTAGCAGACGAAGTCCTTGTCCTTAACGGCGCGGATGGCGAGCCCGGGTTGATCGTCTGTGCCATCCCCTATCTGCGGGACCGGGACATCCGTACTGCCGAAGCCGGGGAGAGTGCCGAGGACAAGGAGCGGAAGATCGTCGAGGGGATCAGGACCCATTACCGGCGGGTCTATGACGCAGCTCTGGTAAAGAAGGCATCGCTGAAAAGCCCTGTGCCCATCGTGGCCATGGGGCATCTCTACACGGAAGGCGGGAGGACGGTAGACGGCGACGGGGTGCGGGAGCTCTATATAGGTTCTCTCCTCCACGTCGGCAGGGATGTGTTTCCCGAGGGCATCGGCTACCTCGCCCTGGGACATCTCCATATCCCGCAGTGCGTGGGCAAGTCCGAACTCATCCGCTATTCCGGATCACCGCTACCGATCGGCTTCGGGGAAGCCGCGCAGCAAAAGACCGTCGTCCAAGTGGCGTTTTCCGAGGGTGTCCTCGCAGTTAGCGAGATCTCCGTGCCCCGCTTCCAGGAATTGCGGACCCTGAGGGGAGACTGGCCGACCCTAGCCCGTGAAATCGAAGCGCTGAAGGGGCAAGGAAGCAGGGCATGGCTGGAGATCATCTACGAGGGAGACGAAGCGGCCAGCGATCTGCAGAGACGGCTGGACGAGGTGGTCGCAGGCACCGCCATCGAGATTCTCCGCGTGAGGAATAACCGGGTGATGGAACGGGCTTTAAGCGGAAAGACGATGGAGGAAACACTGGACGATCTAGATGTTACTGATGTTTTCGAGCGCTGCCTGGACGATCACAAGGTTTCCCCGGAACGGCGCCCGGACCTCCTGAGCGCCTATCGAGAAATTGTCGTTTCGCTGGCCGAACAGGACGCCAGGGCGGAATAGGAGCAGTCCAATGAGGGTTCTCTGTGTCCGTTTTAAGAACCTCAATTCCCTGGTCGGCGAATGGGAGATCGACTTCACCCACCCGGCCTACGCCTCCGACGGCATCTTTGCCATTACCGGCCCGACCGGCGCGGGAAAGACCACCCTCATGGATGCCATCTGCCTGGCCCTTTACGGCAGCACCCCCCGTTTGAACAAAATCACGAAGAGCGGCAACGAGATCATGTCCCGTCAGACCGGCGAATGCTTCGCTGAGGTGACCTTCGAGACGGGCAAGGGCCGTTACCGCTGCTCTTGGTACCAGCATCGGGCGCGCAAGAAACCGGACGGCGAGTTACAGCAGTCCAGGCACGAAATCGCGGACGCGGATTCGGGCGAAGTTCTGGAATCCAAAATCAACCAGGTCGGCGCCTTCATCGAAACCGTCACGGGCATGGACTTCGGGCGGTTCACTCAATCGATGCTTCTGGCCCAGGGAGAATTCGCCGCCTTTCTCAAGGCCTCTCCCAACGATCGCTCACCCATTCTCGAACAGATCACGGGCACCGAGATCTACAGCCAGATTTCCATCCAAGTGCATGATCGCCGCGCAACAGAGCAGGAGAAACTCGCGCTCATCGAGGCGGAGCTCAAAGGCATTCGGGTACTGGGAGAGGAAGGGGAGCGGGAGTTGCAGAACCGCCTAAAAGAAAAACAAGGGCGTGAAGCCGAACTGGCCAGCCAGTTGAAAGTGCTGACCGGAGCCCTGACTTGGCTTCAGAGGATGGCGGGCCTGGAGAAAGAACTGGAAGAGCTGGAGAAGCTACGGCAGACCCTCGCCGTGCAGTGGGGTGGTTTCGCGCCGGATGCCCGCCGGCTGGAGAAAGCCCAAAAGGCCCAGGAGCTGGAGGGCGACTACCGGATGCTCAAGGCCCTTCGGGACATGCAGACTCAAGAGACCGGAGAACTTCAAAGCGCCTTGGCACTCCTACCCGAAAAGGAGCAGGCCCTTGTAGCGGCGCTTGCAGCTCGGTCGGCGGCCGAAGGGTTCCTGAAGGAGGCGCAGGACAAACAGGCAGCGGCGGGAGAGATCATCAAGAAGGTCAGGGATCTCGATGTCCGACTGGACGAACAGGGGAAACAACTCGCCGAGCGCGCAAAGGCAATCGCGGAACTCGAAAAGCAGGCAAAGACCTGCGAGAAACGAAGCCAAGCGGACGGACAGGAGCTGAAGAAGATAGATGGTTCCCTGGAAGAGCTCCGGGTATACCGGGCGAAGCATGGGGCGGATAGCTTGCTCGTGACCCAATTCCCAGTCATCGAGAGGGGTTTGGCGGGGCTGCAGGTCCTGGCGGCGAAACAGGACAAAACCGTGGCAGCCTTCAGCGAAGCAGCCGGTAAACAAGAAACCGCTCGGTCCGCCCTTACAGCCAAGGAAGGGGATCACGAGAAGGCCAGGCAGACCTTCGAGAAGCAGCAGGCCGCACTCAAGCAGTTGACCGATGAGATCGCTTCACTCCTGCAGGGAAGAGAGATCGGCGAGTGGCGCAAGGAGCTGGATGTAGCCCAGGAACGCGAACGGCTGCTGGTTCATGTCGGGGAAATCTCGGCGAGGATGGATCAGACCGCCACGGCCTTGAAGGGTCTCAAGGTAACCCGGGAGCAATGGAGTGCCCGGCAGGTTGCCATCGAGAAGGAGGTCAAGGTCGGCTGCGACCAAAAGGTCCTTCTGGAAAAGGAGATCGCTGCCCTGGAGACGCATGTGGCGCTGCTCAACCGGATCCGTAACCTTGAAGCGGAAAGAAAGCGCTTGGTGGACGGCCAGCCATGCCCCCTCTGTGGTGCCGCCGAGCACCCCTATGCAATGGGCAATCTGCCGGTCCCGGATGAGGCGGAGGCTGATCTGAAAAAGAAGAAGCTCGTCTTAAAAGAAGTTGCTAAGCGACTGAGCGAGCAGGAAGCTGCAGCGGTGAAGGCAGTGACGGAGATCGAGCATTGCGAAAAGACGATGGCGGAAAAGCAGGCCGGCATGGAGACGGATCAGGCGCAATGCGTCGAGGCCCTTGCCAAGCTGCAGATCGAAGTCTCTCCGGCAGATCGGTCCGCAAGGGTTTGCGCTGAGTTGGAAACGACCCGGGCCGGGATCTCGTCCATAACGCAAGTGGTTACTCTGGCAGAGAAAAAAGAGCGGCAGGAAAAGAAATCGCAGGCGGGCTTGGAAGTCACGCGAAAGGCCTTCGACAACACAGGCAAGGAATTGCAGGATGCGCGGCATCATTTGGAGACGGCAGGCCTGGAGCGGGAGCGTCTGCAAAAAGAAAGCGCCGATCAGGCCGTGGAGCTAGATCAGGCCCGCACCGCCGTACTTGCCGATCTGAAGCCGCTGGGGGGCGAGGTCATCCCACCCGCCGGATTCGACAGCCTACTGCAAGAGTTAGCGCGACGGAAGGAGAGCTGGCAGACCAAGGAGGCAGAGAAGATCACCCTGGAGCAAAAGGCCGTGGAACTCAAGGTCGCAATCGAAAAGCACCAAGCACTGCTTAACAAACTGGAAGAAGATCTGGTGCTGCGCCATAAAGAGCGCGACAGACTGCAAGAGGAACATCAAACACTGGGGACTTCCCGGCGTGAACTCTTCGGCGAGAAGAACGCCGACAAGGAGGAAGAACGCCTTAGCGCTGAGGTGAAACTTGCCGATGCCAACGTGACAAAAGCCCGTGACAATCATGGACTGAAAGAAAGGGAAACCGGAGCGTTGAAGGAAAAGATCCTTTCCCTGAAGGAAAGAACAGCCCAACGGGTCACGGAACTGGAGCAGGCAACGGCCAAGCTGTTGGTACGGATACAAGGTGCGGGTTTCGCCGACGAAACGGAATATCTTTCCTCCTGCGTGCCTGCGGACGAGCGGGAACGCCTCGCAAAGCAGGAGCAGGAGTTGTCGAGGCAGCGGACCGAACTGGAGGCGCGGCGCAAAGACAAGACGGATGTCCTGTCCCGCGAGCGGGAGATGAATCTGACCGATCAGTCCGCTGAAGCGCTGACGGAAAGGATAACCGCGGTCGATGCCGAAGCGAAGCAGCTTCAGTTGGACCGCGGCGGCATTCAGCAAGTCTTATCCGAAAATGAGAAGCAGAGGGCCAGCCAACAGGATCGCCTGAAGGCTGTTGAGCTTCAGAAAAGGGAATGGGTCCGCTGGGATGATCTGCACGGCCTCATCGGTTCGGCAGACGGAAAGAAGTTTCGCAATTTTGCCCAGGGCCTGACATTCGAGATCATGACCAGCCATGCCAACCGTCGCCTACGGGAGATGACCGACCGCTATCTCCTGATCCGCGACGAGACGCAACCCCTGGAACTCAACGTCATCGACAACTACCAGGCAGGCGAAATCCGCTCCACCAAAAACCTCTCCGGTGGCGAAAGCTTCATCGTCAGTCTCGCCCTGGCCCTCGGCCTCTCCCAGATGGCCAGTCGGAATGTACGGGTGGATTCCCTCTTTCTCGATGAAGGATTCGGAACCCTCGATGACGACACCCTCGAAACGGCCCTGGAGACTTTGGCCGGGTTGCGCCAGGACGGCAAGCTGATCGGCGTCATCTCTCACGTCTCTGCCCTGAAGGAACGGATCAGCACCCAGATCCAGGTGATCCCGGAATCGGGCGGCCGAAGCCGGCTGACCGGTCCGGGCTGCCGGAGGCTTTGAGGCAATGAAACAAAAATTGATTGGCGGTTCGTATTATTATTATTAGTTGTCGGAATAGACCAAAACAAATTCTTCGATGACTGCTTTAAATTACATCCAGGTCATTATTGCTCGTTAATTGCAGCAAATCGCCCATCACCCGCATGCTGTATCAGTCCGCAGTCTGCCGCGAGCAGTAGCGCCGAATCCAATCGATCATCCCCAACAAACGGCTTTAGCGGCTGGAGCACTAAGGGTACAAGGCCTTCCTCTTCCAACGCGATTCTTAATCGCTGCCTGTTGCCATCAAATCGGCTAGCAGCGACTCCAAAATGCTGACTCAGAATAAAATGTTCAACCACATATCTCCATAACTCAGCATTTGGTCTGTCTTGAAATTTCCCTAACGTGTTGTGCCAATGCTGAAGGGAAATCCGTTCGACTCTTCCGTGATTGAGTTGCCCTCTTACGGCTTCATACTTCTCTAAGAATTCACAATAAATGGCACAGAGGTAAAGTAGTCTTATGGCATAAGGGATAATTTTATCGCTAGCTTTTTCTAATTCGCTTTTCAATCGCACTATCAAATGAAAAACACAATAAAGGCCTTCTTCTTCAGCTTTCTCAATGAGTTCTGAAAGTTCACTAATACCCGAATTAAGTTCATCCATTGTTTGTTTGGGCGTGTTTCTCATCGGCAAAATATCAGTGCCATTTTGTAGTGCCCTATCGAAAGACCTTAAAATCGTCTCCACATCCTGCTCATGGAAGTCCATGATTCTTCTCTCTACCCAAGAAAAAACACTCTCCATGGCAAGACGCTGTGCCTGTCTCACTTGTAGGGTAAGCCATCGAAGCCATGCAACCTGTAGTGGTGCCCCTAGATCGCAGGTGTCACTTCCAGGGAGTTTACCGTAAGCCATTGCTACTCTTATTTCCGAATTGGAGAGCTGGGTATCCCTCATGGATAAAATGCACATGATTAAAGCGAGTGTTGTACTTCGACGGCCCATATCATTTAAGTTGCCTATGGTTAGCTCATCAAAGAAACTTTCCCGAAACGCCTGCTGCTCTCTGGGGGAAGGATTCCTAACATCCCATGCTGGTAACAATGTTTTCGCATCCCCCGCAGTTCCCATAAGTTGATCAAAGCTGGTCAATAGGTCATAGCCAGCAATTTGAGAAAGTTCTACATCTAAGGCTTCTGCCAGTTTCACACCATTACCCACAGTTTTATAAAACACCCCGGATACTGGCGATACAAATCCCAATCCTCCGGTATTCTTTGATGCTGGTCCATAAGTAGGAGCTGCCATGAGGCTTGTGTTAGCAGCAACTCGTTTCCAGGCAGCAAAAGATAGCTCCACAGGACCGCTTGTGGCTGGCGGTTTCGTCGTAATTCCAGGAATGCGAAGCAAGTTTAGCAGGCCGTTGAAAAACGGGC
>DIWJ01000028.1:0-19703 GCA_002428445.1 Syntrophaceae bacterium UBA6109
AAGAGTTTTTCAACAACCTGTTAGGAGAAAATCCGCGGCCCCTATGGTGTTCGTTGTGGATCTTTCTTCAACCCACATGTCCAAATCCGCTTCCCACATGCCGATTTCCGGATAGGAGGCGCCAAATGTCGTCCGGCCCTTCAGAATGCCGGCCTTCGCTCCATTGACGTATAGGCCGACTGCCAAACCATCAAGGGTATTTTCCGCATAATCGGTGTAGGTGTTGTCGCCGAGGATGATGCCCGTTAACCTTCCCATGAAAGAGCCCCCGCTGGCAGAGGCACTCATCTCAAATTTGGACCGGAAAATCTGAGGGCCGCTGTAGGTTCCGTGCTCGCCGATGGCGTAAACATCTGCCGGAGAGGCTGGCGAGGTGGTCCAAAGATCGCCGTAACCGCCAAGAATCGCGTTGAACACGGCGTTGTCGTTTCGGACAAGGCCATTGGGGGTGTAAAGGCCACGGACCATCCAGTTCGAGTCCGCCATAGCCAAAATATATTGGTCGTAGTTGAACTGTGTGTCGCCGGGGGCCGCATTGTTTACGACTCTGCTCATGTCGGCGAAATAGGAAACGGGGGGATCGGCGGAGAAATCAGGTGTTGGATAGAGCAGGGATGTCCATCCCTTGCCAACGATCCCTGAGAAACCATCCGCCCGCTTTGCAACAACGTAACGATTTTCGTCATTATAGGATATTTCAAATGTTTGTTGGTAGTCACTTGGCGATCCGGGGTACGGCACATCATCGATCCGCTCGAAAGACCACCCATTGGTTGAGTCCGTCACGTTAGCTAAATTAATGTAAGCCTGCTCATAGCTTAACGGATGGAATCCTCCGTATTGCCTGTAATAGGGCCGGTAATAGGTTCTGCTGACCAGCGCGCCGTCCTGGAGGCTATAAAGGTTTCCCTCAGACTTTGCCGCGAAACTGAGCGCTCCGTGATCGAGCGAGGTATACGGGTCAGGACCGAATTGGCCCGCAGCGGCGCCGTGGAACTTGCCGGCGCCATAGTCGAAGAGTCCAAAGACATCGCCGCTGAAGACGCTGGCGAAAGCACCCGCTCCATCCGTGAGCTGAAGGATGTTTCCATTAAAGACGGTACCCTGGAACAACCCGCTGACAGGGGGATCATGGCTTATGTTCGCGAGCCAATAACCCACAGTCTGTTCGTTATGGAGTACGGCACCTCCAGCTATGGTGTCTGGAGACGATCCGATATTTCCACCCATATTGGCGGACATGACGCCCCAATCCTGGCCGCTGAAGGACGTGACCCGGCCGGTGACGGCTCCGCTCGTGCCGCTGCCGATGCGTCCCGTAATATCAAGGCTGGAGATTGTTGGAGTGGATTCAACTGCCCCCAGTGATGCACTGGCACTCAGCGTGGCGCCGTTTGCGATCTGCCACATCCCCGTACCTGCCTGATAGTTGGGATCTGCCGGGCCTAGAGGATTAAGATCCGGATACAGGTTCGCCGTGAAGAAATTGGAACTCACCGTGCCCAGATCGTAGGCAGCGGCTACGCGCTTGGCGTAGAGACCAACAATGCGGCCGTAGGCGGTCGTCGCGTTTCTCACTCCACCCATGCTCATTTCAAGATAAGCGCCGCCATAGGCACTGCCTGCATTGGCCAGATCGTAACCCTGGATGCCCATCTTAAGCAGTGGATTGTCGGCGGCACTGTAGTAGCTGCCGATACCGGAGAGGGCGACAGATCCGCTCTCCAGGAGGGCGGATGTGCCGCCCAGAATGCCCCGGGGAGTTGTCAGGGGGTAGGCTGCGGTATCGCTGAAAACCAGCGAACCGTTGCCGAATATTCCATACGCGCCATTCTCGACGCGGCCCGCGAAGGCGAGATTCTGCAACATACCTCCGACGCCCGTTCCGTAGGCCTGCCATGTGTTGTTGCCATAGGAACCGAAAAGCATCACACTTGAAGCAGCGGCCGTATCGGCATACGAGACGGTGTAACTGGCAGCCGTCAGGCTGAAGATATCGGCCGAGAGGTGGATTTCATCGAACGTCGCATCGGTTCTGAAGAAATTTCCGCCGGCGATGGACAAACCCGCCGCATGACCGAGGATATATCCGGTTCCTACTGATGCGCCCAAATTCGATGTCCATGAACTGCCGGACGGCCAGGTCCCTTCATAAACCCCGCCGGCCTCGGCGCTCATCACGCCCCAGGGCAAGGTCTGGCTGCTTTCCACCAGATGCAAAGGCTTGGCGTAGATGGAGCCGGTGACGGCGCCTGTTATATGGAGCTTTGTGAGATTGCCTTCCGACAGATAGCCGCTACCCCAGTACAGGTCATCCGGCGTCAGCGTTGTAGCGGCCATATCAACGGCCGTCAGCGTTCCCGTCGCCTTGTACATATTTAGGTCTTCATAGAAATTAGGGACAATGTCTTTGGACGTCATGAATCCGGCAACGTATCCGCCTGCCCCGTCCGGGCGGACGTAGATCGCTGCGGCCGTGCCCACCGTGTCCGAGTTGGCGATGCCGTTTACCGCGTCATAATTCATTACGAGACCGCCCATGTAACCGGCGAATGCGTAAGGCCCGCCGGCGCTTTCTGTCGCATTGTCGGTGGTGTTCCCAGTCAGCGTGCTTTTCCAGAGCGGATATGGTTGATAAGAGGGATAGCCTCCAGCGTTGTTGGCGGAGCCGATGGAGAGAAAGGCCTGCGGACCGGATGAACTGCCCGCGTTCCACATGGCCGTTGTCACGCCCAGACGTCCCGCCAGATCATTCGTATTGCTCCAGGAGAAACCCGTTCCGTTGTAGTAACCGAAGCCGCCGTAACCGCCACCCACGTCGGCGCTCAGTGCAAGGGGCTCTCCCTGAAAGACACCGACGCCCGCACCGATCCAGCCGCCCGTCGAATCGATACTGTAGAGGCCGTAGAAAGGACCCTCCTTCATCGTGCCCATTTGGGTCCGGGAGAGGTATTGACCAGAGAGTGTGCCGTGAATTTGGCCGTTCGCCCATGCCATGTTCTTGAGATCGCCAATCCAGAAGCTTTCCTGAGTGACATCGCTCCCGCTGCCAACGGGGAGATCGCGGCCGGTGAGGTAAGTCTCGGGTGTTTTCTCTGCAGTCAGATTGAAGGTTCCCTGGTCTACGCTGAATTGATAGATCCCCCAGGGGAGGTCATAGTTCCGGCCGAGAACGCTGTCATAGGCATTGAAATAATAACGGGTGCTCATGCCATTGCCGGAAACGCTATCGTCTCCCGAAATGAACGCAGCGACAAGGTTGGAGGGATCCGACTGCAATGTAAATGCGCTGTAACGGCTGTCGGCTTTCTGCGTCTGCGTCAGCGTTCCCTGGAGGAACCAGAGGCCGACATCTCCTGTTGCATCCATTCCGTAGTAATTGCCGACTAACGTCCCTGCTGGAGCCGTTGAGAGCGGGTTGTAAGCGGTGAAAATCCCGGAACTCAGTCCATCGGGGGCCACATAAAGAGCTGACAGAGCGCCCTCGATTTCTCCAAATTTCCATAGTCCCGCGCCCTGTCCGATGAATTCGCCGGCGTTGATGGAGTCACCCGGAAAGAACTGCATCTCGCGGCTGCCAACTTCGGTGTTCATCACGTAGGAAGACTGGCCGCCATACCCGTACATGGAGACATCATAATCGCCGATAGCCAGGAAGTTGTTTCCCAATGTGTTCCAGGGTGTGGAGGTTATTCCGGCCATGCCCCAGTCATCCCCCGCCTTTATGGGAGTGCTTCCCTCGGAATAATAGTTTGCATAGAGGCTGTTCAGGAAATCGGACGAGCCCCAATAGCCGGGATAGGTTACAGCGGTGCCTGCCGAATAGGAACCGATACTCTGGCCGATCCAGTTGCCATCTTCACCGACGGCCGTGACAGGTCCGCCGATATTGCCGATCCATTTATTTGTCATGTAGAAGCCGCTCGCGGCGCCGGAAGCCTCTCCTGTGGAGTACCATGTGCCGATTGCCTGCATCAGCCAGTAGCCGTTCTCATACCCGTTGTCGTAACTGTATCCGAAGTCTCCTGTGCCGCCGACCATAGCCGACCAACTCGCGTCTCCCGTCGGCTTGCCACTGAACGTGTTTCCGGCGCCGAGGCGCAGGTTGTAGATGCCCCAGTTCAGGCTCTGACCGCTGACCTCGTTCATGAGGAAAGTGGTTTCGCTGAAGCTGTAGGCTTCTGAGGAGGCTCCGAATATTGCTCCGGCGCCGAAAGCCCCGCCGAACCTGCCGGAAAGCGTTCCCAGGTGGGGATAATAATAGACGCCCCCTGGATCTCCCGACGGATAGGGCGTCAGCGTCCCCTCGGCCTTCCACATGCCGATGGCGGGATAGCTGCTCATGGTGATGTCGTCGCTGAAGAGAATGCCTGGAGTGCCGGCCAGATCCACGTAAACCGCCCTTGCTGCGCCGTTGACCGTGGTCGCCCCCGGGACCCAGAGGCCGGCCGTGTAGCCCCGCATCTGGGCCATGTATTCGCCGCTGAAGACTTCATTCTGGCGCCCATAGATCTCCGTATTCCAGAGGTAATGAGACTTCCCGGCATAGTAAGGGTCGAAGTCGTTCGTTCCCATGGCGAGAAACGGCGATCCGGACCCGCTCCAGAAGGGATCGAGGCCGCCGAAGATGCCCGAATCGGACCCGGCCCAGGTGTAGTTGCCCGTAACGTTGCTGAAGAGGCAGCCCGGTCCGCCCATGTATGGGCCCCATTCGCCGAAGAAGGCCAGGGGCGCCATGGAGGCCGTGCCGGCTCCTACGCTCTCGTAGGTGCCTGCCGGACTGGCCGGGTCGTATTTGCCCTGATAGGCGAGGCCGATGATCCCCATGTAGTTCGAATCCAGGTAGAGCAGGTTGCCCGACATGTTCACTCGGCCCGTTGCGGGATCGGCCGCCGCGATCAGGTCGTCGCCCATCATGTAGTAGGGACTTCCGTAATAATAGGGATCGGCGGAATCCATGAAGCCATATGCGCCGTACATCGCCGTTGAGGATGAGCTGTAGTTCCCGCCCGTCGTGGTCGTGCTCCAGACCGCCTCGACCCCCTGCATGCCGTAAGAGGCAGCCGTATAGAAGCCGCGGACATCCGCAAGGGACGGGGATTCGACCGCGGCGGCAGGGAAAAGATCGGCAATCTGAGGTACGGAGATATCGGTAATCACGCTGATGACATCCGACGAATTCGCTACCGTGCCAAGGATTCCTGTTCTTTCGACGGCACCTGTGGTTGAAAGCGTTCCCCCTGTAGCCGTCCCGGAAAGATTGCCTCTCAGATAGCCGATGCTATCGCCCTTTCGATAGATGCCTCTCATCAGCGCTCGATAGGAGCCGGGCATGCCGGCCAGTGCAGCGTCATAGGTGCTGCCGTCGCTCAGGGCGCCGCTCACCATCGACGTCGTCGGGGCAAGCGGGTTTGCGTAGGCTCCCGAGAGGCTCGCTGTACCTACGTTTGTCGCGTCGACAATCTCGCCGGAGAGCGTTCCGGAAAGCGCGCCCAACGTAGTGGCTGTCGAGAAAGTGGTCTTCGGTACTACCGGCGGTGGTGTGGGTTCAGGTGTAGGTTCAGGTGTAGGCGTAGGTTCAGGTTCAGGTTCAGGTGTGGACTGTTCCTCGATGATGATTTCGGCCGATTCCTGCTGCTGGACCTGCGTGGCAATGTCCACAGGTGGAGCTTCTGTAGTGATCACAGGCGGTGCAGGTGCCGATGGGGGCGGTTCCATCAGTTGAGAAACTACCGGAGCGGAGGGCGGCGGAGGTGCAGTCTCCTGCCCTTCAGGCGGCGGTCCCGAGGCCTGCTGCGTGCCGCTTCCCTGCTGACCTTCTTGTTGCCCCTGCTGGGTGCCTCCCTCTTGCTGACCCTGTTGTTGTCCCTGCTGTTCACCCTGACCGCCCTGGTCGTCCTTCTTGCCTTCCTCTTTCTTCTCTTCCTGTTTGGCCTGCTGGCCGCCCTGATCGTCCTTCTTGCCTTCTTCTTTCTTTTCTTCATCTTTTTTTGGCGGTGGCGCCGTATCTTTCAAATGCTTCTCGATATCCGCCGCCGTGGCCGGTTTGATGACCGGAGGCGCGTCCTTGGTGGAGATGACCATTGCCTGTCCGGCGGTGATGACCTTCACGTCATTGGGCATGTTCGAGTTATAACCGTACCCGGTGCCTTCCTTGAAAATCGCGCCGCTTACACCGTTCTGGAAGAACGTGAAGAAATCTGTCCCGCGGACACCGCAGACGGCAGTCGGCGTGCGGACTTCGTAGGTGCTGCCCTTGCCCAGGTTCTTGACCATACTCTGCATCTTGCCGCGGAAGAGGTTCAGGAAGTTACTCTTCTTCTCGCCGACGGCATAGGCGGTGATCTTCAGTCGTGTGTTCGCGGCAAGGCGCAACTGGTTACCGTCGTTGAAGGTTACTTCGGCCTTCGACTTGCTCTTGGCCCGCAGGATGTCGCCCTCGTTCACGGGCATGCCTTCCCTGGCGGCGACGGCGGGTGTCGAACCGACGGTGACGTCCACGTTGCCCTGGACGGCGCTGATTTTCCCGATGGGAGCCGCCAATACTGAGGACGGGATGAGAAGCGCCAGGAAAATCAGCGCGAATATTGCCATTCGGACTTTCGGCTTCATAAAACACCCCCTCCCAAGGGTGAAGAAGAAGTCTGCGGTGTTGATCAGTAAATGCCCGTGAAACTTCCTGCCATCTTCGAGTTCTTCGGTCGTCCTAAAATTTCAGTTCCATGCCGGCCGAATAGATGCTTCGGTCGTAGTCATAAGCTGCGATATTCGAATGGGCAACGGTGCCCGTGTATTGGGCGATCAGACTCACGTTTCTGTGAACGTCCCAGGTGAGGCCCACTGTTCCCGTGTAGATCTTGTCGCGCCGCGTCTCGTTGCCGAAGAAGAGATTTTCGTTGTCGTAATTCTGCAGGTTTACGTCGCCGCTCAACTGCAGGCGGAGTGCCTTGTAGAGTGGATGGATCGCATTGACGGTGAAATGGTTGCTCTTGTTGCTGTAGTGGATGCCGTCGGCGCGTTCGACGGCATAGCCGTATTTCAGGTTGAGAATGCCGCCGCTTTCGAGCAGCCACATCCAACTCAAGTAGCTGTCCGTTCCGCAGGAGCTTTGGTCTTCCAGTTCGGGATTCGTTACGGTCTTGAAGACGTTCTTCTTCGTGTACCCGGTGAAGAACTCCAGGATGTGGCTCTGCCCCGCAAGATAGCGGACCATGGGGCCGGCTGAAAAATTGTCCGAATAGCGGCGATAGCTCGGGTCGCGTTTGAGGGTATGCGTGTAATTGACGGGGAAGTTCAATGCAAATTTGCCGAAGTTGTAGCCCGGCGCCAGCGAAATGGTATTGGCCAGGACGTCGTGCGTATCGTAATTTCTTTCATTGATGCCGCTGGCAAGGGCGTAGGTGGCGTTGAAGAGCCAGTTGCCGGGAAGGGTCGGCACGAAATCAAGACGGAAGGTGTTCATCATGCCGTAGCTGGCCTGTTCGCCGGTCGTCAGGGATTCAATCCCCGGATAGAGGTTCGGTTCCGCCAGCATGTTCGTGTCGTACTTGCCCATGATACCCAATGTGATCCGCAGGGGCCGCTCGATGAAGCTCCGCTGCTCGACGATTTCCTGGTAGCGGCGTGCGAACGAGCCGAGGTCGGAAAGGGGGTCAAGGGTAAGGGCCGCCTGAAACCGCTCCTTGGCCTTCGAAAAATTCCGCTGGTTCATGTAACAAATCGCGATCTGGAATTCAGCCGCCTGCTTGTAGGATGAATCCAGCTGTTTTGACTTCTCGAAGGTCTCGATGGCCTCGCCGTACTTGCCTTCCTGCGCCAGGACCATGCCCTTGAGAAAACTCACCTTGGCCGGAAAGATGTCTTCCCGCTCGGCCAGCGTGATCCATTGTTTTGCATCCTTGATGTTTCCCAACTGCTGAGAGATGTCGATCAACTCGACGACGGCCTCCCGGATCGGGGGTTTCAGGATGACGGCGTCCCGAAACTGCGGGAGTGCGTTTTGAGTGTCGTTGGTCTGCTTGAACGCCATTCCAAGGAAGAAGGCGGCCATCGATGAGGAGGGCTCTGCTTTCCGGACCTTCAGGAGAATTTCGATTGCCTCTTCATAATTTTCAGCCTTGTACTGACGGATTCCTTCTTCGAGACTAATTGTTTGGCAAGAGACATGGTTCGGTACTATCAGCAGAAAAAGGAGGGTGAATGAAGCGAGCAGTACGAACTTCTTCATGGCGGGTCCTTTCTGCAAAGGATGAGATCAGGAGTGCGCCGAGCTCAGATGACAAGTTCGTCCGATTAAAGTTTTTTGTGAGAAAGCCGATAACCTCTAGTTGATGATTTTTATCCCATCGTACGAAGGTCATGTCAAGACCATTTTATCGTCCTGTGTAACCTTTATCACATGGAATTACGCTTATTTTTCAGAGTCTTGCGTATCTGCGTGCAAATGGCGGCATTTTACGCTCTTTGTCCGCTCAGGATCTGTTTGATGAGGCTGAAGGGCACCGCCCCTTCGCGAAGAATCACCGGGGGGGCGACGGTGATGTCCACGATGGTTGACCCTGCCTTTCCAGCGGTTGCGCCGCCATCGATAATGAGATCGATTTGGTCGCCTATTTGCTCCATGACCGCTGCGGCCGAGTTGCATTCTGTCTCGCCTGAAAGGTTGGCGCTTGTCGACGTCAATGCGCCGTCAATGCTTCTTGCCAGGGAGGAGGCGACGGGGTGGCTGGACAGGCGTATGCCGATCTTATCTGTTCCTCCCGTCAGGAGACGATTTACCCGGGCGGCAGCGGAAAAAATGAGCGTCAGGGGACCGGGCCACAGGGCTTTGATTAACTGTGTTGCTGCTTTGGGTATTTCTGCCGTGTAATGGCGGAGAATGCGCTCCTCGCCTATGATCAGCGGAATGGGATTACGGAAATCTCTTCCCTTGATTGAGAAAATCCGTCTGACGGCTGCTTCGTTGCCGGCATCGGCGCCCAAACCGTAGAATGTTTCCGTCGGATAGGCAAGAACACCGCCATCCCGAAGCAGTCGAACGGCTTTCTGCAAGGTTTCGCTTTCCGTGGCACTCAGGATGCTCGGCATGACAGGTCGCTGTGCTTTCGTTCCACTTCCCTCGCCATATTGGCGATGTACTCGTGGAGCTTCTCTTTCAGATCCGGATCATCCAGCGAAAGCATGCGGACGGCGAACAAGGCCGCATTCTTCGCACCCGCCTTGCCGATGGCCATGGTCGCCACGGGGACGCCTCCCGGCATCTGGACCGTTGCAAGAAGGGCATCCAGCCCACCCAAGGTCGTCGCGTCGATCGGTACGCCGATGACGGGCAAGTCCGTCTGCGATGCGATCACGCCCGCGAGATGGGCAGCGGCGCCCGCTCCGACGATCAGAATGCGGATGCCCCTCTTGGCGGCCTCCCGCGCGAACCTGGATGTCCGCTCCGGTGTCCGGTGGGCTGATGTCAGGAAGAGTTCATAGGGGATGTCAAAGGCCCTCAGGAGTCTTGACGCTTCTTCCATCACGGGCAGATCCGAATCGCTGCCCATTACGATGCTTACGATCGGCGTCTTTCTCTTCGGCATGAGATTCTCTCCTTGCTTGCAATTGCCGTCCTTTACGGATTGACGTTGGTTCTCAATGCTTGAAATGGCGCTGGCCCGTGAAGATCATGGCGAGATTGCGTTCGTCCGCCGCCTGGATGACCTCGTCGTCCCGGACGGACCCGCCCGGCTGGATCGCTGCCGTGATGCCGGCCTCCGCGGCGATATCGAGGCCGTCCCGGAATGGGAAGAAGGCATCGGAAGCCAGCACCGTACCGGCCGTAGGCAGCACCGCTTTCATCTTTGCGATTCTTACGGAATCCACCCGGCTCATCTGGCCGGCGCCCACGCCAACGAGTTGATCCTGAGTCGCATAGACGATGGCATTGGACTTGACGTGTTTGACGACGCGCCAGGCGAAGTCGAGCGCCCGGTATTCTTCTTCCGTGGGAGCTCTCTTCGTGACGACCTTTGCCTTCCGGATATCGAGTACGCCGCTGTCGCGGTCCTGAAGAAGGAGACCTCCGACCACCCGCCGGAAATCGTAACCACGCCCTCGTGTCTCCGCGGCTGCGGGGATTTCCAGGACCCGAAGATTTTTCTTCGCTGCCAGCAGGGCTTTGGCGTCTTCGTCAAAGGCTGGTGCAATAATGACTTCCAGAAAAATCTTTGCCAACTCCCCGGCCGTCTTCGCATCGACGCTTTTGTTGAAGGCGACGATTCCCCCGAAGGCGGAAACCGGATCCGTCTGGAGCGCCTTCCGATAGGCATCGACGAGCGCGGAGGTGGATGTGGCAGCGCCGCACGGATTGGCATGCTTCATAATGACTGCGGCCGGCAGGTCGAAGTCGGAGACGGCCTGCCACGCGGCATCGGAATCCATGATATTGTTGTAGGACAATTCTTTGCCCTGAATCTGGATGGCGTTGGAGATTCCGGAAATCGTCGCATCGGCCTCCCTGTAGAAGGCCGCGGCCTGGTGCGGATTTTCTCCGTAGCGAAGATCTTGTGCCCTGACAAATTGGAAGGTGAAGGTGTCCGGGAAAGGTTTGCGGGCGCCGTCCGATCCGATAGTGCCGAGGTAATTGGAGATCGCCGCGTCATAGCGCGCCGTAAGCTGAAAGGTCTTTACAGCAAGGAAAAAATTGGTCGCCGCCGAGATTTTCCCTCCCGATGATTTCATCTCCTGCAGGATACAATCGTAGTCCGCGGGGTTGGTCACGACGGTTACAAAAGAGGAGTTTTTCGCGGCGGCACGCAACATCGTCGGCCCGCCGATATCGATGTTTTCGATCGCTTCTTCAAGGAGGCATCCCGGTTTTGCCACGGTATCTTCGAAGCGGTACAGGTTGATTACGACCATATCGATCGGTTCGATCCCGTGCGCCTTCATGGCCTCCCGGTGTTCCTCGTTGTTGCGCAGGGCGAGCAGTCCGCCGTGAATTTTGGGATGGAGCGTCTTGAGCCGTCCGTCCATCATCTCCGGGAACCCCGTATAGTCCGAGACGTCCCGCACCGTGAGCCCTGCCTTGCGCAACTGGGCTGCAGTTCCTCCCGTTGACAGGATCTCTACGCCAAACGCGTCGAGTCCCTTGGCAAACTCGACGATTCCTTTCTTATCCGTCACACTGATCAGCGCGCGCTTGATGACATTGCCAGCCATTTTTTGGAATCCCCCTTCATAACGATTGCGATGTATTGTTTCTGATTTTCCGAACGTGTTCGACGCGCCGGCGAATCAGGGTGTCCGTGCCGATATCAGGCCTGTGATCTACCGGACCGATGACGGCATGGACCGCTTTTTCGGCGATACGCTCAGCTTCCGGCAGGGTTCCCGCTACCCCGACGATGCCAATGGCACGCGACGCGGTCATATACAAGCCGTCTTTCCGCTGATCGACAGAAGAATAGTACAGACGGGCGTCCCCGATGTCGCCGACCTCGATCCGGGCGGCGGTTGAAGAGGCGCCTGGATGGTCTTTCGGCAGTCCGTACCCGCATGGAACGACATACTTGCAGACGGTGGCCTTTCGGTCGAAGGAAACGGGAAGTTGCTCCAGGGTGCCTTCAATCATCGACCGGCAAAGATCGATAAAATCCGTCGAAAGCAACGGGAGGACGTTCATCGCCTCCGGATCGCCGAATCGCGCATTGTACTCGAGCAGACGAATGCCCCGGCCGGTTACCATGAATCCGCCGTACAGAATTCCCTTGTAGGGTTTGCCGGTTTCAAGCCGCAGCGCCTCGGCAACCCTGCGTGTGATATCGAGCCCTTCCTGCACATCCTGGGAGCGAAGAAACGGCAGCAAGTGATCCTCGCAGGAATAGGAACCCATGCCGCCCGTATTGGGGCCGGTGTCACCGGCAAAACGCCGTTTATGATCCTGAACCGCCGGCATCGGCGCTACCGTCGTGCCATCGCAGAAACACTGGAGAGAGAATTCCTCTCCTTCCAGCTTCTCTTCGATCGTGACGCTGGGGTGCTCGCGGAGGATCTGGGCGCAGTACTTCAGCGCCTCTGACGACGTCGTGAAGTGCTCGCCCTGGACAAGCACCCCTTTGCCTCCGGTCAGGCCGTCGGGCTTTATGACGGCTGCTCCGATTTCGTCGAGGAATTCAGCAATGCCGTCCGCGGAAGAAAATGTTCGATACTGTGGGTTCCCGGGGATCCCGAACTTGCGGACAAGATCGCGTGTGAAGGATTTCGAAGTTTCCAGCCGCGCCAAATCTCTTAACGGGCCGACAACAGGGATACCGGCTGCAGCGAGAGCGTCCGATATCCCATTGTTGAGCGGATCCTCGGGCCCGATTACGGCAAAGGACACGCCCGCGTCTCTTGCGAATCGGACGATCGGTTCGGGATCCCGGTAGTTGCCGATTCGCACTTCTTTGGACAGGGAAACAATACCGGGATTGTTCGCCTTCATGAAAGAATACAGGCAAGGCTTGTGAGTGGAGCGGACAATGGTCTCTGCCAGCACGTGCTCTCTGGCGCCATTGCCAACGAGGAGAACCCCGATCATGTTCTCGAATCTCCTTTCGGCGCGCATCTCGACATCTTTTGAGATTTCCAGAGGATTACGGTCGTTTCCTTTGGTTGGTAGCCGGTCTGAATAAGAATCCCCGATGCCTTCCCGATGTCTCGGAAACCGGACCATTCCGAAGCGTCTACGGGTGCTCTTCCATAGCGGAAAAGCGCCGTTCTTGTCAAACAAATTGGATGGGCTTTGTCTTGTGAATCTGATAATACAACCAAGATATCATCCATGGACAGAGCGCGGGAGGTTACCGTAAAGAGATGGAGAGAAGTCGAAGTCTGCGTGCCTTGATTCTCGCGGCCGGAAAAGGAACGAGGATGAAATCAGACCTGCCGAAGGTATTGCATTTGCTGGGAGAAAGGCCGGTGCTGTCCTATGTATTGGACGTGGCAAAAGCGATTGGTGCCGAAAAGACCGTGGTCATCGTCGGTCATGGGGCTGATCGTGTGCGCGAGACATTTCCCGATAACGATCTGATCTTCGTAGAACAGCACCAGCAGCTCGGAACCGGACATGCCGTGCTCCAGGCGAGAGGTTGTTTTCTGAACTACGACGGCCTGGTTGTTATTCTGTGCGGGGATGTCCCCCTGCTCAGACCGGAAACCATCTCGGAACTTGTATCCCGCCATCAGGCAGAGAATTCGATGCTGACGGTTCTGACAGCGGTCCTGGATGATCCCGGCGCTTATGGGCGTATTGTGAAGAGTGATGAGGGACGGGTTGTCCAGATCGTCGAGCAGAGAGATGCGACGGAAAGAGAGAAACTCATCCGGGAGATCAATACGGGCATCTATTGCGTGGACAGCCGATTTCTTTTTTCGGCGGTCGAAGAGATCGGCAGAAACAACGCCCAGGGAGAGTACTATCTGACGGATATCGTCGGAATCGCCGTCGCGAAAGGATATCGGGTAGGGGCTCTGGTTGCCGGCGATGCCTTCGAGGTTATGGGGATCAATACTCCGGATGATCTCGAAAGGGCTAGCCAAAGAATGGAAGATTGCTGCACTCAGACGAAGAAAGGCGGCGCGGCAGCGGCCTCTCTGAAGCTCAAGAAATCATGAAGATCGGTTCTCTATTTCTGCGCAACAATCTGTTGATGGCGCCGATGGCGGGGATTACGGACCACCCGTTCCGGTTGATCGTCAGGAAATGCGGATGCGGACTTGCTTTTACGGAGATGATCAGCGCCCATGGTTTCGTCAGATCTCAACGGGCGGCCATGCGCTGTCTTGTGTCATCGGAAGAGGACAAGCCTTTGGGGGCTCAGATTTTCGGATCTGACCCAGCCGTGCTTGCAGAAGCGGCCCGCATGCTGACTGACATGAATGTCGACTTGATCGATCTTAACATGGGTTGCCCGGCCAAGAAGGTGGTCAGAGGCGGGTCCGGCGTGGCGATTATGAGGGATCACGACAAGGTCGCAGCCGTCGTCCGGGCCGTCCGGGCGGCCACCCCGCTGCCCCTCACGGTGAAGTTGCGGGCAGGGTGGAAGACCGGGATGAATTCTTTGGATATCGGCCGCATTGTGCAGGATTGCGGTGCCGATGCGATCATCCTCCATCCCCGTACGGCTGAACAGGGTTTCTCCGGAAATGCGGACTGGAGCCTCATCGGGACACTGAAGAAGAATCTAGCTGTTCCCGTCGTCGGCAACGGAGATATACGGCGGCCTGAGGATGCCATACGAATGTTCGAAGAAACCGGCTGCGACGGTATCATGATCGGCAGAGGCGCCTTAGGCAATCCCTGGATTTTTGAGCGGATTCTTCGCGTGCAGGGAAGATGGGACGGTGCAGCGCCTTCTGAACCGAGTGCTGAAGAGCGAATGTCGGTAATCCGGGGGCATCTGGACATGGAAGTGGCTTGTCACGGAGAGGAGCGGGCTGTGATCACCTTTCGCAAGCACCTGCTGTGGTACACGAAAGGTTTGAGTGGAGGATCTCTTTTCCGTCAGCGTGCAGGGCAATTTGTCCGCAGAGACGAGGTCTTGGAGGAATTGTACACATTCCTTTCGGCTCATCAGAACAGCCTCCCCGCGTGGAAATAATGACTTGACATTTTGAGGGCCTGTTGACATAATCCGACCAAAATTTCCGAGCCGGAACTTGCACTTGGCACTGAAGGCCAAGATACTGTCGGCCGTTGAGAAAGGATGTTTCGTGGAGTTCGCCAAGTTCAACGAGTTGGAAAAAAAGATCAAAACCCTCGTTGAGGAATACGCGGCTGTAAAAAAGCGGAACCAGGAATTAGAAGAGATTGTAAAGACGAAGAACGGGGAGTTGGAAGAGATAAAAAATAAGATAGGGGGATTGAGGGAAGAAAGGGATGCCGTCCGCTCCAAGGTGGACTCGCTGTTGGAACTGCTTCGAAATATCGAAGTGACGCGATAGGAACTGGGGTGTTTCAGTTGAAAAAGCGTTTTCAAATCAAGATACTGGGACAGGAAATTGCAGTCTTTAGTGATTCGGGGGATGAGCATGTGGCCAGCGTGGTCAGGTATGTCAATCAGAAGGCCGAAGAAATCGGAAAGAGCTCCCATGATGGGAATGCCTTGCAGATTGCCATCCTAGCCGCGTTGAACATCGCGGACGAATACTTTAAGAACAACAACTTGCGGGAAGAGATCTATCAGCAATTGGAAACCAGATCGGGGAAGTTGATTGAGTTAATCAATGGTATCCGGCCGCAATGAAATTGGAATGTATTGGATAATCCCCTGCGATGCGCGTGATTGACAGTCTTTTTTGAGCCAACACCTTGGAGATGGGGACCTTGCCTGGATTTGCGGTGTGCATGTCTGCCGGCATCCCGTAACCACGGGGGTAGAAAGCCTAAAGCAACAGAAATAGGTGCCCACGTATCTTAAAGGTTCAAAAAGGGTGTATAACACGGCAATTGCGGGGGGTTTCCTTTTGTAGCGCTGCCGCCACCCTGGAACTTGACCTTCGTTTTCTTCCTTTTTCCATTCAAATCCCTCAAAAGAAGCGAATAACGTACCGGCGAGGCACGTGAAGAAATTGCCGCGCGGTGCGAAACAGACGATCCTCGACAGATCGTTCGAACGAAGCAGGAGTTTCACTGCGTAGATGGGTTGAAATATGCCCTGACGGAGGAGGTGACGGATCTTGTTATATAACCTAATAATAATTTTGGCAATTGCGGTAGTCGCTGCGATAGGCGTCTTTGCAGGTTTTGTCCTGAGCAGCCGCTTGGCGAAGAAGAAGATGGAGTCGTCGGAAAGCTTATCGGCGAGAATTGTCAGCGAGGCGAAGAAGGAAGCGGAAACGATCAAGAAGGAAGCAGTGATTCAGGTAAAAGAGAATCTGCTGAAGTTGAAGGCTGAATTCGAAAAGGAAAGCAAGGACCGGAAGAGCGAATTCGAGAGTTTGGAACGGAGGCTTCGTACAAAGGAAGAAAATCTGGAGCGAAAACAGGATTCGCTGGGACAGAGGGAAGCAGCGATCGAAAATCGTGAGAAAGGCCTGGGCAGCAAGGAATCGCAACTCCACGAAAAACATGACAGACTCAACAGAATGATGGAGGAACAGAGGGAAAAGCTTGAGAAGATAGCGGGAGTTTCATCTGAGGAAGCGAAGAATCTGCTGATCCAATCCATGGAGAGCGCAGCCAAGGCAGATGCGGCCGGCATGATTCGGAAAATTGAGGATGAAGCCAAGAGAACGGCTGACAAATCCGCCAAGGAGATCATTGCCTATGCGGTGCAGCGATATTCCGGGGAGTTTGTCGCTGAAAATACGGTTTCGGTTGTGAATCTGCCCAGCGACGAAATGAAAGGCCGCATTATCGGCCGCGAAGGAAGAAACATTCGGGCAATCGAGGCGGCCACGGGAATTGACCTCATCGTCGATGACACGCCGGAAGCCGTCGTGTTGTCCAGTTTTGATCCTGTCCGTCGAGAGGTGGCGAGAATATCCCTCGAGCGATTGATTACCGACGGGCGGATCCATCCGGGGAGAATTGAAGAAGTCGTCAAAAAGGTCAGAACGGAGGTTGAGCAGATCATCCGCGAGACCGGAGAACGTACGTCTTTTGATGTCGGCGTACATGATCTGCATTCGGAATTGATCAGTCTGCTTGGAAGTCTGCGGTTCCGAACGAGCTTTTCTCAAAACGTGCTTCAGCACTCTATTGAAGTGGCCCACTTGACGGGAATGATGGCATCCGAGCTGAAGCTGAATATCAAGGAGGCCAAGCGGGCCGGTTTGTTGCACGATATCGGCAAAGCGCTGGACCATAAGGTTGAGGGAACCCATGCCGCCATCGGAGCTGAGTACGCGCGGAAGTTCGGCGAGAATGCGCGCATTGTGCAGGCGATAGCAACTCACCATGACGATGGCAGAACCAATACGCTGCTCGGAGTACTTGTGCAGGCGGCGGATACGCTTTCGGCTGCGAGACCCGGTGCACGCCGGGAGATGCTTGAAACCTATGTCAAACGCCTGGAGGAACTTGAGAATATCGCCAACTCCTTCAGCGGTGTGGATCGTTGCTTCGCGATTCAGGCGGGGAGAGAAATCCGGATCCTTGTTGAGAATGAGAAGATTTCAGACAACGATGCCGTGATGCTGTGTAAGGACGTTGTGAAGAAGATCGAGTCGGAGCTCACGTATCCCGGCCAGATCAAGGTCACCGTGATCCGCGAAACCCGCGTGTCAGATTTTGCAAAGTAGAGCTCGCTCATGAAGATTTTTTTTATAGGAGATATCATCGGCAAGCCGGGGCGGATGGCTGTCAGAGAGTTGCTCCCGCCCTTGGTGGCTCGGTGGGGTGTTGATCTTGTTATCGCGAATTGTGAGAACGCCGCGGCCGGTTTTGGCCTCACTCAGGAAGTTGTGGATGAGCTGTACCTGACGGGGATCCATGTCTTGACGACGGGCAACCATGTCTGGGACAAGAAAGAAGTGCTGGATTTTATCGAGGACTACGAAACACTGCTCCGTCCGGCGAACTATCCTCCCGGCGTGCCGGGTCATGGCAGCGTCTTACTGCCGACGGCATCCGGAAAGTATGTGGCGGTTCTCAATCTCCAGGGGAGGATTTTCATGAACCCCTTGGATTGTCCCTTCCGAACGGCAGAGAGCGAGATTAAGAAACTGTTGCAGAAAACAAGGGTTGTCATCGTCGATTTCCATGCGGAGGCAACCTCAGAGAAGATATCCATGGGATGGTTTCTCGATGGTCAGGCGAGCGCAGTTCTGGGCACGCATACTCACGTCCAAACGGCGGATGAGCGCATTCTGCCGAATGGAACGGCCTACCTGACGGATGCGGGGATGACAGGTTCGATGGATTCGGTGATCGGCGTAAAGAAAGAAGCCGTCTTGGAGCGTTTTCTATTGCAGATGCCCAACAAGTTTGAAGTCGCAAAAGGGAATGTGCGGCTGCAGGGTGTGCTCCTGGAGATTGACGAGGTAGACGGGAGAGCCCGCCATATCGAGCGTGTTAACTGCGCATTGGCTTCCCAGTAGTGATAATTCTTCTGTAGGAGGGGCTTGAACGTGCAGAACGTTTGGGATGTCTTGTCAGAGCGCGGCTTCGTAGAGCAGACCAGTGACGAAGCGCAGATCAGCCGGCAATTGGCGAGTGGCCCGGTCACCTGCTATATCGGTTTTGATCCCACGGCCTCCAGCCTTCATGTCGGCAGCCTGGTGCCGATCATGGCTTTGGCTCATATGCAGAGGCATGGCCATAGACCGATCGTTCTGATCGGAGGGGGGACGGCATTGATCGGCGACCCGTCGGGGAAAACCGAGATGCGTCAGATCCTTTCAAGAGAACGCATCGATCAAAATGCGGATTGCCTGCGTCGACAGTTTGAAAAATACCTGACCATCGGCGGGACGGGGGCCCAGATGCTGAACAACGCAGACTGGCTGACCCAGCTCAACTACATCTCGTTTCTGCGGGATATCGGGTATTACTTCAGTGTGAACAAAATGCTGTCGGCGGAGAGCTACCGCATGCGTCTGGAGCGGGGGTTGAATTTCATTGAGTTCAATTACATGCTTCTTCAAGCCTACGACTTTCTGCATCTGTTCCAACACAACAATTGCGTTCTTCAAATGGGTGGTAACGATCAATGGGGGAACATGCTTGCCGGCGTGGATCTGATCCGCCGGATTGAGGGGAAGACAGCCTACTGCTTGACCTTTCCCCTGATTACGACTGCCTCCGGTGGAAAGATGGGCAAGACCGAGAAGGGAACGGTCTGGCTCGACGGAGAGCTCACGACGCCCTACGAGTATTTCCAGTATTGGATCAACACGGAAGATGGCGATGTCCAGAGATTCTTGTCTTTTTTCACATTCTTGCCGATGGAGGAAATTCGCGGCATACACGAATTGAAGGATGCAAGGCTGAACATGGCCAAGGCCGTCCTGGCCTTTGAGGCGACAAGAATTACACATGGGCCGGACGCTGCCATATCAGCCTGGAAGGCGTCGGTGGCGGCTTTTGGCTTGAGGCCCGTCGAAGTGGGGATTCTTCCTGCCAGCTCCATCCCAAGGGGGGCAATGGAGGAGGACAATTCGGCGATTACGCGGGTAGCTGTTCCGCGGGAGCGCATTGAGCAAGGCATTCCTGCATTCGAGTTGTTTGCAGATATTCATTTGTGCTCTTCACGGGGAGAAGCCAGGCGTCTGATCAGTCAGGGAGGGGCCTACATTAATGATGAACCCGTATCCGCTTTTGATCAGGAGATCAACTTGCGATTCTTAAAGGATGGTGTGATTCACCTAAGGAAGGGAAAGAAGAGACATTTTATCGTTGTTGTAAAATAATTAAATTTCTTCTTGACAGGGAGAAAAAGAAAGGGTAGAAGCTCCTCCTGTTCTTAGAAAACCAAGCAGTAACTCAATTTGGTGCTTGACATACCGATAGAAATTAATGTAGAAAGAAATTTCTTTCTGCGAAGCACCTTCCTTCGGCCTGCTGGTTCGGAAGCTCTTTTTAAGAAGGAAGGTTTTGCGTTCTACCGGTTTGCTTCAAAGAAGTTCTTTGGAAATTGAATAGTGGGAAATAATGAGTTTGTGGGTCCTTTTTTCCAGCTGAAAAGGAGAGCAATCTCCTCGAAAGTTTTTCAACTGGAGAGTTTGATCCTGGC
>DIWJ01000028.1:19717-19926 GCA_002428445.1 Syntrophaceae bacterium UBA6109
AAAGTGGCGCACGGGTGAGTAACACGTGGATAATCTGCCCCCCAGTTGGGAATAACACACCGAAAGGTATGCTAATACCCAATAATGCTTCTTCGATTTCGGTCGAGAAGCCAAAGAGGGCCTCTTCTTGAAAGCTTTTGCTGGAGGATGAGTCCGCGTACCATTAGCTAGTTGGTAGGGTAACGGCCTACCAAGGCTGCGATGGTTAG
>DIWJ01000028.1:19943-20305 GCA_002428445.1 Syntrophaceae bacterium UBA6109
AGGAATCTTGCGCAATGGGGGAAACCCTGACGCAGCAACGCCGCGTGAGTGAGGAAGGCCTTCGGGTCGTAAAGCTCTGTCTGGTGGGAAGAAATGCATAACGGCGAATACCCGTTATGCTTGACGGTACCACCGAAGGAAGCACCGGCTAACTCCGTGCCAGCAGCCGCGGTAATACGGAGGGTGCAAGCGTTGTTCGGAATTATTGGGCGTAAAGCGCGCGCAGGCGGTCTGTTAAGTCTGATGTGAAAGCCCCGGGCTCAACCCGGGAAGTGCATTGGATACTGGCAGACTTGAGTACGGGAGAGGGAAGTGGAATTCCGAGTGTAGGGGTGAAATCCGTAGATATTCGGAGGACCACC